>JAXMJF010000033.1:0-35045 GCA_034376805.1 Arthrobacter sp.
AGGCCGCCGGCCGGGCCGCGGGCGGGGCGGCGGAGCCCGCGGGTCCCGGGGCGCCAGCCGGGGGAGCCGCGTTCGCCGGGTTCCTGGCCGCTGAGGGCTACCGTCCCGAGGACGACGGCGCGGGTGGCCTGGTGCTGCTCAACTGTCCCTTCCACCGGATCGCCGAGGGCCACACCGACGTAGTCTGCGCCATGAACGGCGCTTTCCTGGCCGGGGCCGCGGCTGGCTGCGGCCTCGACCCGGACCGGGTCCAGGCTCTTGCCCGCAAGGACCTCCGCGCCCAGGGGACCGCGCAGCCGGCGCAGTGCTGCGCCCGGATCAGGCCGCAGGAGCCCGGAGCCTAGGCGGCACGGCTCGAAGTGGCGGCCGCCGCGGGCTTTGGCTGACCGTTCCGCCCGGTCAGCAGCACGCCAGCGATCACCAGGAGGCCGCCCACGATCTGGACGAGGGTGAGCGGCGTCCCCAGGGCCAGGGTGACCACCGCCGTGAACACGACGATCAGGTTGAGGTAGTTCCCCGCCGTCCCCGGCGGGGTGGTCTTCAGGGCGATGTTCCAGAACAGGTAGGCGCCCAGGGACGGGAAAACGACGATGTACGCCAGCGACCAGGCCTCGGACGGCGTCTCCGGAAGCCGCACATCGAGGGCAAGGGCGAAGGGCGCCAAGGTGACGGTCGCCATCGCCACCTGCACGGCGGTGGCCGTGATGGCCGGGACACCCAGCCTGCGGGCGATGATCGTGTAGAGCCCCCAGACAATGATCGCGCCGATCATCATGACTTCACCGAGGTTGAGGGCAAAACTCAACGCGCGCTGCAGCTCGCCCCGGGTCAGCACCAGCAGCACGCCTAGCAGGCCGAGGCAGATGCCGAGACAGCCCAGGCGTGTGGTCCGCTCGCCGAGCAGGACGATTGCCATCACAACGATCAGGGCCGGGTTGGCCGCCGTGATCAGTGCGGCGTTCACGGCGGACGTGTGGCCGAGCGCCCCGTACAGCAGGAGGGTGTAACCGCTCATGCCGAGCACGCTCAGGAGCAGGAGCACCGGCCAGCGGCGCAGTACCACGCGCCAGTCTGGTTTCTCCACGAAGTGGGCCAGGAGCAGCAGCGGCACGGCGGCCAGTGTCCAGCGCCAGAACGTCAGGTCCAGGGCGGTCATCGAGGCGACAGCGGCCTGGCCGACGATAAAATTCCCGGACCAGAACAGGGTGGCCAGGACCAGGTAGAGGGACGCTTTCACCGCACGAATCTACACCAGTGCCGTGCCGGGCCCGCAGGTAGAATTGCCCTGTGCCCGTCTACCTTGATCATGCTGCCACCACCACCCTCGCTCCGGAGGCCCTGGCTGCGCTGACCCGCGAACTGGCCCGGACCGGCAACCCGTCCTCGCTGCACGGATCGGGCCGCCGCGCCCGGCGTGCCGTCGAGGACGCCCGCGAGGTGCTGGCGGCCGCGGCCGGGGCGCATCCCTCCGAAGTCATCTTCACCTCGGGCGGGACCGAAGCCGACAACCTTGCCGTCAAGGGACTGTACTGGGCCCGGCAGGCCCAGGACCCGGCCCGCACCCGGATCCTGTGCTCCGCTATCGAGCACCACGCCGTGCTGGACACGGTCGAATGGCTTGAGCGGCACGAGGGTGCCGAGGTCTGCTGGCTGCCGGTGGATGCAGACGGCGTCGTGGACCTGGCCGTGCTGGAGGCAGAGCTCTCCCGGGACCCGGCGTCGATTGCCCTGGTCACGGTGATGTGGGCCAACAACGAAGTCGGCACCATCCAGCCTGTGGCGGAGCTCGTCGAACTGGCGCACACCGCCGGCGTCCCCGTCCACTCCGATGCGGTGCAGGCGTTCGGTTCGGTGCCGGTGGATTTCCGTGCCAGCGGACTCGACGCCATGTCCATCTCCGGGCACAAGATCGGCGGCCCGGTCGGCGTCGGGGCGCTGATGCTGGGCCGCGCCGTGAAACTGACGCCGGTCCAGCACGGCGGGGGACAGGAACGGGACGTCCGCTCCGGAACCCTCGACACCGCCTCCATTGCCGCGTTCGCCGCGGCGGCCGAAGCCGTCACGGCCCAACTTCCGGAGGAAGCGGCGCGCATTTCCGCGCTCCGGGACCGGCTGGTCGACGGCGTCCGGGCCGCGGTGCCCGACGCCGTGCTGCGCGGGGCTCCCGGCGCGGGACGGCTGCCGGGCAATGCCCACTTCACCTTCCCCGGCTGCGAAGGCGATTCGCTGCTTTTCCTGCTGGATCTGGCCGGGGTGGAATCCTCCACGGGTTCGGCCTGCACCGCGGGGGTTCCCCGGCCGTCCCATGTG
Source organism: Arthrobacter sp. (assembly GCA_034376805.1). Lineage (GTDB taxonomy): Bacteria > Actinomycetota > Actinomycetes > Actinomycetales > Micrococcaceae > Arthrobacter. The sequence continues at coordinate 2,311 of JAXMJF010000033.1, forward strand.
CTGCTGGCGATGGGACTGGACGAGGACACCGCCCGGGGGGCCCAGCGCTTCAGTCTGGGGCATTCCTCCACCGAGGCCGACGTCGATGCGCTGCTGGCTGCCCTGCCCGGTGCCTTCGCCCGCGCGCGCCAGGCCGGCATGGCGGGACACGAGTCCAGCATCCAGACCGCAGGAACCGTCTCCCGGCAATCCGCCCGCCAAAGCGCGGAATCGAGCTAGGCACCGTCTACGCGTCGGGCAGGAGCTGGTCCAGCGGGACGCCGGGGTCAGCGAGGACAGCAGGGCTGACGGCGGTTTTCGCTGAAATGAGTTGCTTGATGATTTTTTGGGGCTTGGCGGACCGGGGCCAGTTCACGCTCATCCCCGCAACGACCCGGCCCTCGCGCTGCCAGAAGGCGAGGAACTCCTTGTCCTCGAGCGAACCGCGGATCGTGGGCGGGCCCGCGAGGAGTGTCGGGAAGCCGGAGTACTCCATGCTGACGTCGAACTGGTCGGTGTAGAAGTAGGGGACCGTGTCCAGCGCGGCGTCCAGGCCGAGCATTGCCCTGGCCGCGACCTTGCCGCCGTTGAGGGCATTGGACCAGTGCTCGCTGCGGTGGTGCTCGCCGGTGAAGGGGTGCCGGGCGTTGGCGACGTCACCGGCCGCAAAGACTCCGGGCGCGGAGGTCCGCAGCGAGGGGTCCGTGAGGATGCCGTTATGCACCGCGATGCCCGCCGCTTCGGCCAGCGATGCCTCGGGGACCACGCCCACGGCGATGACCACCAGGTCCGCGGGCAGGACCTCCCCGGCATCCGTGACGACTCCGGTGACCCGCCCGGACTCTCCCGTGATTCCGGCGGCCGAGGCGGGGAGCCGGAACCGGACGCCGTTCGCCTCGTGCAGCGATCGGAAGAAGCCGCCCAGTTCGGGCCCGATCGCCGCGCCCAGCGGCACGTCCTCCAGCCCCAGGAGGGTAACGGTGTTTCCGTAGGTGCTCGCCGCCGCGGCCAGTTCCATGCCGATCCAGCCCGAGCCGATCATCACCACGTTCCGGCCGCCGCCAGCCAGGCCGGCGCGCAGGTGATGGCTGTCATCGATTGTCCGGAACGTCCCGACTCCCGCCAGGTCGCTCCCGGGCAGCGGAAGGTGCCGGGGACGTGCCCCGGTGGCCAGCAGCAACGAGCCGTAGTCCAGCGTCTGACCGTCCCCGACTGTCACGGTGCGGGCGGCCGGATTGATTCCCGTGGCGGGGGCGCCCAGCCGCAGTTCGACCCCGTTCTCCGCGTACCATCCGGCCGGAACCACGGGCAGGGCGTCGTCGTCGGCCTTGCCCAGCAGGTATTCCTTGGACAACGGCGGGCGCAGGTACGGCCGGTGCCGCTCCTCTGCCAGCAGGATCACGGGCCCGCCATGCCCTTCGGCGCGGAGGGTCCTGGCGGCGGTGGCGCCGGCCAGCCCTCCGCCCACGATCACGATGTTCCCGGTGGACATGATGCGCCTGTTTCCTGGAGCCGCCGGCACAGCCGGGGCGCCGTGGTCCTCGTTCTGAATCTAAAACCACTATTTTTGACTTTAGAAGCGGCGGGCCGGGCCGTCAAGGTCTTTTGGGTGAGAATTCGGCGTGGCGATAGACTGGTGTGGCAGGCACTGTGTTATTTCTGCCTCCAGCAGCAGCCGGTGCCCGGCACCTACCCCTGAACCCCAAAGAAAGTCAGTATGCGAGTTCTTGCAGCCATGAGCGGCGGCGTCGATTCCGCCGTCGCCGCAGCCCGCGCCGTTGAGGCGGGACACGACGTCGTCGGCGTCCACCTCGCGCTGTCCCGGATGCCGGGGACCCTGCGTACCGGCAGCCGCGGTTGCTGCACCATCGAGGACTCCCGCGACGCATGGCGGGCCTGCGACGTGCTCGGAATTCCCTACTACGTCTGGGACTTCTCGGAGCGCTTCAAGGAGGATGTGGTCCAGGACTTCATCGACGAATACGCCGCGGGACGCACCCCCAACCCCTGCATGCGCTGCAATGAGCGGATCAAGTTCGCCGCGCTGCTGGAGAAGGCGATCGCCCTGGGGTTCGACGCCGTCTGCACCGGCCACTACGCCAAGGTGATCAACGACGCCGAGGGCAATCCCGAACTGCACCGTGCCGCGGACTGGGCCAAGGACCAGAGTTACGTGCTCGGCGTGCTCACGCACGAACAGCTCAAGCGCTCCATGTTCCCGCTTGCGGACACGCCGTCCAAGGCCGAGGTCCGTGCCGAAGCGGAACGCCGCGGGCTGTCGGTGGCCAACAAGCCGGACAGCCATGACATCTGCTTCATACCGGACGGCGACACCGCCGGCTGGCTGGCCGAGAAGATCGAGATGACCACCGGCGACATCGTGGACGAGTCCGGTGCGAAGGTCGGCGAGCACCCCGGCGCCAACGCGTTCACGGTCGGCCAGCGCCGCGGGCTGAAGCTCGGCACCCCGGCAGCCGACGGCAAGCCCCGCTTCGTCCTGGAAATCCGGCCGAAGGAGAACAAGGTTGTGGTGGGCCCGGAGGCACTCCTGGCCATCGACGAGATCCGCGGCATCAAGGTCTCCTGGGCCGGGCTGCCCATCGCCGAAGTGGCCACGGGCGAAGAATTCGACTGCTATGCCCAGGTTCGCGCCCACGGCGACCCCGTGCCGGCCACCGCCCGGATGGGACGCCTGCCTGCGGACGTCGGGGTTCCGGCCGAAGGTCAGGACGGCGGTCCGGCCGACGCCGGTGCCGGCTCCGGCGGGCACGGCAGCCTCGTGGTCACGCTGAGGGAGCCGCTGCGCGGTGTGGCCCCCGGCCAGACCGTGGTGCTGTACCAGGGCAGCCGTGTGCTGGGCCAGGCCACCATCGACGCCGCACGATCGCTGCAGCGGGCCGCACTCTAGGCCACCCGGTCTCAGGGAAGGCCGCCGGGACCGGGACAACCCGGGCGGCCGTTCCAGCCACCGGAAAGCAGCACACCGCTGGTGTGCGGCTTTTTTGTGTTCATTGCACGGGGTCCGCCACTCCGGGCCCCCGCTCCGGACGCCCTCCGGCCGCCCGCGTCCTGCCGAAATTCAGCCGGGATTCCTGAAGATAATGACGAGTTCTGCCCGTTCGTGTAAATTTTGTGTCTCAACTCACATGATGTAACGATTCACCTGTTGGTCGTCTGATTGAATCAGAGCATCAGGACAGTGTGCTGCCCCGGGTTGTGACCAACGTCCATTCCGGGCAGCGCGCTAGTACTCATCGAACAGAAAGTTCACAGATGGCAATGAACAAAAAGGCCCTGCAGAGCGCCATCGCGCTCGCCGGGGTATCCGCCTTCGCACTGACCGCCTGCACCGGCCCCTCCGGCGGCGGAACGGCGACCGGCAGCGCGGCCGGCGGAGGCACCATTACGTACGGCACGACCGACAAGGTCGTCACCCTCGACCCGGCCGGCTCCTACGACGCCGGCTCCTTCATGGTGATGAACCAGATTTACCCGTTCCTGCTCAACTCGAAGCCGGGAACCGCTGACTCCACCCCCGACATTGCCGAGTCTGCCTCCTTCACCAGCCCCACCGAGTACACCGTCAAGCTCAAGCCCGGCCTGAAGTTCGCCAACGGCCACGCGCTGACGTCCTCCGACGTGAAGTTCTCGATCGACCGCGTCGTCAGCATCGCCGACGACAACGGCCCGGCGTCCCTCCTCGGCAACCTCGATTCGGTCACCGTCCAGGACGACACCACCGTGGTCTTCACGCTGAAGGCCGGCAACGACCAGGTCTTCCCGGGCGTCCTCGCCGCCAACGCGGGCCCGATCATCGACGAAGAGGTCTTCCCGGCGGACAAGCTGATGACCGACGACGAAATCGTCAAGGGCAAGCCGTTCGCCGGTCCCTACACGATCGAGAGCTACAAGAAGAACGAACTCGTCAGCCTCAAGGCCAACCCGGATTACCAGGGCCTGCTGGGCAAGCCGGCCAACGGCGGCGCCACGATCAAGTACTACGCCGATTCAAACAACCTCAAGCTGGATGTCCAGCAGGGCAACATCGACGTCGCCGGCCGCAGCCTGACTGCGACCGACGCCGCTGACCTGGAAAAGGATTCCAAGGTCAAGGTCCACAAGGGCCCGGGTGGCGAGCTGCGCTACATCGTCTTCAACTTCGACACCATGCCTTTCGGGGCCAAGGCCGCCGACGCCGATCCGGCGAAGGCCCTTGCCGTCCGCCAGGCCATGGCCCACGTCGTCGACCGCGACGCGATCGCCAGCCAGGTCTACAAGGACACCTACCTGCCGGCCTACTCCGTCGTTCCCGACGGCTTCGTCGGCGCCATCCAGCCGCTGAAGGAAATGTACGGCGACGGCAGCGGCAAGCCGAGCCTCGACAAGGCCAAGAAGGCCTTCGAGGACGCCGGCGTCACCGCACCGGTCACCATCAAGCTCCAGTACAACCCGGACCACTACGGCAAGTCCTCAGGCGACGAATACGCCATGATCAAGGAACAGCTCGAGAAATCCGGCCTGTTCACGGTTGAGCTGCAGTCCACCGAGTGGGTCACCTACTCCAAGGACCGCACGGCAGATGCCTACCCGGTCTACCAGCTCGGCTGGTTCCCGGACTACTCCGACGCCGACAACTACCTCACGCCGTTCTTCGTCCCCGGCAACTTCCTGAAGAACCACTACGAGAACCCCGCCGTCACGGAGCTGATCAGCAAGCAGCTGACCACCGTTGACAAGGCGGAGCGCGAAAAGGTCATCGGTGAGGCCCAGACCGCCGTCGCCAAGGACCTGTCCACGCTGCCGCTGCTGCAGGGCGCCCAGCTGATGGTCGCCGGCAAGGACGTCAAGGGTGTTGACCAGACCCTGGACGCTTCCTTCAAGACCCGCCTTGGTGTTATCTCCAAGTAGGTCACTTTCCCCATCCGGTTCTGACCAGCCAACGAGGCGGGGCGCCCACACGGCGTCCCGCCTCTGGTGCTGATACAGGACAACCGATTCCGCAGCTCACGAGGCTCCCGGAACTCACATTTTAGGTACCAATGACAACACTTATCGAGGCGCCGCCGACCGACGGCGAAGGCCTTCTGCCGATAAAGAAAAAAACGTCCGGTGGGGGACTGGGCCGATACATCCTGATCAGGTTCTTCCTGATCTTCCCGACGATCCTCATCCTGGTCACCATGGTGTTTTTCCTGATGCGGACCACAGGCGATCCCATCACGGCCGCCCTGGGAGGCCGGCTTCCGCCGGAACAGCTCCAGGAGCGGATCACCGCCGCCGGCTACGACCGGCCCATCTTTGTGCAGTACTTCGAGTACCTGGCCCAGCTCATCACGGGCAACTTCGGCACCACCCTGTCCGACAACCGCCCGGTCGCGGAGATGCTCGCCACCTACGGCGCAGCCACCCTGGAGCTGACCATCAACGCCCTGTTGGTCGCCCTGGTCGTGGGCATTCCGCTGGGAATGATCGCCGCCCACCGGCGCGACAAGGGCCCGGACGCCGGGCTGCGCGTCTTCGCGATCCTCTGCTATGCCACGCCGGTCTTCTTCTCCGGGCTGCTCTTCAAGCTGACCTTCTCCGTCTGGCTCGGCTGGCTCCCGGTCGCAGGACGGGCGACGCCCGCCAACGAGCTTGCACTGACCGCGCTCGAGGCGCCGACAGGCATTTATTGGCTCGACGCCATCCGCAGCGGCAATATGGCCGCCCTGGCTGACGTGATGGCACACGCCGTCCTGCCCGCCCTGGCCCTTGGCCTGCTGACCGCCGGCATCTTCCTGCGCCTGGTCCGGACCAACGTGATCGGCACACTCGGCAAGGACTACGTCGAGGCCGGCCGCTCACGCGGTGTCAGCGAATACCGCCTCGTCACCAAGCACGCCTACAAGCCGGCCCTCATCCCCATCATCACGGTGATGGGCCTCCAGATCGCCGTGCTGCTGGGCGGCGCGGTCCTGACCGAAACGACCTTCGAGTGGAAGGGCCTTGGCTTCCAGCTCGCCACCTACCTGACAGCCCGCGACTTCGTGGCTGTCCAGGGCATCGTGGTCCTCCTCGCAGTGATCGTGGCCGTGACCAACTTCTTCGTGGACATTATCGCCGCGCTGATCGACCCCCGCGTGAGGTACTGATATGAGCACCACTGCCGCTATTGAACCCATCAAAGACCCGCGTGGACCGTGGTTCCGGCGCCTGCCGGTCATATCGCACTTCAACAAGAGCGTCGGCCTGCAGCGCGGCATGCTCGTGGCGGGGCTCGTCCTCACCGCAGCCTTCCTGCTGACCGCGATTTTCGCGCCCCTGATCGCGCCCTTCGGCTTCTCCCAGATTTCCGACGCCGACGGCGGATTCCCGGCGCAGCAGGCGCCCGGCGGAAAGCACCTGATGGGAACCACCGTCGGCGGCTACGACGTTTTCTCCCGCGTCGTCTGGGGAGCGCAGACCGCCGTCCTGGTGATCATTGTTGCCGTGATCATGTCGATCTTCATCGGCGTGATCCTGGGCCTGGTCAGCGGTTATATCGGCGGCTGGCTGGACCGGACCCTCGTCGTGATTGCCGACGCCATCTACGCCTTCCCGCCGCTGCTCGTGGCCATCGTCATGGCGATCGCCATCAGCGGCGGCAGGTCCAGCCTCTGGGGCGGCATCCTCGCGGCGGCGATTTCCATTACCGTCGTCTTCATCCCGCAGTACTTCCGCGTCATCCGGGCCGAGACCATCCGGCTCAAGGCGGAACCGTTCGTGGAGTCCGCAAAGGTGGTGGGCGCCTCCAACATCCGGATCATGCGCCTGCACGTTTTCAAGAACGCCACCCGCACGCTGCCCCTGATCTTCACCCTCAACGCCTCCGAGGCCATCCTGACCCTCGCGGGCCTGGGCTTCCTGGGCTTCGGCATTGAGCCGACGTCCGCCGCCGAGTGGGGCTTCGACCTCAACAAGGCCCTGGCGGACACCACCTCCGGTATCTGGTGGACGGGCGTGTACCCGGGCCTCGCGATCGTGCTCACCGTCCTGGGCCTGACGCTGGTCGGCGAGAGCATCAACGACCTCAACGACCCCCGTCTGCGGGGCCGCAAAAAGGCGGCCTCCGGCAAGGGCGGCCCGGATTCCACCACCGGCGGCCAGGCTGCACCCGAAGCAGAAGTGAGAAGTTCATGACCATCAACATCGACAAGCACGACATGGTCGCCGGCCCGGTCCTCGACATCGACCACCTCAAGGTCACCTTCGCCACCGACGCCGGCGACGTGTACGCCGTCAAGGACGTCAGCCTCCAGGTCAACCCCGGCGAGGTCGTGGCGATCGTGGGCGAATCGGGCTCCGGCAAGACCGTCACCGCGAAGACCATCCTTGGCCTGCTGCCGGAGACCGCCATCAGCTCCGGGGCGGTGCTGATCAACGGCAACAACGTCATCAGCGTCAGCCCGGCGAAGCTGCGGGAGATCCGCGGCCGCGACGTGGCCATGGTCTTCCAGGAACCGTCCACCGCCCTTAACCCGGTCTTTACGGTCGGCTGGCAGATTGCCGAAGGCATCCGCTCCCATGCCGGCCACGGGGGAGGCGGACGGGTCAGCGCCAAGGAAGCCAAAACCCGCGCCATTGAGGCGCTCCGCAAGGTGGGCATCCCGGACCCGGAAACACGGGTCAACTACTACCCGCACCAGTTCTCCGGCGGACAGAAACAGCGCGTGGTCATCGCCGCCGCGCTGGCCCTGAACCCGGGGCTCATCGTCGCCGACGAGCCCACCACCGCGCTGGACGTCACAGTGCAGGCGGAAATCCTCGAGCTCCTGCGGGACCTCCGGGACCAGTACGGCACCTCGATTGTGCTCATCACCCACAACATGGGGGTGGTGGCCGACCTCGCCGACCGCGTCGTTGTGATGTACCAGGGCGACGTCGTCGAGGAGGCGCCCGCGCGGGTGCTCTTTGCCGAGCCGAAGCAGGACTTCACCAAGAAGCTCCTCGCCGCGGTCCCGCACCTGGGCAGGAACTCCGCCTCCGAAGGCATGACGCAGCGGGCGCACCAGGGCGGCAAGGTGCTCGTCGAGGCCAGGGACCTGACGATCGAGTACCCCGGCCGGCTGGGAAGCCCCGCCTTCAAAGCGGTGGACGGGGTCAACTTCACCCTGTCCGAGGGCGAAGTCTTCGGCCTCGTGGGGGAGTCCGGGTCCGGCAAAACGACGATCGGGCGGGCCATCGCGGGCCTGAACCGCACCACCGGCGGCAGCCTGAAGGTGCTGGGCTACGAAATGCTCAACCTGAAGGAGCGCACCTTCAAGCCGTTGCGCAAGGAGATCGGGTTCGTGTTCCAGGACCCCGCCGCGTCCTTCAATCCGCAGCTGACCATCGGGGACTGCATCGCCGAACCCCTGATCATCCACACCAAACCGACCCCGGCCCAGGCCAGGCAACGGACCCGGGAGCTGCTGGAAGCCGTGCAGCTGCCGGCCGCCTATGCCGACCGGTTCCCGCATGAGCTCTCCGGCGGCCAGCGGCAGCGTGCCTCGCTGGCGCGGGCCCTGATCCTGAACCCGAAGCTGCTCATCGCCGACGAGCCGACGTCGGCCCTGGACGTGTCGGTGCAGGCCGTGGTGCTGGAACTGTTCAAGGACATCCAGGCAGAATTCGGCTTTGCCGCCCTGTTCATCAGCCACGACCTCGCCGTGGTGGACATCCTGTCCCATTGGGTGGGTGTGCTCTACAAGGGCAAGATGGTGGAGCAGGGGCTCGGGAACCAGGTCATGGGCAATCCGCAGCACGCTTACACGAAGAAGCTGATTGCCTCCCTGCCGGTCCCGGATCCGGATGAGCAGGCCCGGCGCCGGGAGGAATTCCGCGCGGTGCTTCAGGGCTGAGCCGCACCGGCAGCAGCACCCGGGGACATGCCCACCGTTCGCAGCGAACGGTGGGCATGTCCCTTCGTGCACCCGCGGGAGATGCCTTCGACGGCGCACAGGAGGCCCGGGGAGCAGGCCGTGCCACCGGCGCTTAACAGCAGAAGTGATTAGCGCCGGTGCCCATAGACTGGGTCAATGACCGAGCAGAACCAGACTCATCCCGACGCCGATTCCTATGACCCCGGGGCCAGCTCGCTGGCCGGTCAGGTGGATCCTGCAGTGATGGCGGAGCTGTTGTCGATCCGCTCCAGCATCGACAACATCGATGCCACCCTCGTCTACCTTCTCGCCGAGCGTTTTAAGGCCACGCAAAAGGTCGGATTCCTGAAGGCAACCCATAAGCTTCCCGCCGGAGACCCCGGCCGGGAGACGGCGCAGATCGCGCGGCTGCGGCGGCTCGCTGCGGAGGCCCACCTGGATCCGGCGTTCGCCGAGAAGTTCCTCAACTTCATCATCGGCGAGGTCATCCGGCACCACGAAGCCATTGCCGAAGACCACGAGGCCTCGCTGGCGGCCGTTAACCGGGCCGCGGATTCCGCGCGCTCCCGGTCCGCCGGCCACCTCCCCGGCGCCGCCGGCCCGGCCGTCTCCGCCACCGCTTAGCCGTGGCCGCACCACTGGCTGCAGAGCCGGAACAGGTCACCGCCACCGCCCTGGGCACCTGGCCCGGCGAGGACCCGGTCGAGGCCGCGCGGATTATCCGCGGCGAGCTCGGCAGCCCGCACCTTCCTTTCCTGGCCGAGCTTCCCGATCGGGGCGTCGGCTCCGATGCGCTCGGCCGGACAGCCTCGATGCTGGTGGACCTTTCCGTGGACGTCCAGCCCTACGGCTGGCGGATCGTGGACCGGCCCGGCAAGGACTTCAAGCGGGCGCGGTCCGCCCTGTCCACCGACATCAACATCCTCGCCGACGTGATCGGCGCCGAGGACACCCCGGCGCAGGACATCAAGGTCCAGCTCCGCGGCCCGCTCAGCCTCGCCGCTGGCCTGCACCTGCATAACGGGGAACGTGCACTCATTGACCACGGCGCCCGGCGGGACCTCTCGGCCTCACTGGCGGCCGGTGCCGGCAGCTACCTCAGCCGGGTGGCTGCGGCGGCCCCGGGGGCGCGGATCGTGGTCCAGATCGACGAACCGGAGATCGCCTCGGTGCTGGCCGGAACCATTCCCACCTCCAGCGGCTACCGGACGCTGCGCTCCGTGCCGGGCCGGGAAGCCACCGACGCCTGGCAGCTGCTTATCGATGCCCTGCGGGCGGCCGGCGCCGTCGAGGTTGTGGTCTGCGTCCCGGAAGTCGAGGCGCCTTTCGACCGGATCCTGGCCGCCGGGGCCGACGGGATTGCCGTGCCGCTGCGGGCCCTGACGTCCCGCCAATGGGAACAGCTGGCCGGCGCCGTGGAGGCGGGCAGACGGCTGTGGGCCGGCGCCCTTGACGTCTCCAACCCCGCCGCAGCGCTGCCCCGCGTCGCCGACGTCGTCGAAACCGTCTGGCGGCCGTGGCGCCAGCTGGGCCTCCCCGCCTCGACCCTCGGCGCCATTCGGGTCACGCCTTCGGAGGGCCTGGCCGGGCATTCGCCGTCGTCCGCGACGGGCGTGTTGAAGCGGCTGACCCAAGTCGCCGACGGCCTCAACCAGCTCGCGCTCGGCTAGCGCCGGGACGCACCGTCAGCTGCGGCCCTCCCAGCGGTCCGGCCTGGCATGGTCCGGAAGGTAGCCCGGGGCCGCCACGCCGCCGGGGTACGGTTCCAGCCGATAGTCGAAATGTCCGGCGTAGACCAGGACCAGCCCGAGCTGCGGCTGGATCACCTTCACCTGGATCCGGTGCTTCCCGGCCGGACCCTCATCCGGTGCCCACCACTGTTGGGCGTAGGCCTTGGCATCGAGGGCAGCGGGGAGGGGAATCCGCAGCGGTCCGAGGAACAGCCGTGATGCCTCCGAAACCCCGCGCAGCCGGCCCCCGGCGGTGACGCTGAGGTTGAGGTCCGTGACGAGCCGCCGGTACCGCCCGACGTAATCCACCAGCCCGTGCCGGCTGCCGGAATCATCGAAGCTTGTGGTGTCGTGGAACACGCGGGTGGTGCCGGGGAAAAAGATCTCGCGCCGGGCGGTGAGGCTGGAACGGCCGAACGGGTCCAGGTGGGCGTGGTTCTCGATCCGGAACCGGATGCCCTCCCCGTATTCCGGGAAAAACGATTCCTCTCCGCTGGCGAGGCGCAGCATGGGGCGCAGCCACTTCTGCCGGCAGCCGACCACCTCAAACACGCCTTCGCCGACGCCGTAGTGGCCGGAGCCGGGGGTGAGTGAGAAGTACTCCTGCAGCTCCGGCTGCAGCCGGGCAAAGTCGGTGCCGAGGGCGAGCCGGTAGATCGGTGTGCTCACAGAATCCTCCTGGGGTTCCTGGCCGGTTGATGTGTTCCTGTCCACAGCATGCGGGACGGACCGGGGTTTGTCACAGTCGACCTGCCGCCGTCGGCCGCCCGGCTGCGGCGTGGATGTGCGGCCCGCGTGGCCGCGGCGCCATGCCGGGGCGCCGCCGAATACGACAAAGCCATTTCAATAGGGGAATATGTACATATGAAGGCACGCATTCTGGTAGTGGACGATGACGAGGCGCTGGCCGAGATGATCGGTATTGTGCTGCGCAATGACGGGTTCGAGCCCGTCTTCTGCGCTGACGGCGGGCAGGCACTGGAGGTTTTCCGCTCCGCCAAGCCGGACCTCGTGCTGCTGGACCTGATGCTTCCGGGCATTGACGGCATTGAAGTCTGCCGCCAGATCCGGGCCGAGTCCGACGTGCCGATCGTGATGCTCACCGCCAAGGCGGACACCTCGGACGTGGTCCGCGGACTGGAGTCCGGGGCCGACGACTACGTTCCGAAGCCCTTCAAGCCGGCCGAACTCGTCGCCCGCGTCCGGGCCCGGCTCCGGCCCGGCGACCAGAAGGCGCCCGAGACGCTGCGCATCGCCGATGTCACGATCGACGTGGCGGGACATCTCGTCAGCCGCGGCACCGAGCGCATTTCGCTGACGCCCCTGGAATTCGACCTGCTGGTCGCGCTGGCACGCAAGCCCTGGCAGGTCTTCACCCGCGAACTCCTCCTGGAACAGGTCTGGGGCTACCGGCACGCCGCCGACACGCGGCTGGTCAATGTCCACGTCCAGCGGCTGAGGTCCAAGATCGAACGCGATCCGGAAGCCCCCGAAGTTGTATTGACGGTCCGTGGTGTCGGCTACAAAGCAGGTTCCTGAACCGTCGGACGGCCGCCCCGGAGCCGGTCCGGTGAGCGCCCCGCGGGAACGGGACGCTCCGGAGAACGTCGCCCGCTCCTCAGTTGACCTCCACGAACCAGGCCTGACGGTGCCCGCTTCCGGCGGCCAGGAAGCCGATCCGCCCGCGGCAGGCCCGGCCGAGACGTCGGCCGGCTCGGCCGGGCCGGCCGAAATCGAACCCGGCACCGCCGCACCCGCAGCGGAGCCGGATGTCCGGCACCCCGCCGGACTTGCCGACGGCTGGCACGCGATACGCTTCCGCACAAGGATCTGGGTGAAGCGCGCCCGGATCGTGGGCGTGCGGGTGGCGCGGCTGGTGAGCATCGGCGCTTCGCGTCTGCTTCCGGGCATCCGTTACCTGCTGCGTTCACTGCACCGCAAGTGGCGGCGGTCGCTGCAGTTCCGGACCGTCCTGACGACCCTCATGCTTGCGATCGCGTCCTTCGCCGTCGTCGGCGCGTACCTGTCCAACCAGATCGCCAACAACCTCTTCCAGGAACGGCTCGTCCAGGCCGAGTCGGAGACGCGCTACAACGTCAAGCAGGTACAGGACACGTTCGACGGCGCCCAGGTCACCGACCAGTCCAGCGTCATTACCCTCGTCTATGACACCCTGAACGCCGTCGAGGGCCGCGGCTCCGTGATCCAGCGGCGGTACGTCTTTGAGGCGATGCCCGAACAAACCAAGCCCCGCAACCGCTGGGTCGAATCGCGGGCGTCGGACCAGCTCACCATCAGCGTCATTCCGACCGAACTGCGCACGGCCGTGCAGGATTCCGGCAAGGAGCAGTTCTGGGCCTCCACGGAGTTCCCGGTGGGCACTGAAGACCGCCCCGGAATCGCCGTCGGCAACAAGGTCACCTTCAACGGCACGGTCTACGAGCTGTACCTGATCTATGACCTCAATACGGCGCAAAAGACCCTCGACGAGATCCAGAACGTGCTCCTGGCCGGCGGCGCGGTGCTGGCGCTGCTCATTGGCGCCGTGGCCTGGTACGTCACCCGCAACGTCGTCAGCCCGGTCAGCCACGCCGCACTGGTCTCCGAGAAGCTCGCCGCGGGACAACTGCAGGAACGCATGGTGGTCAAGGGCGAGGACGAGGTGGCCCGGCTCGGAGCTTCCTTCAACCACATGGCCGCCAGCCTCCAGGAGCAGATCACCCAGCTCGCCACCCTGTCCCAGATGCAGCAGCGGTTCGTCTCCGACGTCTCGCACGAACTGCGCACCCCGCTCACCACCGTGCGGATGGCCGCCGAGGTGCTGTACGACGCGCGCGAGGACTTCGACCCCATCAACAAACGCTCCGCGGAGCTGCTCTACAACCAGGTGGAGCGCTTTCAGTCCCTGCTGGCCGACCTGCTCGAGATCTCCCGCTTCGACGCGGGTGTAGCCACGCTCGACGCCGAACCGGGAGACATCGTGCAGCTTGTTGCGCATGTGATGGAGGGTGTGGCCCCGGTGGCCGCCGAATACGGTTCCGAGGTCACCCTCAACGCCCCCGCTGGCAGCATCATCGTGGATATGGATGACCGCCGGATCGACCGGATCCTGCGCAACCTCGTCCTGAATGCCCTGGAACACGGTGAGGGCCGCCCGGTGAACATCTCCATGGCCGCCAACAACAACGCCGTCGCCGTCGCCGTCCGCGACCACGGCATCGGCATGACCCCCGCGGAAGCGGCCCGCGTGTTCGACCGCTTCTGGCGTGCCGATCCGGCCAGGGCTCGCACCACGGGAGGCAGCGGCCTCGGACTGTCCATCGCGGCCGAGGACGCGAAACTTCACAACGGCTGGCTCCAGGCCTGGGGGAGGAAAGGCGGCGGCGCCAACTTCCGCCTCACCCTCGCGCTGCGCCAGGGCGAGACGATCACGAAGTCCCCCCTCCAGCTGGAGCCGGTCGACGTCGGACTCCAGGGTTCGGGCAGCGAACGGACCATGCTGCTGCTGGATCACTCGCCGGCGCCGCGCGACGACAACGGGAACCAGGCCGCCGACGAATCCGACGGCGGGACGCGCGGTGCCCGCACGGCCGGTACCGGAGCCACGGCCCCCGGAACAGCGGAAACCGGAACAGCGGAAACCGGAACGAAGGACGGGTCATGAAAGGTTCAGCTCGGAAGGCCACCCGCACGGCGGCGGCGCTGCTGGCGGTACTGCTGTTCCTGCTGACGTCGTGCGCCCAGATTCCCCGCTCGGGCCCGGTGGGAAAGAGCACTGACGAGAGTGCCGGGAACCCCAATAATGCCCCGGTTTTCTTCCCGTCCGCGCCCCGCGAGGGGGCCGGGCCGGAAGCCGTGATCGAGGACTTCTACTTTGCCGGCAGCGGCTACGAGGACGACTACGCGGTGGCACGCCAATACCTGACCCAGGCGTCGTCGGTCACCTGGAAGCCGGATCAGCGGGTGCTGGTCTTCCGCGCCGCGCGCGTCGTGCCGACCGGCGTTGAAAACGTCTTCAACTACGAACTGGATGTGTCCTACTCCGTCGACGCGGACGGGGTGGCGACCCAGCAGCCGGAGGGCACCATAGAGAACATCCCCGCCACCCTGACCCAGGTGGACGGTGAATGGCGGATCGCCGAACTCCCGGACGGCACGGCGATCCCGGAAGAAACATTCAAGGTCATCTACGGCGCCTATCCGATCTATTTCTATGACCCCACGTTCACCTACGCGGTACCCGACGTCCGGTGGTTCATTAAAAAGAAGACGGTCAAGGCCATGACCAGCGCCCTTCTCGGCGGTCCGGCCCCGTACCTCAAGGGGGCCGTCGTCAGCGCCTTCCCCTCCGGCATCAAGCTGGCCCGCGAGTCGGTCCCGGTAGTCTCCGGCGCCGCGCAGGTGGACCTCACGGCGAAGGACCTCGTGGAGGCGTCCAACGAGGACCGGCTGCGGATGCAGACCCAGCTGGCCCTGACCTTCCGCAGCCAGCCCGATGTCATCAACGTTGAGCTCCGGGCCAACCAGGACCTGGTGCGGGTGGAGGACAACGGTTCGGTTCTCCCTCCGATCCGGGACAAGAACGTCCCGGCCCGTCAGATCGCCGTCAGCGACAACGATCTGGTCCGGTTCGAGAACAACCGGATCTCGCCGCTTCCGGACATCCAGCCTGTCTCGGCCCTGGGGCCACGGGTCCCGGCAGAGTCTCCCGTTTCACAGTCCGCGGCCTTCCTCAACACCGGCCGCGGAACGCTCTACTCCGTGGTGCCCGGGCAGCCCGCCAGGGCGCTGACCACCCGCTCCACCCTGACCCGCCCGTCCTTCGACCGGTACGACTGGGTCTGGACGGCGGGTCCGGGGGCCAACGGTGCCACGGAAATCATCGCGCACCGGCCCGTTGGCGTGGCGGAAGGCTCAAGTGTCCCGGCGGTGACGCTGTCCCCGGCCTGGCTCGCCGGACGGGCCGTCAAGGAGCTCCGGGTCTCACGCGAGGGCACCCGCGCGCTCATCCTCACGGAGCAGAACGGCAAGACCAAGGTCCAGATCGCGGGCATTGTCCGTGCCGCGGACGGCACGCCGAAAGACCTCACCGTTCCGATGACGCTGCTGGCGACGAACAATCCGGACCAGGGCGTGTGGGTGGATGACTCTACAGTCGCCGTCATGAAGGGTTCATCGAGCGAATCCGTCACTCCCGAACTGCTGTCCCTCGCATCGTCACAGCCGCTGCAGCTAGCGCCCTGGCCGGGACTGACCGCGCTCAGCGCCGGGAACGGCGGGGAGGAGATCTACGCCCAGTCCGCGGAGGGGATCTTCCAGCGGCTTGGCAACGGCTGGTCGCCGCAGCTCAAGGGACCGATAGATCCGTCCTATCCGGGCTAGCGGTCAACGGCCCCCGGGAACCGGTGCGCGCGGATCCAACACCTCCGGCCGGGGAATATCCTGCTGGCGACGTGGCCGGTCCTGACCCGTGGCCGGCACTGGCCCGTGGCCGGAGCAGTGCGGTTTCCGACGGGGACGGCGACTTTTCCACATGGCGTCCCACAGCACTGCTGTTAACTGCCGAGCGGGCGGAACCTGGTTCTGTGGGGACCCCCAGAGAACTCCGTGACCGCGACCGCCTTGCCAGTGCCGCCGCAGCCCGCACAGGCACAGACGCAGCCGGCGCAGGCACAGACGCAGCCGGCGCAGGCACGGACGCGGCCGCCCCCGGAACAGGAGCAAACGGCGCGCTCGGGTGCAGCCGCGCCCGCATCCGCGCGGCACGGCGAACCCGGCGGCCGGTGGACCCTGACCTGGCTCCGGCGGCGATGGCAGCGGCGAGACACCGCGGGGGCTACCGAAGGCCACTGGCGCGGCTGGCCGACGCGGCCGCGGATGCAGCGGCCGAGGTGCTGGCCCTCGCCGCCCCAGTGGACTGCGTCTGCTGTGGCGCCGAGGATCTGGCGCTTTGCGCGGGCTGCGAACGGCAGATCCGGCTGCTGATGCGCCGTCCGTTCCGGGCGGAAGCCCAGGCACCCGCCCTGATGGACGTGGACGGCTCCGTGCTGCTTCCGGTTGTGGCCGCCGGGGCGTACCGGGCCGAGTTGGCACAGGCGGTTCTGTCCTTCAAGAGCCACGGCCAGGGACAGCTTGCGGAGGTGCTGTCGCAAGGCCTGGCCCGGGCCATTCGGGCTGCTGCCGGGGAAACCCCTGGGCTACTGCTCGTCCCCATACCCACCAGCAGCAGTGCGTACCGGAAACGGGGATTCAGCCCGGTCCACGTGCTGCTGGGCAGGGTACGGCGGATCCGGGCTCCGGGGGAAGGACCGCACTCCGGGTTCGCAACCGTCCATGCGCTCCGGAAGACCGGGCCGAGGGCCGCGGTCACGATGACCGGGCAGAGCGCAGGGGCGCCGGTGCCCGGCCCGAACCAGCCGTTGCCGGGCCTGAACCAGGCGGTGCCCGGCCCGAACCAGGTGGCGTCCAACCAAGTGGCGTCCGCCCGCGGGCTGCCGGGCAGGGTGTCCCGGGCGTGGCCCGGGGCCGCTTTCCGCCTCCCGGGAGTCCGGGGAGCACCCGGCGGACAAAAGGGTCTGGGCCGCGGGGACCGTGCCCGGCGCGTGCGCGGATCCATGCGGGTCCGCCGCGGGCCGTTCGCTCCGGAAGTGAACGGCCGGCCGTGCATCATCGTTGACGACGTGCTCACAACCGGGGCCACCGTGGCCGAGGCTGCCCGGGCTTTGCGGGCGGCCGGTGCCGTGGTGAGGGGCGCCGTCGTCGTCGCTGCGACACGCCCGCCCGTCACAATCGACTTCGGCGACGCGGGCCGCGCGCTGGCAGGGGAACCGGCCGTTAAGGAAAAAAATAAACCAAAAAAGGATGAATAAGAGGGGGCTATGAACTAACGTCGGAGATGGGTACCAAGAATAGATGTACCTGTCGATAGCGGCTCGGAAAGGGGCTCGACTGTCAGTCAGATCAGCCCCAGGAAGTGCCGCCGTCGTGTCACCGAAGTCATTTGGAGGGCACCATGGAGTTCATGATCAGCGGACGTAATTTGACGGTCTCCGACCGGTTCCGCGAGTACGCCGACGAGAAAATCTCGAAGATCGCGTCGCTGGGGGACAAGGTCCAGAGGGTGGACGCGAAGGTTTCCAAGGAGACCAAGGCCCGGCAGACCGACGAGATGCTCACGGTCGAGCTGACCGTCCTGGGACGGGGTCCCGTGATTCGTGCCGAAGCCAGCGCCGCGGACAAGTTTGCCGCGTTCGATCTCGCCTACAACAAGCTTCTTGAACGCCTGCGCCGGGCGAAGGACCGCAAGAAGGTCCACCACGGCAGGCACACCCCCAAGTCCGTCACCGAGGCGACAGCAACCCTGCCGCCGGCGAGCACCAGCGAGCCCATCTACGAAGAGGCAAACCACTGGCAGGAGCCCAAAGAAGCTCCCGCCGAGAAATCGCCGTATGAGGTCGAGAACGATATCCCGGCCGGAGATTCGCCGGTGCTCATCCGCCGGAAGGTTTTCCCCGCAGCATCCCTCACCCTCGACGACGCAGTCGACAACATGGAACTCGTGGGTCACGACTTCTACCTCTTCGTGGACAAGGAGACCAAGGCGCCGTCGGTCGTGTACCGCCGCGACGGGTGGACCTACGGAGTGATCTCCCTTAACCAGACCTGCGAGCCCGGTGAGGCCCCGCTGGAAGAGAAGATCATCGCTTACCGTTCCGAGGATGAGCCGGCCAGCGCCTAAGCTGGTGCTGACCATCCAACGAAGGGACTGACGTGCAGGAATCGCTGAGCCTCCAGCAGGCCCGGCGGATCGCACTGGCAGCCCAGGGATTGGACAAAGTACGGCCCGCCGGACCCGTGACCGCACGGGCGGTGGGCCGTACGTTTGCCCGCCTCCAGCTGGTCCAGATCGACTCCGTTAACGTGTTGTCCCGGAGCCATTACCTGCCGTTCTTTTCCCGCCTGGGGAACTACGACCGCGCCATCCTGCAGCGAATGTCGGGGCACCACCCGCGCCGCATGATGGAGTACTGGGCCCACGAGGCCAGCTTTATCCGGCCCGACCACTTCCAGGACCTGCTTCTGTGGCAGCGCCGGAAATGGGTGGGGGCCCACTCCATGGACCCCGAACTGCGCAACGGCGTCGCGGCCCGGGTGCTTGAGGAACTCGCCGCCGGCCGCCCGATGACCGCCGCGGAACTCACCGCCCGGCTGGGCCACGTGGAAGACCGGAACCAGGACAACTGGGGCTGGAACTGGAACGCCGTGAAGCGGGTCCTGGAGCACCTCTTCGAAGCAGGCCTCATTTCGGCCGCCTCCCGCACGGACTCCTTTGAACGGCGCTACACGCTCACCGCCAGGGTCCTGCCCGGACGGCCGGACGCCTCTCCGGAACCCTCCGACACCGGGCCGGACCAGGAGGCTGCGCTGGTCCGCCTGATCGAGGCCGCCGCCCGGGCCCACGGGATCGGCACACTGCGGTGCTTTGCTGATTACTTCCGGACGCCCATGCGTGCCTCCGCCGTCGCCCTTGAACACCTCGTTGAAGCCGGCACGCTGCTGCCAGTCACCGTGCCCGGCTGGAACCTGCCCGTATACCGTCACGTCGAGGCGAAACTGCCCCGCACGGCCACCGGCCGCGCGCTGCTGAGCCCTTTTGACTCGCTGGTCTTTGAGCGGCGGCGCCTTGAAGCCCTGTTCGGTTTCCACTACCGCCTCGAGATCTACACCCCGGAGCCAAAGCGCCGCTTTGGCTATTACGTGCTGCCATTCCTGCTGCGCGACGGGATCGTGGCCCGCGTCGACCTCAAAGCCGACCGGGCCAAAGGCCTCCTGCTGGCGAGGGCTGCCCATGCGGAGCCCGGCGCCCCCGCCGACACCGCCGTCGAACTCGCCGCGGAACTGCAGCTCATGGCAGAGTGGTTGGAACTGGACCGGGTGGTTGTCTCCCCGAAAGGGGACCTGGCGCCGGCGCTCGCGGACGCTGTGTCCGGGGCAGGGAGCGGTCTATCCGCTCAGAGGGAACAGGCATAACCGGCCTGCGTCTCTCCCGTAGACTAAACACGCCAGAATTCGGCAGCTTGAGACTGGGAGCAACTTCACGTGGCATCACTTATCGAAAAACTTCTCCGCACGGGTGACAAAAAAACCCTGAGGCAACTGCGGAACTATGCCGATTCCATTAACGCCCTTGAAAGCTCCTTCCAGACCTTCACCGACGCCGAGCTGCGCGAGGAGACCGACCGTCTCCGCGCCCGCCACGTAGACGGTGAGAAGCTCGATGACCTCCTGCCCGAGGCGTTCGCCGCCGTCCGCGAAGCCTCCTCCCGCACTCTCGGCATGCGGCACTTCGACGTCCAGCTGATGGGCGGCGCCGCCCTGCACCTGGGCAATATCGCCGAAATGAAGACCGGTGAAGGAAAGACCCTCGTGGCGACCGCTCCGGCGTACCTCAACGCCCTTGCCGGCGGAGGTGTGCACGTGATCACCGTGAACGACTACCTCGCTGAATACCAGTCGGACCTCATGGGCCGCGTGTACCGGTTCCTCGGCCTGAGCAGCGGCTGCATCCTGTCCAACCAGGACCCCGCCGTGCGCCGCGAGCAGTATGCCGCGGATATCACCTACGGCACCAACAACGAATTCGGCTTCGACTACCTGCGCGACAACATGGCATGGGACAAGTCCGAGCTCGTCCAGCGCGGCCACCACTTCGCCATCGTCGATGAAGTTGACTCCATCCTGATCGATGAGGCACGGACCCCGCTCATCATCTCCGGCCCTGCGCAGGGCGACACGAACCGCTGGTACAGCGAGTTCGCCAAGGTCGTCACCCGGCTCAAGCCGGAGGAGGACTATGAGGTCGACGAAAAGAAGCGCACGGTCGGTGTGCTCGAGGCCGGCATCGAAAAGGTCGAGGACTACCTCGGCATCCACAATCTCTACGAGTCCGCCAACACCCCGCTGATCGGCTTCCTCAACAACGCCATCAAAGCCAAGGAACTCTTCAAACGGGACAAGGACTACGTCATCCTCGACGGCGAGGTGCTGATCGTCGACGAGCACACCGGCCGTATCCTCGCGGGCCGGCGCTACAACGAAGGCATGCACCAGGCGATCGAGGCCAAGGAAGGCGTCGAGATCAAGGCCGAGAACCAGACGCTCGCCACGGTCACGCTGCAGAACTACTTCCGCATGTACGGCAAGCTCGCTGGCATGACCGGTACCGCCGAGACCGAAGCCGCCGAGTTCATGAGCACCTACAAGCTCGGCGTCGTCGCGATCCCCACCAACCGCGACATGACGCGCATCGACCAGCCGGACCTCGTGTACAAGAACGAGGCCGTCAAGTTCGACGCCGTTGTCCAGGACATCGCCGAACGGCACGCCAAGGGCCAGCCGATCCTGGTCGGCACCACCAGCGTCGAGAAGAGCGAATACCTCTCCAGGCTGCTGGCCAAGGAAGGTGTCCGGCACGAGGTCCTGAACGCGAAGAACCACGCCCGTGAGGCCGCGATCGTGGCCCAGGCCGGCCGCAAGGGCGCCGTGACCGTCGCGACCAACATGGCGGGCCGCGGCACCGACATCATGCTCGGCGGCAACGCCGAGTTCACCGCCGTCGCCGAACTCGCCAAGCGCGGCCTGGACCCGGAAGAAAACTCCGAAGAATACGAAGCGGCCTGGCCCGCAGCCTTCGAGGCAGCCAAGCAGTCGGTCAAGGACGAGCACGAGGAGGTCCTCAGCCTCGGCGGGCTGTACGTGCTGGGCACCGAACGGCACGAATCACGCCGGATCGACAACCAGCTGCGCGGCCGCTCCGGACGCCAGGGCGACCCCGGTGAGTCCCGGTTCTACCTCTCACTCACCGACGACCTGATGCGCCTGTTCAACTCGGGCGCGGCTGAACGGCTGATGAACAGCTCGGTGCCCGACGACGTTGCACTCGAATCCAAGCTCGTCTCGCGCGCCATCGCCTCGGCCCAGGGCCAGGTCGAAGGACGCAACGCCGAACAGCGGAAGAACGTCCTGAAGTACGACGACGTCCTGAACCGCCAGCGCGAGGCCATCTACGGCGACCGCCGCCGCATCCTTGAGGGCGATGACCTCCACGAGAAGGTCCAGTTCTTCCTGGAAGACACCATCAACTCGTTCATCGACGAAGCCACCGCGGAGGGCACCGGCGACGACTGGGACTTCAACCTGCTCTGGTCCAACCTCAAAACCCTCTACCCGGTGAGCGTCACGCCGCGCGACCTCATCGACGAGGCCGGCGGAAAATCGCGGATCACGGTGGACTTCCTCAGGGAGGAGATTCTCTCCGACGCCCGGCTGGTCTACCAGGCACGCGAGGAAGCCATCGGCCATGAAAGCATGCGCGAACTCGAGCGCCGCGTTGTCCTGTCCGTGATCGGCCGCAAGTGGCAGGAACACCTCTATGAGATGGACTATCTGAAGGAAGGCATCGGCCTGCGCGCGATGGCCCAGCGCGACCCCCTGGTGGAATACCAGCGCGAGGGCTTCATCATGTTCCAGGCCATGATGGAGGCCATCCGGGAGGAAAGCGTCGGCTTCCTGTTCAATCTCGAGGTCGAGGTGACGCCCGCCGAGGACGTCGTCGTGGCGGACGCCGCGGGCCAGCACACCGAACACCACGAACCGAAGATCCGGGCAGCCGGGCTGGAAGCTCCCGAAAAGCCGGCCCAGCTGCAGTACACGGCACCCGGCGAGGACGGTTCGGCCCAGACGCGCGTCGAGACCAAGGCCTCCGGCCGCTCCGGCAACCCGGCCAAGGCCGCTGCGCAGGACTCCCCGCGCCGCGCGAACAAGAAGAAACGGCGCTAGCCGGCTGCTGGCTGGCCCCCTAGCTGCCGGGCCGAACGGCGCAGGAACGACAAGAGGACCGGAGTACGCTCCGGTCCTCTTTCGTTGCTCCCTCCTCCTTTCCTCGGTTCCGTTAGCCGGCCCCCGCGTGTTTCGCAGACAAGGTGGGTTGGCTGTCAACCGATTTCCAGCACGGTGACCCGCCAGGCAAGCCTGCTCCGCTCGAGCCTCAGGGCCACCGCCCGGACCCGCAACTCCTCGACCACGACGGCGCTGGCCTCATACACGTCAGCGGAGACCCGGCAGGCCCGGACCGAGCGGACGGAGGGGTTGCGGTGCATCCGTCCGGCGGTCGGTGAAGCTCCGCAGGGCACCCTCCGGGTCAGCGCGGCCCGGTGCTGCAGGGCCGCAAGGCAGCGCTCGTCGAGCCGCCGGGCGAGCTGCTGCGCCGGCCGGGTGCCGGCCAGGACCTCGGTGGCGGCCTGAACCGTGCTGCGGCAGATCGCACAGATCTCCCGGTCCTCATCGGCCACACGGAGCGGTGGTGAAGGACGGAGCGGTGGTGCCGGAACGCCAGGACCGGACGGGAGGGCGCCCGGTGCGGCGCCTCCCGGGACCAGGCGCAGGGGCGTGGCAGTGGAGGCGGGGGTTCCGGCGGCGGCGCGGGGGCTGGGCATGGCGCTCATGATGTTTCCTTTGCAGTTGGGCTGGCGGTTCACGGATGGCTGGGCGATCGTTGTGTTGCTGGTGCCGGTTGACGGAACTGTGCGCGGCCCACCGGGGCGGCGTCTGCGATTCGGCGTCTGCGGTTTCAGTGCCCGGGCGGGAGCTGGAGTACCTGGCCCGGCCGCAGGAGGTTGGGGTTCGCGCCGATAATGTCCCGGTTGGCCTGGTAGATCAGGGGCCAGTCCACCGCGATGTCGACGTCGGAGGCGTAGGGTCCCAGACGGGCCGCCGACAGGCTCCACAATGAATCTCCGGGGCGGACGGTCACCTCCGTGGGCTCGCCTCCGGGCTGCGGCAGACGCAGCTGGCGCCGCGCCAGCGGGCCGGGTTCGACAACCGGGCTGAGCGGCCGCCATTGCGGGTCGGCGATGGCCGGGGCGCCGGGCTGCGGCACCGGCCCGGGCGTTGCCATGCCGGCGGGCGGCGGGGTCCCGGTCATGGCCGGGCCCGCGGGCGTCCACGCGGCGGATGCTGCCGCGGTGCCTCCCGGGTATCCAGGGAGGGCCCGGGACAGAGAAGCTGTGGCCAACGGTGCAGTGATCAGCTGGAGCCCGACCAGGGCCAGGGCGAGGCGGCGCATGAAGGCGGGGGTGAACTTGCCGGTTGCCGACGCGGCACGGATGTTCCCGCAGCGGTCGAGGAGGGCCGCCGCGACAGCAATGACAAAAGACAGGGCCCACCACACGACCACGATCAGGCCGGCCATGTTGGCCGCAACGCCAAGCTGGTCTTCGAACCCGGGGGACTGCCGTCCCGCCGGGGAGGACCGCCAGCGCTGGACGATGCTGCCGCCGGATGCGGCGAGGAGAAGCCCGAGCAGCAAAATGGCGGCCGTCATGGCCGCGTCGGCGTGGAGCCCGCGCCGGTGCCTCGAATCCGGGAAGTCTGCTGCACTCATGTTCTGACCGCCTCACGTGGAGTGACTGGCACTTGATGGCTTTTAATGTCGCTTGATGCGTTTAGAACTAGTTTGATCCTCAAAGAAGGCATTTGTCCAGAGATGATTCAGGAAGGCGTTGTTGACCGTTCCTGCATGGCGCGCCTACGCTGGCGCCATGCGCTGGGATGCCCTGTTTGAGGACCTGGAGACACAAATGGCCGCCAGTGAACGGCTGGATCTCGACGCGGAAATCGCGGAGCGGACCCGGGCGGAGGCGGCGGCGGTGGAACTCGCGGACCGATTGCGCGGATCGCTGGGGATGCTGATTGTGGTCGAACTTGCGTCCGGATCGATGTTCGAAGGGACCCTGAGCCACGCCGGAAGCCAGGCGCTTGTGCTCGATGAACCCAGGCACCAGGTGCTGGTTCCGTATGCCTCGGCGGTACGTTACCTAGGGCTCTCGCGGCTCGCCGTACCCGAGCCGTCCAAAGTCCGGCAGAGGCTGGGCCTGGCCAGCGCCCTGCGCGGGCTGGCACGGGACAGAACCACCCTGGCCGTCCTGATGTCGGGCGGCTCAACGGGTGAACGGACGCTCCACGGGGTGATCGACAGGGTCGGCCGCGACTATCTTGACTTGGCGGTCACCGGCGACGGCGAGGACCGGCGGGCGGCCAACGTCCGGCAGCTGGCGACCATCCCGTTTGCCGCCCTGGCCGGGATCAGGTCCGCCCGGGCCCCGGGATACCAGGCAGGATAACGGGCCGGGCGCTGCTGCGCTCCCGGGACGCCAGGCTCAGCGGGACTTGGACTTTGCCTCTTCGATCATCCGGCTTGCCTCCGCGTAACGCTCCTCGATGTACTGCTCAAGCATCTTCTCCTCGACCCGCCACTGGCCGCGGCCGCCCACCTGAATGGCCTTGAGCTCACCGCTGCGCACGAGCGCGTAGGCAGCCGGGGCGTTGATCTGGAGCTGCTCTGCGACGTCGGCAAGGGTCAGGAATCGGGGCATGACTCCATTTTGCCACCAATGGCTTCGTCTGATGCCGATATCCACAGTTTGCACTTCTTTGTTCCGGCATCTTCCGGTCAGGGCGCGAAGACGTAACAATGATGGTGCCCGGCCAGTGCCGGGCGGCGACTACGGGGGGAGCAGGCGCATGAGCGGGAGCACGGTGGCCGGCGGGGCGCGGCTGAAGAAGCCATCCTGGAAAGATCCCAGGCTCCTCATCGGCATCCTTCTCGTCCTGGCCTCCGTCGCGGGGGTGATCTCCCTGGTCGGGGCTGCGGACCAGACAGCCGAGGCCTACACCGCCCGGGAAGCGATCGCCGTCGGGGAAAAGCTGACCGCGGATAAACTCAACCGCGTCAAGGTCCGCCTGGGCGATATCGAGCAGCACTATCTGACACCCGCCAGCGGCGTGCCGGACGGGCTGGTCGCCGTCCAGAGACTCGGCAAGGACCAGCTGGTGCCGCGCGAGAGCATCGGGCAGGTCGACGGCCTCGACCGGAAACCGGTCGCAGTCACCATCGATGAGGCCCTGCCGCCACAGGCGGTTGCTGGGTCACGAGTGGATGTCTGGGTTGCGCTGCCCGATGCCCGGAACGGGTTTACTGCGCCGACCAT
Organism: Arthrobacter sp.; assembly: GCA_034376805.1. Lineage (GTDB taxonomy): Bacteria > Actinomycetota > Actinomycetes > Actinomycetales > Micrococcaceae > Arthrobacter. The sequence continues at coordinate 27,946 of JAXMJF010000033.1, forward strand.
GCTGCTGCCGGGAGCCGAAATCGCCCAGATCACCCAGGGCAGCACCGCACTGGGCTCCGCGCGGTCCACCATCGTGATGGTGCTGGTGACGGACGAGCAGATGCCCAATCTGCTGGGCGCGCAAGCCAACAAGGCAAAGATCTCCGTGGTCTGGAACCCGCGTGGTGCAAACCGATGAGCATCCCGGTCGTCACTGTCGGGGACTCACGCGAAGACCTGGTCGGCAGGCTGGAACGGCTTCATGGGCCGGTGTCCGTTGTCCGGCGGTGCAACGAACTGGCGGAACTTCTGGCGGCCTGCCAAGGCGGCCTGGCCCGGGCCGCCGTCGTGGCGCAGGGCAGCGAGGAGTTGACGGCGTCGCTGGTCGACCGGCTGTCCGCCGTTGGTGTGGCCGTCCTGGCACTGACCGACAGCCCGGAGGAAAAGGCCCGGCTGCAGGGGATCGGCGTGGACGCCGAACTTACCGGGGTTGACGCCGCGGCCCTCTCCAGCAGCATCACGGGGGCTGTGGCACGCCTGTCCGGACCTGACCGGAGGCTTCGGCCGGGCGACGGCCCCGGGCTTGCCGACGCCGGCCCGGGGCCCGGCCTCTCCGGCGGTGCCGCCGCGAAGGGCCCGGAAGGATCCGGTACCGGACAGATCATTGCGGTGTGGGGCCCGGCCGGCTCTCCGGGCCGGACCATGCTCGCGGCGAACATGGCGGCGGAACTCGCTGCCGAGGGAAAATCGGTGTTGCTGGTGGATGCCGACAGTTACGGTGCCAGCGTCGCAGCCATGCTTGGACTCCTGGACGAATCCGCAGGGCTCGCGCAGGCCTGCCGTCTTGCGGACCAGGGTCTCCTCGACGCCGATGCGCTACTCCGGATCGCCGCGCCGGTGGTGACCCGGGCGGGATCTTTCCGTGTGCTGACCGGAATCACCCGGGCGGACCGCTGGACTGAACTCCGCGCCGCTGCGCTGTCCCTCGTGCTGGCGCGTGCCCGGCAGATCGTCGACGTCACCGTCGTCGACACGGGCTTCTGTCTTGAAAGCGACGAAGAGCTGAGTTTCGACACGATGGCGCCGCGCCGGAACGCCGCGACGCTGAGGAGCCTTGAACTGGCGGACACCGTGTTCGCCGTCGGGGCTGCTGATTCTATCGGCGTCCCGCGGCTGGTCCGGGGACTGGCCGAACTTGAATCTGCCGTCCCGCAGGCGTCCCCTCGCGTGGTGCTGAACAAGGTCCGCCAGTCCGCGGTGGGGCGCTCGCCGGAGCGGCAATTGCGCGACGCCTGGGAGCGGTACGGTCCGGCCGCCCCGTTGGGGGCGTTCCTGCCGGCCGATCCGGACTCGAGTGATGCTGCCCTGCTCTCGGGGTCGCTGCTTCTCGAGGCGGCGCCCGAGTCCCCACTCCGGAAGGCCATCGCCGCACTAGTTTGTGCACCCGTCCAGCAAAACCGCCGATCCTCTGTATTTTCTTCCACAGCGAAGCGTCGGCTAAAGGGTTAGGCTCGCAATGAGGGCCGCAACGAAGCGGCCATGAACTTTCTTGATGGAGGCGTTTGTCGATGTCGTCTGGGTCCAGCGTGGAGGATCAACCCGTTTCGATCGGTGCCGGAGAAGGCTACCTGAGGGACTACTACGAGCACCTCGCCGGGGAAGACGCCCGGGCATATCCCGGGGAGCTGCTCGCGGCACGGGCGCAGACGCACCGCCAGACGGCGGCGAGCAGATTCCCGGGCAACGCCAACATCACCATCGCCGACGAAGCCGACCGCAGTGTTGTTTTCATCGTCACCGACGATATGCCTTTCCTCGTTGACTCGGTCAACGCCGAACTCGTCCGGCAGAACGCCCCCATCCACCTGGTGATGCATCCGCTGTTCGTCGTGACCCGCAACCGTGAGAGCGGTGAGCTTGTCCGCGTCGCGCGGGTCCCCTCGCACCTGGGCATCTCCAGCGGGGACACGGCGGCAATGCCGAACCTCTCGCACCTGATCGCCCAGGGCGACAACGCCTCCCACATGGAGTCCTGGATCGCCGTCGAAATCGACCGCGTCGACGACGCGAAGCGCGCGGCGCTGACCGAGGGCATCGGACGGGTGCTCGACGATGTGCGTGCCGCCGTGGAGGACTGGCCGAAGATGCGGAACCGGGCCATCCAAATAGCCGGGGACTTGGACGAGCTCGCCAATCCGGCGCAGATCGCCGAACTCCGCCAGGCCCAGGAACTGCTCCGCTGGCTGGACGACGGAAACTTCACCTTCCTCGGCTACCGCGAATATGACCTCAAGAACGAATCCGGCGAGGATGTCCTGGAACCCCGGGAAGAGAGCGGCCTCGGGCTGCTGCGCGGAGGGGCCGACACCCCGCACCAGATCCAGCACCTCACCGAGACTGGCCGGAAGAAGGCCCGCGAAAAGCGCGCGCTGGTTATCACCAAGGCCAACTCCCGCTCCACTGTCCACCGTTCTGCGTACCTGGACTACATCGGAGTCAAGAGCTTCGACGCAGCCGGCAACGTCAACGGCGAACGCCGCTTCATCGGACTCTTCGCCACCACGGCCTACGCCGGATCCGTGCGGGAAATTCCGGTGGTCCGCGAGAAGGTCGCTGCGGTCCTGAGCCAGGCCGGCTTCCCGCCGGATTCCCACTCAGGCAAGGACCTCCTGGGCATCCTCGAAACCTACCCGCGCGACGAGCTCTTCCAGATCGAAATCCCCGATCTGGCCGCCATTGCGACCGGCATCCAGCGGCTGCAGGAACGGCGCCGGACCCGGCTGTTCCTCCGGCCGGACATCTACGGGCGCTTTATGTCCGCCCTCGTCTACCTTCCTCGCGACCGGTACACCACGAACGTGCGCCTGCGCATCGAGCAGGAACTCCGTGAGACCTTCGACGCCGTGTCCATCGACTATGAGGCGCGGATGACCGAATCCGCCCTGGCCCGGCTCTTCTTCCGGATCAGGCTTCCGAAGAACGCCGATGTCAGCAATGTCAACAGCGACGATCTCGAGAAGCGGCTGGTCCGTGCGGCCCGTTCATGGAGCGAAGGCATCGCCGAGGTCCTGCGCGCCCGCGCCGATGGCCCCGGCAGCGCTAATGACGACGGCGCGAAGGGACGTGCCGCGGTGTGGGCCGAGGCCTTCCCCGCTAGCTACCGCGTCGATTACGAGGTGGAGGATGCCCTGGAGGACATCGCCCGCTTCGAGAAATACGGTGCCGCGCCGGCGGCCGAAGCGACCCAGGAACTTCCCGGCGTCCATGTCTACCTGCCCGACGGCGCCGGCGCGACGCTTGAAGAGGACGCCCGCGTCAAGCTCTACATGCTTGAGCCCAAGAGCCTCAGCCAGATTCTGCCCTACTTCCACAACCTGGGCCTGGAAGTCCTGGACGAGCGCCCGTTCGAGATCGAAACCGCGGACCACCGTGACTTCTTCCTTTACGACCTGGGCCTGAAGTACCCGGCCGGCGTGGACCCCCTCAAGACCGGGGAGCTGCTCGCGGACTCCTTCGGTGCCGCGGTGTCCGGCGCGGTGGAATCGGACAGCTTCGACCGGCTCGTGCTGCGCGAGGGAATGCACTGGCGCCAGGTCGTTGTGCTGCGCGCCTATGCCAAGTACATGCGGCAGATGGGCAACACCAACTCCTACGGATTTCTGGCCGACACCCTGCTGGCCAACCCTGATGTCAACCGCGGACTCAGTGCCCTGTTCGAGGCCCGCTTCGATCCCTCACTGGACGAGGAGGCACGCCGGCTCAGGCAGGACGAGGTCCTCACCGGACTGGACGCAGCGATCGAAAAGGTCGCCACCCTGGACGCCGACCGGGTGCTGCGGACCTTCAAGAACCTGATCCTGGCGACGCTGCGCACCAACTACTACCAGAACAAACCGCACCTCAGTTTCAAGCTGAACCCCTCCGCCATCGAGGGCTTGCCGTTCCCGCGGCCCATGTTCGAGATCTGGGTCTACTCGCCCCGGGTCGAGGGGGTGCACCTGCGCTTCGGCAAGGTCGCCCGCGGAGGGCTGCGCTGGTCGGACCGGCGCGAGGATTTCCGCACGGAGATCCTTGGCCTGGTCAAGGCCCAGACGGTCAAGAACGCCGTCATTGTGCCCACCGGTGCCAAGGGCGGGTTCTACGCCAAGCAGCTCCCGGACCCGGCGGCGGACCGCACCGCCTGGATGGCGGAGGGCGTCGAAAGCTACAAGACGTTCATCCGCGGTCTCCTGGACGTCACGGACAACCTCGTCACGACGACGGAGGGCGAGCAGCTGGTGCCGCCGGCCGACGTCGTACGGCACGACGACGCCGATTCCTACCTCGTCGTCGCGGCCGACAAGGGGACGGCCTCCTTCTCCGACATCGCCAACGGCCTGGCCGCGGAATACGGTTTCTGGCTCGGCGACGCCTTCGCCTCCGGCGGCTCCGTCGGCTACGACCACAAGGCCATGGGCATCACCGCCCGCGGTGCCTGGGAATCGGTCAAGCGCCACTTCAGCGAGCTGGACCTGGACACGCAGTCCGAGCCGTTCACGGTCGTCGGCGTCGGCGACATGTCGGGTGATGTGTTCGGCAACGGCATGCTGCTCTCCAAGCACATCCGGTTGCTCGCGGCGTTCGACCACCGGCACATCTTCCTCGATCCCACCCCGGATGAGGCTGTCTCCTTCGCCGAGCGCCAGCGGCTCTTCGAGCTGCCCCGTTCCTCCTGGGACGACTACAACAAGTCACTGATCAGCGCGGGCGGCGGTGTCTTTGCCCGCCAGGCCAAGTCCATCCCGGTCTCGGCGCAGGTCAGGTCCGCGCTCGGGCTGCCCGGCGGGACCACCCAGCTCAGTCCGCCCGAACTGCTGCGCGCGATCCTGCTCGCCCCGGCCGACCTGCTCTACAACGGCGGAATCGGCACCTACGTCAAGGCCAGCACCGAAACCAACGCCGAGGTGGGCGACAAAGCCAATGACTCCATCCGGGTCGACGGACGCGACCTGCGCGTGAAGGTGGTCGGTGAAGGCGGAAACCTGGGCATGACCCAGCGAGGCCGTATTGAGGCGGCCCTCCAGGGCGTCATCCTGAACACGGACGCGATCGACAACTCCGCCGGCGTGGACTGCTCCGACCATGAGGTCAACATCAAGATCTTTGTGGACCGGATGGTTGCCGCTGGGAAGCTGGATCCTGCGGAGCGTTCGGAGTTCCTGGCATCGATGACCGACGAAGTCGGCCGGCTGGTGCTGGAGGACAACATCGACCAGAACATCCTGCTGCTCAATGACCGGATGCGGGTCTCCGAATGGAGCCCCAGCTACGAGCGCCTGATGGACTGGCTGGAGAAGTCCGCCGATCTGAAGCGCGATCTGGAGGCGCTCCCGACCACGGAGACACTGCGCGAGCGGCTGGAACAGGGCCAGGGGCTGACCTCGCCCGAGCTGTCGGTGCTGGCGGCCTACGCCAAGATCGAACTTGCCTCGGCACTGCGGGACAGCGACCTGTCCGAGGACCCGTGGTTCCGGCAGACCCTGCGGGCCTACTTCCCGCAGCAGCTGCGCGACAGGTTCGACGCCGAGCTCGACACCCATCCGCTGCGGCGCGAAATCATCGCCACGGTGGTGGCGAACGACATGATCAACATGGGCGGCATCACCTTCGCATTCCGCGCCATGGAGGAGACCTCGGCCACCGAGGCCGCCGTCGCCAAGGCCTTCGTGGCGCTGCGCGAGGTCTACGAACTGGACATCATGGTCGGGGAACTCAACGAGCTGCCTGCGTCCTTCCCGACGGAGCACTGGAGCACCGTGCACCTGGACATCCGCCGGCTGCTGGACCGGGCTGTGCGGTGGGTCCTGAGCCAGGGCAACGCTTCCCGTCCGATTGCAGAGATCGTTGGCGAGTTCAAGCCGCTGATGGATCCGATGCGGGCACGCCTGCTGGACTATCTGCGCGGCGAAGACCGCGCCCGGGTGGCCGAATGGCTTGAGAAGGCACGCGGCTGGGAACTGCCCGAGGACCTGGCGCACCGCTGGGCGGAACTGTTCGAGAGCTTCGTGCTGCTGGACATCGCCAAGATCGTCCACGTCAGCCCGGAACCCGTCGAGAACATCGCCCATGTCTACTACACGGTGTTCAACCGCTTCCACGCCGACTCGCTGCTCGAACGCATCACGAAACTGCCGCGGAGGGACCGCTGGCAGGCGCTGGCCCGGGCCGCCCTCCGTGACGACCTCTACTCGACCGTTTCGGATATGACGACGGCGGTGCTGGAGGCAACGTCTGCGGAAATGCCGGCGGAGGAGCGGCTGGAAGCCTGGGAAGGCCAGAATGTGGAGCAGCTGGACCGGGCGAGGAGCATGTTCGATGAGGTGAACGCCCTCGAGGCCGATGACATGGCCTCGCTGTCGGTAGCATTGAGGCTCTTGAGGTCAATCGTTCGACGCTAGGCGGCTGACACTGCCGGCGTCGCAAATGGAGGTGCTGTGGCAATCTTTACGGACCCTATCAGGGAGCATGCTGATTTCGGGCCGGGGGATGCCGAGTGGCTGCACCTCCTCGTCGGGGACTGGCAGATGGTCGCGGACCTGGCGTTCGCGGACCTGGCACTGTGGTTTCCGCACCCTGAGTTCGGCTACGTGGCGCTGGCCCACGTCCGCCCCTCCACCACGCACACGGTGTTCCACGCCGACTTCGTGGGGGAGGGGATCAGGTCGGATCTGCAGCCGCTGGTCGACAAGGCGTGGGAGAGCCGCAGCATCGAGCGCTCCAACGAGACCAACTGGAGCAGCGACATGGCCCTGCGGGTCGAGGCCGTGCCGATGGTCCGCAACGGCCGGACGCTGGCGATCGTCACGACCCACATGGACCTTTCCAGCTCCCGGATGCCGTCGCGGCTGGAGCTGACCTACCGGCAGTGCGCCTACGATCTGCTGCGGATGGGGACACTGGGACTGTGGCCGGACTTTGCCTCGCCCACGGGGTCCCGCCGCGGCGCCCCCCGCGTCGGTGACGGCCTGATCAGGCTCGACGCCGAGGGCATCGTCCAGTACGCGAGCCCCAACGGGGTCTCGGCGTTCCGCCGGCTCGGCGACGGCGAGTCCCTCGAGGGCAGGAGCCTGGCCGAGGTGACC
>JAXMJF010000034.1:0-53727 GCA_034376805.1 Arthrobacter sp.
CGCCCGATCCCGCAACGGATCAGCCCACAAGGGATCAGACTCGGCGTCCCGGAGCGGATCGGCGCCGGACCGATCAGCGCGGTCCCCGCCCGAGGCGAAAACAGCCAGCGCAGCAACGGACGCCGCGACAGCCGCCAGCGCCTCCCTGGCCTCCGCACTCCACGCCGTGCTTTCCATGAATCCAGACTAGAAGATGGCTACGACAATTCTTGATCCGCCGAACCCCGGGGACGCTTCACTGGAAAGTGCGACGACGGCAACGCTGCGGGCGGTGGGAGACGGGTTATCGATCCACCAGCCGCAGCGGCCGTTCGCCCAACTGCACCATAATTTCCTGGCCCCAGGAGGCGGTGAGCCGGTCGTCTTCCATGCCGTCGCCGAACACCACGAGCTGGCCGGAGGCGACGGTGACGCGGAGTGCTTCGCCCGCCGCCAGCACCCCCTCGGTAAGGGAGGTTCCGGTGATGGGGGAGGGCCAGGCCTCACGGACGAACCACGCGAGCCGGGGATCCGTTGGTGCCGGTAGCGCGCGTCCTCCGCGTTCCAGGGCGATGGATGCGCACCAGCCGGTGGCGCCCGTTCCCGTGGAGACGATCAGGCCCGAAGAAGAATGGCGTTCGGCCAGCCCGTCCGGGGTCGTGAGCTGATACCGGGCCGACTGGTGCGAGGCGTGCCCGATGAAAACCTCGTTGAGCCCCGAGAGTTCCTGCCCGTCGTCGAGCCGTGCTGTCACTGTGGCGAGTTCCTGGCAGCGCAGTCGTTTCAGCGGGCCGTCAAGGCCGGCCTCCCTGAGCAGCTTTGCTGCGGCGTCGGGCGTGTGCCGGACCAGGACACCCGGATTCGTTCCCGGTTCCGGATCTATCCCGATGACGGGCTGGCCGTTGAGATACTTCGCGGCGTTGGCCACGAGCCCGTCCTGACCAACAACAGCAATGATGTCCTCCGGGGTGAGCAGGAAGCGGCTCAGGTCGGCGCGCTCCACTTCGGCGTGGCGCCACTCGGCCGGGACCGCGGCGCGGACGGTCGCCAGGGCTGCGGTGAGTCCGTCATGGCGTTCCTGTACATCCCGGAGCGTGCGGCCGCGGGTCCGGAGGAAGAATTCGGCCTGGCCACGGGTGGCGTGCCGGCCCAGGAGCTCCTGGAGTTCGGTCCGCCGGTGGACGATAACGAGACGGGGGTTTGCCATGACCGGATCCTACTTCCCGACCCGGCCGCCGGTGCCCGCCACGACGCCGGCAGCAGCCGGAACCGCGCCGCCCGCAGGCTCCCTGAACAGCCCGGCGAGAGCTCCGCTGAGCAGGTCCGGGGTGATGGTGAGGCTCCCGATGCTGGGCAGTGATGCGGCTGCGTCGCGCAGTGCCAGTGCCAGCAGGGTTGCTTGTTCCATGTCCCGGTATACCTCCATGGTCGCGGCCTCGCGTGCCGCGGCCGCCTCGCCGACCAGCCGGATCTGGTTCGCTTCGGCGGAGGCGTTGATGCCCTGGCGTTCGGCTGAAGCCTGCGCCTCGATGAGCCCCGCGGCGGCTTTTTCCTCGGCCTGGCGCCGTGCGTTGGCGCCTTCCTGGGTCACCAGGTGTTCGCGACGGGTGGCCAGTTCGATCTGGCTCGCCATTTCGTTTTCGGAGATGGTCCGTTCGCGCTCGACGGCGACGGCCCGGCGCTCGTAGACGGCCCGGTCCGCTTCGGCCTGGAGCTGCTCCCTGACCGGCGTCTGCAGTGCCGGCTCGACGTCGGACTCCGGCCGGACTGCCAGAACCTGCACCGCAAGTATCTCGATGCCCGTGGACTGGAGCCGGGTGTCCGCACGGAGGGCTTCGGTGAGAACGCTCCGGAGCTGGCTGACTCCGCGCTCCAGGGCCTCGGCGAGTGTGGTGGTGGCGATCTGGTCGATGGCGTGGTTCTGGCACAGCTGGCCGATGATGGTGGCCACCTGCTCCTTGCCGGCCGCTTGGGCCGGGCCGGCCGGCTGGAGGCCGAAGTCGAGCCGGGTGGAAACGGAGACCGGGTCGATGAAGCGGTAGGTGACATTGGCCTGGACGCTCACGTCCTGGTGGTCCCGGGTGATGGCGTGGAACAGGGTGGGCAGTTCCTGGTCATCCACGGGAACCTCGCTCAGCACGGAGTTCGCCGGCCGGAACCAGAAGGCCTGGCCCACACCTTGGTGCCTGACCTGACCCTTCTGCAGGTGGACGACGTGGCCGGTGGGGCTGCCCAGGAAGTGGCTGATCCAGGGGTAGCGCTTGATGCTGGCCATGGGATTCTCCTCAAAGACTCATTGTTGTCGTCAATCTGACGATAAACAGACCATAGGAGCTTCCAAGAGTTATTGTCAAGGTGACGATAAATATCTACGATGGGTTCATGCCTGAATCCCATCCGTCGCCTGCGTGCTTCCCCGTGACGGTCGACGTCGTCGCCCTCACCGTGCTGGACGACGTCCTGAATGTCCTGCTTGTCACCCGCCTCATCGAGCCGTTCCGCGGCAGGCTCGCACTGCCGGGCGGTTTCGTGCTGACCGGTGAGGACCTGGTGACTGCGGCGGGCCGCGAACTGGCGGAGGAAACCGGCGTCGATCAGGTCCCCGGCCACCTGGAACAGTTGGGGAGCTACGGCCCGAGGGGGCGGGACCCGCGCGGGGATGTGCTCACTGTGGCCCACCTGCTGCTCGCACCCAACTTTCCTGTCCTGTCCGCCGGGAGCGACGCCGAGCACGCCGCCTGGTATCCGGTTGGCCAGGTCCTGGGTGGGGAACTGCAGCTGGCCTTTGACCATGGGCAGATCCTCGCTGACGCCCTGGAGCGGGCAAGGTCAAAGCTTGAGTACTCGCCGCTGGGGGCGGCCTTTTGTGGCGAGGAGTTCACTGTCGCCCAGCTCCGGGCTGTGTATGAGGCCGTGTGGGGCACGCGTCTGGACGCACGGAATTTCCACCGCAAGGCCACGGGAACGCCTGGATTCCTGGAAGACACAGGGCGGATGACGACGGGGGAGACCGGCCGCCCGGCAGCGCTATTCCGGCTGGCCGGCGCCGCCCGTCCGGCCGCTGGCCGGCGAACCAAGGCGGTGCTGAACCCACCGCTCATGCGACCGCGCGGCTGAGGTGCTTCCTGCTACCGCGGATGCGCCGGCTTCGTCCGGGCATAACAAAGGGCGCACCATTGCGGTGCGCCCTTCGCCTGCGTTTGGATCAGTCCTTTTTGAAGGCGTCCTTGACCTTCTCGCCGGCCTGCTTCAAATCAGCTTTGCTCTGGTCAGCTTGGCCTTCAGCCTTGAGGCGGTCATCGCCCGTGGCGTTGCCGGCAGCTTCTTTGCCTTTACCGCCAGCTTTCTCGGCAGCGTTCTGAATCTTGTCGCCTAGTCCCATGATGGTTCCTCCTCTGCTGGGCAGCCGATTGATCCGGCCACAACACCATACTAAGCATGCTTATGGCCAGGATTTCAAGAAGGAGTTTCCATATTGGGGCAGGCAGTCCGGTGCGGCTGCCCGGAACCCATGGATTTGCAGGAAGTTGGCCCTTGCCCCACTCCCCGGCAGGCGCTAGCTTGTGCACTGGGGCGAACACGATATCCCCTCGCAGCAAACCATGGTGCACCCTGGACCGCACATCTAGAAGGAAGGCGGCATCGGCAGATGCAAATTAAGGACCATTGGGACCGCTTGGACCCTGCAACGCAGAAGTGGCTCATTGAGAACCCCGGATGCCAGATCCTTCCGAGGACCCTCACCACAGTTGTGTCCAGAGAGACAGGGGAAGATCTTGCCAGCGGGCAGCACGGCGAGACGGTCCTGTCCCAGGAGGACCATGAGTTCATCCGTTCGAAAGCAACGGAGATTTCCGGCGCCTGATTCCCCTTACAGCCTTACCGGTGATTTAGAAAGCGGCCTGGCAGCAGAGAGGGCATCTCGCAGGCAATATACGACGGACAGTGAGAAAAACGCAGACGGACGACGGCGGGAAGCCCCGCCGTCGTCCGTCGGTGCTGTCCAGGCCAACAACATCCGCGCGCCTTCCTGCCGCGCCCCACTTCACGGACTTGGCGGTTCAGGCGGCTTGGTCATGGACTCCGGCGGCGGCGGGAAAGCCTCGGCGGGATAGAGTCCCGCGACCTCGAGCATGTAGTTCGCCCATTGCGGGCCGGCGAGCATGTATCCGTCGATGTTCTTGTAGAACTTGCCGTTGATGGTGACGTTCTGGCCGGGCCGTTTCTGTCCTTCCAGCGCGTCGCCGAAGAAGGACGCGGTGGCCAGGCCGCTGGTGTAGCCGACCACCCAGGTGGCGCCGTTATTGTTGGACGTGCCGGTCTTGGCGGCGACCGGGAAGCGGGTGTGGACCTTGGGTTCGATGTAGATTCCGGACCCCTTGGTCATCACGTCCTGGAGCACGGAGTTCACACCGCGGGCTACCTCGGGCTTTACGGCGCTGCGGCAGTCGCTGATCTGGGCCGGAAGCTCCCGTCCCGCCGCATCGGTCACGTCCGTGATGGCGATCGGGGCGCAATACTTGCCGTCAGCGGCGAACGTGGCAAACGCGTTGGCCAGCACCAGCGGCGCCACACCAATGGCACCCAGCAGGTTGCCCAGCTGGTGCATGTTCACCGGGGCGTTATCGACGCCGCTGTGAAGTCCCACGGTATCTACCATTCTCTGGATGCCGCAGAAGTCCAGCTCGGCGGCCTCAGCGAAGGTCGCCGTGTTGATGGAGTTGTAGAGCCCGTAATTGACGGGCATTGTGCGGTAGTAGCCGTCGTCGTTGTTCTGGAGGTCGTCTGCGGCACCAAGTGCCTTTTCGGCCGTGTTGTAGGCCCCGAGGACTTTTCCACAGCTGGACTTCCAGGGGAAGTCCAGCGGATAGGTCCGCCGGGCGGCGTCCACCTCGGCGGCCAGGGACTTGCCTTCATTGAGCCATTCCGCGAAGGTGAACGGTTTCATGGTGGACCCGGGTTGGAAGCCGCCGGCGCCGTTCAGGTCGTTGCCGCTGGCGTCCTTGGAATCGACGTTGAAGTTCAGCTGGGTGTCGAATTTCCCGTCTTCGGGGAGGAATACGGTGTTTTGCGCCATCGCGAGGATCTTGCCGGTACCTGGCCCGATCGAGACCAGCGACGCGCCCCACTTGTCGGGGTTGGCCCCGGCCGTGGCATCGACCTGCGTCTGCGCGGCCGCCTGCAGCCTGCTATCCAGGGTAGTGGTGATGGTCAGGCCGCCGCGGTACAGCTTCTTCTCGCGAGCAGTGGCGTCGACGCCGTACGCAGGGTTGTTGAGGATCAGGTGGGAGACGTAGTCACAGAAGTACGGCGCCATGTCAGCCGCCGAGCACCCCTGTTTTGCAGGGGTGATCTTCAGCTCGATACCGCTGGCGACGGCGGCCTCATAATCAGCCTGGAGGATTTTCCCGTCGCTGAGCATTTTGTCCAGGACCTGGTTGCGCCGCTTGATGGAGTTTTCCGGCTGGGCGGCGGGATCGTAGAAGCTGGGGCTGTTGACCAGGCCGGCGAGCAGGGCAGCCTGCGGCAGGGTCAGGTCCTTGGCTGTGGTGCTGAAGAAATGCCGGGCTGCGGCCTCAATGCCGTACGCGTCCCGGTTGAAGAACACGATATTGAGATATCCCTCAAGGATCTGGTCCTTGGTGAATTTCTTTTCCAGCTCGAGGGCGAGCTTCATCTCGCGCACCTTGTCGCCGATGCTCTTCTGCCCGCTGAGGATGACCTGATCGCTCCTGTCCGCCGACAACAGGGACTCATTGATCACATTCGTTACGTACTGCTGGGTCAGCGTGGAGGCGCCCTGTCTGCTGCCACTGGTCAGGTTGGATGTGAGCGCCCGGAGGATCCCCTGCGGGTCGACGCCGGCGTGCTCGTAGAAGCGGCTGTCCTCGATGGCGACAATCGCGTCCCTGATGTAGGGGGACATCTGGTCCAGCCCGACCTTCACGCGGTTCTCCGCGAAGAAGGTGGCGATCGGCTTCCCGTCCGCGCTCAGCACTGTGGTCGACTGCGCCGGCGGATCAACCGCCAGCTCAGCGGGGAGGTCGTTGAAGAAGGTGATTGACCTGCTGACGGCAACACCGGCAGCAGCGACGCCGGGGATCGCCAGGCTGGCGACCAGAACACCGCAGATCGCGCTCAGTGTCAAGAATCCGAGGACCCTCCAAAGGGCCGCGGCCAGGCGGGATCCAATTCGTTTCTTCGGCGCCATTTTCTGTCCAGCTGTCGCGCTCAAAATGTGTGCCCAGAGTACGCCGGGACGCCGCCGAAGGGCCAGTGCCGGAAGTCCTCCGGGCCAAGGACTGTGTCGCTGGCAGAAGCAGCTCGGACCCGGTCAGGGACGTTGTTGGGGCCAAGGACTCTTCCCGCCTCCAGTCCCGTGCTGATAGACCGGACATCTCTTTGGAATTCCTTCGAGTGGCCCGGGAGGCCCTCATGGCAGAGGCGACTATTGGCACTGAACGCGGAGAGATGCCTGCCTACGTTTCCGTACCGGCCGGGGAAGGTCCGTGGCCCGGCGTCGTTGTTATCCATGACGCACTCGGCCTGAGCCGCGATACCCGCGGACAGGCGGACTGGCTGGCCGGCGAGGGCTACCTCGCGGTGGCACCGGACCTGTTCTACTGGAGCAGCAGGGCGGGGTGCCTCTGGTCCCTGATCCGCGGCTGGCGCCCGCTCGGTGACCTGGACCGCGCCCGCGCATGGCTGGCCGCACGTGAGGACTGCACAGGCAGGATCGGGGTCATCGGGTTCTGCATGGGCGGGGGCTTCGCCCTCATGCTGGCACCCGATCATGACTTCGCTGCGGCCAGCGTGAACTATGGGGGACTGGACGGCGCAACGGCGCGGGCGATGCCCCGCGCCTGCCCGATCGTTGGCAGCTACGGCGCCAAGGACCGCTGGCCGGGGGTACACAAGGTCCCTGCCCGGCTGGAGCCGCTGCTCGCCGCCGCCGGGGTGGACCATGACATCAAGGTCTACCCCGGCGCAGGCCATGGCTTCCTCAACCAGCACGGCCCGTCTGAACTGATCTTCGGGGACACCCTGCTCGCGAAACTGGTGGCGGCCGGCTACCACGAGCCCTCTGCCCGGGACGCGCGCCGGCGCATCCTCGCATTTTTTCGGCAGCACCTGAGCGCTGAGGGAGAGACACGATGACACTCCGCGCACCGAATTGGGCGTTTCCGGCCGGAGCTGCTGCCGCTGCAGCCGGTGTTGTGACCGCTTACCTGGCACTGGTGCGGCCGCGCCTGCTGCGCGCCGGCGCCACCGCAGAGGAAGCGAACGGGCCGTATCCGGGGGACGGGCTCATCCCGGAGGGCACCCGCAGCGCAACCATGGCGGTGACCATTGACGCGCCCCGCTCGCGCGTGTGGCCGTGGCTGGTGCAGATGGGGACGGACCGGGCCGGATGGTACAGCTGGGACCGGCTGGACAACTTTGGCCGCGCCAGCGCCTGGACGATTCACCCCGAGTGGCAGGACATTGCTGTTGGCGACCATCTGGCGGGAACGCCGGACGGCAGCCAGTGGTGGGAGGTAGCGGCGCTGGATCCGGAGCGGTTCCTGGGCCTGCGCATGTCGCTCGATTTGCGCGGGCGCCCGTTCGATCCGGCCGGACAGCGCCCCCGGTACTTCACCGACTCGCTGTGGGGCTTCGAGCTGAAGGATGCGGCAGGCGGGCGCACCCGGCTCGTTGTCAGCGGGTACTGGTCGTTCCGGCCGAAAGGGCTGCAGCCCATTCTGAGTATTTTGTTGCTGGAGCCCTCCCACTGGGTCATGCAGACCCGTCAGTTCTCGAATCTTCAACGCCGGGCGGAGCGTCATTCTCGCTGACGCGGACCAAGGTGGGGCGGATCCGGCGTCGTGCGCTCAAGCCGGCTGGCGGCCCGCCGAGCACCGGGAAAGGAACCCCTCAACGACTGCGGCGAACTCGTCGGGTCTTTCGATCTGTGGCATGTGCCCCGTCTTCGCGAAGACGTACGACTCGGCGCGTGGCAACGCCGCGACCGCCGCCCTCAGATGGCTGTGCGGAAGGATGTGGTCGTGGTCGCCCCAGATCACGAGCGCTGGAATGTCCGACTGCGCCACGGCCTGAACGAGAGCAGTCCGCCATTCTGCCCTGATGCCGAAGACCGTTCCGAGATCGCGGGCGATGTCGAGGACTGTCTGGCGGTGGGGCGCCCGCTGCGACAGGGCGAGTGCATGATCGACGCGTGCGTCGGTCGCCAGGTCCTGGTCGTAGAAGAGTGACTGGACAGTGCGGCGTGAAGCCGCCTCGTCGGGGCGCATCAGCAGTGCAGCGAGCGGCCGTACCGTGAGCAGGCGCAGGACCAGGGCAACCTCTTGGCCGAATCCGGCACTGTTGGCAAGTACCAGTGCTGAGACGCGGTGGGGATGGCCGGCAGCGAACTTCATGGCGACGGCACCTCCGAGTGAATTGCCGACGACGGGAATCGGTTCGTGCACCCCCAGGGCGTCGAGGACGGCGGGCAGGGCTTCGGCCAGCTTCGCCAAGGTAGCCGGCCCGCAGAGCCGTTCGGAGTACGCGAACCCGGGCAGGTCAAGGCTGTAGACGGTATGGCGTGCTGAGAGCCGCTGGTGTTGCTCGCTCCAGTCATCGAGGCTCTGTCCTATGCCA
This sequence comes from Arthrobacter sp., assembly GCA_034376805.1. Taxonomy (GTDB): domain Bacteria; phylum Actinomycetota; class Actinomycetes; order Actinomycetales; family Micrococcaceae; genus Arthrobacter. The sequence continues at coordinate 8,620 of JAXMJF010000034.1, forward strand.
TGCAGGAGAAGCACTGGGTCCCCGGTGCCGGTCTTTCGGTAGCGCAGGCGCGTGCCCGCGATGGTGATGTGTGCTGTTCCCTGGAGGTCGAGGGGATCCTGGTGAGCCTTCGGAGTTTCCCGTCCGGGCGCGACCACCTGCTGCCCACGTCGACCGAAACGAACGTGGTCCGTCAGCCGGCCGGCTCTGAGCAGGGCGAAGTCGCGCACATAGTTCTGGTGCAGCCGCCATGGCGAGCCGGTTCCCTGCCTGGGCAGGTGGCCGGCGTCGCGAAGGATGTAGCCGGCCTTGAGGTCGATCAGGGACGTCAGCTCAGCGTTCGCGACCTCGGCGGGAGCTTTGGGCGTTACCCACTGCAGGTTCCGGCGGTCGAGGTACTTCAGCAGCCTGCAGATGTAGCCTGCGACCAGATCCGCTTTCAGGGTCCACGAAGCGTTGGTGTAGCCGACCGTGAGCGAAAAATTGGGCACGCCGTCGAGCATCATGCCCTTGTAGGTCAAGGTCGTGCCTACGTCCACCGGCTCGCCGTCCACCGTGAGGGTCATACCGCCGATCACCAGCAGGTTCAGCCCTGTTGCGGTCACGATCACGTCGGCCGGGAGCGATCTCCCCGAGGCCAGATCAATCCCGCCCGGGGTGATCCGCGAAATCTTGTCGGTCACAATGTCGGCAGTGCCGGCGCTGATGGCGCGGTAGAGGTCGCCATTGGGGATCGCGCAGAGCCGCTGGTCCCATGGCTCGTAGGCCGGGGCCAAATGCGTGTCGACCGCAAAGCCCTCCGGCAGCCTGGCGATGGCTGACTTGCGGAGGATTGCCTTCATCATTTCCGGCCGCCGTCGGCTGAGCTGGTACGTCAACATCGAGAAAAGAATGTTCTTCACCCGGACGACGTCGTAGGCCAGTTGCGCCGGAAGCGTGCCTCGAAGCCGGTCAGCCAGGTGATCCCGGGACGGCACGGGGGCGATGTATGTGGGCGAGCGCTGCAGCATCGTAACCCTCGCGGCCGAGCCCGCCATCGATGGCACAAGTGTCACCGCCGTGGCCCCGCTGCCGATGATCACGACCTGCTTGCCTGCGTAGTCGAGATCAGCAGGCCAGTGCTGTGGGTGGACGATCGCTCCCGCAAACGTCTCGGCCCCGTCGATGACAGGGGTGAACCCCTCGTCATAGCGGTAGTAACCCGAACACACAGACAGGAACGAGCAGGTCAGGGTGACTGACGGCCCGGCGGGCGACGCCGCATCGCCCCGTCGATATTCGCCGCCGGACGTAAGGACTGCCGTGATGGTCCACAGCGCGGTTTCGCTTGACCACTCGGCAGAAACTACCCGGTGATGCAGCCGGATCCGCGATTCGAGTTCCTCGTCTGCGACCGTCGCCGCGATGTATTCGCGAATCGAATCGCCGTCGGCGATGGCCTTGGCGCCGGCCCAGGGCCGGAAGGAGTAGCCCAGCGTGTACATGTCGCTGTCGGACCGGATGCCCGGGTATCGAAAAAGATCCCAGGTGCCTCCCACCGCACCGCGGGACTCAAGGATCGTGAAGGTCTTCCCGGGTACTTTGCGTTTCAGCCGGCTGGCAAAACCTATGCCACTCAGGCCGGCCCCGACAATCAACACATCAACATGCTCGATCATGCGGCCGTTGTCCCCGGATCCCTGCCCGGGAACCCGTGCTGAGGGCATCTCTCGTTTGAATTTCATCGCGTGTTGCCTCAGAGGCTGCTTTCCCGCACACAGAGGGTCGGTTCCAGCCTGACCGGCTCGACAATTTCGCCGTCCAGTACCCGTATCAGGAGTTGCACCGCAGTCCGCCCGATGTCCAGCATGGGCGAGCGGACCGAGGACAGCGGAATGGGAAGCTCCGCGGCGAGCGAGGTGTCATTGAAACCAACCACCGCCACGTCACCGCCGACAGTGAGGCCATGGGACCGCAGTGCGCCCATGGCACCGATCGCCGCAAAGTCATTGACGGCGAACAGTGCGGTCGGGCCGGGGTGGCAGTGAGTCAGGATATTTTCGGCCGCTTCCCGTCCGCCGGCAGTATCGAACCGAGACCAGACGACGGAGTTCCGAGGGATCTTGCCGCCCAGCGAACGCCAGCGGTCCACGAAGCCTGCCGTCCGGTCTACGGCCGTGCTGGCGTAGGGCTCACCGGCGATCACAGCGACGTTCCGGTGCCCCTTGCTCCACAGATGGTCGGCGACAAGTCTGCCGCCCAGGACGTCGTCGCAGGTGGCGGAAGGGTAATCCGCGACACGGCGGTTCACGAGCACGAAAGGCACCTTCCGGTCCGTCAACTCCCGCAGCAGGCCACTGTCCAGATGCGCGTCGCCGATGATCAGTCCGTCCACGCGCCGGGCCAGCATGGTGTCAGTCTTCCGCCGTTGTTCCTGCGGGTCGTCGCGGGAGTTCATGACAAAGGTCGAATAGCCCAGCGCCGCGGCGGCCTCGTCGATGCCCTCGTACATGGTTGCCAGGACAAGGTCCGAAAGCCGGGGCACGATCACTCCCATGAGGCGCGTGCGCCGAGTCCGCAGGCCGGCGGCCTGCGGGTCAGGGGAGTACCCCCGTTTCCGCGCCAGATCCCGGACACGTTCGGCCGTCGCCACGGAGGCCGCCCCTCGCGCCACTGCGGAGTCCGAGTGAAGGATCCTGGACACGGTCGACGGGTGGATGCCAAGCTCGTCCGCCAGATCCTTCAACGTGACGGTCGGGTTCCCGGCCATGGTTCCTTCCATTCGCTTACCTGCCTCGGTTAAAAATGATGTCGCCACTAAGCCTGCCCAATATCGGGCCGATCTCTGGTCCGGAAGCCCCTTGACGTGTCGCACCTCACATTCTATAGTCAATTTACCGCCTACCCAATCGATTGGGTAGCCGTGGTTCGGCGCCTGAGGGCGGAGTGTTTACACCCTCGAAACGCCCGCAGGCATAAGCGGGAAACATCGCGGGGATACTTTTTATCCCACAACCCAATCGATTGGGTAAGTGTCTGACAGCAGATGCAGGACAAATGGAGTGGAAATGACTCTCACAGAATTGGCTGGCCCCCATGTGGTGCTCCTGGCGACCGGAGGAACAATTTCCTCCCGCGCATCGGAGGCCGGGGGAGCCGCCGTGGCGTCGGACTCGGGAGAGCAGGTGCTCGCCAGTATGGGGGTGCAAGCTTCATATCCCGTCCGGGTGGGTGACGTCTTCCGCAAGGGTTCGTACCTGCTGACGGTCGATGACATGATCGCGGTCTGCGCCAGCATCAGGCGATCCCTGGCCGACCCGCAGGTTCTGGGGGTCGTGGTCACCCACGGTACGGACACGATGGAGGAGACCGCCTTTCTCGCCGACCTGACCCACGATGATCCCCGTCCGGTGGTGTTCACCGGAGCGCAGGAGGCCGCCGACTCCCCGACGCCGGACGGTCCCGGCAATCTGTCTCGCGCGATTGCCGTTGCCGGTTCCCCGCACGCCCGGGGAAAGGGCGTGCTGTTGGCGTTTGACGGAACGATTTTCCCGGCAGCTGGAGTTAGGAAGAGCCACACGACCCGGCTCGATGCGTTCGCCAACCCGGATTTCGGAACGGCCGGGTCGGTGTCCGGCTCCGGCGAGATCAGCATGCACGGAGCCCGGCACGGCCTTGCCCCGTTACCGTTACCAGGCGTCGGCGCCGGCTCACCGCGTGTGGACCTTGTAGCTGTTTATCCCGGAGCGGATTCCAAACTCCTGCAGGCTTCCCTTCAGGCCGGGGCGGCAGGGGTGGTGCTTCAAGGAACCGGAACCGGCAACGCCAACCGCGTGCTGTGCCGGGACGTCGCCGACGCAATCGCGGCCGGAGTCGTGGTGGTGACGAGCACGCGGGTTGAAGCCGGCGCAGTCGTTGCCCGATACGGCGACGGCGGCGGTGCCGACCTCCGCGCAGCCGGCGCCATACCCTCCGGGCTGCTGAGGCCATCGCAGTCGCTGGTCCTTCTCAGCCTGTTACTCAGGCTTGATGCTCCCACGGCCCGCATTGCGGAAACCTTCGCCCGCCGGGGCACACTCCCGGACTAGTTCCACCCCAAACCAAAACCGCACCAATAAAGCCTCAACAAAAACGCAATGAAAGGTTGATCCCATGACTAAGGACATCCAAGTCGCATTCGGCGTGGACGTGGACGCCGTGGCCGGAATGCTCGGCTCCTACGGGGGAGAGGATTCCCCGTGCGATATCTCACGTGGCCTGTTCAGCGGCGAGGTCGGAGGCCCGCGTCTCATCCGTCTGTTCGAGAAGTACAGCCTGCCCGCCACGTGGTTCGTGCCCGGCCACTCGATCGAGACTTTCCCGGACCTGACGCGGATGATCGTGGACGCGGGGCACGAAATCGGAGTGCACGGATACTCGCACGAAAACCCCATCGCCATGACCCGCGAGCAGGAGACTGCCATCCTGGACCGGTCGATCGAACTCATCGAAAAGGTTTCCGGCCGTCGCCCCACTGGCTACGTCGCTCCTTGGTGGGAATTTTCCCCGGTCACCAACGAGATCCTCCTCGAACGCGGGATCAAATACGACCACTCCCTGATGCATCGCGATTTCGAGCCCTACTACGTGCGTGTGGGTGACAGCTGGAAGAAGATCGACTACACCAAGGCCGCCGAGACCTGGATGGAGCCGCTCGTCCGCGGCAGGGAAACCGACCTCGTTGAGATCCCGGCCAACTGGTACCTGGACGACCTTCCTCCCATGATGTTCATCAAGGCGGCGGCGAACTCCCACGGCTTCGTCAGCCCCCGGGACATCGAACAAATGTGGCGCGACCAGTTCGACTGGGTATACCGCGAAATGAACCAAGCCGTCTTCACCATGACGATCCACCCGGATGTCTCGGGCCGACCCCAGGTCCTGCTCATGCTCGAACGCCTCATCGAACACATCAACTCCCACGAGGGCGTCAGCTGGCTCACATTCGACCAGATCGCGGACTCCTTCCTCGCACGCAGCCCCCGAAAGGAAAACCTGTAATGACCACCCAGCAGCCCGCCGTCGACCTGACGCAACCCGCGCCCAACGAGAAACGCCGCTTCCCGGTGTTCTCCAAGCACCACACGACCACCGCCACCGTTCTGGCCCTGCTGGCCTGGACCGTCGCCGTGTTCGACTTCGGGCTTTTCGGCACTCTCCTGCCGGCCATGCAGGAAGAGTTTGGTTGGACCGAATCCGAAGCCTATGCGATCAATACCTGGATCGCCGTCGGTACCGCGATCGTCTGTTTCGGAATCGGCCCAGTCATTGACCGGCTCGGCCGCCGCAAGGGCATGATGACCACCGTCGGCGGAACCGCCATCGTCTCCGGTCTGACCGCCCTGATCCCGACCGGAATCCCGTTCCTCAGCAACGGCCTGCTCGTGCTGGTCCGTTCCTTCGGCGGGCTCGGGTTCTCTGAGCAGGCCGTCAACGCGACCTACATGAACGAGGTCTACCAGGTCACCGAAGTCGCAGATAAGCGCAAGCGCCCCGGCTTCCACTACTCCTTCATCCAGGGCGGCTGGCCGCTGGGCTTCCTGCTCGCCAGCGCACTTGCCCTCGCCTTCCTTCCGTCACTTGGCTGGCGGGCCCTCTATCTCATGGCAACCGTTCCGGCCGTGATCATCGTGTGGGTCATTGCCAAGAAACTCAAGGAAACGCCGCAGTTCGAGCTGCACCACAAGCTGACCGAACTTGAGAAGAGCGGCAAGACCGAGGAAGCCCACTCCCTGGCCCGCGCCTTCGGCGTCGAACACTCTTCCGCTGCGCCGCTTAAGCGCATCTGGGAGCCGCACCTGCGCCGGAACACGATCGTCTTCTCGCTGGCATGGATCTTCAACTTCTTCGGCATCCTGATCTTCAGCATTCTCGGCAGCTCCGTCCTGAAGAACGCCAAGGGTGTGGAACTTTCTGACGCCTTCTGGATGCTGATCGTCATCAACATGCTGGCGTACTTCGGCTACGTTTTCCACGGGTGGATCGGTGACAAGATCGGCCGGAAGCGGACCATCATCGGCGGCTGGATTCTCTCCGGCATTTCGTTCACCATCATGCTCAGCCCCATCGCCACGAGCCCCTTCATGATCATCGTCACCTACGGTGCCGGACTGTTCTTCCTGGTCGGACCCTACGCCGCGATCCAGTACTTCATGGCAGAGTGCTACCCCGTCAGCTGCCGAGCCACGGGCACCGCCTTCATCGGCGCGATGAGCCAGCCCGGCACCATTCTCGGCGGTGCGCTGTTCACCGCGGCGGCAGCCAGCGCGGGAACCGGCTCTGCAGCCCTGTGGGTCGGCGCCGCCGGAACGCTGTTCTCCGGCCTCCTGATGATCGCAGCCAAGCCGCCCGTAGAAGCCCTGCTCGAGGACCACCCGCACGAGGTGGAAGCATGACACCGGAAACAAGGGTGGCCGTGATTACCGGAGCGGCCAGTGGCATTGGACGGTCCGTCGCTGTCCATTACGCCCACCGGGGCGTGCATTCGGTGATCGGCACCTTTCCCGGTGACCCGCACGATCCGGAAGAAACCCTCCGCCTGGTGAAGGACGCAGGCGGCCAGGGCGTCGTTCACGAAGTGGACGTCCGCAGCACACCGTCCGTTGATGCGTTCGCCGAACGCGCCCTGGCGGAGTACGGCCGTCTGGACTACGCGGTGGCCAACGCAGGAATCCTGCGCAACTCGCCCCTGGGCGAGATGACCGATGAGCGCTGGGATGACATGCTCGACGTCGACCTCACCGGCGTCCTGCGGACCCTGCGCGCCGGGTCCGCGCGGATGACCGGCGGCGGAGCCATGGTTGCCGTGTCCTCAATTGCCGGAGGGGTCTACGGGTGGGAGGAACATGCCCACTACGCGGCCGCCAAGGCCGGCGTACTCGGGTTGGTCCGCAGCGTAGCCGCCGAGCTGGGACCGCGCGGCATCCGCGCCAATGCCGTGATTCCCGGACTCATCGAGACGCCCCAGTCCCTGGACCCGGTGAACTCGCTCGGTCCTGACGGCCTGCAACGCGCCGGGCTGGAAATCCCCTGGGGCCGGGTCGGACGGCCCGAGGAGGTCGCCAGCGTAATCGGCTTCCTGACCTCCGACGACGCCTCCTACGTCACCGGTCAGTCGCTGATAGTCGACGGCGGGCTCACCATCAAGATGCGTGCCTAAAAGCCGTGGAAGGACAAGAATGAACACCTCAGAAGGCGCACGTCCCAGAGAGGGCCGGGCCGTAGTGGTCACAGGCGGAGCCAGCGGCATCGGCAGGGCCATCGCCGAAGCCTTCACCGCCAACGGCGACAGAGTGGCTGTCCTGGACCGGTCGGGCGGGGCGGGAACCATCGCCGTCGACGTCTCGGACGAAGCGAGTGTGAGGGACGCCTTCGCCGCCGCACGCGCGCAGCTCGGGAGCATCGATATTCTCGTGAACAGCGCGGGCCTGCTGACCGAATCGCGGCTGGAGGACATGACCCTGGCCATGTGGAACGAGACTATTTCGGTTGACCTGACGGGCGTGTTCCTGTGCTGCCGGGAGGTGGTGGGGGAGATGCGGCGGCAGGAGTGGGGCCGCATCATCAACATTGCCTCCCAACTGGCCATCAAGGGCGGCACCGGGCTCAGCCACTACAGTGCTGCCAAAGCCGGCGTCGTGGGACTGACCAAAGCGCTGGCCCTGGAAACCGCCGGCGACAACGTGCTGGTCAACAGCATCGCCCCGGGCCCGATTGAGACGCCCCTGGTTGAGGGAATTTCCGAGGACTGGAAAGCGGCGAAGCGTGCCGGACTGCCGCTGCTGCGCTTCGGCCTTCCGGCCGAGGTGGCGCCTACGGCGCTGCTGCTCGCCAGCGATCCGGGAGGGAACCTGTATGTCGGCCAGACACTGGGGCCAAATTCCGGCGATGTGATGCCCTAGGAAGGACACCTCGCATGTGTGGTGCGTGTGGACGAAGTGTTATGAGCGACCCCTTACTGGGGTCGATCCGAACGATGCGGCAGCACCTCATTGTCGCCCAGACGATCAACAGAGTGTGCCAATCCTGGCCCGGGGCCCCGAAAGTGGCCGCCACCATCGACGGCTGGATGGTTTCGGGACCGACGGGAGCCACAGCGGCGGTCGCGACCGTGGAGGCGCTGTGGTCCGCTGTGCTCCTCAGCAATCCATCCATGCAATTCCCGGAGATGAATAGATTTGCGCACGCGCCCGGTGCTGCGGAGAGTGCCAGCGCCGAGGCGCGCACCGGGGGTGTGGACGAATCGGCCCTGGCGGCAGCGGACTTGCCGGCATGGGACGTGCAGGCGGAGGACTTGTCCCTCCGGGTTTTGTCTCTTGGCTACCAGATGGCGCGTATAGCGGATACGGCGCGGGGATCGTAGGCGAAGCACCCGGGGCGGCATTCCGGGTTACCTCCTGCTGGCTGGAGCGCTCCCTCGCATGAATGGATCAGTTGCTAGTAGACGACGGTGCCGGTGGAATGCACAACGGTTCCGGTGCTTTGGGTTCGTCCGCTGATGTCGATCTGAAGCCGGCTGCGCTGCAGGGGCGCCTCCAGAGCGTTGGAGAGCTCAGGAAGGGTGGATGTCTGGATGCGGTGGATGACGTCCCGGACGTCGGCCCTGTCGTTGACCGTCACCTTCAGGGTCAGGTCGGCCGCGGTGGCTGTTCCGCGCAGCAGGGCCGCGGAAGTGACGACACCGGGCAGGGTGTTGATCTGCTTTTCGACGGCGGCGGCGAGGACGGACGGGTCGCAGAGGGTGAATCCCCGGCTGCCGTCGTCATGGAGGCGGTAGGCGCCGGCCGTGTTTCTCCTCGGGATCTGGGCGATGATCCACAGCAGGCCCAGCACTCCGATGATGACTCCAATGATCAGCACGAGGGCCGCGACCCACTGCGGCGCGAAGAACGCCTGCAGATCACCCGTGACGACGGACGTCCCCGAGGGCGCGGTGTTTAGCAGAGTATGCAGTGTCCCGCTGGCCTGCAGGAGCAGTGCTGTGCCGGCGGCCAGGACAAGGATGCCGAGAATTGTCAGCCAGATCCGGTTCAGGGTTCCTGCGGTCTGTCTCATCGGAAACCATCCTTCAAATAGTCGCGGTGTGCGCGTGCGCGAATGGTCTTAGTCTCTGGACCGGACCGTGGCGGTCACCTGCGGAACCGGCGAGAGCCCGGTTTCTTCCAGGCGGGCCCGGACAGCGTCGATGATCCTGTTGCGCAGGTCCCCTGGTTCGTGCAGGGAAGTCGTCACGTTCACGTGTACGCGCCGGGTGGTGGCTGTCGCTGAGGCCGAGCCGACGCCGTCGATCTGCACGCACCGGGCTTTGGCCAGGTGTGCGACGGCGCGGCGGGTCATCACTGTTTCCTGCTCCTGCACCGGTGCTGCCTCAACTCCGGCGCCCGTGCCGGAATCGTCGATTGTGAGGGCACTGAACCCTCCGGGAATGATCGCGCACAATAACAGGATCACCCCTGCCACGACGGCGGCTATCCCGACCTGCCATACGGCGGGGTCGTTCCAGGCGAGCGCGGCGAGCCAGTCGCGTGGTCCCTGCAGCACAGTGGGCCACGAGCCGTTGACCAGCCGGGTGATGCTCAGCCAGGCCAGGGCGACGCCGGCGGCCAGGAGTAATGTTCCGACGATGAGTGCCGGGACGGCGCGGCTGGGCCGGTGCCGCAGGCGCGTGGACCGTTGGTCGTGCCTGCTCATAGCAGCTTCCTTCGTCCGTTGGTGTCGGTGCCGGTGGTCAGCCACGAGATCCTGATGTCCACCTGCCGGACGTCAACACCGGTCAACTCCGTCACCCTGGCCGCGATCCGGCGGCGCAGTTCCTCGGTGGCCCGGCGTAACGGCACCGGATAAAGCATCCCGACCTCGACCCTTAACGTCGCGATGTTCCCCGTGAGTTCCACGGAGGCCTTGGGCCGGGCGGAGAGATCGGCACGGCTTCCGATGCCCAGGAACCCGCCGGAAGACCCGCCGGCGGAGGATTCGTCGCTGGCAACCTGGCCGACGATCTTCTCGATCACCCTGGCCGCCACGACGGTCTGCCCCCGCGTGCCCGTCTCGCCGAGGTACTCGCCGGCGGCCCCGGGCACGGGCAGCGCGTGGGCTCCTTGCGGGTTCATCGGCTCGATGCTCTACCGAACAGGGCCTGCACATCGAGTTTTCCTTCCGCGACCCGACCGACCAGCAGACCGATGAATCCGAGGATCACCGCGGCCAGCAGCGCCAGCCAGCCGCCGAAGCCCAAAACAATTCCCAGTACCAGACCTATCGTCAGGCACCAACGTGTAGTAGACATAGCCATCCTTTTTCCTCATCGTTCCGTTCCCCCTGGGGAGGAGACTGTGACAGGCGGTTACTGAAGTTCGGTTTTCTGTTCCTGCTGGACGTCACGGTCGTCGTCGGGCAGGTGGACGTCGGTGACATTGATGTTCACTTCCAGCACTTCCAGCCCGGTGGCGCGCTCAACGGACTGGATGATGTTGCGGCGGATACCCTGGCTGACCTCCACCACGGAGAACCCGTACTCGATGACGATGGAGACATCGATGGCTGCCTGACGTTCGCCCTTCTCCACGCTGACGCCGCCGCTGACATTGGTCTGGGAACCGGGAATGCGTTCGGTCAGGGCGCTGAACGCGCGCCGGCCGGCACTGCCCATGGCGAATACGCCGGGAACCTCGCGGGTGGCCATGCCGGCCAGCTTCTGCACCACGGTTTCCTCGATCGTGGTGGCACCGCGATCGGTGTGCAGTGCGTCCCTCGCCTTCGATTGTTCCAGCGCGCTGCTGTGCTTCTTCTCCTCGGATGTGGTCATGACGCCGCTGGAAGCTCCGGGGGTTCTGGGTGTCTCTGTCATGGAAAACATCTCCTCGTGGGGCTGGTGATCGTGCTTACACCGATATAGACGAAACCCGGCAGGAATCGTCACGTCATGGCGCAGATTTTTTCTTACCGGATTGCAGGCCGAAGGCCTGTTCCTGGCAATGCCCGGCTGTGGCATATTGGGGCCAGGGTCCGGTGTGTTTCAGGACGGGATGGACAGAGCATGGATGATCATGGCCCCGGCCCGGAACCGGACCTGGACGAGGGGAGTATCGTCGCCCGGGCCCAGGACGGCGACCTGGCAGCTTTCGAACACCTGGTGCTCACCTATCAGTCCAGACTCTTTCGGCTGGCGTACCGGATGCTCAACGACCGCGGCGAAGCCGAAGACATCGTGCAGGAGACTCTGACAACGGGCTGGCGCGGTCTTCCCATGCTCGCTGATGCGGATGCTTTCGGTGGCTGGATCTACCGGCTGGCGACGAACAAATGCCTGGACCTGCTGCGCAGGCGGGCTGCCCATGCCGAGAACATCATCGACTCGGACGACATGGACACCATGCCGGAAGCCCGTACCCTCTCGGTCCCGGCTGGATGGGACCCGGCCCACGAGGCTGAATGGTCCGCCGAACAGGATGGCCTGACCGCAGTTCTGAACACGCTACCCCCGACACAACGGGCCTGCTGGCTGTTGCGGGAAATGCACGGACGCAGTTACTCCGAGATTGGTGTCACACTGAAGATCAGCCCGACAGCGGTTCGCGGCACACTCGCCCGTGCACGACACCAGATAGCGGAAGGGATGAGCCAATGGCGTTAGATGACATCCCCCGGCTCGGCTGCGGCCGTGGCATCGACAGCATCTGGGCCACCCTCGACCGGCCTCCCACCGCGCACGAGGAAGCTTGCGAACATTGCCAAACTGCCAGAAGCCAACTGCAAAGACTCAGTGAGGCAACCCGTTCACTGCGCGAAAGCGACCTGCACAATCCCGCGCTGAAACCCCTTCCCGGGATCAGGAACGCCATCATGGACGTGGCCCGCGCTGAAGTCCGCCGCGGCAGCAAAATCCTTCTGCGCAGCGCAGACAATGGCATCACGGAGATCAGCGAACAGGCCCTCGGCTCCCTCATCCGGGCCGCGGCAGCAGGAATCCCCGGCGTCCACTCACGACGCTGCCGCATCGAAATACGCTCAGCCGCCGCCAGCCCCGCCGGTGAGGACCAGCCGTCCGGAACCACCGGTACCGCCACAGGCACCGGTCCGCGCCTCATTATCAATCTCCGGGTGGCCGCCGCCCCGGGCATCGTCATTCCACTGGTGGCGGAGGCGCTGCGACACGAGATCAGCACGGCGATTCCGGCCGGCGTCGGTATTGGGGCCGGAACCGTCAACATCACCGTGGAGGACCTTTACGATGTCTGACCAACCCCTCCAAGGCTCCATCATCACCAGCCAGCTCATCGCCTCCATCGCCTCCCGCACGACACTGGAAACACCCGGAGTCCTCAGGCTCGAACCCACCATCCAGGGCTTCCTGGCCCGGCTCGGTCCCGCCGCTTTGCGACACCTCCGCAATACCGGCAGCCAGAACGACACCTACCGGCATGACGGCGTCACCGCGACCATCAGCGACGGTACCGCACGCGTCCACCTGGACATCGCCACCGACATCGCCTACACCGCCCTCGACGTCGCCGAAAAAGTACAACAACGCGTGCGTGAAAGCATCAGCCACACCGGCCTTACCCCAGGCACGATCGACATCACCATCCTTGCCATAGAACACCCCCGCGGCACAACAATCATCTAGAGCGCTATGCCCGCGGTGCCCGTGACGGTCCGGCCTGTCCGCTAGCCGGGCCTGGCTGGTCGTACCGGGACCGACCGTTTCGCCCACCCTTCGCACGGGTGACTGGGCGGTCCGGAGGCCCGGACAGTCTGCGGGCATCCGCAGGCTCCTCCAAGCTCCGCAGCTGGAGTTCCTGTGTGACGAGCGCAAGCAGGTCGTGGGCAGCCTCGGATCCGTCGAGCTCCACACACTGCGTGAGCGTGGCCTGGAGCCGAAGAAGCTCGGCGGAGGGCAACAGCGGCCAGCGCCGGAGCGTGCCGAAGATCTGCGCGGACGGAACGCCCTGGGGAACCTGGCGGTAGTTCGTCACGCAGCCAACTCCCGCGGGGCAGCAGTTCGGCGGGGCTCGGGGGCGCGTGCGTGGCTAGGGGCGAGGGTGGGTTCTGCGAAAGGGGAGACATCGATGGTGCCGGAATCCGTGTTCACGGCGACGGTGACATCCAAGTTGCTTGTCATAGACACTATCTCTCTACGAGTCAGATATGGCCGCTGTCTGACCTCTTCCAGAATACTGGCCCCGCCAGGGGCGGCGTCATATTCCTGGTAACAGTAGGGGGCGCCGCAGTACGTCCCGGCGTGGTTCCGAAGATCCGCCGGGACGCCTGCCGCTCAGTCCCGATCAGAGTCCCGATCAGCATCCCGTCGGCCAGCATCCTTTCGATCAGAGTTCTTGTCAGCATCCCTTCGGCCGGCATCCTTTCGATCGGAGTTCTTGTCATCGGGCTTCTTCGTCATGGACTCGGGCGGCGGCGGGAAAGCCTCGGCGGGATAGTGTCCCGCGACCTCGAGCATGTAGTTCGCCCACTGCGGGCCGGCGAGCATGTAGCCGTCGATGCTCTTGTAGAACTTGCCGTTGACGGTGATGTTCTGCCCGGGCCGTTTCTGTCCGTCCAGCGCGTCGCCGAAGAAGGACGCGGTGGCCAGGCCGCTGGTGTAGCCGACCACCCAGGTGGCGCCGTTGGTGTTGGACGTGCCGGTCTTTGCCGCAATCGGGAAGCGGGTGTGGACTTTGGGTTTGATGTAGACGCCGGAACCCTTCGTCAGCACGTCCTGCAGCACGGAGTTCACACCGCGGGCAATGCTGGGCTTGATGGCGTCACGGCAGGACTGGGCCTGGGCCGGGAGCTGCTGTCCCGCCGCGTCGGTCACTTCCACAATGGCGACCGGCTCGCAGTGTTTCCCGTCATTGGCGAACGTGGCAAAGGCATTGGCCAGCACCAGCGGTGCCACCTCAATCGCCCCCAGCAGGTTGCCGAGTTGGTGCATGTTGACCGGTGCGTTGTCCAGGCCGCTGTGGATTCCTGCGGCATCCACCATCTTCTGGATCCCGCAGAAATCCAGTTGGGCGGCCTCCGCGAAGGTGGCGGTGTTGATGGAGTTATACAGGCCGTAGTCGACGCGCATTTTGCGGTAGTAGCCGGCGTCGTTGTTCTGCAGGTCTTCCGCGGCGCCGCGGCTCTTTTCCTTTGTGTTGTAGGCGCCGAGCACCTTGCCGCAACTGGATTTCCACTTGAAATCAAGGGGATAGGTCCGCCGGGAGGCATCCACGGTGTCGGCCAGGGACTTGCCTTCATTGAGCCATTCCGCCAAGGTGAACGGTTTCATGGTGGACCCGGGCTGGAACCCGCCGGCGCCGTTCAGGTCGTTGCCCTTGGCGTCTTTGGAATCGACGTTGAAGTTCAGCTGGGTGTCGAATTTTCCGTCTTCGGGGAGGAATACGGTGTTTTGAGCCATCGCGAGGATCTTGCCGGTCCCCGGCCCGATGGAAACCAGCGACGCGCCCCACTTGTCGGGGTTGGCCCCGGCCGTGGCATCGACCTGTGCCTGCGCGGACTGCTGCAGCCGGCTGTCCAGGGTAGTGGTGATGGTCAGGCCCCCGCGGAACAGCTTTCTCACCCGGGAAGCAAGGTCGACGCCGTAAGCCGGGTTGTTGAGGATGAGATGCGAAACGTAGTCGCAGAAGTATGGTGCCATCTCCGCACCGGCGCACCCCTGCTTCCCCGGGTTGAGGGTGAGCTCCACCCCGCTGGCGGTGGCGGCGTCGTGCTCCGCTGGGGAGATCCTGCCGAGGTCGAGCATTGCGTCGAGCACGTGGTTGCGTCGCTGGATGGCGTTCTCGGGGTTGATGGCGGGATTATAGAAACTGGGGCTTTTCACGAGGCCGGCGAGCAGGGCAGCCTGCGGCAGGGTCAGGTCCTTGGCTGTGGTGCTGAAGAAGTGGCGCGATGCGGCTTCAATGCCGTAGGCGTCCCGGCTGAAGAACACGATGTTGAGGTAGCCCTCAAGGATCTGGTCCTTGGTGAATTTCTTCTCCAATTCGAGTGCGAGCCGCATTTCCCGCACCTTGTCGCCGACGTTCTTCTGCCCGTTGAGGACAATCCGGTCGCCCTTGTCAGCCGACACCAGGGACTCGTTGAGAACGTTGGTGACATACTGCTGGGTCAGAGTCGAGGCGCCCTGCCTGCCGCCATTGGTCAGGTTGGATGCCAGCGCCCGAAGAATTCCCTGCGGGTCGATACCCGCATGCTCGTAGAAGCGGCGGTCCTCGATGGCGACAATAGCGTCCTTGATGTAGGGGGACATCTGGTCCAGGCTGACTTTCACCCGGTTCTCTGCGTAGAAGGTGGCGATCGTCTTCCCGTCAGCGGTCAGGACCCTGGTTGATTCCGACGGCGGATCGACCGTCAGTTCCGCGGGGAGGCCGTTGAAGAACCCGACCGATCCTCTCAGGGCGACACTGGCTCCGGCGACCCCGGGGACCACGAAGCTGGCGACGAGAACACCGCAGATCACGCTCACGGTGAAATATCCGAGCACGCCTCGGAGGGCCTTGGCCAGTCGCGATCCGGGTCGAGCCATGCCCTGAACCTAGAGGCTTCTCTTCGGCCGGCACCTCATCCGAAAAGGATGGTCCCGCCGTCCCAGCTATTGGCCCCAGGCAGGAATGTGTTGAACGCCCCTCCACCGCGTAGTACCGTGACAGGAAGTGTCAACACGCATCACAAGCACTCGGGAGAAATCATGGCACATGTGACACGTCGACTGGTTGCCGTCACGGCGGCTTTGGCCTTGAGCGTCACGGCCGGCACTGTCGCCAGCCCCGCCTTCGCCGATCCGAGGGAGACGGTCAAGACCCCGACCGCCACCGGATACGGCGGCGCCGTGAGCACCGTGGACCCGGAGGCCTCCGCCGCGGCCCTCGAGGTCCTCCGCAAAGGCGGCAACGCGGCCGACGCCGCCGTCGCCGCAGCCGCGACGCTCGGGGTGACCGAGCCCTACAGCGCCGGGATCGGCGGCGGAGGCTACTTCGTCTTCTACGACGCGGAGACCGGCGAGGTCGGCACGATCGACGGCCGCGAGACCGCACCGGCCGGGATTCCGCAGGACGCGTTCATCGACAAAGAGACCGGAAAGCCCTACCGCTTCACTCCCGAGCTCGTCACGAGTGGCGTCGCCGTCGGGGTTCCCGGCACGCCGGCCACCTGGGAGCGTGCCCTCGACCGGTGGGGCTCTGTGAGCCTTGGTGAGGCCCTCAAGCCCGCCATCAAGGTGGCGAACCGCGGCTTTGTGGTCGACGAGACGTTCCGCCAGCAGACCCTCGACAACAAGATCCGCTTCGAGGCGTTCACCTCGACGAGCAGCCTCTTCCTCCCGGACGGGGACGCCCCCGCCGTCGGAAGTGTCTTCCAGAACCATGACCTCGCCGAGACCTACCGGCTCCTCGCAAAGAAGGGCACACGCGGCTTCTACAGCGGCCCGCTTGCGGCGGAGATCGCGGCGACCGTCCAGGCTCCGCCCAAGACTGCCGACACAATGCTGCCCGTCCCGGTCGGCCACCTGACGACGGCGGATCTCGCCGCATACCGCGCCCTGGACCAGGAGCCCACGAAAGTGGAGTACCGCGACCTGGACGTCTACGGCATGGCGCCGTCCAGCAGCGGTGGCACCACAACCGGTGAGGCGCTGAACATCCTTGACACGTTCAACCTGTCCGGGATGTCCACTGCAGGGGCACTGCATCACTACCTGGAAGCGAGCGCGCTTGCCTTCGCTGACCGGGGGAACTACGTAGGAGACCCGGCATTTGGCGACGTCCCCACCGCCGCGCTCACGGACCCGCTGTTCGGCAAGGAGCGCGCCTGCCAGATCGACCCGCTGACCGCCGCTACGAAGCCCGTACTGCCGGGGGACGTCTCCTCCTACGACGGCGTGTGTCCCGCTACCGCCGCGGCGCCCGTGGACGAGAAGGACACCGAAAACATCTCGACGACGAACCTGACAGTCGCGGACAAGTGGGGCAACGTGGTCGAGTACACGCTCACGATCGAGCAGACCGGCGGGTCCGGCATCGTGGTCCCCGGCCGCGGTTTTTTGCTCAACAACGAGCTGACCGATTTTTCGACCGTGTACAACGAGGCAGACCCGAACCGGATCGAGCCGGGGAAGCGCCCGCGCTCTTCCATGGCACCCACCATCGTCCTCAAGGATGAAAAGCCGTTCCTCGCACTCGGCTCGCCCGGTGGATCGACCATCATCACGACCGTCCTGCAGACGATCCTGAACCGGGTGGATCTGGGCATGAGCATCTCTGCGGCCATCGCGGCACCCCGGGCCTCGCAGCGAAACACGGCCAAGGTCACGGCCGAGCCGGAATTCATCGCGATGCACGGTGAGGAGCTCACGCCGTACGGCCACCTCTTCACGCCGTCGGGTGACGCGTTCACCTCGGCAGCAGAAATCGGGGCTGCGACCGCCATCGAGTTCCTGCCCGACGGGCGCATGGTCGCGGCAGCCGAGCCGGTGCGTCGCGGTGGCGGATCCGCGATGGTACTCACACCGTCGCCGAAGCCGTGACACGGGGCGGGAAGGGTCAGGTGCCGGATCCACAAAGCCCGGGGGAGAGCCCTATCTCGTGGTGCTGCATCCATGCAAGCATGGGGGCTCACCGAAAATGCGCAGGAAGTGGACTCGATGAAATCCAACGAATTGCTGCTCGACGCCTTCGCCCGGATCCGCGAGATTGTGGCCGCAACTCTCGAAGGGGTCGACAACGAGGCGCTTGTCCGCCGGCCCTCAGGGAACGGTAACTCGATGGCGTGGCTGATCTGGCACCTCAGCCGGGTCGAGGACGCACAGGTGGCCTCGGCCGCCGGCCTGGAACAGGTCTGGACCTCGCAGGGGTTTGCCGGCCGATTCGACTTGCCGCTATCCGGACGCGACACCGGGTACGGCCATACCAGCAGCCAGGTCGACGCTGTGAAGGCGCCGCCCGGGCTCCTGTTCGACTACTACGACGCCGTTCACCGGCAGAGCGTGACGTTCGTGGCGGGCCTTGCCGATGCGGACCTCGACCGCGTCATCGACACCCGTTGGGATCCGCCCGTCACGCTCGGGGTGCGGCTGGTCAGCACGATCGCCGACTGCCTCCAGCACGTGGGGCAGGCAGCGTATGCCAGGGGCCTGAACCCCGCGTCTGCGGTCTAGGAAACCCGCAGTCCAGGAATCCCGCGGTCTAGGAATGGTCGGTGCCGGCGATGCCGGCCTGCCCGTCGGTTGCAGCGGCAACCAGGCGATCAAAACTGGCGGTCCCGTTCTCCGGGGGGACCACGGTGAAGACTGCGAACCATTTCTCCGGCGCATGTGTCCCCACCGCTGCAAGCCGTTCGACGTGCAGGTTCAGCCCGGGCACCCCGCTAACGAGGAGCGGCAGCGGTGCGCCGCTCCTGACCATGCGACGGAAATCCTTGACCGACAGCAGGTCATCGGAGGTGCCCGTCACCTCGGCGATCGTGTCGTTTACCCTCTTGGTCAACCCCGTCATGAATCGCCTCTGGCTAGAGACCGAGGGGCCCGTCAGGAGCGCCGCGACGACGACCGTGAACAGGACGACGGCACCGAAACTCCTGAGTCCATGAATGAACATCATCAGGATGAGGCACAGGAACAAAGCAAAGACACCGGACATAACGAACCGGACCACGGGGTTTTCGCCGGGTTTCTTTGACCAACGGACAAGGGCGACAGTGCCCTGACGGGACTGATCGTGCCGTGAATTGTCCATGACTAGTACCCCTTCACTTCCATTAGCGCTTCAGCCAGAGCGACTGCCTGGCGTGCGTCCTTGAGATCGCCCAGCAGACCCCGGTCCGGGAGGGCTGAAGTGGCCACGGTTGTACCGGCGAGGGCCGAAAAGACGGCACTCAGTTTTTCGCGGTCCTGTGACAGCAGCCGGGACGAAGTCAGTTTGACCCTGCTCAGCTCAAGCTCCATCAGTGACTTGTCGATAGCCCCGCGGCGCCCCTGCATCACCGATATCTTGTCCCTGATGCGCTGTTCACGGTCGCGGAATATCGATTCCATGTTGACCGCCACGTCGTGGAGTTCACCCAGGGCGGTGTAGGACTGCGGCGACCCGGAGTGCCGGGCGAGCATCCCGCTGAGGTGGAGGCGCCGTCGTGCCCATTTCCGTACGGCGGACTCGTAGGGTGCCAGGAGCAACGACACGGCCGCCAGGGCCTTGTCCAGCGACGCTGCCCGTGTGCTCAGGCTGGTAGTGGCAGCATCCAGCCTCGCCAAAAATGCCTCGTAGTTGTCCTGGTTCGGGGGTGGGTTGGCGTTCATGGGTCACTCGCACACTGCGGGGCCGCGCCACCCAGGCAATCCCGCCCAGGGCGGCCGGACTTCCGCCGCCGACATCCGCCCCCAACTCTCATGGCAAGAGACTAGAGGCTCCGGGCGAGTTGTCATAGGGTCCGTCGTTTGTCCGCGCCGGGAACCCAGGAGCGTCCACAGTGTTTGCACGGACCTTGACACTGACTTTCACAGTCATCGAGACTGAAAGATCCAGGCTGCGCACCGAGGCTAGGGATGGAAAGACAATGACCAGTACAGGCTCGTTCGTGATTGTGGTTGGTTTTGACGGTTCCAGGAATTCGCAAACTGCGCTGAGGTGGGCCATGGACGAGGCCCAGCAGCGCAACGGCCAGCTCCGCCTGGTCACGGCCTGGAGTAAACCCCCGCTGTCCTGGTTTCCGGCAGTACTGGAAACAGCCGCCGGCGAAATCGCGGCGGAGGATTCCCCGCAACAAATCGCAGAGACGGTCCAGGCTGATGCCCTGAAAACCGCAGAAAGCGAGGGCGTGGCCGCCACCGGGCAGGTCGTTCACAACGATTCCGCGGCGTCGGCAATTATCGACGCCGCCAAGGACGCGGATCTCGTCGTCGTGGGCGCCCGCGGGCATGGCGGATTTACCGGCCTGCACCTGGGTTCGGCGGCCACCCAGATCATTACTCATTCACCGTGTTCCGTCCTGGTCGTCCGGTCGAAGTCTTCCTGAAGTGCGGGGCGCCGGCACAACCCTTTTGCTTGAATCCAGGACTCTCCCGCAACCCGTTGTCAGTGCGCGGGGGAGGGCCTACGATGTGGCCACAGCCCCGCTCCGGGGACCAACTCCGGGACCCGCCCGCAAAGAGTTCTGGACATACTTTCGGATGCCCGAGTCCGGACATCACGGGACGGGATAGATCATGGCCAAATATCTGTTTGAAGCGAACTACGTGGGCGAGGGCATCAAAGGCCTCATGCGCGAAGGGGGCACGAAGCGCCGTGATGCGCTCGTCGACGCCCTCAAATCCGTCGGCGGCTCGCTCGAATGTTTCTACTACGCCTTCGGGGAGACCGACGTGCTGGGGGTCTTCGAGGTGCCGGAGCCCTCCGACGCGGCCGCGCTGTCGCTCATGATCAATGCCACAGGAACCGTGAACGTGCGGCTGAAACCTCTGATGACGCCGGAGGATATTGACGACGCGGCGAAGAAAACACCGAGCTACCGGGCACCCGGGCAGTAGGACCCCGGGGCCAGCCAACAGAGCTGCTGGCCCTTCAAGCATTGGAGCGACAACGCTCCACCCTCCAGCGCATCTTTGGCGTCAGCCCGTTGAGCGAGGAAACCCGGCCCTGGTACCGGGGCGCCCTGGGGGAGATCCCGGTCGGCGGCATCCTGGCGGGGCTGGGTCCGGACTGGCTGGTGCTGCATGCTGTTCCGGTCGGGACGGGTTCGACTGACATCGATCACGTGTTGGTGGGCCCGGCCGGGGTCTTCACCATCAACACGAAGAACCACTCCGGCCAGCCCGTCTGGGTGGCCGGGCGGACACTTATGGTGGCAGGCAAGAAGACGCGCCACCTTTACAACGCGGCACATGAAGCGGCGCGCGCGTCCAAGCTCCTCAGCGCGGCGGCGGGCTACTCCGTCGACGTCACCGCCGTCGTCGTGATCGTGGCGCCCAAGACGCTGACTATCAAGTCGGCCCCGGAACAGGTGAAAGTACTCACGGAGCGGCAGCTGGTGCGCTGGCTCAAGCGGCGCCCCAGCGTTCTTGACCCCGACCAGATATCCCGTATTGCGGCCGCGGCCGTTGTGCCGGGGACTTGGCACCGGAATCCTGCCGTACCCGGGGATGCGGTCACCATACAGCAGAACTTCGCTGGCCTGCGGTCCCTGGTGGATCAGGCCCGACGACGGCGGGCGGGCTGGGTGCTGGGCGTTCCCGCTGCCGGGTTTGTGATGCTGGTGACCGGAGGACCGCTGGGCACGATCATCCAGGCGCTGACGGGCCGCTGAACGGCGTTGCCTCCGCCGGTTCGTTCACGCTGCGGACAATGACGGGTCCCGCGGGATGCGGGAGAATGGCGCCATGAGTGATGCCGGCGATTTCATAGATCTTGCGCTGCAGCGTGAGGCGTCGTGGAGCCGCGCCGAGGAGTCCGAGGCGCGTTACGGCAGCGGTCAGCGCTACTACGGCGCGTCGGTCGGAGCCGTGCGCGGAACGGTCCGCGATGCCCTCCGGCGCCACCCGGGACTGACGCACGATGACATCACCGCCCTTAGCTCCGAGTTATGGGAGGTGCCCGTCTTCGAACGCCGCCTCGCCGGCGTCGTGCTCCTGCAATCCAGCGTCCGGCTGCTCACCAACACGGACCTGACCCGGATCGAGGGCTTCGTGCGGAGCGCGCGGCTGGGTGCGCTCGTTGATCCACTCGCCGTCGACGTCGTTGGGCCCCTGATCGCGGGGCTCGATGTGGTTGGCAGGGTGCGCGCGGACAGTGTCCTGGACCGGTGGGTGCGGGATCCCGACGGCTGGCTGCGCCGGGCCGCCCTGCTGTCCCCGCTCCGCGCGCTCCGTGCCGGCGCGGGGGACTGGTCGCGGTTCGTGCGCCATGCCCGTCTGGTGCTGGAGTCCCCGCCCCAGCGCGCTGAGGACGACGACGGCGGGGTCGCCGCCGGGGCGGTCTCCCTCGTGCTTGCCGAGACGGCCAGGCACCGCCCGGAGCTGGAATTCTGACCGGCGATTCCTGCCGGCCCTCCGATCCTGCTCCGCCCAATACTGTTCGGCGGCAAAGTGGCGGCGGCGCCGATTCCCTGGCCCCGACGCCATTCTGTGTTCATGCTGCTACTGTGCGGCGTTTGCCCGTTCGATCAGCCGCATGACGCTCGTGAGTGTGGCGGCGTAACCGGGATCGGTGGCGTACCCGGCTGCAGCCACAGCGTTGGCGAAGGCGTAGGGGGATCCGGTGTGGTCGAAGGCTTTGCGGTACCGGGCGTTCCGGCGCAGGAAGGCACCGTGATCGGCGAAGGATTCCTCAGCCGAACCGTACGCCCGGAACCAGTCCATGACGATGTAAACGAACCGGCCGTTCGACGGCGTTACCGAGATGACCCTGGGAAACGTTCCGTTGGGGTGGCTGAGGACTTCGCGCGTCTGCAGGAGCTGCCGCTGCGACTCCGGGACGGAGGACTTGGCCTTGATGCCGAAGAAGTTGAACCGCGGTGCCTTCTTGCCCCAGCCTGACTCCAAGGCAGCCTGCCCCAGGGTCACGAGCCAGGGGACGCTGTTGTTGGCCTGCGAGCGCTGGGCGTGCGGGGCGTAGCGTCGAACGAAGTCAGCCACGTGGGCGGGCACTGCCGAAGCCTTCCTCGGCGGGCCCGGGGGGCTCGGCGGCGGCTTGGGCTGCGGTGGTGCATCTAATCCGCTGATCCCCGGGACGGTGCCGGAGAACAGGGGACTGGGGTTGCGGGCACCTTCCCAGCTGAGGTCAACGTGGATGTGGTCGATGTGTTTGTTGGCACCGGGGTAGGGCCGCCAGCCCTCGTTGCGCCGTGCCCAGCTCCACTGGTTGTGGTTCCAGATCAGGTAGGCCACTTGGAGTTCGACGGCGTTGCTCTTCAGCCAGGCGACATAGGCGTCCGCCTGGGCCTTTTCGATCGGGCGGTTCACCATCGCGTGCAGGTCCACGGATCGGCCCTCGCCGTGCAGCGAGGGTGTGCCTGCCTCTGTTTTCCGGCAATTGTAGGTGCCGGCATGACGTCCGGTGAGCCGGCGCCATTGGTCCGCCATGGCCCGGGCCCCGGGCTGCTCGCCGGTGGAACATTTGGTGAAACTGCCGCGCACCACGCGGCCGGCGGCCCGGTCGGATTTCAACGGCGACGGCGCAGGGGCCGGAACCTTACTGCGGTTCCTCCGGTACTCGTTGATCTCAGCGACCGCGGCCTTGCCCGCAGCCCCAGGGAGGTAGGTCCAGGACGTCCAGGTTCCCCGCACATCAATGTGGGCGAAGCTGGCCCCGATGCCCACGCCGATGCCGTCCCCCAGGGCGTCGACGGCGGCTTTGGCGATCGCCATGCCCGTCATTCCCGCCACCGTGATGTCCGCTGCCTGTCCGCTGCAGTGGCGGCTGAGTGTCGGCGTCTTAGGCGGGCTGCTGCGCCGGTAGACGGCGACATTGCGGTCCCAGGACCGGTAGCCGGAGGTGATGCGTACCGGCCTGCCCACCCGGTCCCGGAGCTTCTGCAGGGCGGCGACCAGGAGCGGCGAGATCCGCGCCTTGTCAGCGTACTGGTTGCCGCTGAAGACCAGCTCACCCACGGTGAAGTTGGGGGAGAGCTTGAGTCCCCGCACCCCGGGTCCCGTCTCATAGAGCGGCAGGCCGGTGTTGTTGGGATCCCAGTGTTCCTCGCCCTTGCCGGTCCTCCCCGAGGTAGGGCTCAGTGCCTGCCCGGACGGGAAGGCCTCATGCTCGCCGATGTCCTCAGCCTCGGCTTCTGCTGCTGCCAGCTCCCATTCGCCGGCCTCCGCCTCCGCCTCCGCCTCCGCCTCCGCCTCCGCCTCCGCCTCTCCGGCAGAGCCTTCCTCGGGCTCGGACTCATACTCTGCCTCCCCGGCGAAGCCCGCGTAGTCCTCGTAGCCCTCGATGGCCGGGGCCTCGGAGGTCACGCCATCCCCGGTGTCTTCGGATTCGTCCCGTTCGGAATCGGCGGTGTCCGCTTCGGAGAACGCGGAAGGCTCCTCGAAGCGGAACCCGCTCTCTCCGAAGTAGAGCTGTCCGGTGTAGGCCTCGTCCAACTGGTCGACAGCGGCCAAGCCTTCGGCGGCCCTTCCTTCCGGGGCTTCAGCTTCCCGCGCCGTGGCGTTGGCCAGATCTGCCGCAGGATCCGCCAGCAGCCGCCAGCCGAAGCGGCGGGGGATGTCGTTGTGCGCTGTCCGGGTGGCTTCCACCCGGAAAGCCGGCAATGACCCCAGGCCTTTCAGGGCGGTGGCCACGCGCAAGCTGTTCCGGGCTGTCGGTTCACCGCTGCGGTAGATGACCCGCAGCGCTCCCGAGCCCGCTTGGTGCCGCCGTCTGGCCCACTGGATCAGGGCGGACGGATCCGAGTAGAGGGCGTCGAAGGTGAAGACCTCGTCCGGGTCAGTGTGTTTCAGGATCGCCATGAGCGCCGCACCGCCGCCGGAGTGGGCCGTGAGGATCAGTTTGCCCTGGCTGATGCTGGCGCCGGTGCGGGCGTTGAAGGCCTCCAGCGCGGACGCTATCAGCTTCTTGAGGCCGTTCGGCTTGACCAGCTCCGGAAAGGAGTAGCCCGCTCCGCTGTTCCCGCCGAAGTAGTGACCGCGCGGCAGCACGGCCAGCGTGGGGCGGTTGCTGCCGGGCGTCGAGGGATTGGCGGGGTCGGCGAAATCCAGTCCGCTGGCCGGCTCCTTGTCCCGGAGGAGGTTCATCTTGTCCCGGCGGCCGGAATAGCCGTGGAGGTGGACCACAATGTCCACCGGCCCGGTGCGTGGCATGCTGTTCCACTTCAGCACCAGATCCGGGGCAGTTCCCCGGTGGGGGCGCAGCAGGGGCAGCCGGTCCACAACGAGCCGGCCCGCCCCGACGTCCCCGACCGCGCCCTCATCGCGGCTCTCGCGCTCGCCGGCGACGGCCTCTTCGGCGGCCGGCGATTCAAGCTCTGCCAGGTCTGCCTGCACCTGCCAGGTCAGGTTTGCCTGTTCCTCCGACTCGTTCCATGTCAGGGCGTTGTAGGCGTCCTCCGCCACGCGGCCCGCCTGCCCGGCTTCGCGTTGCGCCGGTCCGTCGGCCGGGGCCTCGTCCCTTGCCTCAGTGGCGGCCGGGCTGTCGGTGAAAGAGAAGACATCTTCCTTCACCGGCCAGTTGGGTTGTTCACGTTCGGTCTCCCCGTCACCGTTCAGCGAGAAGACCTGGGTAGCCGTGTAGTCCTCCATGACATCTTCCTTACCGTGTTAAACCCGGGGGTTAGACCCGGGTCGATTTGCCGTTGGGCGAGGGCGCCGAGAAGACCGGGGCTGCCGCCGTCGGAGTCGGTTCCGGGAGGCGAAGCGGCTGGGTGGGCCGCTTGGAGTCAGGGCTGACCGAGACCACCGTTGGATCCTTGATCCGGGTGCCGGTGGCCGACTGCCACAGGTCGATAACCCGGATTATGGCGTCCGCAACGACGGGGTTCGGGACCAGATTGGAGTGGTAGAGCATTTCCGCAGCCGTTTCCGAACTGAACGCCCCGTTTTCGATAAACCACATGAGCGGGGACAGCAGCCCGGCGAGTTCAAACAGTTCCCGGGACTCCCGCGGCGGGGTGATCCCCACGCGGGCACCGATCGCGGCCAGGCGGTCCGCGGCATTGCCGCTGGCGCCGGCCTCAGCTTTGAGGTCCATG
Organism: Arthrobacter sp.; assembly: GCA_034376805.1. GTDB lineage: Bacteria > Actinomycetota > Actinomycetes > Actinomycetales > Micrococcaceae > Arthrobacter. The sequence continues at coordinate 34,288 of JAXMJF010000034.1, forward strand.
ACCACGCTGGTGTCGTATTCCACCGTGAGATGGAACCAGCTGAGCATCGTGACGTAGGCGTACTCCTCCTGGGCCAGCATGCCTCCGCGGCGCCGCATCGTGAGCATTTCCGCGATCGACTGGCAGAGGTAGGCGATGTAGCTCCGGTCCGTCGCGTTGGGCCCGCCCTGGTTCCGGTCATTCAGGATGCCCTGCCAGACCTGGCGGAGCAGCTCTTCAAAAAGGTCGAAGAAGCGGGTGTTTGAGCCGGCGCCGACGTCGCGTTTCCACGGCTGGCCCTCCAGTGGTGCGCCCAGCGGCGGATGGGACAAGTCCCGCCCAAACATGCGCCAGTATGCGTTACGCCGGTTGACCCGGGCGTCCGGCCGAAGCTGGCTGGAGACTCCGAGGATGTGGAAGGCCGGGGGATCCCGGAAGAAGAGTTCCTCGGTATGCCTCGCCCAGAGCAGCGTGGGAACGGTGGGAGGCGCCAGCGTTTCCCCTACCTTGTAGCGGCGCACTACCTCGCCGAGGATCTCGACGATGCCAGTGTTTTCCAGCAGGAAGGCGTAGATGAGGTGGTCCCACGGGAGCGGTGTTGTGGTGCCCAGCGGATTGGGACCCTGGTAGGCCGGCGGGATGACGGTGCCCGTGCTGATGCCGGCGGGCAGCGACGTCAGCAGCCCGGGTGGCATCTTCAGGCCATCCACCACAGCCTGGTTTCCGACGATGGTGCTCGGGAGCGTGGGTGGAGCGGGAAGATACCTGACCAGGCCGTTGACGGCGAAGGCTTCTTCGAGCCACCGGCTCAGCTGGATGGGATTGTGGGCAAACACCACTTCCGGACTGGGAGTGGCGGCGGTTGTCAGCGTGGGGTCAACGACCAGTCGGGCGAGCGTGCGGAACATTGTGGGGCCTCCAAAGTTTTCTGGTATTCAGCGCCGAAATGGAATGCCCAGCGCAATAGGAGTTGCCTGGCCATCGAGTAGCTCGACGTATTGCACCTTGTCGGAATCGAGGCCGAGATAGCCATTGCTGACATCGTCAGCGGGCACCTGGTCCCTGGGGCCGTCGAGGAACTTGACCACCACGGTTTCGGTGCCTTCAGGCAACGGCGCCACGAACTTGAGCAGGTACGGCGACGCGGACTTGAACTCCCCGGCGCCGAGGATTTCAGGCGAAGGGATGAGGGTGTTTTCACGCTGGGAGCCGATTCTTTTCCGGCTGCCCAGGACGCTGGAGAGGGCATTAAACTGCAACGCCAGCAGCAACTGCTCCGGTTCTGCATCGATCACGCGGGGTCCGCGGCGGTCGCGTTTCCTCGGCTCGGCTTTCCGTTCGATTTCCTGCCGCAGCACCTCGTCGGAGGCCTGCCGCGAGCTTCGCTCGGCGAGCAACTCCTGCACCAGGGCTATGTCCGTCTCCTTCAGCCGCAACTGCTGGGCCAGCAGCGCATTCTGCTCGTTGAGGACCTGCCTGATCGATCCCGCCATTTCCATACTGAAGTCGCGGGCGGCCTCCCGGATCGCCTGGGCTGTGGCCTCCTGGCCCGTCACGTTCCGGGCGGAGGCTTTTGCGGGGCCCCTGGCCGTGGCTTTGGCCTCTGCCGGTTTCGCCTGCTCCGGTGAACCCGCCGCACCGGTGTCTTTCTGGTCCATTTCGATGTCACTTTCCTTCCGGTGTTGCACTCAGGGGTCTCAGGCGGCGACGGCGGCCGTGCCGCCCATACGTCGAAGCCAGAGTTCGACGACGTCGTCGTCGGTTCGCTTGGCGTTGCCGTTCAGCACCGACAAGGCAAGGACGCGCATGGACTCCAGCCGGGCGAGGTAGCTGGACGTGTAGAGGGAGGCTCCGGCCCGTTCGGCAAGCCGGGCCAGTTCTGCCGGGGCCACGGTCATGGGATCGGCGAACGCCGTGATCGGCACACCGCCGAAGGCGCGCATCGGCGTCCGTGTGCAGACTTCCGCCAGGGCAGGCAGTTGGGCGAGGCTGGCCCGGCCGATTTCCTGTACCTCACGGGTGGCAGAGCCCAGGGGATGGCGGTTGATCCAGGCCCGGGCCAGATCGTCCCAGGGGCCCGGTCCGAACCAGGACCGGCAGAGGCCCGCGTTGAAGAGCACCCGGACCCAGCCAAAGGGATGGGGGTCGCCAAACGGCATCCGGTACACCTTCCGGGTGGTGCCGTCCACCACTGTGGCCAGTGCCGGCAGCGGTGCGTAGCCGAGCAGGACGAACGCGTAGACGTCTGCGGCCACCTCGCTGGCCCAGCTCCGCCAGCTCTCGGCTGCGATGACGGATACCGGCGCGAGGCGGCGGTAGAGCACAGATCCCAATTCCTCGGTCCAGCCGGTCAAGTGGGTCACCTGGTGTCCCGTTTCGTGGACCAGCGAGGTGGGCCGCCACAGGTTGTGCCGGGTGATCTTGATCGCGGCAACGGGGGAAATCGAGGAATCCCACAGCCGGGCGCCGGAGCGCAGGATGGAGGCGCCAATGCCCTTGTCCAGGTAGGTGAGGACCGGGGGAGTGGGGATCCCGAGAGGACGCAGGACCCGGTCCATGCTGTCCACCGCGATCGCGTCGAGGCCCCGCAGGACGGCTCCGATCCGGGCATTGGTGCGGGTATTGACCGCGTCACCGTAGAAGTCCAGCACCGTTTCCACCTGTTCGTAGCGCCGGCGCAGTTTCAGCAGTCCGGTGCGGACCGCGCTGAGCTCGCCGGCCGTGCGGGCAGCAGCCAGGGCCGCGCTCAGGTGGTCAGCCTCCGCCACCACCGAGGTGGACACGGACCGGAGGCTTGAACGGACGCTGAGTCCCAGATAGCTTTCCAGCGACAGCCAGGCCGCGGGCGCGGCCAGCACCTCCAGGTCTGTCAGGGCGATGCTGGCCCGGCGCCAGTGGCGGACTTCTGTGCCGAGTGCCGTCTTCTCTGCCGCGAAATCATTGGCCACTGTACTTCCACCCCGAATGCACGCTGACCTCGGGCAGCTGGACTTCCCCGCCCAGTTTTTCCTTGGTGAGCTCGGAAAACGTGATCGAGATGGTCACCCCGCCCGGCGGCTCGGCCACCGCCGCCGCGAGCTGCGCGGCGCGCTGGGTAAGAAACTTGGACAACGACGACGCCACCGCCTTCATCAGGCGATCCACCGGAGCTGCTGCCTCGGCAACGTCCTTGACCAGCCCGTGCCGCACCATCCGGGCCGTCAGGACCGCGGGCAGCTTCGGTGCATAGACCCGGTGCAGGGCGCTGAGCACGGAGGGCAGGTCCCGGCGGGCAGCCGGTGACGACGGCTGGAGCATGGCCAGCATCTGCTGGGCCTGCCGTTCCGAAAGCCTCAGCTGGACGCGCAGCCGCCGTCGGGAGGGTTCCAGCAGCACCATGAGCCGCCGGGCCAGCCGCTGCTTGGCCCTGCCACGCGCCAGGGCGGCCGACCGGATCCGGAAGTAGCGCCTGCCAATCCTGGGCCGCTGCCTGCCGATGGCCGGCGCCGGCCCGGACCGCCGGCCGAGGGCCGGTTCGCCAAGGAGCAGTCCCGCGACCTCCGGGGTGAGCAGCTGGAACTCCGCGGCGTCCGCCGTTTCGGCCTCGTCCGGGGCTTCATCCTGGGTCAGGTGGCCGAACTGGGTTCCCGGGATGGCCTCATAGAGGTCCACCTCCGCTTCCAGCGGCCAGCGGCGGACACCCCGGTCGAGGAGATGGCCTTCGAGAGTGCCGCCGTCGGACCAGTTGATGGCTCTGGCGGCCTGGCGGCTGATCCGTACCGGGAAAACCCGGGTGTATTTGCGGTAACGGTACCGGGGCCGTGCGGACCGTGGCATCAGCAGCCAGACCCCGCCTTCGCCGGCGGTTTCCCGCTCCGGGAGGTCATGATGCAGGATCCTGTCCGGCAGGTAGGCGGCAGCCGATTCCACGAAGGCCTCCTGGATAGCGGCCGCGAGCTGCAGCTGGTCCTCGAAGACCTCCTCGGGCAGTTCCATCAGCCTCAGGACGGTGCCCTCCACCGTGGACGCCACCGCCTCGCCGGACAGCAGGCGCTCCGGCTCAGCCTCGGTCTCGAAGCCGAAAACCCTCAGGCCAAGGTCGGCGACCGGCGTCGCAATCATCTTGGCGGGGCCGGCACCGATCAGCCCCTTGGTGAGGCCTGCAATAACGCCCGCCACGAACTTGACCACCCGCTGCCGGCCGATGATTGATATACCCAGCTTGATCAGGGGCTGCACGGCCATAACAGCGGGCAGGAACTGTTCGATTTCAGCTTCCGGGCTGCTGCCGTCGGGCAATTCCGCGAGCCGCTCCGCGAACCGGGCGCGGGCCGCGTCCAGGGCGGCAACAGCATCCGCGGACTCGTACTCGCGCGGCTCGAAGAAACTCTCACCGAGTTCCTCCTCGGCTTCGGGAGCGTACAGCAGAGACGCGACTTCGAGTTCAAAAACCTCCGCGAGCCCTTCAGCGGAGGCGTGATCCTCGGCTTCGGCCTCGGCGACTCCCAGTTTGGCGGCCAATTTGCGGGCGAACGGCCTGACACTGGCCGGCAGCCGGTTCATGGCGGAACTGATGACACGCTTGAGCAGGGGCCTGACCAGGCCTTTGAGCTTATTCAGCAGAAGACCAATGGGAAGGACCTTGCCGACTGCCGCGATACCCTTCTTGACCAGCCCGACGGCGCCGCGCGCCAGCTTCTTCCCGGCCCGGATAATGCCGCCGATGAAACCCTCGTAGCCGGACAGCCCGTACTGGGACTCGTTGCTGGCGGCCTCCAGGAGCTGTTCAAACTCCTGGGCCGGCAACCCGTAGACATCGGCTGCAACGAGACGTTCGGCGAAACCGTCCATGGCGCGTTCGGCCTCCGCGGCGATCGGTTCCACCCAGTCCTCCAGCGAGGCGCGGGTATCCGCCTCGGCCGGCAGCGAGGACCAGTTCCGCTGATCCGCCAACTGGTGGGCCGCGGCGTCGTTGATGAGCTGGTCCAGGGCATCCACAAAATCTTCGTCTTCGAGTTCCGTATAGAACGCCGCGGCCTCCTCGACCTCCGGGGCAAAGGCCTCCGTCATGAACCGGGCCGGGAAGGGCGTGTTCAAGACCGCCTCCGGGGCGGCGGCCTGGGCAAAAGCTGGGGTCGCGGGAGGCTCGGCCAATGACAGGCCAGAGAACAGAGTCTCGCCGGTGAAGCCGGACTGTGCGTCCATGACACCCTCCTTACGGGATATTGTTTTCAGCTTCGGGGACTTCTGTGTTTTCCACCGTCAATCTTCTGTCTCCATTCCCGTCACGGGCTCATCTTCAAGCTCGGCAATAAGTGCTTCGAGCAACATAACGAGTTCGACAGTGCCGGAAACCACCCATTCCCGCCGGCTGCCGTTTGCGGTCCGTACCCGAATAAAAACCCCTTGTGGGTTCCGCCAGAGGCGCAGTAATATCACGGAACAATCGGCTCTCATGGCGGAAATGATCCGCCCAAGTTCCTTCCTAGACGTCAACGCTGCGTAGCAATGTTGCCGATCGCCGCGTATGCCGTGGCCGTTTCCAATCTTTCCGCGTCATATCTCCGTGGGGTAATAAAATGACGTCTGCAGTAAGTCAAAGTTCCGTCGCAGATTCGGAATCGGAAGGTCAACCGGGCCTGCTCCTGTTGAACGGCTTTTCCTTATTCCTCGCGCATAAAGAGCTTCAGCTGCCCATTCACGCCCAGCGCGTCCTGGCTTTTCTTGCAATTGCCCGGCAGGACGGTGTGAAATGTTCCCGGCAGGCGGTAATAGCCAAATTGTGGGCGGATTCCAGCGCGGACCATGGCCACGGAAGCCTCCGCACAGCACTGTGGAGAATCCGTTCGGTGCACGGGTCCCTCATTTCGGCGGGCCGAAGCGAACTGGCGCTCGGCGAGGGCGTGGTGACGGATCTCCAGTTGTGCCGGGCGCAGGCCGCCAGGCTGCTGGCACCCGGCGGGGACTTGTCGGTCGAGGACACCAACAGCTCGCCGCTCACCGGCGACCTGTTGCCGGAGTGGGATGAAGACTGGCTTCTGATTGAGCGGGAACGCCTTCGCCAGGTGCAGTTACACGCACTGGAGGCACTGGCGGTCCGGCTGCGAAACCTGGGCCGCTATCCGGAAGCGATCGATGCGGCGCTGCGGGCCAAAGCCATCGAGCCGCTCCGTGAATCAGTGCACGCCGTCCTTATCGACATCTGCCTCGATGAGGGCAACATCGCTGCCGCCCACGAGTACCTTCGGCAATACACTTCGTTGCTGTGGACCGAGCTGGGATTGCGGCCGTCGCCGAGGCTGCTGGAGCGGGTCCGTGGCGTGTCCCGGGTTCCCCGCCAGTGAGACGGATCGGGCTCAGCGTCCAGGCCGGCGTTCCACCACGGCATAGGCCTTTTCGTCGAAGAATTCCCAATCAGTGATCACCATGAAGCCCAGGGCGTCCACGCGGTCGTTCAGGACGTGCACGTCGAAGCCGCCGTCACGGGGCTCAGCGTCCCAGGTGGACACGTGGACCTCCCCGTTTTCCAGCACCAGCAGTTCGGTATTGACGTTGAAGTCCTCCGGCGGCTGACTGCTCAGCTGGCAGATGGCGACACAGTGCCTGATGAGGTCGGGACTGTCCATTTTGGGCCTCCGCTTCGGGGGAACGGTGATGGAATCATCCTATGCCTGCGGCCGGGTCCGGCGGGTCCGGCGGGACCGGCCGGATACCGGCCACCACAGCCCGCCACGTTGCCGATGTGACACTCCGTAATCATTCCGTTACCGTTGTTAGGTGCCTGTTGTTTCCGAGACGGGCTCTCCCCAGCCGATTGCCTAACTCTGCCGCGGCCTGGGGATAACTCGCAGCAACGTCCGGCAGAGACGGGGAAACCAATTTTGACCCGCTGTTCTCCAGGGGTCTTGGGGTGAAGCCGCACGGCCCGTCATGATCGGGCCAGCGTGCGGCCGGGTGCCTCCCATCCGAATCCGACAGCTCACCTCGCAGGCATTGGGAGAGGCTCTTTGATGACTTTTAGCAATACCCGTGCGCCAAAACGCGCCGATCTTCGCAGCAAACGCCGCGCCGCCGGTACCATCGGCCGCCAGGCCGCAGTTCTCGTAGCCGCTTCCGGAATGGTGCTCAGCGGCGCCATGGCCGCGAATGCAGCCGATGCACCGACCGAGCGGGACTCCGCACCGGCGTCGTCCGTTGACGTCCAGGGCCTGGTCTCCGCACCGGTCATGGCGGACTCCGCCGTCCAGATCACGTTCGAGCGCCCGGCCGTTGAGACTGCCCCGGCTCCCGTGGTCGAGGCACCCAAGCCCGTCGCCGCTCCGAAGGCCCCGGCCGCTGAGGCCCCGGCGGCACCCGCTCCGGCACCGGCCCCCGCCAAGGCAACGGTGAAGGTCCAGGCAGCACCCGCCCCCGCCCCCGCCGCTGCCCCGGCAGCCGGCGGAATCAACGCCACCCTGCTGGCCGTCGCGTACGGTCAGATCGGCATCACGCAGGACTGCACCGCCGTGGTGGAGAAGGCCCTGAACGCTGCCGGCATCCCGGTCGGTGACATCGGCCCGACGGCTTTCCTGAAGTACGGCAAGGTCGTCGCTGATCCCCAGCCCGGCGACATGATCGTCCAGTCCGGCCACGTCGCCATCTACGCCGGCAACGGCCAGGCCATCAGCGGCGGCATGAACGGCGTCAACGCCACCATGACGCACCCGCTGTCCTGGCTGACCGCCACCGGTCCCGTGACGTTCGTCCGCGCCGGCTAGCAGCACCGCACACAGCACGTCGAAGGCCGGTCGATCGGTTGCCTTGGGGGCAGCAGATCACCGGCCTTCAGCGTCCCCGGCGTCGGGCCCCGTTGCATACCTCAGCAACACCACCCCGTTGCCGAACGTACGGCTCTCCAGCAGCCGCAGCGGCGTCATCGCGTCCGTCTCCTGGAAGAGCGGTGTGCCCCGCCCGATCAGGACCGGGTGCACATATATCCGGTACTCGTCGATCAGTCCGAGCCGCCTGAAGGACGCGGACAGATTGGCGCCGCCCAGCGCCAGATCACCGCCGGGCCCTTCCTTGAGCCTCTCAACATCCTCGGCGACGACGTCACGCACCACCTCGGTATTCCATCCGGCGGACGCCAGGGTCCTGGAGTAGACGGTCTTCGGCATGTCCCGCCAGATCCCCGCGAAGTCGGCCTCTGTGGGAGTGCTTGAGGGGTCCTGGTCAGCCGTCGGCCAGTACTCGGCCATCAGTTCATAAGTGACACGGCCGTCCAGGAATGCGCCCATGGTCCGGAGTTCATCGTTGAAGTGGCGGTGCAGTTCATCATCGACCCGGTGCCAGCTCAGGTCCCTCCCGGGCCCCTCGATGAATCCGTCCAGGGATACCTGCATCATCAGGATGATTTTGCGCATCACGGGGCTCCTTCACGAAACTTCCGGCCGGGGTTCCAGCGTACGCCGCGCCCCGCAGCTGCGGCAGGGGACGGGACGGTCCGACGCCGGGCGGCAGCTTATTGCCGTTCCGGAGGGCGACCCGCCGGCGAGCGTGGCAAAGTCATCCTGACCGGCAGCATCTTGCCGAATATGGCGGCATCCGCCACGATAGAACGACTGGATGGCCACAACCGGCAACATCCTGCCGAATGGAGTAGCCCCATGGGTGATGTGCAGTCGATTGGAGCCAGCATCCGGAGCGCCCGCAAGGATGCCGGGATCACGCAGGAGGACCTGGCCCACCTGGCCGGGACCTCGGTGCGCACCGTGCGGGCCATCGAGACCGGGACCGGCAACCCCTCGCTGCTGGCCGTGGTGGCCGTGAGCGATGTCCTGGGCCTGCAGCTGACGGTGCGCTGATGGCGGCCGACCTGCAGGACCTGAAGTTCGTCCGGGATGCGGACGTCTATAAAGGCGGGATCCTCGCCGGCCACCTCAGCAGGACCGGGTTCGGCGGGGTCCGGTTCAGCTATGCCCCGGAGTACCTCGCCGGCAAGGCTCCGGCCGTGGCAGTCTCCCTTCCACTGACCGGGGACGCGGTGGAAACCCCCGGGGGCGCGCTGCCGGCGTTCTTCGCCGGACTCCTGCCGGAAGGTCACCGGCTCACCGTCCTGAAGAACGCGACCAAGACCAGCTTTGACGATGAGTTGACCCTGCTGCTGGCTGTGGGGGCCGATGTCCCCGGCGACGTCCAGGTGGTCCCGGCCGGCGAGCTCCCGGTCGACCCGCCCGCCCTTGCCGATACCTCCAGGCCGGAGGCGCTGGACTTCTCCCTCCTGGTCGACGCCGTGGATCTCCACGGGCTGCCGGGAGTCCAGCGCAAGACCAGCGCCTCAATGCTGACCACGCCCTTGGCGTTCAGGGGCCACCGCTACCTGCTCAAACTGGACCCGCCGGAACACCCCCACCTCGTGGAGAACGAGGCGGCGCACCTGCAGGGCGCCAGGGCACTGAAGATCCCGGTGGCCAAAAGCTCGGTCATCGCAGACCGGAACGGTCTGCGGGGACTGCTGGTGGAACGGTTCGACCGGGTTAAGGGCCCGGCCGGAACCTGGGTCCGGCTGCCACTGGAAGACGGGACCCAGGTACTGGGCCTGCCCCCGGCGTCCAAGTACGGCGTCAGCTCCGAGGAGGTGGCAACGGCGCTCTCCGCCACGTGTACCGCTCCGCTGCTCGCGAGCCGCAATCTGTATCTGCAGTTCGTTTTCGCCTGGCTGACCGGCAACGGGGACCTGCACGCCAAGAACCTGGCGGTCCTGGGCAGCCCGCGTGGATACGTCATGGCCCCGGTCTTCGATGTCCCGTGCACCCTGCTCTACGGGGACGAGACCCTCGCGCTGCCGGTGTGCGGCAAGACGCGTCACCTCAGGGCCCGGCATTGGGCCGAGCTGGCCGGTTCGCTGGGACTGCCGGAGCGGGCCGCCTCCGCAGCGAACCGGACCGCGCTTGCCGCGGCAGCCTCGATCCGGCTCGAGGACCTGCCCTTTACGGGCTCTCCACTGCACGGGGCCCAGCGGGAACTCCGTTTCCGGCGGCGGGAGCTGGCCGGCTGATCCAGGGTCCCGCGGGCGTGGCCCCTTGCGCTCAGGACCAGCGGGTAGAAGAATGCAGGAAATTTGAAGCCGCGCCGCGGTTCTTTACTTTCGGAGGAAACGCATGCCCAAGAGCCTGCCCGTGGCGTCAGCCGACGTCACGCCCCCGATGATGTCCCGGGGCTGAGGCCAGATGGAATCCTGGGGCCCCGGCCGGCACTACAGCAGCGGCCGACACACACATGAGGCGGCGCAGGGAGCCGGTCCGCGCCTGCTGAGCCGCTTGGGCGGGATCCGCCCGCAGTTCCTGATCGCGCTGGTTACCGTTCTTGGCCTGATCACGGCCGGGGCCGTTTACGGCACCATCCAGGCCCGGGGTCCGGCCGACGCCGGGGCCGCGCCTGCTGCGTCCGTGTCAGCCCCGGCAGGTTCCGCCGGAGCAGCCGACCCGCTGTCCGCCGCCGGCCCGAGCGGCGGAACGCCAACGGCAGTACCGCCGACCCCGACACCCGCCGCGCCGCCCGCGCCCGCTATCGGACCTGCGCTGGACGCAGAGATCAATGCCGTGATCGAGGCCAACAGCGGCTACCAGGTGGGCGTGGCCCTGATCGATGTGGCTGACGGGGAGGTGCATGAATACGGGGTGACAACAAAGTTTGTGGCCGCGAGCACCGGGAAGATCCTTGCTGCTGCCGCCTATTACCATCTGGTGGAAACCGGGAAGGCCTCGCTGGGGACCCCGATGGGGGCGTCCACCGCCGGCCAGCAGATCCGGCAAATGGTCCAGCAAAGCAACAACGACTCCTGGGCGTTGATCCTGGCCGCCGTGGGCCATAAGGGGCTGACCAACTATGCCGCCTCGATCGGCATTCCCTATGACCGGACCGTGAACGCCCTCACGCCGGCGGAGATGGCAAGAACTCTGTCCGAGCTGTACAGCGGCCGGCTGCTCAACGCCGCCAACACCGCGCAGTTGCTCTCCTACATGCAGAAAACAAACTACGAAGCACTGATCCCGGCCGCCGCACCCGCGGACGTCAGCGTCTTCCATAAGTACGGACTGCTCAACGGCTACCTGCACGATGCGAGCATCCTGGTGCAGGGGGAGCGGGCGTACGTGTTCGTCGTCTACACGCTGGGCCGGGACGCGGAGGCCGCCCGTGCCCGCGTCTTCCACGAACTGACCAGCACAGTCGCCGCCGGACTCTTTTGACGAAAGCGACCGTTCCCCGGCAGGACACACAACCGTAGGCTGGAAAAGGAGGTGAAGGACATGAAAGCAGCCCAGGGAGACCGCATCATCATCCGTGGCACCACGGTCGAGTCAGCGGACCGGCACGGGGAAATCCTGGAGGTCAAGGGGGCAGACGGGGCCCCGCCGTATCACGTCAGGTTTGACGACGGCCACGAGACCATCCTGTTCCCCGGCGGCGATTTCGTCGTCGAACGCAGCAAGGACGCCTGAGCCCGCTAGAAGCTCGATGAACTGCCGGAACCGGAGAAGCTGCCGCCGCTGCTGCCGTAGCCGGTGGTGCTCCCGCCTCCGCCGCGGGCGCTGCTGACACTGCTGACTCCGCTGGTGAAGCCGGAGTTGAAAGTCGGCACGGAGAAGAAGTAGTACGCGGGGTACACGGTGCCCAGGATGCTGGGTTCGTAGGTGCGCCCGTACTTGGCCTTGCTGCCGGCCTGTGCGCTCTCCATCTCCTTGCGCATGAGCCTGGCTTCCTTTTCGTCCTTGGTGTAGCCGGCAATCACGGTATCGGCGTGGTTCTTGAGCAGTTCGGAGAGGTGGGTGCGTGCGTCCCGCAGCCGGTCAAGGGCCGTCTCGGGAGTGATGGTTCCGTCCGAAAGTTCCGAGGTCCAGCGTTCGATCTCCCGGTGGCTTTCATCGCGGAAGGAGCGCAGGGCGGCGGCCGTCGCGGAATCGCCCTCGGCGTTGCGCTTGCTGAGCATCTGTTCGATCGCGGCCAGGTCGGCACGGAAGGGGGCCAGTTGCCGGTCCCAGGCGGGAGCCCAGGCGGAGCCCCGGTTGAGCAGCGCGTTGGTGTCGGCGATCACGTCGTCGAGGGCGTCAAGTTCGGCGGCGGCGTCGGCGTAGCTGCGGGCCAGCTTCAGGTTCGGCCGCTTGCTGAGGTCCCTGGGCGAGAGCGCATGGACCTGGTTGGAGAGGCCGGTGGCGGTGTTGTATTTGGCCATGAAGGTCCGGTGCTTCTCCAGGACGGTGCTGCCGTAGCGGGAGGCTTCCGGGATGGTGCCGGCGTTCAGCTCGGTGACCTGGAGATCCATGCTGACGTTCGCGTAGCTGGCGTCGCCGCGGGCCAGTTCCTTGCGGCTGCCGATCCGGGTCCGCCAGCGCACGATCAGCCAGGTCGCGGCGCCCGCGACGGCCGCCGCAATGCTGGTCCACGCAACGACGAGGAAGGCCGTGGACCGGTACCACGGCTGGTTGATCAGTTCCGCACCCCGCTGGATCCCGGCGATGGTGCCTTCCGTCCACTGGGCGTCGCGAAGAAGTTCCTTGGAGGCGTCCTGGATGTCCTCACGCTGTTCGGGCGAGACCTTCCGGTCCTCGCCCATGTACGTCCCCACCTGCCGGCCCACCGGGTCCACCGCGAAGATGAAGAGCCCGTCCGCCCACTTTTGACCGTCCCCGCTGATCCATTCCGGATGCTCGGACCGGGCAAACCGCAGGACCTCCTCGTTGAGGTTGTCCGACGCCGAGCCGTTGTAGGTGTAGACGGCGACCTTCGTGGGCTGGTAGAACTCGACCGCCTGCACCGCCGGCAGGAGGGTGTTCCGGTCCAGCACCCCCGCCCGGTCCTCCACGACAATGTCCACCGGCGTGACGGCCTGCGCCGCCGACCCGGTCCCCACCAGCCCGATCAGCACCAGAGCGAGGAGGCCCAGGACTTTCCGTACGATTCCCATTTCCCGAGCGTAGTACCTGCCGCGGGCGGCGTCGACGCACCCGCGCCGCGGGGAGCTGCCTTTCGACGGGTCAGCACCGGGTCGTCGCAGGAGGGGTCCACGCCGGCGAAACAGCAGGTCAGGGCGGAATGGGCCGAAAGACACCATGACGGCACACCCCGGATGCTCCATACTGGCGGCATGAGTCCAGAGGAGAAAGAACCCGACCCGAATGCGCCCGGACCGACGGTGCCCGAACGGGCAACACCGCCGGCGGCGGAACCCGCGGCGGAACCCGCAGCAGAACAGCGCCGGCCGGACCGAACCCTCCTTGCCATTCTGGCCGCGATCGCAGTGATCGTGGTTGTCGCACTGATTGTCGTGTTCACCCGTGGTGAGCCGGCGCCTGTGGACGAGGCCACCCCCGCCGGGGTGGTGCAGCGGTATTCCGCCGCCGTGATCGCCGGGGACGAGACTGCGGCGGCCGCCTACCTGACGGACGCCGCGAAGAACCGCTGCAGCACCACCATGGAACGGATGTCGGGGGACAACCTCCGCGTCACCCTCGTCTCAACGACCGAGCGTCCGGCCTCGGCGGACGTCAGGGTGCTGATCACGGTTGCTGAGGGCGGCGGGCCGTTCGGAAGTGCCGAGTACCAGATGGAGGACGACTTTGACCTGGTCAGGACGGGGGACAAGTGGCTGATCGACAGGGCTCCCTGGCAACTCACAGTGTGCCAGAACGCGGCGGTGAAGTGATGAGCACCGACTCCGCCGTGGGCGCGGCCCAGCGGACCGTCCGCCGCCTCATCACCTACCTGCTGCTCTTCGCCCTCGTGGTGGTCGCCGCCGTCGGGCTCAGCGGCCTGCTGGGGCGGCTTCTGGTGGCGGACACCGTGCTGGCCTCCGCGGATGTGGCGGGGCTGGCGCGTTCGCTGGCCTTCGCCCTGATCGGCGGACCGCTCGCCGCGCTCCTGTGGTGGGTTGTCTGGCGGCGTCTGGGCGACGAGACGGAACGGGCGTCCGTCGGCTGGGGCCTGTATGTGACCGGTGTCTACGTGCTCTCCCTGGTGCTGGCGACGAGCAACCTGCTCAGTACAGTGACCACGCTGATCGGCGGCCGGTCGCTGCAGTGGCGCCCGTCCCTGGCCACCGGCCTGGTGTGGGCCGCCGTCTGGGTCTGGCACCGGTGGATGTGGCGGCATCCGCGCAAGCGGCCCGCGGACGTCGCTGACGCCCCCACCGTTCTCAGCAGCTACATCGGGCTGGTGATCGGGGTCAGCGGCGCCGTCTCCGCCCTGTCGATCCTGCTGGACGCCGCCCTCCGGGGGGCGCTGGCCGCCGGGATGGTGGGCAAGCCCTGGTGGGTGTCCGCGCTGCAGTCCCTTGTCTGGGCGGTGGGCGGCGGGCTGGTGTGGTGGTGGCACTGGACGCACGACGGCGTCCGGCGGCTGCGCGGCGATCTCGCCAGCGTCGGCCTCATCGCCGTCGGGATCCTCGGCGCCGGCGTCCTGACGCTCGGCGGTGCGGGGGTCACGTTATTCGTCCTGCTGCGGCTCGCCTTCGACCGCACCGAAGCGATGGACCTGCTGCTTGAGCCGCTGGCGCCGGCGATCGCTGCCGCGGCGATCGGGTCACTGGTCTGGGTGTACCACCGCGGGCTGGCGCGCGAAGGTTCCGAAGCCATCCGGCAGGGGAGCCGGCTGGTGACGTCCGGCGTCGCCCTGGTGGCTGCGGCCTCCGGGATCGGCGTAATCGTGAACGCTGCCCTCGCCATGGCGGCGACGCCGCTGGCGGGCTCCGGGGCACGCACCCTCCTGCTGGGCGGCATCAGTTCGCTCCTGGTCGGCGGTCTGGTCTGGTGGTTCACGTGGAAGCCCCTGGAGAGGACCTCCGCGGCGGCGCCCGGCCCTGCCGGTGTTTCCGGGAACTGGCAAAACGCCCGCCGGATCTACCTGATTGTGGTGTTCGGCCTCAGCGCCGTGGTTGCTGTCATCACCCTGCTGGTCATCGGCTACCGCATGTTCGAGTACTTCCTGGGCGACATCTCGGGCGGCAGCGTGGTGGACAGGATCCGGGCCCCGCTCGGTTTGCTGGTGGCCACCGGTCTCGTGGCCGGCTACCACTTCGCGGTGTGGCGCCATGAACGTGCCGTCCTCGCGGCGGCGGCGCCCGTCCGGAAGCGGACCATCGGTCACGTCGTCCTGGTGACAGGAACCGATCCGGGACTACTGAACCGGGCCATCGAGGACGTCACCGGGGCCGGAGTGACCGTTTGGAGACGGGCCGACGTCGGGGCTGGTGCCGCCGCCGACGTCGGCGAGCTGGCCGGCCGGCTGGCCGGGGAACTCGAGGGTGTGACCGGAAAGCAGGTGCTCGTGACGGTCAGTCCTGACGGCAGGATCGAAGTGATTCCGCTGCTGGGCTGAGGTGCCGACGCCCCGCCTTATTCCAGCCCGGATGTCCTCTTGTAGCTCCGCACCGCGTTGTTGACGGTGGGGAAGAAGTGGTCGGGGCCGAACCGGCTGCTCACCCCGAACCGGATCAGGCGGTCCTTGATGGGCCCCTTCATTTCGGCGAAGACCAGGCTGATGCCCCGCTTCGCAAGCTCGTCGTCGAGCGCCACGAGGTCATCCAGTGCGGTGGTGTCCAGACCGGTGATGGCCTCCGACGCCACGATGACCCACCGCACCGGGTCCGGGGCGTTGGCCACGAGCGTCCGGATGTGTTCGGTGAAGACGGCGCCGTTGGCGAAGAACAGCGGGGCGTCGAAGCGTGCGATCACGAGGCCGGGGACGCGCTGGCCCTCGGGGTGCCGGCTCAGGTCGTGATATCCGGGCACGTCCCCCACAATCCCCAACTCGGTGCGGTACGGGTCCAGGGCCCGCAGCACAAAAGCGATCAGCGACAGTCCGATCGCGACCACAATGCCTTCCAGCACACCCACAAAAGCGACGCCCAGGAAGGTCGCGACCAGCAGGGCGGCCTCGGTCCGGCTCATCCTGAGCAGCCGGAGGAGCGTCTTCAGGTCGAGGATCGACGCCGCGGCAACCATCACGACTCCGGCCAGCACGCTGGAGGGCAGGAAGGTCGTCAGCCCGGGCGCCAGGATCATAAACAGCACCACAATGGCGGCGGCAACGGCGCCGGTCAGGGGGCTCTTGGCGCCGGCCTCGACGGCGATCGGGGTGCGCGAGGTGCTGCCGGAGATCGGAAAACCGCCGAAGAGACCGCTGGCGACGTTCGCCACGCCGAGGGCACCCATTTCCTGGTTGCCGTCGACTTGGACGCCGCTCCGGGCGGCAAAGCTTTTGGAAAGGACCGAGGTGTCGGCAAAGGCAATCAGGGCGATGCCGGCCGCCGGCCCGAGCAGGGCGATGACGTCCTCCAGGCTGATTCCGTCGAGGGCGGGCGCCGGCAGGCCTTGGGGCAGGGCACCTACGGTGGGGAGCGCCGCCGTCAGGTCCAGGACGAACGTCAGCGCCGTGGCTGCCGCGACGGCGATCAGCACGCCGGGGAGCTTCCACGGCAGGGAGCGGCACCCAAGGATGACGGCGATGGTGCCGGCGCCGAACAGAAACGCGACAGGATTGATGGCGCCCTGGGCCACGGCCTGCGCCGTCCCGGTGGCGGTGTTCACCAGGGATCCGCCGGTGCCGGGAATGCCGAGCAGCTTGGGCAGTTGGCTCAACATGATGACGATGGCGATTCCGTTGAGGTAGCCAACGCGGATGGGCTTGGACAGCAGCCCGGTGACAAACCCCAATCTGAAGACCCTGCCGGCCAGCAGCAGGCCTCCGATCAGCAGCGCCAGAACGCCGGCGAGGGCCACCGCATGGTCCGGATCCGTGCCGGCAAGCGGCAGGATGGCGGCGGCGATCATCGGGGCCAGGCTGGAATCCGGGCCGATGATCAGGACCCGGGAGGGCCCGAAGACGGCATAGGCGAGCAGGGGGATGATCGAGGCGTAGAGGCCCGTGACGGCCGGAAGCCCGGCGGCCTCCGCATACGCCATGCCGGCCGGGATGAGGAACGCGCTGAGGGCGGCGCCGGCGGCCAGGTCAGATTTCAGCCAGGGCCGTTCATAGTCCCGCATCATCCTCAGGCCGGGCGGGAGTTTCGGTGCCCTGGCGCCGCGCACGGTGGACCCTGGCTACGCGGCGGGGGACGCGGAGCCGCCGGCCGCCGGTGCGTCCTGGCCGTACTCCGCCGAGATCAGGATGGGGAGGTGGTCCGACGCCCCACGCGGCAGGGTTTCGACTCGTTCGATGATGAGCCCCTGGGAGGTTGCGAAGTCGAAGTGGCCCTTGAAGACCTTGTACCGTGTGTACGTCCGCCGGTCACTCAGGGTCAGGTCGTAGCCGGCATCCTTCATCTGGGCGGTGAGGTTCTTGGTGAAAAAGGGGTAGTTGAAGTCGCCCACCATCAGGGACATCAGGCCGCCGCCCATGCTGAGCAGTTCCGCGTGCGCGGCGTGGATCTGGTTCCGCCGCAGTGAGTTCGACGCCGTCAGCGGGGCCGCGTGGAATGAGGCGATGACGAGGTCGTGGTCCGTCTCATTGTCGATCACCCGGGTGCCGATGAGCCGCTCGTGCGCGGGGGACAGGACGCGGTCGTGCAGCGATTTCTTCAGCGCGAAGGTCTTCGTCTCGTACGCCGTGAACCGGTCCATGCGGTAGTAGATCGCCAGGCCCAGCCGGTTGCCCTTGGTGGCGTCGGCAAGATGCAGGTCACCAATGGTGTCCGGGAGGTCGTTGGTGTCGCACTCCTGGAGACACAAGGCATCAATCTCAAAATTGCGGGCCAGATCAACCAGCTCACCGATGGCATGGTGCTTTCGCAGGTTGTAGCTGATGACTCGAATCAGGGGAGCACCTCTTCGGTGGATAGTCGCGGAAAGTCTGCTTCCGAGTCTACCCAGTCCGGCGAATTGAGTGGGACTGCCCGGATGCGCGTCCGGGCGGGAAGACAGCGGAATCAATGGGTTGGCCTGATCGTTGAGCCAGTGACGGGCGGCTGCAGCTGCCCGTCACAATGCACTTCCCGGCGACGAGCAGGAGACAGCACCATGGCAAAGGCAATGTGGAACGGCGCGGTCATCGCGGAGAGTGACAACACCATCATGGTGGAGGGAAACCACTATTTCCCGCGTTCCTCGGTTAACGACGCGTATCTGGAGGACAGCAGCCACAGCAGTTCCTGTCCCTGGAAGGGCCAGGCCGGCTACTACAGCCTGGTGGTGGACGGCCAGCGGAACCAGGATGCCGCTTGGTTCTACGCCCAGCCGAAGTCCGACGCCGGGCACATCAAGGACCACGTGGCCTTCTGGCGGGGTGTCCGCGTCGAGGCCTGACACCCAGGCGCGAAAGGGCTCAGCCATGAGGCACGAAGGGGCCGCGCTGTTGGGGCGGCCCCTTCGTGTGTCTGCCTAGCGGCCGCCGGGACCCCGCGCTGCCGTGTACTCGCCGGCGGTGACGGTGCGCTGTTCCTGCGCCCGTAGCGAGTCCCGACGCCCAGACCCGCCAGGCGGCCCAGGCCGAGGCCGATGCCGGCGGCCGAGCCGGAGAGTACGACGGCCACGGCCATGACGCCGACGTTCATGCCGAGGTAGGACACCACGAGGTCGCGGCGCCGGTGCCGGCGCAGGCAAACTGTGCGGTGAGCCTTCCAACGGTGGGGAAGCGATAGTGTGTTCTGGGATTACCAGCCACGCGAAAGGGCAGACGTTGATGACTGCTGAACTACCGGAGCTTGCCGAGGGCGACTTCTACTACGAGGTACAGGGCGGCGGGCGTTTCCGCTCCACCATCCACGCCCAAGGCGCCTGGAATGAGCACGAGCAGCACATGGCGCCCGCCTCCGGCATCATGGCCGACTGCCTGGACCGGCATGAGCCGCGCGAGGACATGCGGATGGCGCGCCTGAGTTACGAGATTCTTGGCCTGATTCCCGGCGGCGAGTTCGAGGTCGTCACCACGACGCTGCGCCCGGGCCGGACGATCGAACTGGTGCAGGCCGAGCTGATTGCCGGGGGCCGCACCGCCATCCGCGCCACAGCGTGGCGGATGATCACCTCCGACACCGGTGCCATCGCGGCGTTTGAGGATCCCCGGATTCCCGTGCCGGAGGACTGCGAACCGTATGACGCGGCGAGCATCTGGCCGGGCGGCTACATCGCGTCGCTGGAAATGCGGATCGCCGACGGGCACCGCGCCGGCTCGGGCACGGTCTGGCTGCACACCGGGCATCCGTTGACGGACCGGAAGGACAGCAGCGACCTCGCCCGGCTGGTCGGCCTGGTGGACACCGCCAACGGCATCGCCGCCCGTGTTCCCCCGGGCAAGGGCAGCTACTCCTTCCCCAACCTGGACCTCCAGATCCACATGTACCGGCGCCCGGAGGGGGAGTGGCTGGGGCTGGACAACGAAGTTTCCTTCGGCACGGACGGGATCGGCCTGACTTCCACCGTGCTGCATGACCTCACCGGCCCGTTCGGCCGCGCCGAGCAGATCCTGACGCTCCGGAAGTCCTAGGTCCGAAACTCCCAAACGGACGTGGGG
>JAXMJF010000035.1:0-49202 GCA_034376805.1 Arthrobacter sp.
CTGAGCACATACACCACACCGGGGCTGATTTGATGGAACCGTCACTCCACATGCTTTCAAAGCATGTGCACACCCCTGAAACCCATGCGAGCACTGGCAAGCAAGCCGATCTCATACACACATTTTGGCCGCTAACCCCCGTTCACGCCTGGCAGGACGGGCACCAGTAGAGCTTGCGGGCTCCGAGCTCGGTCAGCGCAACCGGCGTCCCGCAGTCCCGGCAGTCGAGACCCTGCCGCCGGTAGACGAAGTGGGACTCTTCCGGGGCGGGGAGGCTCCGGGGTTTGCCGGCCAGCGGGGCGCCGCCGTCGGGCCCGCTCCAATAGCGCGGGGGTGTGGTGATGATCCGGCCGTCGCGGACGCCGTCGGACATCACCGCAACGGTGTCGTCCCAGAGCCGGCCGGCCGCCTCCGCAGACAGCTCCTTTCCCGGCAGCCAGGGATCCAGGCCCTGGCGGAAGAGCAGCTCGGCGCGGTACACGTTGCCGACGCCGGCAATGACCTTCTGGTCCATCAGCAGGGCAGCAAGCGGCGTGCGTTTGGCCAGGACTCCGGCGGCGAAGGAGTCCCTGTCGCCCGGGAGGTTCCGCAACGGGTCGGGGCCGAGCCGCGCCAGGACGGCTGCCGCCTCCGCTTCCGTGACCGTCTCGCAGGTGGTCGCGCCGCGGAGGTCCGCCCAGCCGTGGGCGCTGGCGAGCCGGACGCGGACGGCACCGACCGGGGCGGGCGGGCCCTCGTACCCGGCCGGCCCGGCCGCTGCGCCGTCGTCGTAGACCTCCCGCTCCCCCACTTTGCGGGGCGCGCCGATGCTGGACGCGCCCCGGAAGCCGGCGTCGCCGCCGAAGTCCCAGGCGCCGTAGAGGCCCAGGTGGACGTGCAGCAGCAGTCCGTGCTCAAACTCCAGGAAAAGGTGCTTCCCGTGCGCCGCGGAGCCGGTAAGGGTGTGGCCGTCCAGCAGCGCCGCGCCGTGAACGAAGCGCCCCTGCGGGCTGGACACGGCGAGCCTCTCCCCCGTGAAGACGTCCCCGAACTGGCGGGCCAGCCGGTGGACGGAATGCCCTTCCGGCACTAGGCAATGACCTCGCCGGTGCGCTCGTACGTGGCAATCTTGCCGATCCGGCGGACGTGGCGCTCGTCGTTGCTGAAGGGCTCGGCCAGGAAGGCCTCGATGATTTCCGTGGCCTCGCCGACGCTGTGCTGGCGGCCGCCGACGGCGACGACGTTGGCATCGTTGTGTTCGCGGGCCAGCTTCGCAGTGGACAGGTTCCAGGCCAGCGCGGCGCGGACGCCTTTGACCTTGTTGGCCGCAATCTGCTCGCCGTTGCCGGACCCGCCGAGGACAATTCCAAGGGCGTTGGTGCCGGCTTCCTGGTCCGCCACCACCGCGAGCGCGGCATTGATGCAGAACGAGGGGTAGTCGTCGAGGGCGTCGTAGACCTCGGGTCCGTGGTCTACGACCTCGTAGCCCTTCGCGCCGAGGTGGCTGACGAGGTGGGCGCTGAGTTCCATGCCGGCGTGGTCCGTGGCGATGTGCACGCGCGGGAGGTCAGAGGGGGTCACGGCGTATCCGTTCAGTTGGGCAGACCACTGGAGTCAGCTGGCCTGCGGGTGCGGAGAAGGGGCTGTTCCCAGCCTACTAGGGCACCGGCCGGCGGGCCTGTTCGGCCGCCGGGGACGACTTCACACACCAGCCGCCCCGCCGGGCCGGTGCGCCCGTGCCGCCACCCGAGAAATCACCTGCGCGACGTTGTCCGCCGTCGTGGCACTCCCGCCGCTGACAGTCAGGGTCCGGCCGTCGGAACGGTCGACGACGACTGCCGGTCCGCTGCTGACGAGCAGGGCCGTCGTGGTGCCGTGGCTGCGGTATCCCCAGCCGCCGTAGTCGGCTGCCTTGACCTCCTTCGGCGTCGCCGCCTCGATGGCAGCGGCCGGCACGTCCATCACCCGGACGAATCCAGCGGCAAAGACCCGCAGCCCGCTCCGGTCCACCCGGATACGGGCGAACAGGCACGCGGCAGCCAGCAGTGCCACGGCGACGAGGAGCGCAGCGAGCCAGGGTACGGCGATGGTGAGGAGGGCGGCGGGAAGCAGGGTGGCGATCCCGAGCATCACAAAGACCGAACTGCGGGCGTGGACCCACAGACTCACCGAGTCCCGTGCCAGGTCGGGGTCGAGCTCGCGGGCCAGGGCTTCGGCCATGGCCCGGTCGTCGTCCGTGGACCAGCGTTCGTCGGCTTTGAAGACGAAGCCCATAACGACGCCCAGGCCCAGGGCGGCGCCGCTGCCCATGGCGAGCACGGCGACATCCACCTGCGCCTCCCGCGCGTTCGCCAGGCCGAGCTGTCCGACCAGCACGGCGGCGAGGACGGTGGTGACGAACAGGCTCACGAACAGCCCGGTGCCCATCATGATCCGGCGCATGACGGCCGGACGGGACAGCGGCACGGCCTGCACCAGCACGGCCCCGCCGAACAGCACGACCATGGCCGCACCGACGCCAACGACCGCCCCGAACGGCGCGAAGTCCGCGGCAACACCGTCGGCCCAGCGGACGGCCAGCGGCTCGGGCAGGTCGGGCCGGAGCAGGACAGCACACACTACAAACGCGGCGGCCAGCACCAGCGGAAACCCCACGGCGAAGCGCAGCGCCCTTACGTCAACGGAATCCCGAAACTTTCCCATATCCCCAACGCTACTCCCGGCGATTCGGCCGTAGGTACCTCAGTGTGACCCAGGCAACTTGCCAAGCGCCGCAGAAGTGAAAGAATAATTTCACAGTAACGAGTTCTCCCATCCCCACGCATCCCTGGAGGCCCAACTTTGCCCGGAATGAACCTGACGCGCGCCGAAGCACGCGAGCGCGCCGAACTGATCGCCGTCGACTCCTACGAGGTCGAGCTTGACCTGACCCGCGGGGAGATAGTCTTCGGCACCACCACCGCCGTGAAGTTCACGGCCAAGCCGGGGTCCTCGACGTTCATCGACGCCGTCACCGACGCCGTGCAGAGTGTGACCCTGAACGGGCGCGAACTTGACCCGGCCGAGGTGTCCGACGGCATCCGCATCCAGCTGCCGGACCTGGCGGCGGAGAACGAGCTGCTGGTCGTCGCCGAGGCCCCGTACATGAACACGGGCGAAGGCCTGCACCGCTTCGTGGATCCGGTGGACCATGAGGTCTACCTCTACACCCAGTTCGAGGTGCCGGATTCCCGGCGGATGTTCGCCGTGTTTGAGCAGCCCGACCTCAAGGCCAGCTTCACTTTCACGGTGATTGCCCCCTCGCACTGGGACATCGTGTCCAATTCCCCCACCCCGGAGCCGGTCGAGACCATCCCCGGCACCGACGGCGGAGCCCGCTCGGTCTGGGAATTCACCCCCACACCGAGGCTCTCCTCCTACGTCACGGCCCTGATCGCGGGGCCTTACCAGTGCGTCCGCAGCGAAGTGGTCTCCGCCGACGGGAAGGTCACCCCGCTGGGCGTCTTCGCGCGCAAGTCCCTGATGCAGTACCTCGACGCGGACAACATCTTCGAACTCACCCGGCAGGGCTTCGAGTTCTTCGAGGCGCAGTTCGGCTGCCCGTACCCGTTCGAGAAGTACGACCAGCTCTTTGTGCCGGAGTTCAACGCCGGGGCCATGGAAAACGCCGGGGCCGTGACCATCCTGGAAGGCTACGTCTTCCGCAGCAAGGTCACGGACGCCCAGGTGGAGCGCCGCGCCATCACGGTGCTCCACGAGCTCGCCCACATGTGGTTCGGGGACCTCGTGACGATGCGCTGGTGGAACGACCTCTGGCTTAACGAGTCCTTCGCCGAGTACATGTCCCACCTGGCCGCCGTGGAAAACACCCGGTTCGACCGCGCCTGGACCACCTTCGCGTCGGTGGAGAAGTCCTGGGCCTACCGCCAGGACCAGCTCCCCACCACCCACCCGATCTTCGCCGAGATCAACGACTTGGAGGACGTCGAGGTGAACTTCGACGGCATCACCTATGCCAAGGGGGCCTCGGTGCTCCGCCAGCTGGTGGCCTGGGTGGGTCCGGAGGAGTTCATGGCCGGTGTCCGCGAGTACTTCCGCAAGCATGCCTGGCGGAACACCGAGCTCAGCGACCTGATGGCTGAACTCGAAAAGGCCAGCGGCCGTGACCTGGACCAGTGGGGGCAGCTCTGGCTCGAGACCGCCGGCGTCAACACGCTCAAGCCCGAACTCGCCGTGGGTGAGGACGGGACGATTTCCTCCTTCGCGATCCTGCAGTCCGCCACGGAGGCCCAGCCCACCATCCGCCCGCACCGGCTCGCCGTCGGCTTCTACAACCTCACCGCCGCCGGGAAGCTGGAACGCGTCCACCGGGAGGAGCTCGACGTCGACGGCGGCCGCACCGAAGTGCCGTCGCTGGCCGGACTGGCCCGGCCGGACCTGATCCTGCTCAACGACGACGACCTCGCCTACGCCAAAGTCCGCCTCGATCCGAAGTCCCTCGCCACGGCCACGGCCCACCTCAAGGACTTCAGCCAGAGCCTTCCCCGGACCCTGGTGTGGGGGTCGGCCTGGGATGCGGCCCGCGACGGCGAAACCCCCGCCCGCGGCTACGTGGAACTCATCCTGGCCAACATCGCCGAGGAATCCGACTCCTCGGTGATCCTGGTCCAGCTGCGCCAGCTGGCCACGACGCTGAATTTCTATGTGGCTCCGGAACACAAGGAAGCCACCGCGGTTGCCGCCGCGGACCGGCTCTGGGAGCTGGCTTCCGGCGTCCCGGCGGGCTCCGACGCCCAGCTGCAGTTCGTCAAGTCCTATGCCCTGCTGGCCCGCAGCGCCGGACAACTGGACACTGTCGCCGGACTGCTGGAGGGCAGCCTGACGCTGGAGGGTCTCGCCGTGGACCAGGACCTGCGCTGGGAACTGATCACCTCCCTCGTCGCCGGCGGCCGCGCCGGGCAGGAGACGATCGACGCCGAACTCGAGCACGACAACACCGCCACCGGGCAGAACGCGGCAGCCCTCGCCAAGGCCGCCATTCCGACGCCTGAGGCTAAGGCCGCGGCCTGGGAGTCGATTGTGGTCAAGGGCGAGCTGTCCAATGCGCTCCAGGGTTCAGCCGTCAGCGGCTTCACCCGGGTGCTGGACACCTCCCTGCTGGAGCCGTACGCCGAAAAGTACTTCGACGCGGTCCCGGGCATCGTCAGGGACCGCACGCACGCGCTGGCCCAGCAGATCGTCGTCGGGCTCTACCCGGCACAGCTGACCACCCAGGCGACCGTGGACCTAACGGATGGGTTCCTGGCCTCGCTGCCGGAGGACAGCGCGGCCCTGCGGCGGATGATGCTGGAAAACCGCGACGGTGTGGCACGCGCGCTGCGTGCCCGCCAGGCCGACGTCGGGTAGCCACCTGACCGCCGGGGTTCGGTCGTTCTAGACTGGCCGCATGAGCCTCGATGAGCACCGCTATGCGCTGACAGTCCGCTGGACCGGGAACCTTGGCGAGGGCACGGCGTCCTACCGCGGCTATTCCCGGGATCACGACGTGGAGATCCCCGGGCTGCCCGTCCTGCGGGGTTCCGCGGACCCGACGTTCCACGGCGACCGGACCCGCTACAACCCGGAGCAGCTGCTGCTGGCCGCCCTGTCCCAATGCCACATGCTGTCCTTCCTGCACGTCGCCGTGAAGCACGGCGTGGTGGTCACCGGGTATGAGGACCGGGCCGAGGGACTGATGCGGACCAACCGGGACGGCAGCGGACAGTTTGAATCGGTCACGCTCAAGCCCCGGGTAACTGTCGCCGCGCCGGTGGCGGAGGAACTCATGGAGGAACTGCACACCGGGGCGAACAGGGTCTGCTTCATCGCCCGGAGCGTCAACTTCCCGGTGCTGCACGAGCCGAGTGTGGTGCTCGAGGGGCAGGCGGGCTGAACGGCTCAGCCGGCCCCGGCCACGTCCCCAACCCGGTGTCCCGCGGGCCTGTCCCCGGCCTCCTACCCGGGAGCCCCCGTTGCGGCGCGATTCCTCAAGGTTGGCAGCAAACGGCACCGGCTCCCCCACGGCGTTCAATACCCCGGTGGTCCCGTTCCGGGCGGCGGTGAGGATCCAGGCTGCGAGGTCACGGACGTCAATGATCTGGGTGGCGTCCGTGGGGATGTCCGGGACCAGGACGGGGTCCGGGTCCCGGGCGAAGCGGGCCGGCCAGTACCCGTAACGGTCCGAGCCGTCGCCCGGGCCGCCGATGAGCCGGCCCGGCAGATATGGGCCTTGTCCCCAGCGAGTTCCGTGGTCCAGTGCTCGATGGCGGCCTTGGCTTCGCCGTAGTTCCCGGCGCTGAGCTCCGTCCCGGGCGGGAGCGGGGGCAGGACGCCGGCGGCTTCGTCCGCCCCGGCCACGGAATGGTCCGCGTAGACCGAGCAGCTGGAAATGAAGGTCCAGTGCCGGGCGGAACCTGCCAGCGCCTCCAGTGCTTCCCGCGCCTGGCCGGGGTCCCGCGAGACGTCGACGACGGTGTCCCACGCGCCGTGGGAGGCGGCCCCCTTGCAGGCGGCCGAGTACGCGGCGGCGCCCTCCGAGCGGTCCGCCCTGAGCCAGCTGGCACCGTCCGGGGGTGCGGAAACGGTCCCGCGCGCCAGGCAGGTAACCTCGTGGCCCGCGGCCAGGGCCCGCCGGACGATTTCTGCTGACAGGAAGACCGTCCCGCCGAGGACCAGGATGCGCATGGGGCCACGCTACGGCGCTAATGTTGAATGGGACCAGAGCGTTATGCGCCCGGCGAACGCCGGCCGCCTCCCCTGGACGCCCAGCCCGGCGATACCGGCCGGCAGCAGGAACGCAGCAACGAGGAGTACCCCCGCCGATGTACAGCATGACCACGACCGAACCCATCACCCCTCCGGACATCTCGGCCATCAACGTGCCGGGTGTCATCATCAGCCTGGGTGTCGGCGTCGCCGTGTGGCTGGTGGCGTCCTTTGTGATCGCCGGAATCACCAAGCGTGTCGCCGCGGGCAGCACCCTGTTCAAGAAGCCGCACTTCCGCTGGGTGGCCCCTGCCTTCCGCGCCCTGGACCACGAGCGCCGGGTCCAGCGGGCCAACACCGTCGGTGCGCTGCTCAGCAGCGTGGTGGGCGTCCTGGTGTCCATCCTCACCAGCGTGTACGTGCTCAAAAACCTGAACGTCGACGTTGCGCCGATCCTGACCAGCGTCGGAATCCTCGGTATCGCCATCGGTTTCGGCGCCCAGCAGCTGATCCGCGACTTCCTTGCCGGCATCTTCATCACCATGGAGGACCAGTACGGGATCGGCGACATCATCGAGACCTCCGAAGTGGTGGGCACGGTTGAGGCCATGAACCTGCGGATCACCCGGGTCCGGGCGGAGGACGGCACCATCTGGTACCTTCGCAACGGCGAAATCCTGCGCGTGGGCAACCGCTCCCAGGGCACCTACCTTCCCCCTGTCACGCCGCCGGCTGACGAGGCCGACAGCACACCCCAGCAGAAGGCCGGAGAATAGAACCATGACGATTCCCAGCGCCGGCGAACCCCGCCAGCCCAAGCAGCTGCTCCAGAACGATCCGTTCAGCCAGCCCGGCTACACGGACAACTTCTACGACGCCGTGGGCGGCCACGAAACCTTCGTGAAGCTCGTCGATTTGTTCTACGACGGCGTGGCAGCTGACCCGCTGCTGCGGCCGATGTATCCGGAGGAGGATCTGGGCCCCGCCAAGCGGCGTTTCCTGATGTTCCTTGAGCAGTATTGGGGCGGCCCGACGACGTACGGCGAGGAGCGCGGGCACCCCCGGCTGAGGATGCGCCACATGCCCTTCCGGGTCACCCCGGAAGCCAAGGAACGGTGGCTGTTCCACATGCGCACCGCGGTGGATGCCCTGGAGCTGCCGCCGCTGTACGAGGGGACACTCTGGGACTACATGGAGCGGGCGGCCCTCTCCATGGTGAACAGCCCGTCCGGGGCCTGAGACCGGTCCCGGGGGTTCGGCAAGGTCCCTGATGGCCCTGTGATCAGATGGCCCTGTGATCAGCGCCGGTCGCGCCCTGTGGCCAGCGCAGCGCGCCCGTTGCCGGCGACATGCACCAGGAGCGCGATCACGAGGAAGGCGAGAAGGACCTGTGCCGTCGTCGTCAGCGCGGCCGGCCACCCGCCGTCGAGCGTGGGATCAAGGAAGTCGTAGACGTACCAGCCGTCGATCGCCCCGCGCACCCACGAGAAGATGAGGAAGGCAACGGGGTAGCTGAGCCACACGATCGGCCGCCGCCACGTGCCGCGCACCGTCCTGGTGACGAGGAGCCAGTCGAGCGTGACGAACAGCGGAGCCAGCCGGTGGTGCGCAAGCTGGGGCCAGTACATGTCCCAGCTCCACCACGGCTCGTCCGGCGGGGCCACCAGCACCGCGTAGATGATGCCGGTCATCACCAGGTAGAAGACCAGCGCCCCGAACAGGTGGTCCCACCACTCCGGCAGCCGGGTCCGCGGCCGGGCGGCGGACGCGATGAGCACGAGCCCGAGGACGAGGTTGGACTGGACCGTGAACTCCGAGTAGAGCTGGAAGATGTCCACGTCGTTGCCGGGCAGCGTCGCGTCGTACGTCTTTTGGGCGAGGGCGACGAGCACGAAAACCCCGACCGCGAAGCGAAGCATGCGGATCCAGCTGCGGTCCGGATGCAGGGCATCGTTGAAGCCGATGTGTCGCTCGACCGGGGGATCCAGTACCGATGCGCCGCTCATGCGCTCAGTATGTCAGGCGCGTCAAGAAGGGCCGTGCCCGATGCCTGGGTTTCCGGACCTTGGTGAAACACGTGGAAAGACCCCGGAGGCACTTGGGGGAATGCCTCCGGGGTCTTTCTGCCTCAATAATACCCAGTCGGGTATCGGGGCCGCAAGCGTCTCATGAGGCGGACGGGCTTCCATCCCGCGGAGGAGCTGAGCGTACTGATGATCCAAGGTGGCCGCGGGCGGCGTCCCGGTCCGACTAGGCTGACGGTCATGGCGATCATTCATCAAGCTGAGCTGCACCCGACGAAGCTGGAACTCCTCAACGGCTGGCTGCCCCACCAGCCCTGGTTCACGGCAGCCGGGGCCGCCTTGCGCAGGGTGGGCTCGTTCCGCTTCGACGACCCGGAAGGCGAGGTCGGTATCGAAACGCTCCTCGTCGGCGATCGCAGCAGCGTTTTTCAGGTGCCGCTGAGCTACCGGGGGTCTGCCCTGCACGACGCCGAGTCGTATCTGATCGGAACCATGCAACATTCGGTCCTTGGCACCAGGTGGGTTTACGACGCGTGCGGTGATCCCTGCTACCTGAACGCCGTCGCTGCAGCCATGCTGACGGGCCGGCCACAGGCGGAGCAGTTCCTGGACGTCGACGGAAGACTCGAGGCGATGCCGGAATCCGTCGCCGTGGGCAGCACCGGCCCGCTACACACCGCAGTGCCGGGCATCGGGTCTCTCACCGTCCGCAGCACGGATGCGGGAACAGTTGTCCGGACCGGAGAAATGGAACTGCTGGTCATCCGGCGGCTAAACCTGGCGGAGCAACCTGTCGGCACCGCTGCCCTTACCGGAACCTGGGCCGGGCAGCAGACCCCGGTCAAACTCGCAGCCGTGACCGTGCGCTGACCCGGCGCGTCCGCCCCGGGGGTGCGCATCACGACTGGGCGAGACCTAGAGTCCCGTGCCGGTGCGGGCCAGGACGTGCCCGCGGGTTCCGCTGAGCCGGAACCAGCGGCCGGCCCGGTACAGCTGCTGTTCGCCGTCGGCGAGGAAGCCGAGGGTGAGGGCCGCGAAGGCTGCGCCCAGCGGGAGCCCGCCGGCACCCGGCAGCTCCCGTCCCCAGACCGTGGCACGGGCGTTGTTGACGATGAGGGCTCCGGGTTTGTCCGGGATGATCGCGGCGATCTCGGTGATACCGGCCTCGGCGGACCGGCGCAGCCCAGCGTCCGGGAGCGTCGCCACGGCCTCCCACCCGGTGCGAGGAGCGCCCACGCCGGCCCAGGATTCGGTGACGGTTACCGGCGGCAGCGGCAGCTCGACGTCGTTCTCCCCCGCACGTGCCAGCCGGTCCAGCACCGCGGAGATCGGGACGGTGACATCGGTGTCCGCCGGCCGCGCCAGGGCCATTGTCCGCAGCCCGAGGATCGTCGGTGTCGACTCCCCCAGCAGCCGCGGCCGCAGCACACACACATAGGCGGCGAGCACCGGGCCGGAGGCCTGAAGGCGGATGGCGCCGTCGTCGATGGTCTTGGCGCGGGTGGCGAAGGTGCGCAGATCAGCGAGGTCGCGGGGATCGGTGAACTGCAGGGGCAGGGTTAGGACGTCAGACACAATATCGACTCTACCGGCTGTGCCTCTTTGGGGCCGTGCCGGAGGGACGTCTAGAGTCGAACCATGACTGAAGCCGAAGCCGGATTGCAGGGGCCGCCGACACAGGACCCCACCTCCTCGCTCCTCCAACTGCTGAACCTCGGTGAGCTGGAGGGTGCCCGGACGGATGAGGACATCTTTATGGGCCCCTCGCAGCAGCAGCCCCGGCACCGCGTGTTCGGGGGCCAGGTGCTCGCCCAGTCGCTGATCGCCGGGAGCCGGACCGTGCCCGAGGGGCGGGGCGTGCATTCCATGCATGGCTATTTCCTCCGGCCCGGAGACGCCAACAAACCGATTACTTTCGGCGTCCAGCGGTTGCGGGACGGCCGCTCGTTCTCGGCGCGGCGTGTCCACGCGTACCAGGAGGGCATGCCCATCCTGTCCATGATCGCGTCGTTCCAGGATGAGGACGAGGGAATCGAACACCAGACCGAGATGCCGGCCGGCATCCCCGCGCCGGAGTCGCTGCCCAGCACAGCTGACCTGCTGGGCAAGTTCGACCACCCCGTGGCACGCCACTGGGCCTACGAGCGGCCTTTCGACATCCGGCACGTCGACCCGGCGCTGTACGTCTCGGCCAAGGGCAACAAGGAACCGCGCAACGCCGTCTGGATGAAGACCTTCGGACCTATGCCGGACGATCCGGACCTGCACCGCGCCGCCCTGGCCTATGCCAGCGACTACACCCTGCTGGAATCCATCCTCCGCAAGCACGGGATGAGCTGGATTACCCCGGGCATGTCGGTGGCCAGCCTGGACCACGCCATGTGGTGGCACCGGCCGGTGCGGGTGGACGAGTGGCTGCTCTACGTGCAGGAGTCCCCGAGCGCCCAGGGCGCCCGCGGCCTGGCCACCGGCAAGATCTTCAGCCGCGACGGCCGGCATGTGGCCACGGTGGCGCAGGAAGGCATGATCCGCGTCCCGACGGACCTCAAGAACAAGGTCAAGGGCGCCGTCCAGTCCAAGGTCCTGCAGCACCAGATGCGCAAGGCCGAACGCGGCTGATCCTCCGCGCTCCGGAGCCTGGTTCAGGTGACATGCGAGAAGGCCGCCTCCCCCGCGGGGAGCCGGCCTTCTCATTTCCGCTCTGTGCCTCGCGGGCTTAGTCGCGGGTGAGGCGGCGGTGGGTCACGCGGTGCGGCTTGGCGGCATCCGGGCCCAGGCGCTCGACCTTGTTCTCCTCGTAGGATTCGAAGTTGCCCTCGAACCAGTACCACTTCGAGGGGTTTTCCTCGTCGCCTTCGTAGGCGAGGATGTGGGTGGCCACCCGGTCCAGGAACCAGCGGTCGTGCGAGACCACAACGGCACAGCCCGGGAATTCGAGCAGGGCGTTTTCGAGGCTGCTGAGGGTTTCGACGTCGAGGTCGTTAGTCGGCTCATCGAGGAGCAGCAGGTTTCCGCCCTGTTTGAGGGTCAGCGCGAGGTTCAGGCGGTTGCGCTCACCACCGGAGAGCACCCCGGCTTTCTTCTGCTGGTCCGGGCCCTTGAAGCCGAAGGCGGCGACGTAGGCACGGGACGGCATTTCGACGTGGCCGACCTGGATGTAGTCGAGGCCGTCGGAGACAACCTCCCACAGGGTCTTGTTCGGGTCGATGCCGCCGCGGCTCTGGTCCGCGTAGGAAATCTTGACGGAGTCGCCGATCTTGAGTTCGCCGCCGTCGAGGGGCTCGAGCCCGACGATGGTTTTGAACAAGGTGGTTTTGCCGACGCCGTTCGGGCCGATGACACCGACGATGCCGTTGCGCGGCAGGGTGAAGGACAGCCCGTCGATCAGGGTGCGGTCTTCGAAACCCTTCTGCAGGTTCTTCGCCTCGAGGACGAGGCCGCCCAGGCGTGGTCCCGGCGGGATCTGGATCTCTTCGAAGTCCAGCTTGCGGGTGCGGTCGGCTTCGGCAGCCATTTCCTCGTAGCGGGCCAGACGGGCCTTGGACTTGGTCTGGCGGCCCTTGGCGTTGGAACGGACCCACTCGAGTTCTTCGGTGAGGCGCTTGGCCTGCTTGGCGTCCTTCTTGCCCTGGACTTCCAGGCGGGCGCGCTTCTTCTCGAGGTACGTGGAGTAGTTACCCTCGTACGGGTACAGGTGGCCGCGGTCCACTTCGGCGATCCACTCGGCAACGTGGTCAAGGAAGTACCGGTCGTGGGTGACGGCGAGGACTGCGCCGGGGTAGCTGGAGAGGTGCTGCTCGAGCCAGAGCACGCTCTCGGCGTCAAGGTGGTTGGTGGGCTCATCGAGGAGCAGCAGGTCCGGCTTCTGGAGCAGGAGCTTGCAGAGTGCGACGCGGCGTCGCTCACCACCGGAAAGCAGGGTGACATCGGCTTCCGGCGGCGGGCAGCGGAGGGCGTCCATGGCCTGCTCGAGCTGGGAATCGAGGTCCCAGGCATCGGCGGCGTCGATCGCTTCCTGCAGCTGACCCATTTCCTCAAGGAGGACATCGTAGTCAGCGTCGGGGCTGGCCATCTCTTCGGAAATCTCATTGAAGCGCTGGATCTTGCCGATGATCTCGCCAACGCCTTCCTGGACATTGCCCAGGACGGTCTTGTCCTCGTTCAGCGGCGGTTCCTGCAGCAGGATGCCGACCGTGTAACCGGGGCTGAGCCGGGCCTCACCGTTTGAGGGCGTGTCCAGTCCGGCCATGATCTTGAGAATGGTGGACTTACCTGCACCATTCGGGCCGACAACGCCAATTTTGGCCCCCGGGAAGAAGGACATGCTTACGTCATCGAGGATAAGTTTTTCGCCAACGGCCTTGCGGGCCTTGGTCATTGTGTAGATAAATTCCGCCATGCCTACAAATCTAGTGGTTCCACCCGGATAACTCACATTCATGCCGTCCTCATTCACCTCCCGCCGCGGCCCATAGCCGGCGCCACGGGACGTGACGCCGGCGCTGACCGGTCAGGCGGCCGCCCCCTTCAGCTCGCCCGTTTCCTCGTCGAGCTCCTCCACCTCGCCGCGGAGGTCATCAATGAAGACAGGGTGGACTGTGGGCTCGTAGCCGTCGTTGTCGTCGGGCTCCGCGTGGGGCGGGTCGTCCTGCCCCTCGCGGTTTCCCTCCGGGGAGGCCGCTCCCGGGCCGTCTGGACCGGCAGCAGCCTGCGGCCCGTTGCCGGCCGTGCGGATGTAATTGGCGGAACCCCACGTGAGGTCGTGGCCGACAGAGTCGGCGTCGATTTCAGCCGAGTGATAGATCCGGCCGTCATGTTCCCAGCTCCTCAACTTGAGCCGTCCCACCACGATGACCTTCTGGCCCTTCTTGACGCTGCAACCGATGTTTCCGGCCAATTGCCGGTACCCCTGGACCCTGAACCAGTTGGTGTTCCCGTCAATCCAGGCGTTCGTGGCGCGGTCGAAGCGCCGTTCGGTGGAACCCAGCCGGAAGGTCGCCGTCGCCACGCCGCCAGGCGTCGTCGAACTCTTGGGCTCCGTGGCGACGAAGCCACGGACCGTGATGTTGTCACTCATTCTCATGTCCTGTCTCGAAATGTCGTGCCCTAGCAGGCTCCTCCAGCTTCCCGCCGGGCGCGGCCCGCCGCGAGAGACACGACCGGCCATGTGGATAACCCGGGCCCGGGCAGGCCCTTGGGGAGCAAGATGCTGCCCGGGACTGCGGCTGCAGAGTTGCCGGGCGTTCCTGACACCGGACAGCCGCAGGGCACGGTAAGCTTTTTGAGGCGTCCCCCCGGCAGCAGCCGGGCAGGTACGCCGGTATGCCCCAGTAGCTCAGGGGATAGAGCAGCGGCCTTCTAATCCGCCGGTCGGGGGTTCGATTCCCTCCTGGGGCACCAGAGTGCGGCTCTGGCCTGCCGGATCATTCCGCAGGCCAGGGCCGCGACCACGACGGGCACAGGCTCGAAGCCTGACCCGCGAAGGGCATGGATGCCGCCGAACTCAACCTCTCCCTGGTCATCAAGGTTGCTGCAGCACACCCTCCGCGCGCGCCATCACCCGTCAGCCGTCAGCACACTTAGTATGGAGTGGACAGGCAGGACACCGGGGACATCCCGTGTGCCCTGCCCGCAACTGAAAGGTACGGCCGCCATGACCCAGACACCCCGCGGATTTGACCCCCAGGATCCCAACGAAGCGTCCCCCACCCGGCACCCCGGGACGGCAGGCCAGTACCCGGGAGCGGCCGGCGTACCGTCCGGGTCCGCCGAGGGGGACTACCAGAACACAGTCCCGGCAGGCGGCACCGATATAGTTTCCAGGGCTCCGGCGCCCGCAACGCCGGCACCGGGCGAGGAAACTCCCCGTGCCGAGGCGCCGGAAACGCCGGCGCCTGCCGCGGAGCCGCGCCAGGTGACCCGTGCCGGTATGATCTGGGCCGCGGTTGCCGGTGGACTGGTGGTGCTGATCCTGCTCATCGCCTTTATCCTGCAGAACCAGGATTATGTGCTGGTGAAATTCTTTGGCCTAGAAGGGTCCGTGCCGCTGGGCATTGCACTGTTCATCGCGGCCGTCGGGGGCGGGGTGCTCGTCGCCATCGCCGGGGCCGTCCGCATCATTCAGCTGCGGCTCGCAGCTCATCGTCAGCGCGTCAGCCGGGCGGCCGGAAATGGAACCCGCACGCGCTGAAGCCGGCGGGCGCTGATCCCTTTCCATGGTCGAGTCGGAACCCCGGGCGCAGGCAGCCCTGACGACCGCCGCGGCGGACTGGCCCGACGTGGAGCGCCTCTTCGGCGTCCGCGGCGAGCCATCGCGCTGCTGGTGCCGGTTCTTCGCCCTGACCGGAACGGAATGGGCGGCGTCGTCCCCGGAGCAGCGGAAGGCCCAGTTGCGGGCCAAGTTCGACGGCGGTGACCCGGCGCCGGGGGTGCTGGCCTTCCGCGGCGGGTATCCGGTGGGCTGGTGCGCCGTCGAGCCCCGCGGCTGCTATCCCAGGGTCCTGCGCTCAAAGGTTCTGTCGGCGGCGGCTCCTGAGGCGGTCCGGGATCCTGGCGGGGACCAGGTGTGGTCCGTGAGTTGTTTTGTGGTCTCCCCCGGCCAGCGCCGCACCGGCGTGGCCCGGGCGCTGCTCACGGCCGCCGTCGAGCATGCCTTCGTCCACGGCGCAGCGGTGGTGGAGGGCTATCCGGTCGATCCCGCGCAACGGCCCAAGGCCGGCCCGGCCGACCTGTATCACGGCACCCTGGGTCTTTTCCTGGCGGCCGGCTTCGACGTGGTCAGCGATGCGGTGCCCGGCCGTGCCGTCGTCCGCCTGACGGCGCCCCGCAACGGCGGCACGGAGCCGCCTGACTAGTGCCGTCCGTCCAGCCCAGTCCGTCCAGCGCCGTTCTCAAACGCATTTCGGCCGGGCGCCGCCACTGGCCCTTACGGCAGGGTCAGGATGACCGGGCCGTCCTTCGTGATGGCCACGGTGTGCTCACTGTGGGCCGCGCGGCGGCCGCTGGCCGAGCGGAGGGTCCATTCGTCGTCGTCGTGGAAGTAGTCGTCCTTGCCGCCCAGGATCAGCATCGGCTCGATCGCGATGACCAGCCCCTCCGTCAGCTTGATGCCGCGGCCCGGTCGGCCGTCGTTGGGGACGTGCGGTTCGGCATGCATGGTTTTGCCGATCCCGTGGCCGCCGTGGTCCGCCAGCAGCCCGTAGCCTGCGCGGCGTGATGCCCCGCCGATCGCGTAGCCCAGGTCCCCCATCTTGTTCCCGATCCGGGCAGCCTCGATGCCGCGGGCCAGCGCGGCGTCGGTGGCGTCTATCAGGGCCCGGTCCACCGGGTCGGCAGTCCCCACGATGAAGCTGATCGCTGCGTCCCCGCACCAGCCTTCGAGGAACGCGCCGCAGTCCACGCTGAGCAGGTCGCCGTCCCGGAGCCGGTAATCGTTGGGGATGCCGTGCACCACGGCATCATTGACGGACGTGCAGATCACCCCGGGAAATGGCACCGAAGCCCACCGCGGCTTGTAGTTCAGGAAGGCCGGCGTCGCACCGGCTGCGGCAATCGTCGCCGCGGCCAGCTCGTCCAGTTCCTTCAGGGACACGTCGACGGCGGCGGCCTCCCGGACGCGTTCCAGCGTGTTTGCCACGACCCTGCCGGCTTCGCGCATCAGGGCAATCTCGGCGGGACTCTTGATCATCGACATGCCGTCAACTCTAGGGCCAGCCGGAGCGTGGCTAAAGTTGCCCCATGGCCAACGCTGAACTGATAACCGTGATCCGGTCGGGGCTGCAGGCTGCCGCCGATCCTGCCCGGGCCGCGGGGGCGCAGGCCTATCTGAAGTCCGAGGTGCCCTCGCTGGGCGTCCGGGTTCCCGAGGTCCGGCGGATCGTCCACGCCGCCGCCAGAGAGCTGCCTCCGGATTCCCTCAACGACTTGCAGTCCACCGTGCTGGAGCTTTGGCGCGGCGCAAGCTGGCGGGAGGAACGCTACGCGGCCATCGACCTCACGGGACTGAATCTGGCAAGCGGTGAGATGGGCATGCTGCCGCTGTACGAGGAGATTATCCGCAGCGGCGCCTGGTGGGACCTGGTGGACGGGGTCTCGCACCGGCTCTGCGGGCTGCTGCAGAGTCACCGGGAGGACATGTCCACCGTGCTCCGCCGCTGGAGCACCGACGCGGATTTCTGGATCCGGAGGGCCGCCATCACCGCCCAGCTGGGCGCCAAATCCGCCACGGACCCTGCCCTGCTGGCAGCCGTGATCGAACCCAATCTGGCCGACAGTGAGTTCTTTATCAGGAAGGCGATCGGCTGGGCCCTGCGTGACTACGCCGCCACGGATCCGGACTGGGTCCGGAACTTCGCGGCGCGGCACGGCGCGGCACTGAGTCCGCTGTCCCGCCGGGAAGCCCTGAGGAAACTCAGATAACCGGGCGGGTGGTGACGGGTTCCTCGGACTTGCTGAAGAGCAGCTTGGTCTTGGGGTCGAGGAAGATCAGGTAGAGGGCGAAGAGCAGGGCAATGATCGCGGCGGCGTTGCGGGCCAGAGCCAGTGCCAGGCCGAGATCAGCGGTCTGCAGGTAGGGGAACACTTCCAGCTGGTCCGAGATCGCGTACACCATGAAGAACGACACGATGAAGTACAGGGCTTTGACCTGCCAGTCGTCCCGGATGCCGGTGACGGCGAAGAGCGGGATGAGCCAGACGACGTACCAGGACTGGATCATCGGGGCCAGGACCACGACGGCGGCGAACGCCAGCGTGAGCCGGCGGATCAGCCGGTCGTAGTCGCCGCGGAAGATCTGCCACGCGATGATGCCAAGCGCCAGCAGCTTACCGGCGTCGTACACCCACTTCGCCAGCCCCCAGCCGTCGAGCCCGAAGGCGTTGAAGATGGAAGCGACCACCAAGCCCAGCAGCCCCACCGGGGCGTACCAGATCCAGATGCTGCCCGGGGCGGAGAGGCCGTTGATCCAGCCGAAGCCGAAACCGTTGACCATGCTCATGGCGTAGAGCAGGGCCAGGCTGATCCCGGCGGTGAGCCCCCAGAAAACGAACTTCCGCGGCCAGCTGGCGTTCTTTCCTGCCCACAGCAGGCCGATGAAAGGCAGGAAGACGATCGTGATGGGCTTGACCGAGATGGACAGTGTCACCAGGACCAGGCCGAGGATGACCCGCCGGGTGGCGCAGTAGTAGAGCCCGGCCAGGGCCAGGCCGATCATCAGGGCGTCGTTGTGGACGCTGGCGATGAAGTTGGTGAGGAACAGCGGGTTGGCGGCGGTCAGCCAGAGGGCGCGGTGCGGGTTGACGCCGTGCAGTTCGGCGAGCTTGGGCACGTAGATGATGCACAGCACGATTCCCACCAGCGCGGCGAGGCGGAACAGCATGATGCTGGCTTCGGGGTGCACGTTCGTGGACCAGACGACGAACTGCTCGATCCAGAGGAAGAGCTGTCCGTATGGCACGGGCGCCTCGGTCCACATCTTGTCGGCACCGAGCTGGAAATAGTTCGACAGCGCGGAGATGCCGTTTTCGTAGGGGTTGAAGCCCTCCACCATGAGGCGCCCCTGCCCGATATAGGCATAGACGTCGCGGCTGAACAGCGGCACGGAGAACATCAGCGGCAGCCCCCACAGGACAACCGCCTGCAGGGTGGCCTTGCGGGCCTCCGCTCCCCAGACCCGCACGCGCTGGCCGAGCCTGAGCCAGGCGCGGACGAGCAGCATCCCGCCGACGGCCAGCAGCACAATGCACAGGGCGACGCCGAAGGCTTCGGTGCGCATCCAGATGAACAGCGGGATGCGGCGGAGCTCGGACGCCGGCGCGAGCCAACCCACACCGAGCGAACCGATCGCCATCAGGAGAGAGCCGATGAATCCCGCCAGCAGCGGGGAACGGGCATTGTCCACTTCAGCAGCAGTTGCCGCCGGGGACGTGCCGGCAGCCGTCTTACCCGCCACAGGCACAGGCACCGTCATCTCAGGATCGTCCAATCTCTTGTGGGGCTCTTATGCCGCCCTCTGCCAGCCGTGTTAACCGGCCCGGGGCTCGTCGCGATGACGAAAAAGATTCGACGGCCGCGTACCCGAAATCCTAGCATCGGACCGCCCAGCGGCGACGAAACGGTAGGCTGGGCGCGTGCCTATATCTAATGAACGCATCGTCTGGATCGACTGCGAAATGACCGGCCTGGACACCATTAACGACGCCCTCATTGAGGTGGCGGCGCTGGTGACGGACTCGGAGCTCAATATCCTCGGCGACGGCGTCGACGTCGTCATCAAGCCCGATGACGCCGCGCTGGCGCAGATGAACGACTTCGTCCGCGACATGCACACCCGCTCCGGGCTGCTGGCGGAGCTCCCCCACGGCAAGACCATGGCGGAGGCCCAGACCATCGTCCTGGACTACATCAAGAAGTGGGTCCCGGACCCCAAGAAGGCGCCACTGGGCGGCAACTCGGTGGGTACCGACCGGGTCTTCCTGGTCCGTGACATGCCGGAACTCGTGGAGCACCTGCACTACCGGGTCATCGACGTGAGCACCATCAAGGAACTCTCCCGGCGCTGGTACGCAAGGGCCTACTTCCAGTCTCCCGCCAAGCTCGGCGGTCACCGCGCCCTCGGCGACATCCAGGACTCCATCGACGAGCTCCGCTACTACCGCGAGGCCGTCTTTGTCCCCGCACCGGGGCCGGACAGTGCCACGGCGCAGCGGATCGCCAAGAAAGTCATGGGAACGGCGGACGAACCGGCAGCGGCCGAGGCTCCCTCCGGGACCCCGGCGCAGTAGTGCCCGGACTGGTCCCGGACTGATCCAGCAGCTGCCCGCGCAGCTGGCCTAGAGAGTAATCTGCGCCACGTTTGCGGAAAATTTTGGCGAAAACCCGAAAAGTGGCAAAAGCAGCCCCGAAGAGCAGGTAAGCTATTTGTCGTTGCCTTTTCAGCCAGCCGGTTCGCCGGAAGGCATGACAGGGCACATGGTGGGCGTAGCTCAGTTGGCAGAGCGCCTGGTTGTGGTCCAGGAGGTCGCGGGTTCAACCCCCGTCGCTCACCCTCACAAAGGACGGCAGTGTTTGTCCGACCTTAGACGAAGGCCGTACCGGATATCCGGTGCGGCCTTTGTTGTCTGTCCATGGAACCGTCAGCGGAAGGAACCGCAATGAAGCGCACGCTTTTTGAAGAAGACCACGAGATGTTCCGTGAGATGGCTGCCGAGTTCAACACCCGCGCCGTGGCACCGCACTACGCCCAGTGGGACCAGGACCATATGATGTCCCGCGAGCTGTGGACGGCGGCCGGCGAGCAGGGCCTGCTGGGCCTGGCCGTTCCGGAGGACTTCGGCGGCATGGGCATGGACGACTACCGCTTCCGCGCCGTGCTGGACGAGGAGTTCGCCAGGAGCAATCACCTCGCGGTGGGCCTGGCCTTCCACCTGCACGATGACATGGTCCTCCCCCACCTGCTGGCCTACGGTTCCGATGACCTCAAGGCCCGT
Organism: Arthrobacter sp.; assembly: GCA_034376805.1. Classification (GTDB taxonomy): domain Bacteria; phylum Actinomycetota; class Actinomycetes; order Actinomycetales; family Micrococcaceae; genus Arthrobacter. The sequence continues at coordinate 20,234 of JAXMJF010000035.1, forward strand.
TGGCTTCCCGGCATGGTTTCCGGTGGGACGGTCACCTCGATCGCCTGGACCGAGCCGGGCGCGGGTTCGGACCTCCGCGGAATCCGCACCAAAGCGGTGCGCGACGGCGACGACTGGCTGATCAGCGGCCAGAAGACGTTCATCGGCAACGGCATCTCCGGCGACGCCTCCCTGGTCCTGGCCCGCACCGATGGCGGCACCGGCCGCGGGACCACCAACTCCTTCTCCCTGTTCATGGTCCAAAAGGGTGAGGGCTACAACACCGGCAATCAGCTGGACAAGATGGGCCTGAAGGCCTCGGATACCGCGGAACTGTTCTTCGACAACGTCCGGGTTCCGCAGGCCGACCTCGTCGGCGAGGAGGGCAAGGGCCTGCAGTACGCGGCCGAGCAGCTCCCCCAGGGCCGGCTCGCGATCGCCGTGGCAAGCTCCGCCGTCGTCCGCGCCATCTACGAGGAGACCGTCCGCTACACGAAGGACCGCAACGCCTTCGGGGAGCGGATTATCGACTTCCAGAACAGCCGTTTCGAACTGGCCGACATCCTCACCGAGGTCGAGGTCACCGAAACCTACGTGGACCAGGCCATCCGGGCCTTCAACGCCGGAGAGCTCGACGCCGCCTCCGCCGCCCGCGCCAAGCTGTGGGCGTCCGAGCGCGCCAAGTCCGTCACGGACCGCTGCCTCCAGCTGCACGGCGGCTACGGGTACATCCTGGAATACCCCGTGGCGCAGGCCTTCCTGGCGGCCCGGCTGCTGACCATCTTCGGCGGCACCAACGAAATCATGCGCGACGTCGTCGGCCGCACCATCGCCGACTGACCCGCCGCTCAACACAGAACCAGAGGAACTTTACTGACATGACCGTTCTGCCCATCACGATCTGGGGCGAGCCCGTGCTGCACCGCCGGGCCGCAGAGGTTGAAGTCTTCGACGACGAGCTCCGGGCCCTGATCGCCGACATGTTCGAGACCAACGACGCCGCCAACGGCGTCGGTCTCGCCGCGCCCCAGGTCGGGGTAGGGAAACGGCTGTTCATCTACAAGTACGACAACGACGACGGCGCCCCGCCGTCCGGCGTCGTGGTCAACCCGGTGCTGACCCTCTCGAAGATTTCCGGGGCGCTGCCGGATCCGGACGAGGAAGAGGAAGGCTGCCTGTCCTTCCCGGGCGGGCAGTACCCGCTCAAGCGCGCGGAGTGGGCCCGGGTGCAGGGCTTTGACGGGGACGGCAACCCGGTCGATTTCGAGGCGACGGGCTGGTTCGCCCGGGTGATCCAGCACGAATTCGACCACCTGGACGGCAAGCTCTACGTCAACCGGCTGATCGACCGCTACGCCCGTAAGGCCATGAAACAGGCTAAGAAGAGCGGCTGGGGCGTCCCCGGCCTGACGTGGATGCCGGGCGTGGACCCGGACCCCTTCGGACACTAGGGTCCGGGCTCACCTCTCCCGGTCGACGGCGGCAAGGATCGCCGCCCCGAGTTCGGCCGGCTTGGTGAACTGCGGCCAGTGCCCGGTGGGCAGGTCAACGTAGCCGACGTCGCGGACGCGGCCGAGCTCGGCGACGTACGGGTGCCCGGCCCCGATCATTTCGATCAGCATGGCGGACGGGAACTCGCAGGCGATGACGGTCGCCGGGACGTCGAAGCGGGCCTCGTCGTGCAGCCGCTGCTGGTCCTGGGCCACGCCCTTGGGCTGCGGGACGGCGCGGGCCCGGAACATGGCCCGCAGCTCCTCGTTGAGGTCGGTAAGGTCTTCATCCTCGAACAGCTCCCAGGGCGGGAGCGGCACGTCGTCGCCGTCCTCCGGCAACTCGTCGTTGATGACGCCGCCCTCGCCGAGCGGACCGCTGTCAACGTAGATGGCCCGGGCCACCCGGTCCGGGCGGGCGTCGACGGCCCCGTGAATGATCGCACCCCCGCCCGAATGGCCCACCAGGACCACCGGGTCATCGAAGGCGTCGATCGTGGCCACGACGGCGTCGATGTGGGTGCGCAGGCCGATGCCGGCCCGCGGCGCGTCGACCGATTCCAGCCCGGGCAAGGTCAGCGGGTGGACCTGATGACCGGCTGCGGTGAGCGGCGGAGTCACCTCCTCCCACGAGGAGGCGTCCAACCAGAATCCGGGAACCAGGATGATGTCCATGCCGGTACCCTACCCGCCCCGGACTGTGGGGGCACCGCTCCGGCAGAGGATTCTTCGCCCGCCGGGCTATTCGTCGCTGGATTTCTGCAGGATCGAGGCGTGATCCGGGACGTACCGGAACAACTCCCGCGGCGGGCGCGTGTAGTTGACGGCCTTGGGCCGTTCCGGCAGAGTCACCTGCTCCGTCCGGACCTCCGTGTAATCGATGCTGGAGAGCAGATGGGCGATCATGTTGATCCTGGCCCGTCGTTTGTCTTCCGCCTCGACCACGTACCAGGGCGATTCGGCAGTATCTGTCTGCACGAACATGTCGTCCTTGGCCCGGGAGTAGTCCTCCCAGCGGAGGATCGCTTCCCGGTCCATCGGCGAAAGTTTCCACTGCCGCATCGGATCATCCAGCCGGGACTTGAAGCGCCGTTCCTGTTCCGCGTGGCTGATCGAAAACCAGTATTTGAACAGCAGGATGCCGTCCTGGACCAGGAGACGCTCAAAGACCGGGCACTGGGCCATAAAGCGCTTGTGTTCCGCGGGCGTGCAGAACCCCATCACGTGTTCGACGCCGGCCCGGTTGTACCAGGAGCGGTCCATCAGGACGATCTCCCCCGCGGCGGGCAGATGCTGCACATAGCGCTGGAAATACCATTCACCCCGCTGCCGGTCCGTTGGGGCCGGCAGCGCGACGATGCGGGCGACGCGCGGATTCAGGTACTCCGTGAGCCGCTTGATCGCACTGCCCTTCCCGGCGGCATCGCGTCCCTCAAAGATCACCAGCACCCGCGCCCCCGTGCTGCGGACCCATTCCTGCAGCGCGACGAGCTCGGCCTGGAGCCGAAAGAGTTCGGCCTCATAGACGCTCAGGGGCAACCGTCCCTTGGCGCCCTTCCGGCCGGACTTTTCCTTGCCGGAGCCGGACTTGCCGGCGCCGTCCTTGCTGGAGCCGGACTTGCCGGCGCCGCCCTTGCCATCTGCCATGGTTCCCGTTCCACTGGTTGCGGCGGACTTTCGTGTGGCCAGTCCTGCCGCGCCCATTCTCGCCGAGCGGGCGGCTGCTGCACAAGGGGACGTCCCGCCGGGGACACCGGCAACCCCATGCTCCTATGCTTGGGCCATGGAAGCCCCCCGACCGATGCCGATGCAGCCCATCCTCACGCTCACCGTAAACCCCGCCCTGGACGTCAGCACGGCCACGGAGCAGGTCATCAGCGGCCACAAGCTGCGCTGCGGCACCAGCCGCCTCGACCCGGGCGGCGGCGGCGTGAATGTGTCCCGGGTGGTGCAGCGCCTCGGCGGCCGGACCCTTGCGGTCTACACCGCCGGCGGACCCACAGGCGAGGCGTACCGCCGCCTTATCGAAGCGGAACGCGTCCCCACCCTGGCCGTGCCGATCCAGGGAAGCACCCGCCAGGACTTCACGGTCGATGAGACGACGACGGGCAAGCAGTTCCGCTTCGTGCTGCAGGGCCCCGAATTGAGTGAGCCCGAGTGGCGCCTGTGCCTCGCGCTCGTGGCGGATTCGATTCCCGCGGGCGGGTACGTTGTGGCGAGCGGAAGCCTGCCGCCGGGGGTCCCGGACGATTTTTACGCCCGGGTGGCCCGGCTGGCGCGGCAGCAGGATGCGCGCTGCATCGTGGACGCCTCCGGACCGGCATTGGCCGAAGCCCTCGCCGAAGGGGTTTTCCTGGTGAAGCCGAGCCGACGGGAGCTGGGGCTGCACTTCGGAACGACGCTGGAGAGCGATGAAAGCCAGGTCGAGGCGGCCGCGGCGCTGGTCGCGGACGGCTCCGCGGAACATGTCGCCCTGACCCTGGGCGGCGAAGGTGCCGTGCTCGCCTCGAAATCCGGGATTCTGCGGCTGGCCGTGCCCCGGGTGAAGGTGACCAGTACCGTCGGAGCCGGAGACAGTTTCCTGGCCGCCTTCGTGCTCCGCCTGGCCCAGGGCCGCACCCTCGAGGAGGCGCTCCGGGCCGCCGTGGCCGCCGGCAGCGCCACGGTGACGACCCTGGCCACCGAGCTCTGCCACCGCGAGGATGTCGAGCGGCTGGAGGCGCAGCTCACCGCCCAGGCCCTGGACGAGGGCGCCGGGCGGTGAAGACGGGACCGGCCAGGCTGGCTGTTGCGCTGCTGCTGGCAGTGGCGACCGCGGGCTGTTCCGGCTCCGTCCCCATCGCCTGCCCTGCCATTGCGTGGTTCAACTCGCTCACGGTGTCCCTGGATGGCAGCGTGGAGCAGGTCAGTCTGGTGGACTTCTGCGCGGATGGCGTCTGCTCGGTCCGCGCGGATGGCCCGGTGCGTGTTCCCGAAACGTCGGTCAGCCCGGGCGCCGTGCCCGCGCCGGCCACCACCCTGGCGGTCACCGATGGTCCGGCCCCCTCCGGGACGCGACCAGCCATGCCGCCCTACAGTCCCTTCACCGTGGCCCGGGTCGACGACCGGACGTGGCGGGTCAGCCTGATGATGCGGTCCCCGGGGACGGTGGCCGTCACGGCCTACGCGGCCGACGGAAGCGTCCTGGCCCGGCGCGATGTCGAGCTGCGCTGGACCCGGGTGGGCGGCAGCGAAGCCTGCGGCGGCCCGGAGACCGCCGGCCCCGTCAGGCTCTTTATCTAGGCGAACACGGGTCCTGGTCCGGCTCCGTCGCCGGCGGGGCCATGGGCCGGTGCACCATGACGCCGGAGATGGGCCTTGCATGGCTCTGGATGTACGCGGAAGGCGGCAGACTGGGACGGGAGACCTGCACACCGACACTGGGAGAATCCATGACCACCGCCTTGCCAGTCATCGTCTTTGATGTCAACGAGACCCTCTCTGACATGTCCCCCATGGGGGTACGCTTCAGCGACGTCGGGGCACCGGCTGAACTGGCAAAGCTTTGGTTCGCGACGCTTCTGCGCGACGGCTTCGCACTTACGGCCAGCGGAGACAACGGATCATTCGCCGCCATCGGAGCCGAGGTACTCCGGGAGCTACTGACTGGGGTGGAGGTTGACCGCCCTCTTGACTCGGCGGTCGAACATGTCATGGGCGGCATGACCGGCCTCGCGGTGCATCCGGATGTCCCGGCCGGGGTCCGCGCACTCTCCGCCGCCGGGTTCCGGCTTATCACGCTCAGCAACGGCTCGGCCCAGATCGCCGGGAAGCTGTTCAGCGAGGCTGGGATCCGTGACGAGTTCGAGATGTTACTTTCGGTTGAAGACGCGCCGGCTTGGAAGCCTGCGCGTGCATCCTACGAATATGCGGCCGGGGCCGCCGCAACCGAGACGTCGGCCATGCTGCTGGTCGCCGTCCATCCCTGGGACATCCACGGTGCGGCGCGTGCCGGGTTGCGCACCGCATGGCTGAACCGGACGGGAGCGGCCTACCCGGGGTACTTCGAGGCTCCGGAGATCACTGTCACCGCTTTGACGGAGCTTCCAGCAGTTGTGGCGGCAACGGATTGACGCGGGCGGTTGACAACAGTGCGGCGGATTCCGGGATACCCGGATGTCGTTCCGGCCGGGGACCCAGGCGGGTCAATTCCGGGACGGCGGGAAGGTCCAGTTCTCTTCCGGGGCGTAGTGGTTGATTTTCTGCGCGGTTCGTGGGGAACGTAAGGTACATAGCTGGAATCTCCAGTTTTCAAATGTGGCTCTACCTGTCCGGCAAGTCTGGCAGGCATCCCACGTCCCGCTTGAAAAGGAGGCTCCAGCCCTAAAAACCCGGCTACCTCATATCGTCTAGACGAAGACGAGCTCCGCGGGCGGGAGCGTGAGGTGTCGTTGCGTGAGGACGTCGCCCGCGAGTACTCCCGCATGGTGGACCGTATGGTCAAAAACCTGGCGAAAGAGGACGGGATTACCGGCGTCATCCGTGAAGACCGCGAAGTACTCCTTGTCACCACACCCAGCTGGAACCCCGCGCAGCTTCAGGAATGGGTCACCCGGTACCTCCAGAACATAATGCGTGGACAAGAATTTGTGACGCCCGGAATGCTGGACGCTCTCCGCGAGGACGCATCGGCCGAGGCCGGTACCGGGAAGTGTGATGTGAAAGTGCTGATGCAGAAGCCGTGACGGCGACCTTCCATGAAGAGTTTCTTGCTGACGTCTTCAGCATAGGGCCGGCCCAAGCCTATCCATGGATGAATTCTACTGAGCAGCCGCGACAACCGTCTGCTGCCCGGGGCAGGTGGCGAGGATCCGGCGCATCGCGTCCTTCTCCGCCGCAGTGACCCACAGCCGGTAGGCCGCCTTGACGGAGACCTGCCGGGCGACATAGTGGCAGCGGAAGGCCTTGTTCGGGGGCAGCCAGGTGGCGGCGTCGGAGGCGCTCTTGTCCTGGTTGGCAGGGCCGTCGACGGCGATCAGATTCAGCGGATCGTTCGCCAGGGACTCGCGTTGTGCGGCGGTCAACTGCTGGGCACCCTTCTGCCAGGCATCCCCCAGCGCCACCACGTGGTCGATCTGCACCTCCGCGCTGCTCCCGGCTCCCCTGCGGAACGTGAGCTGGCGGCCGGTGTACGGTTCCCGGAATGTTCCGCCGGCCACCCGGCAGCGGGATTCCCCGGTGAACTCGGTGCCCGAAAGGTCGCGGCGGAGGATGTCGTTGCGGGTGTCGCAGCCGTTGCGGTCCACGTCCAGCCAGGCCTGGCCGAAGGCGCTGCGGTCGTAGTTGTCCCGGCCTGCCCGGCCCTTGACCGGGAGCGTGTCCAGCAGCGCCGACGCGGCGCCGCGGGGAACGGCCCGCACGGCAGGGACGGGGTTCATCCAGCCGGCTGCGAGCACCGGTGCCTCGCGGGGTCCGTCGGTGGGCGGCCCGACGGCGGCAAACTGCCCCGCGGTGAAGAACCAGCCGAGACCCGCGACGACGGCGAGTGCGGCGGCGGCCAGCAGGGCCCACGCCTGGCGGGACCGCCGTCGTTCCCGCCGGAACTCCGGCCAGGTGAGCGTCAAGCCGGCCTCCGGGCGGGGAGTCCGGGGCCGGTGCGTCCCGGGGCGGGCCGAATTCTTTCCACCCCTGAAGCCTAGGCCCGGCCTCCGGCGCTGGAGGCGTTGTCCACAGTGTGGAGGACAGGTGCCCTGCTAGTTCTCTCTCGTCACCCTCAGCAGGTCTTCGTTGGCGAGGGCCATGAGGGATTCGAGTTGCCGGACCCGTGCCTCGTCGACATCACCGGCCGCATATTTGGCACGGGCATCGTCGAGAAGCCGTTTGGCTTCCTTGGCATTCCGCCGCGCAACGTCCAGGGCGTGTTCCAGAGTGGTTTCGTGCTCCACAGCCGAGTTCTGTTCCATTGCACCATTGTGGTGCCCTTTCCCGGCCGATTCCAGAGGAATCAGCGGGGAAAAGGAAACAGATTCAGGGAGGTGGCGTCAGGCCGTGACCTCGACGGGCAGGCCGGCTGCCTCCAGGGTTGCGGCTGCGTCCTTGGCGGGGAACGACGGCGGGTTCACGCCGGCCATTTCCTCCATCACGCGGACCACCTGGCAGCTGTAGCCGAACTCGTTGTCGTACCAGACGTAGAGCACGAGGTTCTTGTCGTTGGAGATGGTGGCCAGGCCGTCGACGATGCCCGCGCGGCGCGATCCGACGAAGTCCGTGGAGACAACCTCGGGCGAATCGATGTAGTCGACCTGCTTCCGTAGTTCCGAGTGCAGCGACATTTCCCGCAGGTAGTCGTTGACCTCGTCCTTGGTGGTGCCGTTTTCCAGGCTCAGGTTCAGGATGGCCAGGGAGACGTCGGGGGTGGGGACGCGGATGGAGCTGCCGGTGAGCTTGCCCAGCAGTTCCGGCAGGGCCTTGGCCACGGCCTTGGCGGCACCGGTCTCGGTGATGACCATGTTCAGCGCGGCGGAGCGGCCGCGGCGGTCGCCCTTGTGGAAGTTATCGATCAGGTTCTGGTCGTTGGTGAAGGAGTGGACCGTCTCGACGTGCCCATGCACCACACCGTAGCGGTCGTTGATCGCCTTGAGCACCGGGGTGATGGCGTTGGTGGTGCAGGAGGCCGCGGAGACGATCTTGTCCGAGTCGGTGATGGTGCCGTGGTTGATGCCGTGCACGATGTTCTTCAGGTCGCCCTTGCCCGGGGCGGTGAGCAGCACCCGGGAAACGCCCTTGCTCTTCAGGTGCTGGGACAGGCCCTCGGCGTCGCGCCAGCGTCCCGTGTTGTCGACGACGAGGGCGTCGTGGATGCCGTAGGCGGTGTAGTCGACCGTCGCGGGGTTGTCCGAGTAGATGACCTGGACCTGGACGCCGTTGGCGGTGATGGTGTCGTTCTCGAGGTCCACCTTGATGGTGCCTTCGAACGAGCCGTGGACCGAGTCGCGGCGCAGCAGGCTGGCGCGCTTCGCGAGGTCGTTGTCGGAACCGCGGCGGACCACGATGGCGCGCAGCCGCAGGCCATGCCCGCCGCCGGCCTTTTCGATCAGGAGGCGGGCCAGGAGCCGGCCGATGCGTCCGAAGCCGTAGAGGACGACGTCGGTGCTGGTGCGGTCGTCGCCGCCGCGCTTGCCAACAACCTCCGCGAGTTCCCTGCGCAGGAACTCATCCAGGGTGGCACCGTTGCCCTCGACGCGGTACTTCTCGGTGAGACGGGCAATGTCGATGGCCGCGGCGCCGAGCTCGAGTTTGGTCAGCGCATCCAGCAGCGGGGCGGTCTCTTCGAGCCGCAGTTCTTCCTTGCTCATCCGGCGGGCGAAGCGGTGTGCCTTGAGGATGTTCATGGTGGACTTGTTGATCAGGCTGCGGCCGTGGATGGACGTAACCACGTTGTTCTCACGGTACAGCCGGCCGATCACCGGGATCATGGCCTCGGCGAGCGCCTCCCGGCCCATCCACGTATCAAGACAAGAATCTGATGTCTGGCTCACAGAAATACCTTCCTAGAATCCACCACATACGGCGTCGTATGCGGAAGTCGGCTGCCGGAGGGTGTCCGGAACCTCGGCGCCGGCGGGGATTCGGTCCACCCCTGGCGCCTGTGTCGAGCAAAGAAAAGCCGCCGGCTGCGAACGCAGACCCGGCGGCAGAACTTCTACGTTCACCATCCATTCTAGCGGCGGCCCGGCAGGGTCCGGTCCCCGGTTGCGCGTGAAATGACTCACACCGGGCCGGGGTCCGGCTACGCTGGGGCGATGTTCAAGATTGGGGCTCTTCTGCTGGGCGTCGTGCTGTGCACCGGCTGCGCCGCGGCGGCACCGCCGGCAGCTCCGGCGCCCGCTGGTCCGGCGTCGTCCTCTCCGGCGTCCGGGACGCCGGCGGCAGCGTTTACCCTGGTGGCGCACCGCGGCGGGGCGCTGGTCTACCCTGAGTCCTCCGCGGAAGCCTTCGAGGCCGTGAGCAGGACGGCGTTCCCGATCGAAACAGATCTGCGGCAACTCCAGGACGGGACGCTGGTTCCGCTGCACGACGACGACGCCGGGCGGACCATGCCCGGCCTCAGCGGCCACCCGGCCGGCATCACCTTGGAGCAGTGGGCGGCTGCCGGCATCAGGCACCCGCTGGGCGGCGCCGAGGGCACGCCGACAACGTGGGAAGCCATGCTGGATTTGTATGGCGGGCGGAACATCCTGGTCCCCGAGCTGAAGGACCCCTCCATCGACCCGGTTGCCTTCGCGGAGACCATCCTGAAGCGCGGCATCCAGGAAAAGGTGGTGGTGCAGACGTTCAGCTTCCCCGCTGCCCAGGCCCTGGCCGGGTCCGGGCTGCAGGTGCTGTATCTCCTGCGGGACGGGGAGACACCCGACCCGGCGTCGATCAGCTCCAGCGGCATCGGCCACGTCGGCCCGCACAAGGGCATCAGCGCAGAGTACCTGCGCAGGCTCAAGGACGCCGGGCTGACCGTGTGGCCCTATACCGTCAACGACGAAGCAACCGCGGCGAGACTGCGTGCCGACGGCGCGGATGGCGTCTTTACCGACACGCCGTGGGAGCTGGCGCAGCAGCTGGGTCTTTAGCCCGTTTACCGGGCGTCCTGGAGGATCATGTCGACGGCCTTTTCCGCGATCATGATGGTGGGCGCCTGCGTGTTGGCACTGACGAGCCGGGGCATGATCGAGGAGTCGACGACGCGCAGTCCCTCGAGTCCGTGGACCTTCAGCCGCGGCGAGACCACGGACTCATCGGTGGTTCCCATGGAGCAGGTGCCGACCGGGTGGTAGGAGGTCCGCCCGAAGGAGCGCACGAAATTCACGTACTCGTCGCGGGTTTCCACCCGGCTGCCGTCGCCGATGTGCTCCGCCTTGGTGAGCGCCGCCATGGACGACTGCTCCATGATCTCGCGGCTCTGCTGCACCCCGGCGATGGCCATTTCAAGGTCGTAGTCGTCTGCGAGATAGTTCGGATCGATGAGCGGTGCTTTGCTGGGGTCTGAGGACACCGGGCGGACGGTTCCCCGGCTCCGCGGCCGGAGGAAATACGAATTCAACGTGGCCCCGAACCCGGGCTTCAACGCCGTGGCCCCCGTCCCCACCCGCGCCGCGGGCAGGAAATGGAACTGCAGGTCAGGAGTCTTTTCCTCCTTGTTCGCGTAACTGAAACCACCGGCCTCGACCAGTGTTGACGCGAACGGTCCCGAACGGAAGGCGAGGTACTCGACACCGGCCAGGACTGTGGCCGGGCGTACCTGGTTCAGCCGGTCCAGGCTGTGGTAATCCGTGAGTTCGTAGACGATGTCGACGTCGCAGTGGTCCTGCAGGTTCTTGCCGACGCCCGGCAGGGCGTGGACGGTCTCGATGCCGGCAGCGGCGAGATCCGCCGGGTCACCGATGCCTGAGAGCTGGAGCAGCTTGGGCGAACCGAAGGCGCCGGCCGAAACAATCACCTCGCGGGTGGCGCTGTACGTTCGCACGCTGCCGCCTTCGATCGCCTGGATTCCGACGGCCCTGCCGTTGCTGATGATCACTTTGGAGACGGTGACGTTGGCGCGGACGGTGAGGTTCCGCCGCTTGCGGGCGGGCCGGAGGTAGGCGACGGCCGCGCTGCACCGGCGGCCGTTCTTCGTGGTGGTCTGGTAGAAGCCAACGCCGTACTGCTCGGCGCCGTTAAAGTCGCTGTTATAGGGCAGCCCGAACTCCTGGCCCGCCTTGACGAAGGCCGCGGAGAGCTTGTGCGGACGCAGCAGGTCGGAGACCCCGAGCGGCCCGTCGGTCCCGTGGTGCGGCGCCGAGAGCCTGCTGTTGGACTCCGAACGGACAAAGTACTTGTTCACCTCGTCAGCGGACCAGCCCTCGCAGCCGTAGTCCGTGACCCAGCTGTCATAGTCCTCGGCCACGCCGCGGGTGAAGACCTGGGAGTTGATGGACCCCCCGCCGCCGAGCACGCGGCCCTGGGCAAGCGGGATACGCCGGCCATTGCTGTGCTTTTGCGGAACGCTCGCGTAGTCCCATTGGTACGGCCCGCCTTTGAGCTTCGGAAAGCCGGCCGGGACATGAATGAACGGATGGCGGTCGGATCTGCCCGCCTCGAGCAGTAGGACGCGGACGGAGGGGTCTTCGCTGAGCCTGCCGGCAAGGACGCTGCCGCCGCTGCCACCCCCGGCAATCACGTAGTCGTATGTTGCCTCGTCCGACACTCTTACTCCTAAGCTTTTCGCTGACTGCACCGTTGCTTGAAACGTTCCCTGCAGTCTCTGGTCAAGCGGGGGTGATGTCAAGCATTCGGGTCAGCCCGTGAGCGCGCGGGCAGAAGGGCCTCAGCAGCGGAAACGATGGCAGGGGGATCCCCCGCGGTGTGAATGGATGGGTTGACCGATACGCCGGGTTCTGTGTTCCCGCGCCGTTGCCAACGCGGGAGTAGCGGCCATCCATCTACGAACGCCGTTGCCGACGCCCTCCAGCAGCCTACCCGGACACTCGGGCGAGCAGCCCTCAAACGTGCCCTGTCTGGCCTTGCTCCGGGTGGGGTTTACCTAGCCTTTCCGGTCACCCGGGAAGCTGGTGGTCTCTTACACCACCGTTTCACCCTTACCTGCCCTGCGGCCCGTGCACGCACGTGCCGCACGCAGGCGGTCTGTTCTCTGTGGCACTGGCCTGCGGGTTACCCCGAGTGGGCGTTACCCACCACCCTGCCCTGCGGAGCCCGGACGTTCCTCGAGCCACTTGCGTGACGCGCGGCCGCCTGGTCAACCCATCCGCTGTCCATTCTACGGTCAGGGCGGACCCGTCCGGGGACACCTCCGGCCGCCAAGCCTATGATCGGGGTATGGAGGATTCCGTCCTGGGCCGGCGCCGGCTGCTTGAGCTGGCAGGAATCGGGCTGGGCGCCTCAGCGCTCACAGCGTGCACGGAGGGACTCACCCCCGTGGAGACGACCTCTCCCGCCGCGACGGTGCCGCCGGCCGCCGCCACCACCGCGTTGACAGTCACTACCAGCACCGGCTCCTTCGTCTCAGCTTTCCGCCCCGGAGTCACCACCCACTGGTCCGTGGCCGGGCCCGGGCTGACGCCCGGCGGTGCGAATCTTATACGTCCCGTGGCAGTCTTCCTTCATGGTCTCGGCGGGAGCCACTCCGTCCTGCTGGAGGACCTGGCGGCCCACGAGGCCCTCCAGCGGCACCTCGACGCCGGGGGCGCGCCGTTTGCCCTCGCCGCGGTGGACGGCGGGGACACCTGGTGGCACCGGCGCGCCGACGGCAGCGACACCCAGTCCATGCTGGTGCGGGAATTCGTTCCGTTCCTCGGCGGGAGCGGCTGCGACCTCGGCCGGATCGGCCTCTTCGGCCCCTCCATGGGAGGTTTTGGTTCCCTCCTGCTTGCGTCCCAGGGGCGGTTGCCCGGGGTCCGGGCCGTGGCGGCCATGAGCCCCGCGGTCTGGGAGGACTACGACCCGCGCCGGGAAGACGCCTTCGACGGCCCCGAGGACTTCGCGGCCCACGACGTGTTCGCACTTCGGCCCAGCCTCGCGGCGCTGCCCAAGCGGATCGACTGCGGCACCGGGGACGACCTTGCCGCCACGGTCCGGAACTACCGGGCGGGACTCCCGGGCACCGTCGAGGGAGGCTTCCAGCCCGGCGGTCACGACAGCAGCTACTGGCGTTCCATCCTGCCCGAGGTGCTGTCCTTCCTCGGCCGCAACCTCGGCTGAGGAGCAGGCCTTCAGGGCCGGGACTGCGCGGTTCCGGCAGCGGGCCGCGGCGTTACCATCCCGGCAACGGGCCGCGGCTAGGATTGGACGGTGCTGATTCTGCTGCCGCCCTCTGAAGGCAAGACCCCCGCCACCACGGGCGACGCCGTCAACTGGACTACCCTGAGTTTCCCCGGACTGAACTCTTACCGGGCCAAGGTCCTGGAGGGGCTCGGAACGGTCAGCGCCCACGAGGACGCCCTCGCGCTGCTGGGCGTCGGCGCCTCGCTGCGGGCCGACGTCGAACGCAACACGAGGCTGCACGCCGAACCGGCGGCCCCCGCCCATCAGGTCTACTCCGGGGTGCTGTACGACGCGCTGGACTACAACTCGCTCACGCCCACGCAGCGGAGGAAGGCGGACCAGTGCGTGCTGGTCATTTCCGCGCTCTGGGGTGCCATCCGGTTCGGCGACCGGGTGCCCGCCTACCGGCTGTCGATGGGGACCGCACTGCCCGACGTCGGACGCCTGGCGTCCTTCTGGAAACCGCAACTCAGTGAGGCCCTCGCGGCCGCCACGGACGGCGAACTGCTGGTGGACTGCCGCTCCAGCACCTACGCCGCCGCGTGGGCTCCCCCGCCGGCACAGACCGTCGCCGTCAACGTGTTCACCGAGGTCAACGGCGTACGCAAGGTGGTCAGCCACTTCGCGAAGCACACCCGGGGCGAACTCGCCCGGCACCTGCTGACCCGCCGGGGCAAGGCGCCGCAGACTCCCGCCCAGCTGAGACAAGCGGCTGCCGAAAAGTGGAGCGCCGAACTGGTTGAGGGCACGGCCCGGAAGCCGCACGCCCTCAACCTGATCCTGCCTGGCTAGCTCACGGGTGGGTGGTTACGCCCACTCGGCGGAGCGGACCAGGATGCAGCCGGAATCCGGGCAGAACACGACGTCGTCCTCGGCCGCCGCCTTGATTTCGGCGAGGTCACCGGGGCTCAGCTGCATGCCCGATCCCTCGGACGTTCCGTGGAAGAGGCGGGCCGCACCGACACCGCGCTTGGCCAACGTCTTCTCGTAGATCGCCAGCAGGCCGGCATCCAGTCCCTCAGCGAACTCGGCACGCTTGCCGCGCACCACGGTGGCCTCGGCGGCGATCTCGGCGAGCTGCTCGTCCAGCTCGGCGCGGATGGAGCCGAAGGAGCCCTGGATGTCGTCAACAATCTGCTGCTGGCCGGCCTGGCGCAGGCGGAGAGAGTCCAGCCGCTCCAGGACTTCCAGCTCAACGTCTTCAAGGTCGGAGCGTCGCTTGTTCAGGGATACCAGGTCGCGCTGTAGGGCCACGAGGTCCTTGGAAAGGCCGGTGCCGCTGTTGAGCCTGGCCTCGTCGCGTTCAATCCGGGAGGCCACCTGCTCCACGTCCGCCTCGGCCCGCTTGAGCTCAAGTTCGGCGTCGTGGACTGCCACCTTCGCCGCGCCCAGTTCGCCGATGGCCACGCTGAGGGCTGCTTCAAGATCGGTGATCCGGGAGTCGCTTTCAAGGCTTCGGCGGCGGTTGGACAAGGATTTGAGCTTGGCATCAAGTCCCTGCAATTCGAGCAACTTCAACTGTTCCGCCGGTGCTGCCTTGGCCACTATTTACCTCCGCTTGTTCCCTGCCGGCCGGAGCCGGGCGCCTATTCGGCGCTCCCTAGACTCTAGCGCCTAGCGCGCTCCCCGGCCTCGCTACGCTCACCCGGGGCCCCTCGCACGCCAGGCTTAGCCCGGAGTCAGAATGAAGTCCCACGGATCGCTGTTGGTGGTGCTGACCCGGATCTCAACGTCGTGCCCCTGGTCGCTCAGTACATTGGCCAGCGCTTCCGCCGCCGGCGGCAGCCACAGCCACTCGCTGGCGAAGTGGGAAACGTCGATCAGGTACGGCCGGTCGTCGACGGCCGCCTCCCGGGCTTCCGACGCCGGATGGTGCCGCAGATCCGCGGTCAGGTAGACGTCGGCGTTGCTCGCCCGGACCTCGCCGAAGAGGGAATCACCGGCGCCGCCGCAGACCGCCACGCGGCGGACCAGCCCGTCCCGGTCCCCGGATACGCGCACCCCGCCGGCGACCGAGGGCAGGATGCCGAAGACTCGGGCGGCAAAATCGCCCAGGGTCATGACGTCCTCCAGGTCTCCGACCCGCCCGATGCCTTCTTCCGGCAGTCCGCTCACGGCCGGGGTCAGCGGTGCCACGTTCTGCAGGCCCAGCGCGTCGGCCAGGACATCGGAGACACCGCCGACGGCGGAATCACCGTTGGTGTGCACGGTCAGCAGCCCGGTCCCCGACTCAATCAGCCGGTGCACGGCACGGCCTTTGGCGGTGGTCGCCGCTACCGAGGTGACGCCCTTGAGCAGCAGCGGATGGTGGGTGATGAGGAGTTCGGCGCCGAACTCGATGGCCTCCTCGATCACCTCAAGGGTGGGATCGACGGCGAAGAGGATCCTGCTCACCCCCGCGGAGGGGTGGCCGGCCACGAGGCCCACTTCGTCCCAGTCTTCCGCGAGCGATTCGGGCCAGAGCTCCTCGACGGCCAGCAGGATCATGCCCAGGGTGGGGACCTCGGGCGTGGGACCGGACCCGTTGCCGGAGTCGTCGTTGCCTTCGGACGGGCCGGCTGAAACGTCGGTGTTTACAGGTTCCATACCCCCATTTTTACCCTATTGGCCGGCCTCCCCCGCAGACGCCGGGAATCATCGGGGCCCTTCAACCATTGAAGAGAGCATGAGAACTTTTGTCCTCGGCGGAGGCTGCTTCTGGTGCCTCGACGCCGTTTACCAGAAAACCAAGGGTGTCAGCGCGGTTGTTTCGGGCTACACCGGAGGCCATGACCGCAACCCCGACTACTACGCCGTCTGCTCCGGCACCACCGGCCATGCCGAGGTGGTGGCGGTGTCGTTCGATGAGGAGGTCGTTCCCGCGGAGGTCATCCTGGACATGTTCTTCGCCCTCCACGACCCCACCACGCTCAACCGCCAGGGCTACGACGTCGGAACCCAGTACCGGTCCTCGATGTTCTATGAGACGACCGAGGAGAAGATCCTCTTCGAGGACGCGATCGAACGGAACCAGTCGCTCTGGGCGCATCCGATCGTCACGGAGGTCAGCCGGCTGCCGGTGTTCCACCGGGCGGAGGAAATCCACCAGGACTACTACGGCAAGTTCCCGGAGCAGGGTTACTGCCAGGTGATCATCAATCCGAAGCTGGCCAAGGCCAGGAAATATTACTCTGCATGGCTTAATGCTTAGCTAGGGCCTGCGGGCCCTCGTTAGGCTGACCTCAGCATTCCCTCTTCAACAGACAGGCGCAGACACCCATGGCACGGATCTATGACGATGTTACCCAGCTGGTCGGCGGCACCCCGCTGGTCCGGCTCAACCGGCTGAGTGAAGGCCTTGACGCCACTGTGGCCGTCAAGCTGGAGTTCTACAACCCGGCCAACAGCGTCAAGGACCGCATCGGTGTCGCGATCGTCGACGCCGCGGAGAAGTCCGGTGCCCTCAAGCCCGGCGGCACCATCGTCGAAGGCACGTCAGGGAATACGGGCATCGCCCTGGCCATGGTCGGCGCGGCCCGCGGCTACAAGGTCATCCTGACCATGCCGGAGACCATGTCCACCGAGCGCCGTGTCATGCTGCGCGCCTACGGGGCCGAGATTGTGCTCACTCCCGGTTCCGAGGGCATGCGGGGCGCCGTGGAAAAGGCCCAGGAGATCGTCGCCAACACGGAGAACTCGATCTGGGCCCAGCAGTTCGCCAACGAGGCCAACCCCGAGGTCCACCGCCAGACCACGGCCGAGGAAATCTGGTCCGACACCGACGGCAAGGTCGACATCTTCGTCGCCGGCGTCGGCACCGGCGGAACCGTCACCGGCGTCGGGCAGGTGCTTAAGGAGCGCAAGCCGGAGGTGCAGATCATCGCCGTCGAGCCGAAGGACTCCGCCATCCTCAACGGCGGTGCTCCGGGCCCGCACAAAATCCAGGGCCTCGGCGCGAACTTCATCCCGGAGATCCTGGACACCAACGTCTATGACGAGGTCATCGACGCCACCCTCGAGGACTCGGTCCGCGTGGCCCGCGAACTCGGCGTCAAGGAAGGGATCCTCGGCGGCATCTCCTCCGGCGCGATCGTCTGGGCAGCCCTGGAACTCGCCAAGCGCCCGGAGAACGCCGGTAAGCTGATTGTTGCCATTGTCTGCGACTTCGGTGAGCGTTACATCTCCACCGTGCTGTACGACGACATCCGCGGCTGAGTCCAGCCGTAGTCCACGATTTCGTAGAAAGGTCTTTGTGAGCTTTTTCGCAAGACTGAAGGAAGACCTCGACGCCGCCCGGTCCCACGACCCGGCGGCTCGAGGTTCTTTCGAGAACTTCTTTGCCTACTCCGGCCTGCACGCGATCTGGGCGCACCGCCTGACGCACCGGCTGTGGCAGAACCCTGCGCTGCGCTTCCCGGCCCGGCTGATCTCCCAGCTGGCCAGGTTCTGCACCGGGATCGAGATCCACCCCGGAGCCACGATCGGCCGCCGCTTCTTCATCGACCACGGCATGGGCGTCGTCATCGGTGAGACCGCCGAAATCGGCGAGGACGTCATGATCTACCACGGTGTGACCCTGGGCGGCCGCTCCCTGGCCAAGGTCAAGCGCCACCCCACCCTCGAGGACCGCGTCGTGATCGGCGCCGGGGCCAAGATCCTGGGCCCCATCACCATCGGCCGGGACAGCGCCGTGGGCGCCAACGCCGTGGTGGTCAAGGACGCGCCGGCAGAGTCGATCCTCACGGGCGTGCCGGCCACGTGGCGGCACCGGGACGCACAGCGGGAAACCAAGCCCGCCGTCGACCCGGCCGAATACCTGATCGAATACCGGATCTGACCGCCCCCGGCTGCCGCCGGACCCGGCGTCCCGGCGGACGCTATGCGGGGAACCGCTTGTAGATGTTCCAGATCACCACGTCGAAGGCCCGGTCCGGCAGCAGCCGCCGCAGCAGCAGGATGGCCCGGGCGCCCTTGCCCACCGGATAGCGTGTCTTGGGCCGCGGGGACGTCGCGGCGTGGACGATGGCGTCGGCAATGACGCCCGGGGGTGTGGACATGCTCGAACCCACGGTGGACGCCAGCGCCGCAGCCACCACCTTGGCCTGGTCCATGTAGGGCCCGCGGCCGGACGTGGCCAGCAGGCTGTCGCCGGAGATGGCGCCCCACTCCGATTCCGTTCCCGACGGCTCGATGATGGACACGTCGATGCCGTGCGGCTTGAGTTCGATCCGCAGGGAATCGCTCAGGCCCTCGACGGCGAACTTCGTGGCGTGGTACCAGGCCCCCAGCGGCTCGTACATCTGTCCGCCGATCGAGGACACGTTGATGATCCTCCCCCGCCCGGCGGCGCGCATTCCTGGAAGCACCAGCTGGGTCATCCGCGCGAGCCCGAAAAGGTTGACGTCGAACTGCCGCCGCCCCTCGGCCAGCTCCACTTCCTCCAGCGAACCGTAGGAACCGTAGCCGGCGTTGTTCACCAGGACGTCGACCCGGCCGTGGGCGGCCATCACCTGTTCGACGGCAGCCGTCATGGATTCCTCGCTGGTGACGTCCAGCGCCACAACTGTCACCCCATGGGCCGTCAGGGGCTCCATTTTCTCCACGCGCCGGGCACCGGCGTAGACGGTGAACCCGCGGGCCGCGAGCTTCCAGGCGGTCTCGTAACCGATTCCGGTGGAAGCACCGGTGACAAATGCTACGGGCTGGGTCATCTGCTGCACTCCTGGGACGCTGGCGGGACGGCTGGCCGGACCGGCGCCGGGACAGACCCCGGGAAACGCGAACGGCCGGTGCTCCCAGAGTAACGGGAGCACCGGCCGACGGCGTCAGTTGCGGATTAGTGGGTGTCCACTGCCTCGATTTCGGACTTGTCCTCGCCCCAGAGGGTGTGGAAGGTTCCCTCGGCGTCGACGCGGCCGTAGGTGTGCGCGCCGAAGAGGTCGCGCTGGCCCTGGATCACGGCGGCCGGGAGGCGCTTGCGGCGCAGGCCGTCGTAGTAGGCCAGCGAGGAGGAGAACACCGGCACCGGGATGCCGAGCTGGACCGCGGTCGAGACCACACGGCGCCAGGCCGGGAGGACGTCGGCGATCGCCTTGGTGAACGCCGGGGCGAACAGCAGGTTGGCCGGCTTCTCCGCCGCGGCGTACGCCTTGGTGATCTCCTTGAGCAGTTCGGCGCGGATGATGCAGCCGCCGCGCCAGAGGGAGGCGATCTCGTCGAGCTTCAGGTCCCAGCCGTATTCCTTCGCGGCCGAGGTGAGCATGTCCAGCCCCTGGGCGTAGGAGACCAGCTTGGAGGCGTAGAGCGCCTGGCGGACATCCTCGACGAAGCTCTCCGGGATCTCGACGTCGGCTTCCGCACCGGCGAGCAGTTCCTGGGCCAGCTTGCGCTGTTCCGTCTGGGAGGACAGCGCCCGGGCGAAGACCGACTCGGCGATGCCGGACGTCGGCGAGCCCAGCTCGAGGGCGGAGATGACCGTCCAGCGGCCGGTGCCCTTCTGGCCGGCGGCGTCCACGACGACGTCGACGAACGGCTTGCCGGTCTTCGCATCCACGTGGCCGAGGACCTCGGCGGAGATTTCGATCAGGAAGGAGGCGAGCTCGCCCTTGTTCCACTCTTCGAAGATCTTGGCCTGCTCGGCCGGTTCGATCCCCGCGCCGGAGCGCAGCAGGTCGAAGGCTTCGCCGATGACCTGCATGTCGGCGTATTCGATGCCGTTGTGGACCATTTTGACGAAGTGGCCGGCGCCGTCGGTGCCGATCCAGGCGCAGCAGGGCTTGCCGTCGACGTGCGCGGCGATCTTTTCCAGCAGCGGACCCAGGGCATCGTAGGATTCCTTCGAGCCGCCGGGCATGATCGAGGGGCCGTTCAGGGCGCCTTCCTCTCCGCCGGAGACGCCGATGCCGACGAAGTGCAGGTCCTTCTTGGCCAGCGCGGCTTCGCGGCGGCGGGTGTCCTCATAGTGGGAGTTGCCGGCGTCGATGATGATGTCGCCCGGTTCCAGGAGCGGCTCAAGCTGCTCGATCACGGAGTCGACCGGTTTGCCGGCCTTGACCATGATCAGCACGCGGCGGGGCTTCTCCAGGGAGTCGACGAGCTCCTGCAGGGTTTCCGTGCGGACAAAGTCGCCGTCCTGGCCGTGCTTGGCCAGCAGGGCGTCGGTCTTCTCGACGGACCGGTTGTGCAGGGCAACGGTGAAGCCGTTCCGGGCCAGGTTGCGGGCGAGGTTGGCCCCCATCACCGCAAGGCCGGTGACACCGATGTGTGCTGACATCAAAACTCCAATTCATTTCTGTGCAACTAGTGCAGTTCGTCCCGCGCGGAAGGCGGGACTGTCTTCTTGGGATCAGTGGCTGTCAATAAACCATATGTATTTCCGCCGGTTGCTGGAAAGCAGTGCCCACGTGGCGGAATTTGGCGCGTCACAAACAGTCTATGATTTCCGGCGTCCTTTGCGCCTGTCCGGGGCGGACCGGAGGCTGTATCCGCGTCCGCCCCACTATGCTTACGACTATGTCAACCAGCCTCCACCACCGCGCGATTGAGCACCTCGGCACCCGCATCGTCGCGGGCGAGCTCCCGCCCGGCCACATCATGCTGGCCGAACACCTCGAAGACGAACTCAAAGTGTCCCGTTCGGTGGTCCGCGAGGCGGTGCGGGTGCTTCAGTCGCTCGGACTGGTCGAGACAACCAAGCGGGTGGGCATCCGGGTGCTGCCGGCCAACCGCTGGAACCCCTTCGACCCCCAGGTGATCCGCTGGCGCCTCGCCGGCGAGGGCCGCGGCGCGCAGCTGCGCTCCCTCGCGGAGCTGCGCACCGCCGTGGAACCCGTCGCCGCCGAACTGGCCGCCGCCAACGCTCCGGAGGAGATCCGCCGGGAACTCGTGGAAGTGTCGCATGCAATGCGCGACGCCGGCCAGGCCGGGGACGTGCCGCGGTTCCTGGAGCTCGATATCCACTTCCACTCCCTGCTGCTCACCGGCTCCGGGAACGAAATGTTCGCCAACATGGTGGGCCAGGTGGCTGAGACGCTGACCGGCCGCACGGTGCACGGCCTGATGCCGGACCACCCCCGCGAGACGGCGCTGCGGTGGCACGTGGACGTGGCAGAGGCGATTGCCGGCGGAAACCCGGCAGCAGCCCGCGAGGCCTCGGACCGGATCATGCGGGAGACCATCGCGGAGATGGAACCCGAATGGAAGGACCAGCCCAGGGTGTTTGTCCCGGTCCAGCGTCCCTAGGACCACTGGCCCGGCCTGAAGTCCAGCAGCACCTTGCCGGACACGGCCGCGTTCCGGGCCACCTCGAAGGCCTCCAGCCCCTGGTCCAGCGGGAACGTATGGGTGACCACCGGGTCCACGTAGAGTGACCCGTCCGCGAGGGCGGCCACAACCTCATCGATTTCGTCATTGAAGCGGAAAGACCCCAGCAGCTCCAGTTCACGCGTGATCGCCAGCGAGATCAGGACCGGCTGCGGACCGGAAGGCAGCAGCCCCACCATCACCACCTTTCCGCCCCGGGCCGCGCCCTGCACCGCGGACGCCAGCCCGTGATGGCTGCCGGAGGATTCGATGACGACGTCCGCCTCCACCGCCGCGATGGCCTCTGCCTGATCGCCCGTGAGGACCTCGTCCGCGCCCACGGCACGGGCTGTCTCCAGCGGCCGTGCGTGCATGTCCACGGCCACGATCCGCTGTGCGCCGGCCCGTTTCAGGACAGCCACCGCCAACGCGCCAATGGGGCCGCAGCCGATCACGAGTGCCGTCTTGCCCGCCACGTCGCCGGCCCGCGAGACGGCGTGCCACGCGACGCTGGCCGGTTCCACCAGCGCGGCGGTCCTCAGCGCCAGGCCCGCGGGCAGGGGACGGAGCATCCGGGCCGGAAGAGTGGCGTACCGGCTGAAAGCCCCGTCTGTGTGGGGGAAGCGTGCGGCGCTGCCGAGGTAGGTGCAGCCCGGGGAAAGATTCGGACGCTCCGCCGGGTACCGGGCGGTGCCGGGCCCGGGTGTGGCCGGATGCACCGCGACCGCTGTGCCCGGCCCCGGCCCGGTGCCGTCTGCGGCAGCCATGAGCACCGTTCCCACGATTTCGTGGCCCAGGACCATGGGCTGCCGGAGGACGGATTCACCGGCCGCGCCGTGCGTCCAGTAGTGCAGGTCCGAGCCGCAGATGCCGCCGAACGCCACCTCGACCACCGCTTCATCGGGAGCCGGTGCGGGCACGGGAACGTCCTCGATCCGGAGGTCCCCTGCGGCGTGGGCCACCACGGCGGCCGCTGTTGCCGGCAGTTCCTGGACGCCGCGCATCAGACCACCACCGTCATGCCGCCGTCGATGAAGATGGTCTGCCCATTGACGAAATCCGAACCGTCGGAAGCGAGCCACACGGCCGGGCCGGCCAGGTCCTGGACGCTCCCCCACCGGCGCGCCGGGGTCCGGCCGAGGATCCAGGCGTTGAACTCCTCATCGTCCACGAGGTTCTGCGTCATTTCGGTGTGGATGTAGCCGGGTGCGAGGCCGTTGATCTGCAGGCCGGACCCTGCCCATTCCGCCGTCATGGCGCGGGTCAGGTTCCGGAGGCCGCCCTTGGCCGCAATGTAAGGGGCGATGGTGGGCCGGGCGAGGTCCGTTTGCACGGAGCAGATGTTGATGATCTTGCCCCGGCCGCGGGGAATCATGTGCCGTGCGGCCGCCCGGCCCACGAGGAATGCGCTGGTCAAATCGGTGGAGATCACCCGTTCCCAGTCGGCGACGTCCAGTTCCAGCATCGGGACGCGGTGCTGGATGCCGGCGTTGTTGACCAGGATTCCGAGCGGTCCGACGTTTTCTTCCACCCAGGCCACGCCGCCGGCCGCGTCTGCGTCGTTCGTGACGTCGAAGGCGCAGCTGTGGACCCGTCCGGGCGGGTAGTCGGCGGACATGGCGGATTCCGCGGCCTTGAGCCGTTCAGGGTTGATGCCGTTGAGCACCACCGTGGCCCCGGCGTCGGCGAGAGCCCGGGCCAGGGCGTTGCCGATCCCCCGGCTGGAGCCGGTGACGAGTGCGGTCCGGCCGGTCAGGTCAAAAAGTCCACTCATGGTTTGCTGATCCTCATTTGCTCGTGGCTGCTGTGTTGTCGCTGAGATTCGAGATGGTTTGGCGGACGACGGCAAGGTCCTTCTCGCCCAGCCCCTGGCGCAGCAGCGCCGCGTACAGCTCGACGCCGGCCGCCGCCATCGGTACCGCAGAGTTGACGGCGGCGGCGCTTTCCAGCACAAAGGACAGGTCCTTGTGCATGAACTTGGCGGGGCCGGTGGGTTCGTAGTTCTTGGCGGCGAGGCGTGGCCCCACGTTGTCCAGGACGCGGCTGCCGGCCAGGCCGCCCGCGAGCACCTCGTAAAGTGCGGCCACGTCCAGGCCCGAGCGTTCGGCGAGCTCCGCGGCTTCGGCGAGCGCCGCCGTCGTGGTTCCGACGATGAGCTGGTTGCACGCTTTGGCCAGCGATCCCGACCCCAGAGGTCCAAGCCTGCGCACCGTGCTGCCCATGGCTCTGAAAAGCGGCAGGAGCCGCTGGAAGTCTTTGTCGCTGGCGCCCGCCATGATGGCCAGGGTCCCGTCCACGGCGCCTTGGGTGCCGCCGCTGACGGGAGCGTCGACGACGACGGCGTTGCCGCCGCTCGCCCGGGCCACCCTGGCACCAAATTCCTGCACCGCGGCGGGCGAGACGCTGCTCATGACCACCACGACAGTTCCGGCGGCCGGCGGTTTCGTAGCCCAGCCCGTGAGGAGTTCCGCGGCTGCATCCTCGATGTAGGAGAGATCCGGGAGCATAAAGATGATGACCGGTGTGTCCCTGAGTTCCTCGACCCCGGCCGCGCGGGCGCCGCCGAGGGCCTCGAACCGGTCAAGGGCCGCCGGGGACCGGTTCCAGGCGGTGACGGCCCACCCCGCATTGAGGAGGTTTGCGGCCATCGGCGCCCCCATCAGGCCCAGGCCCACAAAGCCGGCTTCCTTACGGTCCCATTCCATGCTGCCTCACTTCGTTGTGGATACTCTTCAAAATCTGTTCAGTATCCTAGCCGCCATTCAGTATGATGAACAGCATGACGTCTCAAACCACCGTCGCGATCGCCGTCCCGCTCGAAGCCGAGCTTGTGGAGCGCATTCGCGCAGTAGATCCCTCCGTAACCGTCCTCCACGAACCCGAACTGTTGCCTCCGGAACGTTTTCCCGCAGACCACTCCGGGGATCCGGGCTTCCGCCGGACCCCGGAACAGGAGGAGCGCTACTGGGACATGCTCAATAAGGCGCAGGTCCTGTACGGGTTCCCCAACGAGAGCCCGGCGGGCCTGGCACGGATTGCCGGCAGCAACCCCCACCTCGAGTGGATCCATGCCATGGCGGCCGGTGCCGGAGGCGCCGTGAAGGCATCGGGGCTGGAGGCGGGGACGCTGCAGAAGTTCAAGGTCACCACGTCCGCCGGCGTCCACGCCCTGCCGCTCGCCGAGTTCGCCGCACTCGGAATCCTCAACGGCTTCAAGCGCAGCGCGGAACTGGCCCAGGACCAGGCGGCCAGGGTCTGGCCCGAGCTGCGCACCCCCACCCGGCTGGTGAACGGCTCCCACCTGGTGGTCGCCGGACTCGGCGAAATCGGGCTGGAGACAGCGCGGATCGCCCGTGCGCTCGGGATGACCGTCAGCGGCACCAAAAGGTCCGTTGAGCCCATCGAGGGCATCCAGGAGGTAGCGGGCAACGATGGCCTCGCCGGCCTGCTGTCCACGGCAGACGCCGTCGTCAACACCCTTCCCGGCACGCCCTACACGGAGGGGCTTTTCGGCCGCGAGATCTTTGCGGCGATGAAGCCGGGGACAGTCATGGTGAACGTGGGCCGCGGCACCGTCGTGGACGAGGACGCCTTGCTGGAGGCACTCGACAACGGCCAGGTTTCGTATGCGTGCCTTGACGTGTTTGCCGTCGAGCCGCTCCCGCAGGACAGCCCGCTGTGGCACCACCCCAGGGTGATGGTGTCCCCGCACACCTCGGCGCTCAGCGCGTCCGAGAACCGGCTGATCACGGAACGCTTCTGCAGCAACTTGCGCAGCTTCCTCGACGGCGGCGAACTCCTCCACGTCGTCGACACGGTTCACTTCTACTAGGTCCCGCGGACCCGGTCCGCAGGACACACAAACACAAGGGCGGCCCCTCCGGAAACGGAGGGGCCGCCCTTGTGTCGTTGCCATGCGGCCGGGCTGGTGTCCAGCCGACGGGCGCCTGAGCGCCCAGGAGCGCCTAGCTGGCATCCTCCTTCAGGAGGAGGTCGCGCCCCACTGTTTCCGGGGTAAAGAATGTGGTGACAAAGGAGATGGCAGCCAGTACCAGCGAGTAGATGGAGAGCACGAGCCAGGAATGATCAGTGGCGGCCAGGAGGGCGGCACCCACCAGCGGCACCAGTCCGCCGGCGAAGACGGCAGAGAGTTCGCGGCTCATGGCCACGCCGGTGAACCGGTACTGGGAGCCGAAGAGTTCCGGAAGGAGCGGGCACTGCGGCCCGAGCATGGACTGGACCCCCAGGGCGATACCTACCACCATGACTATCCAGATGAGCGTGACATTGCCCAGCGTCACCAGATAGAACGCCGGCAGCGCGATGAGGGCCTGGAAGAGTGCACCGTAGCGGTAGACGGGCACACGCCCGAACCTGTCCGACAGGGCACCGAAAGTCACCACCATCACGGCGGCAAAGCCGGCAGCAATGAGCAGGCCCACCGGGCCGATGAACTTGTCCCCGGGGAAGACCCCGTCCTTTGACGCCATAAAGGCGATGAGCAGGGCGGAGTAGATCGAGGAATTGCCGTTCTCACCCATCCGCAGGCCAATGCCGATCAGCACGTTCTTCTTGGAGTGCTTCCAGAGCTGGCCGAGGGGATTCTTGGCCACGCTCTTGTGCTTTTCCAGCTCCTGGAAGACGGGCGTCTCCTTCAGCTTCAGCCGGATGAAAATGGCAACCGCGATCAGGACCACGCTGGCAAGGAACGGTACCCGCCACAGCCAGCCCTCCAGGACGTCTTTGTCAGCCAAGGCAATCAGGGCAAACGTTCCGGCACCCAGGAGGGTACCCAGCTGGATCCCGACGAACGGGAGGGAGGCGAAGAAGCCCCGGCGGTGGCGTGGTGCGACTTCCGAAATCAGTGTCGTGGCGCCCGCCTGCTCGGCGCCGGCGCCCAGTCCCTGGAGGATGCGCAATGTCACCAGGAGGACGGCTCCCAGCATGCCGGCCTGTTCGAAGGTCGGCAGCAGGCCGATGGCAAAGCTCGCGGTACCCATCAGGCCGATCGTGAGGATGAGGACCAGTTTGCGGCCGAACCTGTCGCCGATGTGGCCGAAGATCATCCCGCCGAACGGCCGGGCCGCGAAACCCACCCCATAGGTGGCGAACGAGGCGATCAGGGCGCCGTCCTCGCCGAGCGGCGAGAAGAACAGCGGGCCGAAGATCAGGGCCGAGGCCAGGCCGTAGATGTAGAAGTCGTAGTACTCCAGAGCGGAGCCCACCGAGCTGGCAAGAGTTGCCCTTCGCAGCTGTTCCGGATCGACGACGGCGCCGTCCGCTTTAGCCAGCGGTGTATTAGTACTAGTTGTCACAAGCACTCCCTCAAGAACACTCCAGACCCCCGTTGGCCTGGTGGGATATGAACAACCCCAGAGGGGTCGATCACCATGTTGAACAGCGTACAACAGGCTGATCGATTCGCCTACGTCTTATCAGATTTATTTCCGGGCACGACCAGGGATTGGCATGTCCCCCGCTACCCCATGGGATTACCCAGCGACCGGGCCAGCTCCTTCAGCTCTTTGACCATCAGGGCGCCCTGTTCATCTGAATAGGTTGCCTTCAGTGCGGTGACAGAAAGACCCAGGCTGGGCCCGTGCGCCCCACGGGTAGGCACCGAGACGGCCAGGCAGACGACCCCCGTGGTGGATTCCTCATCCTCGAAGGCGTAGCCCTGTTCCCGAATGACGGCGAGCTGGGCCTTGAGCTCGGCTCCGGTGCGCAGGGACTTTGGAGTCAGGACGGGCAGCTGGGCGTCATCGGGAAACATCCCGGCCACATCGTGGTCGTGCAGCCGCGCAATGAGTGCCTTGCCGACGGCGCAGAGGGAAACAGGCATCTTGTCGCCAATGTTGGAGGTGAGGCGAACCGCGGGATGGCCTTCGTAGCGGGCCAGGTAAATGACGTTGCCTCCGTCGAGCATGGCGATGCGGACCGTTTCACCCGAGAGGGTGGGCGCCTGTTCACAGAACCGGTAGAACTCCTGGACCTCGTCAAGCCGGCTCAGGTACGCAGCGCCCAGTTCAACGAGCTTGCGGCCGAGCGTGAATTCGGCACCCTGGCGGTTGATGAGCCTTGCCTCCTCGAGCGCAAGCAGGAGGTTCGAGGTCGAGGATTTGGGGATGCCCAGCTCCCTCGCGAGGTCGCTCAGCGTCAGCCGCCCGGTCGCCGAGGAGGCCAACGCCTCCAGCACGGCAGCGGCACGGGTGACCGCCGGCGCGGGTGAGGCGCTCCCCGATCCGTCAGTGGTGCGGGAAACTCGGGAATCGGCCATGATTCTCCTTCACGGATCGCTTGTATGGCGCCGGCGCCAAACATTCGGGGGCTGTTCAGTCAGTTGAACACTAACCATCATAGTGTCGGGCGCGCGGAACCCGCGCCCCCGGGGCTGCGGTTCGACGTGGGACGCGGGGTGTGATCAGGCAGCGGCAGGTGCGGGCGCCGTCAGGCGACGGCCAGCACTGGATTCGTCAGCTCGCCGATGCCTTCGATATGACACGTAACGGTGTCGCCGGCGCCCAGCTGCGCGCACTCGGCCGGGAAACCCGTCAGCACCAGGTCACCGGGGTGCAGCGTCATAAAGGACGTTAAGTAGACGAGGATTTCGTCCACGCCCCAGCCGAGATCAGCAGTGCTGGCAGCCTTGAGCTCGGCGCCGTTGTGCTTGATGCCGATCGCCAGGTCGGCCCCGCTGAGGCCCGTGACGATCCATGGCCCTGCCGGAGTGAACGTGTCCTGGCTCTTGGCGCTGATCCACAACTCATCCGACTGCTGCAGGTCCCTGGCGGAGACATCGTTTCCTATGGTGAAACCCAGCACTGCGGTCCGTGCGTTGCTGAGCGTCAGCCCCCGGACTTTGCTTCCGACGACGATCGTCAGTTCCGCTTCCGGGTCAACGCGGCCCACCCCCGGCCCCAGTTCAATGGCATCTCCCGGACCGACCACACTGGTCGCGGCCTTGTGGAAGGCCTGCGGCGGGAGGTCGCGGCCCGCCTGGCCGGTGTTGTGCGCCATCCCCAGAACGTTGGCCGGGACACTTGGTGCCAGGAAAATGAACGAGCCCTGGTCAACAGTGGCGCCGGTTTCCCAGCCTTTGCGGGGTGCGCTGCCGGCGTTCGCCGGGGAATCCGGGAACGGAGATCTGATCACCGTCCACGCCTTCCCTGCTTCGCTGTCGAAGTCCGGGGCATTGTTGGCGACGAAAAAGTGCTCGGCCCCGGAGTCCGGGGACAACGGCCGGACCCGGGCAATGCGGCGGGCACTGGTTGGGTTCATGAGGACATCCTAGGTGTAATTCCCACGGACGTTGTGAACGCGGCTGATGGGGGTTTTGCCTCCGATGCCGGTATGGGTTCTGTGCTGATTGTAGTGGTGCAGCCAGCTCTGGTAAGTGGCAGCGCGTTCCTCTTCTGAAGCGTAGGGGC
>JAXMJF010000036.1:0-3308 GCA_034376805.1 Arthrobacter sp.
GGCACCGGGCACGCCGTTACTTCGGAAGGGCTGGGGCTGAAGCCCCGCGTGGGCCCACGCCGCCAGGGTTCCCTGACCGAAGCGGAGCGAGGTCAGGGTGGCGGTGGGGACTAGTTGGCCGGCTCCAGGGAGGTCAGGACCAGCACCGTGGTGGGGGCCCGGACGGACAGGGTGGCGTAGGGGTTTTCTTCCGTGGGCCAGCCCGTGAAGCGGGTGGTGTTGTAGGCGCCCCACTCCGGTCCTGCGAAAAGCGGGACGGTGGGGGCGAGTGCGCTGTACTCCTCCTGGAGTTCATCCGCGATGGCGTGCTGCGTTTTCTCGTCCGCTGTTGCCGCGAAGTCGGTCAGCAGGGCCTCCGCCGTCGCATCGCCGAAACGGTGATAGTTCTCGAAGCTCTTCTCCCCCACCGGTTTGACCGTGGAGGTTCCCATCAGACCCGCAAAGTACTTGAACGGGCTGGGGTCGTTGGCGCTCCACACGATGCCGGAATCGAAGTCGCCTGTTTCGTAGCCTGCCACGACGGCGGCCCAGTCCGGGGAGTCGACCTTGGCGGTGACGCCGATTTCCGCGAGGTTCTGGGAGATCACGTTGGCCACGGAGAGCCAGTCGGAGGAGGAGGCGCCGACTGAGATCTTGAATTCGAAGGGTTTGCCGTCCTTCAGCGTGCGTTTGCCGTCCGCGCCCTTGGCGTAGCCGGCCTCGTCCAGGAGCTTGTTGGCCTCCTCAACGTCGAGCTTGGTCCAGTCGCAGTTGTCCTGGACTTTTTTGTTCTTCCAGGTTTCGTAGTTTCCGGACAGGCCGGTGCAGTCCGCCGGCCTGGTGTAGCCGCCCATGCCGATCTTGGTGACCTGCTCGCGGTCCACGGCCATACTGAGCGCCTTGCGGACATCGGTTTCGTTGAACGGGGCCTTGGTGGTGTTGAGCTGCCAGTTGATCATGGAGCCCGTGGGCGGGAACCAGTACTTGCGGTGGTCCGGATCCTTCGAGATAAACGTCTTCTCGATGTTGGGCATGTACTGGGGAGCCCAGTCGACGTCGCCGTTCGCGGCGGCGAGGTTGGCGCCGTCGTTCCCGGCAAAGGCCAGCATCTTGATGCCGGCGATCTTCTGCTTCTCCGGCTGCCAGTAGTTGGG
This sequence comes from Arthrobacter sp., assembly GCA_034376805.1. GTDB lineage: Bacteria > Actinomycetota > Actinomycetes > Actinomycetales > Micrococcaceae > Arthrobacter. The sequence continues at coordinate 1,134 of JAXMJF010000036.1, forward strand.
GTTCTTCTTCAGGACGAAGGACTGGGCCTGGAAGGTGTCCACCTCGGTGTATGGTCCGGTGCCCACCGGCGTCTCGTTGGCGTCTTTTTCCGGATCGGCGATCGTGGACCAGACGTGGTCCGGCAGGATGCTCAGCTGTCCCAGATCCAACAGTGCCGGGGACCACGGAGTCTGGAAGCTGAACGTGACCTTGTTCGTGCCCTCCGCCGTGACGGTGTCCAGGTAGTCGTAGCCGCCCTTGATCTTCTTCTGCAGGGCGAAGGTGGTGACGACGTCCGCGGCCACCAAGGGCTTGCCGTCGGACCACTTGACGCCGTCGCGCAGGGTGAAGGTGATGGACTTGCTATCCTCCGAGACCTGCCATTCGCTGGCCAGCCACGGGATGGTTTCGCCCTTGGCCGGGTTGTAGACCAGCAGGGATTCGTAAATGGCCTGCTGTGTCATGGGTGCCACGGTGGGAGCGAAGGGGTTGAAGTTCCGGACAAAGGTGGCCATGTCTTCCCGGGGAATGGTCAGCAGTGCACTTTGGGCGGAACTGCTGCCGGTGGCCTTATTCCCGGCGGTGGCCGAACATCCGGTGAGCAGGAGCGCCCCGACTGCCAGGCCGGCGGCGGCGATGCGGGCAGACCTCTGGAATCGCGATTGTGTCATGATGGATATCTCTTTCCTCTCTTCATCGCTGAAGGTGAAGGTGTGGTTGGGGTTGCTCTTCAGTTGTTGATTTGCCGTCAGACTGAAAAGCGTTCTAGCAGCGGACAGTCGACCATTTGCTGATGTGCGGTGATCGGCTGTCCTGCTGTAAGGCTTGCGAGTGTCTGGACACCCAGCGCACCCATCTCCTCGAAGGGCAACGCAACCGTCGTCAGCTTCGGCCGGAGATAGGCCGCGATGAGTTCCTGGTTGTCGAAGCCGATCACGGCGATGTCTTTGGGGATGGCGAGCCCGCGCTCCTTGATGGCGTCGTAAGCGCCCATAGCCATCCGGTCATTTGCACAGAAAAGTGCCGTGGGGCGTGCCGCCTTCCCGCCATACCGGCGGTCCAGCAGTTCACACGCGGCCTCGTAGCCACCGTCCGCCGTCGCGTGCCCCGACACAACAAGGTCCGGATCAAATGCGATGCCGGCCTGCGCCAGCGCCTCACGGTAACCTTCCATCCGACCCAAGGCAGCGGGGATGTCGGGGTCCAGATTGATGAACCCAATCCTCCGGTGCCCGGCGGCGAGCAGGCGCTCGGTGGCCCGGCGTCCTCCGCGGCGCTCGTCCGGCACGATGGACGGGAGTTTGCCTTCGGCGTCGAAGCAGTTGATCAGGACCGTGGGGATTTCCCGGACGATCTCAGGCACGTGCACGGCTCGGTGCCAGGTCGCGGCGTAGAGTATCCCCGCCACGCGCTGTTCCAGCAGTTTCTCGACGGCGGCATCCTCCATGCCTGCGTGCCGGTTGCCGTCCTGGCCTGTTGCCTGCTCGGTGGAGGCGATGAGCAGGAACTTCTTGTCCAGCCATGCCTCGTCCTGGGCCCCTTTGATGATGTTCACGGCGAAGGGTGCCGTCACGATCTCGGTGACGAGCCCGTACCAGTCGCTCCGCTGGGAGGCGAGGGCCCTGGCGCCGGCGTTGGGGCGGTACCCCAGGGTATGCACGGCTTCGAGAATGCGCTGCTTGGTTTCGTCCGAGATGCTGGCGTTCTCCCGGTTGCTGAGGACAAACGAGACGGCGGTCCGCGAGACACCGGCATGCTTGGCGACGTCGGCCATTGTGACCCCCCGGGGTGCGGGGACGGCCGCCTGTGTGCTGTTCGCCATTGAATGCTCCGGAGGTTCTCTCATTGCTGGCCGCCTTGGCCAGCTGGATCGCAGGTAACGCGCGTTACTTGCAAGGTGTGAATCAGGTTACGCGCGTTACTTCGACGCTGTCAACGACTTTTCCGAGGTTTCTTGCCGCGCGCCGGGTACGCCCTGGACTGGGGGCCGGACGGCTGGGCACACCCACAGAGCATCGATTGCTCCGCAACTGCCCTTTTGCGCCGCCAGAAGGGGGGTTAGCGGCCAAAATGTGTGTATGAGATCGGCTTGCTTGCCAGTGCTCGCATGGGTTTCAGGGGTGTGCACATGCTTTGAAAGCATGTGGAGTGACGGTTCCATCAAATCAGCCCCGGTGTGGTGTATGTGCTCAGAA
>JAXMJF010000037.1:0-112877 GCA_034376805.1 Arthrobacter sp.
TGGGCGCTTCGCCCTTGCGGGCAACCGCCACGACATCGCGGCGGAACTCTTCGGGAAAGGCTTTGGGCATGAGGAACATCCTTCCACCCGCAAGGATCAAATCCTCACAGGCAAAGTGTCAATCAAACCTTCAGCAGTCCCTTATGCATGATGATGTGTTTCTCATCATGAACGAGGGATGGCTCGGAGCCGCAAAGCCACGCAAAACAGTCGACGACAAGGACCGAAAGATCACGGAGACTCCGGACCTCGTGATCGGCTCAGGTCGCGGGGCGGCCAAATACAAGATGGACCTAATACCGCCATCCCTGGTTGTCGCGCATTACTTCATCAAGGAGCAGGCTCACATCGACAGTCTGACAGTGGTCGCCGAAGAGATTTCGCGCCAGATCGATGAGTACACCGACGAGAACGCGGTTGATGAAGGACTGCTGGCCGAAGCCATGGATGACGGCAAGATTAGCAAGAGCTTGGTCACTGCGCGCCTGAAGGAAGCAAAGCGGGAACGCACTGACCTCGAAGAGATCAAAGCTCTTGAGTACATGATCAAGCTTTACAACGGAGAAGCTAGTGCCAAAAAACTAGTAAAGGATGCCCAGTCTAGTCTTGACGTCGCAACACTTGCCCAATATACGAAGCTCACCGAGCACGACGTGAAGCTTCTTGTCCTGGACAAAAAGTGGGAAGCTGCCATCAGCCACAGAATCACGGCTGAAGTCACTGAACTAACGCACGATCTAGTCGAACGCATAAAGGAACTTGGCGAACGCTATGACGAAACAGTCGGCGATCTTGAGATCGATCTAGAGCGGCTGAATGCCAAAGTTGCTGAGCACTTAGCTGACATGGGAGTCAAATGAGCCAGCCAACTGCCGTTGACGTAGAAGCACCTATCTCAGGTACGACTTCTACCTGGCCTGCGGATCAGATTCGAAACTTTGCAAGTATCGGAACTGGAGCCAAAGACACGCAGGATCGAAACCAAACCGGCCGCTACCCTTTTTTCGTGCGCAGCCAGAAGATCGAGCGCATCGATTCTTGGTCCTTCGACGGAGAAGCAGTTCTCACAGCAGGCGATGGGGTAGGCACCGGTAAGGTGTTCCACTACATCAACGGAAGATTTGATTACCATCAGCGCGTCTACAGGATCAGTAACTTTCGTAGCGATGTGTCTGGAAAATACTTCTTCTACCAGTTCAGTAGAAATTTCCTGGCGCGAATTGAATCTCTAACAGCCAAGTCATCCGTGGATTCTGTGCGAATGGAAACGATCGCGGGTATGGAAATACCTCTCCCACCACGCATCGAACAGGACCGCATCGTTGATGCAATCGATGATGCCCAAGCACTCATTATGACGCTGGAACGACTCATCGCGAAAAAACAGTTGGTCAAGCAAGGCATGATGCAACAACTTCTCACCGGGAAAACCCGCCTTCCCGGTTTCCGCGGCGAATGGCGCAAGGTCCGGTTCGCTAATCTTGGGCGATGCATCCGGGGTGTGGCGTATAATCCCGATCTTGATCTGGCGCCTACCGCGACGTCTGAAACTATTGAACTACTTCGATCGAATAACATCAAAGATTCTCAGATTATTCTCAATAACGTTCAGCACGTACAACGTCGCCGAGTTAAGGATGACCAGCTTCTGAAGCTGGATGACATCATGATTTGCATGGCTAATGGTAGCAAGCAGCTGGTGGGTAAAGCGGCCCGCTTCTCGCAGAAAGGCCCTATACAATTTACCTTCGGAGCTTTTATGGCAGCATTCCGGGTTTACCCTAGCGTCGCCAATCCTCCTTACGTATATTATTGCTTTCAGACCAAAGCCTTTCGTGACTGGATTGGTATGATTTTGGCCGGATCAAGCATCAACAACCTACGCCCTCGTGATATCGAGGGATATGCGATGGAGCTCCCTGATCTCGAAGAACAAAAAGCAATCGCCAACTCCCTGATTGATGCGGACGCTGAGATCGATGCATTGGTACGACGGCTCGACCAAGCGAGGCTCATCAAGAACGGGATGATGCAGGAGCTCCTGACCGGCCGTACGAGGCTGGACTTGGGAATCGAAAGTAAACTTGGGGGAAATGAATCATGAGCACAGTTGGACAGATTGAACGTAAGACACAGGATCATGTTGTCGACCTGTTCCAAAATGAACTTGGATACGAGTACCTGGGCAACTGGGAGTATCGCGAGAACAACTCACACATCGAAGTCAGCCTGCTTGAGCAGAATCTGCAGGCCCGCGGGTACGACGCCAATCTGATCAACAAAGCCGTTGAGCAGTTCAAGAAGACCGCGTCGCTGGGCGGCGGCCGCAACCTCTACGAAGCTAACCACGAGGTCTACAACCTTCTCCGCTACGGCGTGAAGGTCAAACCCGGTATTGGAGAACAGACCGAGACGGTCTGGCTAGTGGACTGGCACAACCCCGAGGCAAACCACTTCGTGGTTGCCGAAGAAGTCTCGATCAAAGGTGAGCACAACAAGCGACCGGATGTCGTTCTCTACGTCAATGGCCTGGCGCTTGGTGTCATCGAACTCAAGCGCTCAAAAGTTGCCGTCTCCGAAGGTATCCGGCAGAACATCGGCAACCAGAAGAAGGACTTCATCCGTCCGTTCTTTTCCACTGTGCAGTTGGTTATGGCCGGCAACGATGTCGAGGGCCTGCGGTACGGCGTCATCGATACGGCCGAGAAGTACTGGCTTGAGTGGAAAGAGCCGTCTAGCATCGAGGAACCACTCGATCGGGCGCTCGTCCAGATGTGTTCAAAGGGCCGATTCCTGGAGATAATCCATGACTTCATGGTGTTTGACGGTGGTACAAAGAAGACTTGCCGCCACAACCAATTCTTCGGCGTCAAGGCTGCCCAGGACCGCATCGCCAAGCGCGAAGGCGGCATTATCTGGCACACCCAAGGTTCGGGTAAGTCCCTCACTATGGTGTGGCTGGCTAAGTGGATCCGTGAACATCAGACGCGCGGCGACAGCCAGGCTCGTGTCCTGATTATCACCGACCGTACTGAGCTGGACGATCAGATCAAGCGAGTCTTCAGCGGTGTCAGCGAGGACATCTACCGCACGAAGAGCGGCGCCGATCTTATTGGTTCGCTAAACAGCAATGACCCTTGGCTGATGTGTTCGCTGGTGCACAAGTTTCGCGGTGGCGATGACGATCAAGCACAGAACGACGCCGACGGCGACTTCATCGCCGAGCTCAACTCCAAGATTCCGGCTGGCTTCTCAGCTAAGGGCAATCTGTTCGTCTTCGTCGACGAAGCCCACCGCACCCAGTCCGGCAAAATGCACAAGGCCATGAAGCAATTGCTGCCCGGGGCCATGTTCATCGGTTTCACCGGTACTCCGCTGCTCAAAGCTGACAAAGCAACCAGCATTGAGACTTTCGGTAGCTTCATCCACACCTACAAGTTCAACGAAGCGGTCGAGGATGGCGTAGTACTCGACCTACGCTACGAGGCCCGCAACATCGACCAGGATCTCATCTCATCAGCCAAAATCGATCAGTGGTTTGAGGCAAAGACCAAGGGCATGACTGATCTTTCCAAGGCTGAGCTCAAGAAGCGCTGGGGCACGATGCAAAAAGTCGTCAGCTCCGAGCCGCGATCCAAGCAGATCGTTAACGACATCCTGCTCGACATGGACACGAAGCCACGCCTCATGGACAACCAGGGCAACGCCATGCTCGTTGGATCCAGCATCTATCAGGCCTGCAAGTTTTACGAAATGTTCTGCCAGGCCGGATTCAAGGGCAAGTGCGCCATCGTCACGAGCTACGTCCCTCAGGCCAGCGACATCTCCAAAGAGGATTCAGGCCACGGTGCAACTGAAAAGCTGCGCCAGTACGACATCTATCGGCAAATGTTGGCCGATCACTTCGATGAGCCGGCCGACCAAGCGGTGACGAAGATCGAGCAATTCGAAAAGGAAGTCAAAGACCGCTTCATCAACGAGCCCGGTCAGATGCGCCTCTTGATCGTTGTCGACAAGCTGCTGACTGGCTTCGACGCACCAGCAGCAACGTACCTGTACATCGACAAGAAAATGCGCGATCACGGACTCTTCCAAGCCATCTGCCGCGTCAATCGCCTCGACGGCGACGACAAGGACTACGGCTACATCGTTGACTATCAGGACCTCTTCAACTCCCTGGAAGACGCTATTACCGACTACACGTCGGGAGCACTTGACGGTTACGAGAAGTCCGACATCGAGGGGCTACTCAAAGACCGCGTCCAGCAAGCCCGCGAAGATCTCGACGAAGCCCTCGAACGCATCCGCGCTCTCTGCGAAGCCGTCGAACCACCCCAGGGAACACTTCAGTACCAGCGCTACTTCTGCGCGATTGAACAGGGCAACGCCCAGCAGATCAAGAACAACGAAGCCAAGCGCGTCGAACTCTACAAGTCGGTTGCCGCCTTGGTTCGTACATACGGAGCCATCGCCAACGACATGGCGGAGGCTGGATACAGCGCGCCTGAAACCGCAGCTATTGCCAAGGAAGTCACCCACTACGTCGCAGTACGTGATGAAGTGAAACTCGGTGCTGGCGAGAATGTGGACTTCAAACAGTATGAAGCCGGCATGCGATTCCTGCTCGATACTTACATCCGGGCCGATGCATCTGAAGTCGTCGCCGACTTCCAGAATGTCGGGCTCGTTGACCTGATTGTTGAACAAGGGGCGGCTGCGATCGACAAGCTCCCTGCCGGGATCAAGAAGGATCCTGAAGCGGTCGCAGAAACCATCGCGAACAACATCCGCAAAGTCATCATCGATGAGAACGCGATGAACCCTAAGTACTACGAGAGCATGTCTACACTTCTCGACGCCATCATCGAGCAACGCCGCAAGGGCGCCATTGATTACAAGGAATACCTTGAGCAGCTGATCGCCCACGCCAAGAAGGTTGGCTCAAAAGAGTCTGACACTGTCTACCCTGCCTGGGCATCAAACGGCGCGCAGCGTGCCATCGTCGACTTCGGCTGGCCAGATCCGGCCACTCCGATCCAGGTCGACACCGCGATCATGACCAGCAAGCCGCACGGTTGGGTTGGCAACACGTTCAAGGAGAAGGAAGTGGCGCGATCAATTCGTCGTGTCCTACCGGCTGACTTCGACCGTTTCGATGAGCTCTTTGATTTGGTAAAGGCCCGAAATGAATACCGCTAGCGCCTATCTCACCGTCTCCGGGATCGATGTCGATGTCATCTACAAGAACATCAAGAACCTGCATATCGCCGTCTACCCTCCCCTCGGCAGGGTGCGCGTTGCGGCGCCTGAGCGGCTCAATGACGATGCCATCAGGCTTGCTGTCGTGCAGCGATTGCCATGGATAAAGAAACAGCGCGAGCAACTTCGCAGCGCCGTACGCCAGACCGAACGCGAAATGGTCACGGGAGAATCCCATTACGTTTGGGGTCAGCGATACCGGCTCAAGGTCGTCAATGAACCGGGCCGGATTCGGTTTGATATCACCGGCAAGCGATTGGCGATGCATACCCCGGACGACAGCACCCCTGACAATCGTCGCGCAGCTATGGATGAGTGGTACCGCGCTGCCCTCAAGCACGAAATCCCTGAACTCATAGCCAAGTGGCAGCCAATCATCGGACGCGATGTGGCGAAGTGGACTGTGCGCCGCATGAAGACCAAGTGGGGTAGCTGCAACCGCGAATCCGCCCACATCTGGTTCAATCTCGAGCTCGCCAAGAAGCACCCAAACTGCCTGGAATACATCGTTGTGCACGAGATGACGCATCTATTGGAGCGCGGCCACAATGATCGATTCACTGAACTCATGGACGGTTTCCTGCCGGATTGGCGCGCGCGGCGAGACGATCTGAATATGTCGCCACTGCGAAACGAAAACTGGAGTAGCAATGAGAATTAAGATTGCTGTCTATATCGCCATTGGTCTCATATCGGCCGTCATCTTCCTGGCCGGTCTCCAACTTCCGTCCGTATGGTCTCGAGTTGTCAGTGCTATTCCTGTTGTGGTTGTTGGACTCTTCGCTGTTTTTGATAAATGGGTTTGGAAGTGGTGGATCATTCCAAAGCTTGTTCAGCGTCCAATCCTTCATGGTACTTGGCGTGGCCAACTAAACAGCAACTGGATCCCCTCCACAACGGAAAAATCCGAGGGACCCTACGAGGCATTTTTGGTTGTGACTCAAACATTCACAACACTGCAAATAAGCCTCATTACCGAACAAAGCAAGTCACGTTCGGTGATTGCTGATATTGTCAAAAACGGATCTGATGATTTCTCAGTGTTCTATCACTATGGAAATACGCCAAAGGTTGAAGTGCGAGACGGAAGCCCTATCCACATGGGTGGTGTCTCATTCGAAGTCTTCGACGTACGGCCATCAAGGCTGGAGGGAGAATACTGGACGAGCCGCAATAGCGGTGGTTCTATGATTTTCGATTATGTCTCTAATCAGCGTATCGGTAGCTTCAGTGACGGAAAAAAGCTTATGAAGGAATGGGAAAGATAGTGAACTGGGAAGACTGGCTTAAGGTTGCCGCAAAACATCCAAGTGATCATGAGGACTCAAAGTGGCAGCGAACTCTTGAGCAGGTCCGGCAAAGTCTTAACGCCTACGAGCCACTCAAGGGACGTCCGTGGCGAATCTACGCCAAAGGGTCATACGCCAACAATACAAATGTCCGGCTTAACTTCGATGTTGATATCGCTGTCGAATATTTTGGGTACTTCTACTCGGACCTGAGTTTTGAGTTAAAGGGGAAGGATGATTCGGCGGTCGGAGTGGTCGCTACGACCGACACTTATACGAGAGCTCAGTTCAAGAAGGATATCCTCGATGCATTGACTGCCTCATACGACAAAGAGTCCATAGAGGCTGGCGACATCGCTTACCGAATTCGGAATGGCAAGACCACTCTTCCAGCCGACGTAGTTCCCTGCTGGGAGTATCGACGCTACGACTCTATCAAGAATGGCGTGCCTCAGTATCATCAAGGTTCTCGCATCTTTACCGGTTCTGGAAAGATAGTAAATAACTTCCCTACTCATCAGCTCGAAAACGGAACAGCTAAGAATCTTCGGACGGGGCGCCGCTACAAGCGCCTGACTCGCGCCCTAAAGAAGCTTCAGACTCGAATGCTGGAAGCTGGAGAAATTGATCAGGAGTTACCCTCCTACCTGATCGAGTGCCTCGTCTACAACGTACCTGACACCCTACTCGGACAGGATACCTATGTTGCTGATATGCGCGGAGTTCTAGCTACGGTCTTCAACAGCACTCTAGCAACCGGAGATTGGAAGGATTGGGAGGAAGTCAACGGCCTAAAGTACCTTTTCCGAGGTCACGACAAGTGGACCCACGACCAGGTTCATCAGTTTGCTGAAGCCGCATGGAGCCATATGGGGTATCAGTAAGACTCCCCGCGAAGTTACGGTGACAGCTGTCGTCCGACCACAGCCGGATCTGAGCAAACTGCTGAAGGCCATGATCCAGATGACGCGGGATGAGTCAGCCAAGGACCACGACTCCAAGTCCTAGTTTGAAGGACGGGTCAACAGGAATATCCGGGCGGTGTCGTAACTGCAACCGACCCGCTTGGCGATGCTGCGGATGTTCATCCCCTGCTTACGGAGCTTGAGGATCTCTTTCTCTTTGGCTGGCGTTAGGCCGCGAGGTCGAGCATCGACACCATGCTCGGCAAGCAGCCGAAGGAAGGTTGACTTGGCAATGCCGCATTCACGTGCCAGTGCTGTACTCATTTCGCCGGCTCGGTAGCGATCTACGAATTGAGCCAGTTCATCCGAAGTGAAGCGATCGGTGATCCGGTAGCGCTGAGCCTTCGGAATAGCTTGCGGCGGGCGCGGCTTGATATGGCCAGCATCCATGCGTTCGAGGGCAGCGGCGATCGTCATGAGCTGATCCACTTTGTGGAGGGCATGCTTGGAGTAACCTGCAAGGACCTCGACCAGATAAGAATCATTCGCAATAGTATTCTATTGCCAACAGAGGTCGCTGAAGCAATTCAGCGACCTTTTACATGGCTTCGATGTGACTTGTTGATGTCGACACGACAACTAACGACAGCCGTCCCACCCCTGTTGTTCGATTTGAATCCTCTAAGGTGTCTTGGCAGGACTCGAACCTTTCAAACGCCCGCTGGGGGTGCGGAATCTTTTTATTTTGATATTATATAGATATATGAAGCTGCTACTCACTTCCGCTGGAATTACAAATCAATCCATCGCCGTCGCCCTAGAAGAGCTTGTCGGTAAAAAAGCCGGTGATATTTCGATTGGTTTTATTCCTACTGCAAAGAATATTGAACCAGGTAATGCGGCATGGTTTGTGAAGAAGCTTACGCAAATGTTTGCCTTCGGCTTTACTAATATTGATCTTATCGACCCGTCAGCACGTGATGTTGACTGGCGATTAGCCCTGGCGGATAAAGACGTAATCCTGGTTGGCGGCGGCAACACCTTTCACCTATTGAACCAAGTGCGAGCAGCTGGGGTCGATAAGTGGCTTCATGACAACATGAGAAACAAAGTGTACGTTGGAATTAGTGCGGGCAGTATTTTGGCGACACCGAACATCGGTATTGCTTCTGTCGGGGAGGGAGATGAGAACCTTCCAGGGCTAACGGACCTCACGGCCTTGTCTCTGGTGGATTTCGAAGTATCCCCTCACTCACCCGAGTCCGTTACGTCTGATGAAAATCGTGAGTATGCTAAATCTATCTCAAACGTGCTCTATGCCTACGATGACGATTCGGCAGTCCGCGTTAACGGTAAGAGTATCGACATTATTTCGGAAGGTCAGTCAGAAGTCTTTAACCTCACGTGAGTGATGTTCATGTAGTGCGGTTATAATAGGGGCATATGTCAAATCTTTCACCCGCAGAAAAGGCAACGATAAAGACCGCATTTAACAAGCAAGGCTACGTTCTTGACTTCTCGGATGCAAGTTTTGCCCGGTTTACAGTCGATAGTATCGGCTATGACATCAAATCAATGTACGGACTCTCTAAGGGAGCATCGCTCGACGCTTACATAGCTGAAACCGAAACCGCGAATGCAGTTCGCCTGACAAATGACTTATTGGATTACTACGAAGGTACAAATTTAGCCAATAGCCATCCGATACCTGCAAATGTTGTCGAGAAGCTTAGGCAAATAATACAAAAATATACTGCCGAATTCAGCGTGACGCGTACACAAGCTCTGTCGGTGCGGGACTCCTTTGAAGATTCGTATACCGAAAAGCAGATAAATCAGATGCTTAGCTCCATAGAATCCAATCCCGCTGATTCTATAGGCAAGGCAAAAGAGCTACTTGAGACGTGTCTAAAAAGTATCTTGCTAGAGAGGGGCGTGTTTTCTAGCAAGGAACTTGCAAGGCTGGACCTTCCGGAGTTAATCAAAGCCACAAGAGCCGCGCTTAGCGTCTCGTCGGAGCATCAAGAGGTAAAGCAGATTATCGGTGGCCTATCTGGAATTGCCAGCGGTATCGCTCAACTTAGAAATACAAAAGGGTCGGGGCACGGAAGGCCATTAAAGGCTTTTAGCGAGCCGACTAGCGTGGAGGCTAGACTTGCCGTAGATAGCTGCGTAACACTAGTACATTTCTTCTGGTCGATACACAAGCAGGGTAAGAAAGTTTAGTTTTTCCTCTGATTCAACAGAAAAATCCGTGCCACGTCGTAGCTACAGCCAACGCGCTTCGCAATCTCGCGGATGATCATCCCTTGCTTGCGGAGCCGAAGGATCTCCCCTTCCTTGGCTGGGGTGAGGCCGCGAGATCTGGTGCCGACGCCACGCTCCGCGAGCAGTCGCAAGAAGGTTGACTTAGCGATACCGCTCTCACGAGCCAGTGCCGTGCTCGTTTCGCCCGCTTTGTAGCGAGTAACGAGTTGATCAAGTTCTTCTGCCGTGAAGCGATCGGTCAGGCGGTAGCGTTGCGCGGGACGAGGCTTCTTAGCCGGAGGACGGCGGAGCTCAGCGGCATCGATCCGATCCAGAGCGTCGCGGATGACGTCGAACTTGTCGATGGTCCACCTGGCCCGGTTCGAATAACATCCTAGGACCTCGACCAGATAAGAATCATTCGCAATAGTAATCTATTGGAAAACAGAGGTCGCTGAAGCAATTCAGTGACCTTTTTCATGGCTGCGATCCGGCTTATCGATGTCAGTACGACAACTAATGCAGAATACCCACCCCTGTTGTTCGATTTAAATCCTCTAAGGTGCCCTGACAGGATTCAAACCGCCTATTCGTCCGCTGGAGGTGTGGACTCTTTTCATAAGCAACTCACATCCAAGCGACCGTTTTACCTTACTTGACATTTCAAGTAAAATCGTATATAATGATCAGGTCGTAAGCCTCCCTCTAGGTCGAGCGCTCTTCGAGTACATAATCATCACTCAGCTCACGAGACATGTGGCAACCAGCCCTTCTGACGACGGAATTATCAGTCGCCTGTTCAGCTGGTTGCCACACAGGCGCAACCTCCCTTGCCAGGAAAGGCCAGCAGAGAGGTTTCACATGTCTACAGTCATTGAAACGAAAGAAATCGCAGGTCAGATCTGCCACCGTCATCCAAATGGCGGAGGGTGGGTATCTGAGACTGCAACTGTCGCCGAGACAGCGTACATCGGCCCTCGCGCCATGGTCTTAGGCCATGCGAAGGTTCTTGATACAGCTCGTATCGACGGTAATAGCAGTGTCTTCGGCAATGCTGTCGTGTGCGACAATGCGAGAGTCCAAGACGCCAGCCCCGTGGACATACTCAAATCCATATTTGAGCGAACCACCAAGGGTCCTATGGGAAGTGTCCGGGTTTGCGGCAATGCCCGCGTATCCGGCAACACCTGGATCGCTGGCAATGCCCTCATCACAGACCACGCAGTCATTTCCGGACAGGCATGGGTATATGACCATGCCGAAGTTGGAGGTAACGCGCAAGTGGGCGACAGGTCGAGAGTTTATGGTCATGCAAAGGTGCGAGGTAATGCTCGCATCGCCGGCAGAGCCTTTATCTTCGACCAGTCAACTGTCTCCGGCGCCTCTGAGGTCACCGACCACGCATACATCAAGGGCAAGGCCAAAGTATATGGCAAGTCCAAGATCAGCGGCAAGGTCGTCGTCTCTGGAGATCAACGACTCGTTAGTCGAGTTCTGAGTGACTGAGTACGCAAGCCCCGCACCACATGCGATTTAGCATGGTGGTGCGGGGCTTTCTCATTTCTACGCACTTTTCCCTCGCTGCTCGTCAGCAAGAAGATTCGCGCCGTATCGTAACTACAGCCTACTTGCTTCGCAATATTCCGGATGGTCATCCCCTGCCTGCGAAATTGAAGAATCTTCTCGCCTTGGGCGGCGGTCAGCTTGCGTGACCTGGTGCGGACGCCCCGTTCAGCCAGGAGGCGGAGGAAAGCCGTTGTTGAGATACCACTTTCTTTGGCGAGAGCGGTGCTCATCTCGCCGGCTTGGTAGCGAGCGACGAGCTGATTGAGTTCGTCGGGCGTGAAGCGATCGGTCAGGCGGTAGCGCTGAGTGGGGCGAGTTGTCTGTTGCGGGCGAGGTCTTGTGCGGCCAGCATCCATCCGCTTCAGTTCTGCTGCGATGGTCGTGAGCTGTTCCATTTTGTGGTAACGCTGCTTCGAGTAACATGTCAGGACCTCGACCAATCAAGAAGAGGGTCTTCCAGCTGGAAGGCCCTCTTCTTTGTGTGCACGGGTCTCCCGCTGCCCGCCCGGCCCATCGGCCGGCATAAAAATGGCTCCGGGACAGGGTTCAAACCTGTCCCGGAGCCATCAAAAAGCTGTTGCCTACATGGGGTCGGGCCAGTTGCCAATGTTGGTGGAGAAAGTCATGGGGTCCGGCCAGTTGCCAATGGCCGAGAGGCTGCCCTGGGTGGAGCTCATGGGATCGGGCCAGTTGCCGATCGCCAGGGTGCTGTTGCCCATGGGGTCCGGCCAGTTGCCGATGGCACTGACGGATAGGACTGCGGGAGCCGCTGCCGAGAGAGCCAGCGCCCCCGCCAGGGCGACGGAAGCTGCAATCTTCTTGATCATGTGGGTTCCTCAATACGGGTTGGAAACGCGAGTCGGACACATTACAAAGCCAGTACGAGCCCTTGTTGACATACATTGTAAAATGGCTTGCACAGAGACTGTCAAGCATTTAGTACAAAGACTGTCCGGAATTAGGAGGTATCCGTGGGGAACGGATTCGGGGAGAAACTCCGAGCGGAACGGCTCGAACGCGGCCTGACGCAAGCGGAACTGGGCCGTGATCTGTACTCGCCCAGCTACATCTCCCTGCTGGAGACCGGGCGCCGCGAACCGACCGCTGACGTGATCGAGGAACTGGCCCGCCGGCTGGAACTCGCCCCCAAGGCACTGGAGGCGTGGAGCCAACCGATTTCCGTCAGCGACGCCGAGTATGTCCTCGCGGGCCTCTATGCCCGCCAGGCCTGGGACCTCAGGGATTACGCGCTGGCGGCGACCCACGCCGCGGCTGCGGCCCAGATAGCCCTTGAGGCCAAGAACACCAGCGCCTGGTGGAACATGACCTACATGCAGGCCGAGTGCCTGATGAAGCAGGGCCAGCTGAAGGAATGCCAGGACCTTGTGCAGCGGCTGCTGGACCACCCGATGGCCGCCGAATCGGCAGGCCTGGGGGTGCGTGCGCGGCAGATGCTCGCGGCCGTGTGCCACGGCCAGGGTCAGCTGGCAGTCGCCGTCGAACACGCGCAGGAGGCCGTGCGGCTCTGCGCCGAGCTGCCCAAGGGTTCCACCCTGATTATCGGCGCGCTGCGCGCCCTCATCGGCGCGCTGGCCGAAAGCGGCCGGCTGGATGAGGCCTGGGAGTACTGCCAGGACATGAACGAGCAGATGGATGACCACTCCATGACCCAGCTCGCCGGCGAGGTCGCCTGGGTGATCGGGAACGTTGCTTTTATGCGCCATGACTACACCGAGGGCATCAAATACCACGAGCGGGCGGCCCAGTTGCTCTCCCCCGCCAACGACATCGACCTCTGGGCGCGGTTCAACAAAGCCTCGGCCGCGGTCCGCCTGTCTTCCGGGATCGTGGAGCCTGAGACCCTGACGTCGATCGAGCGCGCCGAGCTGGCGCTCTCGATTGTTGGCGGCAACAAGACGGACCAGCTCGAGGTCGCCTTCATCCGGGCCCGTTGGCTCTACCTGACCGGTGACATCGTGGCAGCAGTGCAGAAACTGCGCGAAATCCACGCCGAAAAGGATGCGCTCGCCAAGCACGTAGCCGGCGAGGTGGCGCTGCTGCTCGGCAAGGCGCTCAAGGCTGCCGGCGAATCCGACGAGGCCCTCGTCTATCTCCAGGAAGCCCAGAAGGAATTCAGCGCAGCCGGCGCCTCGGACCGGGTCCAGCAGGCCATGGACGCCGTGCTGGAAATCCGGCTCGCCCAGCGCCGCGCGCAGGCCGCCTCGTCCACCGGAACCTAGCCGGCCCGGCCCGCGCGGCGGCCTAGGCGAACGTCCGGCCGGTGAGCTTTTCGAAGGCCTCGACATAGCGGCTGCGGGTTCGGGCGACGACGTCGGCGGGCAGCGCCGGCGGTGCCACGTCCGAGGACTTGTCCCAGCCGGATTCAGCCGAGGTCAGCCAGTCACGGACGTACTGCTTGTCATAGGAGGGCTGGGCCTTGCCCGGCTCATAGGTGGCCGCGTCCCAGAACCGGGAGGAGTCCGGGGTCAGCACTTCGTCGCCGAGCGTGATGACGCCGGTGGCGGCGTCAACGCCGAATTCCACCTTGGTGTCGGCAAGGATGATGCCGCGGCCGCGAGCGATCTCCTCGGCCTTCGTGTAGATCTCCAGAGAGAGCTCCCGCAGCCGGGAGGCGATGTCCTCCCCCACGGTTTCCACGACGGCGTCGTAGGTGATGTTCTCGTCATGCTCACCCACCTCAGCCTTCGCGGAGGGGGTGAAGATGGCCGCATCCAGCCGGGACCCGTCCACCAGTCCGTCGGGCAGCGGGATGCCGCACACGGTGCCGGACTGCCGGTACTCCAGGAGGCCCGAGCCGGTGAGGTAGCCGCGGGCAATGCATTCGATCGGGAACATGTCCAGCTTCTTGCAGATCATCGCCCGGCCCTCCACGGCGGCGGGCACACCGGCCTCGACCGTGGACGCGAGCACGTGGTGCTCCACGCCGAGCTGCTCGAACCACCAGAGACTCAGCTGGGTCAGGACTCGGCCCTTGTCGGGGATCTCGCTGGCGAGGACGTGGTCATAGGCGCTGATCCGGTCGCTGGCCACGACAAGGACACACTCCTGGCCGATGCGCTCCGTGATGGACTCGTCCGCCGGTACGTAGAGGTCGCGGACTTTGCCGGAGTAAATGTGCTTCCAGCCGGGCAGGTCCAAGGTTGCCGTGTCCAGGCCGCCCTTGGGCGCAGCCGAGGCGGGTGCAGTGGCTTCCGGCACGGAGGATTCGGGGGTGGACATGCTCAGGCCTTCGCTTTCGTGCCGGCGGGGCCGCCGGGCGTCTGCACCTTGATCTCGCCGCGGGCCGCTTTGCCGCCGATGTCGGTCCGGAACTGGCTGCCCTCCAGATGGACCAGTTCAACGCCGTCGTACGCCCGTTCCCGGGCCTCCACGAGGTCCGTGCCGAGTGCCACCACGGCGAGAACCCGTCCGCCGGCGGACACTACCTTGCCTTCGTCGTCGAGCCTGGTTCCGGCGTGGATCACGTGGACGCCCTCGACGGACTCGGCTTTCTTGAGCCCCCGGATGCGGTCGCCGGTGCGCGGCTTGTCGGGGTAGTTTTCGGCGGCGACGACGACGGCGACGGCGGTTTCCCTCGACCAGCGCAGCGGCTGGACCTTGTCCAGTTCGCCCTTGGCGGCGGCCATCAGCAACCCGCCGAGGGGGGTCTTGAGGCGGGCGAGGACGGCCTGGGTTTCCGGATCGCCGAAGCGGACGTTGAATTCGATCACGCGGGTGCCGCGCGAGGTCAGGGCCAGGCCGACGAACAGGACACCGACGAACGGGGTGCCGCGGTGCGCCATCTGGTTGACCGTGGGCTGGGCGACCCGGTCGAGGACTTCCTGGACGAGGCCTTCCGGGGCCCATTCCAGCGGGGTGTAAGCGCCCATGCCGCCGGTATTGGGGCCTTCGTCGTTGTCGAAGATCCGCTTGAAGTCCTGGGCCGGGGAGAGCGCGACGGTGTTAAGGCCGTCGCAGAGGACGAAGACCGAGACCTCGGGGCCATCGAGGAATTCCTCGATCACCACCGTGCCGCCGGCATCGAAGCAGCTCTGCGCATGTGCCAGGGCCTCGTCCCGGTTGTTGGTGACGACCACGCCCTTGCCTGCGGCGAGACCGTCATCCTTGACCACGTAGGGGGCACCGAAGGTGTCGAGCGCGTCCGCGGCTTCCTCGGCGTTGCCGGCGACCCGGGCCATGGCGGTGGGGACACCTGCCTCGGCCATGACCTCCTTGGCGAAGGCCTTGGAGGCTTCGAGCTGGGCCGCCGCCTTGCTGGGGCCGAACACGGGGATGCCGGCGGCGCGGACGGCGTCGGACACTCCGGCGGCAAGCGGGGCCTCGGGGCCGACCACCACAAGGTCAACGGTGAGCTTGGTGGCCAGGGCCGCGACGGCGTCGGGATCGTTCGCGTCGATGGCGTGTGTGGGGACCAGTTTGCTGATGCCGGCGTTGCCCGGGGCCGCGTGGACCTCGGACACGTTCGGGTCTGCAAGCAAGGATCGGACAATGGCGTGTTCGCGGCCGCCGGGGCCGATGACAAGTACCTTCACAGTTCCCAAGGGTACTTTGTGGACCGTGCAGGCTCCTAAGCTGTGACCACCGATGGACATGCCCCGTCCTTGCCGCGCCCACCGCGGGCCCCACCGGACATGCCCAGTCCTGGCCGCGCCCACCGGACATAATGCCAACATGCCCATTCCTGCATCCGAGGGGAGGGCATGTCCCACGATGCCGCAGTCAGCCCCACTGGACATGCCCAGTCCTGGCCGCGCCCACCGGACATAATGCCAACATGCCCATCCCTAAGCCCCAAGGGAGGGCATGTCCCGCAGGGGTGCCGCCACCCCGGCGGCCAATCCGCGGCCCGTACTGCTTCGAAGACCAAGTATGGACAAGCCCAGCATGCAGACGCCCCGCGCGGAAGAACTCAGGATAGAGAAGCCCGCCCAGAAGCGGCCCGGCCAGCACACAGCCTCGAAGCGGCTGACCGGCCCCACCGTCCTTGCCGCGCTGGCCGGGGTCGCTGCGGCCGCCGTCGTCCTGTCCGTTGCGGAACTGGTCGGAGCGTTCTTCACGGCACGGGCGACGCCGGTGATCGCCCTCGGCTCGACCTTCATCGACTTCACGCCGTCGTGGCTGAAGGATTTTGCGATCGCCACCTTCGGCACCAATGACAAGCTCGCCCTGTTCGTCGGCATGGCGGTGACGATCCTGCTGCTCGCCTGTGTCCTGGGCATCGTGGCGTACCGCAAATGGGCCCTCGGCGTCGCCGGCGTGCTGCTGATGGGCGCGGTGATCGTGGGCGCCGTCGTCACGCGGGCCGGGGTAGAGCCGCTGGACGCGGTTCCCTCAGTGATCGGCACCGTGGCAGGGCTGCTTGTCCTCCGTTTCCTGATCACCCGGCTGTGGCGGATGCAGCAGTGGCCGGACATGGACTCTGACCTTGCCGCCAAGGAACCGGAACGCCCCGCCACCAGCCGCCGCGCCTTCTTCGCCGCGACTGGAGTCACCGCCGCAGCCTCGGCCATCGCCGCCACCGGCGGGCGACTGCTCAGCGCGGCCCGCAGCAACGTGGCCCAGGCGCGCGAGGCCCTGCAGCTTCCCGCGCCGGCGAAACCGGCCCCGGCGGTCCCCGCCGGAGTGCAGTCCAAGGCTCCCGGGGTCACGCCATGGTTGACGCCCAACAACGACTTCTACCGCATTGACACCGCCCTGAGCGTGCCCGAAATCAACGCCCAGGACTGGGAGCTGCGCGTCCACGGCCTCGTGGAACGGGAAATCCGGCTCAGTTTCCAGGACCTGCTCGACGCGGAGCTGATCGAATCACACGTCTCGCTGACCTGTGTGTCCAACCCGGTCGGCGGAAACCTCGCCGGCAACGCCAAATGGCTGGGCATGCCCATCCGCGAGGTGCTCAAAATGGCAGGGCCCAAGGACGGCGCAGACATGGTGCTCTCCACCTCGATCGACGGCTTCAGCGCCTCGACCCCGCTCGAGGTCCTCCAGGACGACCGCGACGCCATGCTGGCGTTCGGCATGAACGACGAAGCGCTCCCCCTCGAACACGGGTACCCGGTGCGCATGGTCGTCCCCGGCCTGTACGGCTTCGTCTCCGCCACCAAATGGGTCGTGGATTTGGAAGTTACCCGCTTCGCGGACAGCAAGGCCTACTGGACGCAGCGCGGCTGGTCCGAGCGCGGCCCCATCAAGACCATGGCCCGGGTGGAAGTCCCGAAGTCCTTCGCGAAGGTTCCGGCCGGACGGGTGGCGATCGGGGGCACCGCCTGGGCCCAGACGCGCGGCATCACCAAGGTCGAGGTGCAGATCGACAACGGGCCCTGGACGGAGGCCGTCCTCTCCACGGAGGCCTCCCTCATCACCTGGCGGCAGTGGTCCTTCGACTGGGAAGCCACCCCGGGCCCGCATTACATCAAGGCCCGCGCCACGGACGGAACCGGTGAGGTCCAGACGGACCAGCGCGCGGATCCGGTGCCCGACGGCGCCTCCGGCTGGCAGTCGCTGATGGTGACCGTGGAATAACGGGGTATCACCGCCAGGCACCATAGACTTGCTGCATGCCCCTGAATTCACACGCCACCTTCACCGTCGAGTCCGCCGTCGAACTGGCCGTCGTTGAACGCAGCGGCTTTGTGGAATCCCGGCACATCGGCTCCGCCGTCCTCATTGCCGGGGACGGCACCGTCGTCACCGAACTGGGCGACATCACCACCCCGATCTACGCCCGGTCCACACTCAAGCCGCTGCAGGCCCTCGCGTCCATGCAGTCCGGCGTGCCCCTGCGCGGCGCACAGGCAGCGATCGCCTGCGGCAGCCACGTCGGCTCACTGGATCACATGGACGTCGTCGAAGGCATGCTCAAGGCCGCCGGCGTCAGGGAAGAACAGCTCCAGTGCCCAACAGCCTGGCCCGAAGACGAGACCGCCCGGAACTGGCTGGTCCGCGCCGAGCGGGGCAAGTCCAAGCTCGCTTTCAACTGCTCCGGAAAGCATGCCGCGTTTCTCTGGGCCTGCACCGAAAACGGCTGGGACACCAACAGCTACCTCGAGCCCAACCACCCACTGCAGCAGCGCATCCGGTCCGTCATCGAGGAATACTGCGGCGAAAGCATCGCCCACCTCGGCATCGACGGCTGCGGCGCTCCCGTGGCCGCCGTCTCCCTGACCGGACTGGCCCGGGCCTTCTCCAAGCTGGCCAAAGCCCCCGGGGACAAGAACTCCAACGCCCGCGCCGCCACCATCGCGACGTCGATGCTGGACTACCCATGGGCCGTGCAGGGCAAGGGCGAGTGCAACACGATCGTCATGGACGACCTCGGCATCCTCGCCAAGATCGGCGCCGAGGGTGTGCTGGTGATGGCCACCCCCACGGGCGCCTCCGTCGCCATCAAGATCCTCGACGGCAACATCCGGGCCACCACGCTCGTCGGGCTGACCCTGCTGGCGGCGGCTGGCGCCGTTGACGTCCCGGAAGTGGCCAGCGTCCTGGACAAAGTGGTCACCCCAGTGCTCGGCGGCGGCCGCCCGGTGGGTAAACTCCGCCTGGGCCACGCCGTCTCGGCCCTGCTCGACTGACCATGGCCGTTCCACGACGTCGTATAGCCCTCGACGAGGGCCGGGCAGCCCTCGCCGCCTGGCAGTCAGCCACCGCCCCCGGGCCGGACGCCGCAGATGCCGCCAGCCCCGAAGCCGGCCCCCGGATCCCCCGCAGCACGCTCGCGACGGCGGTGCGCTACTCCTTGGAGGAGGTCACCGCGCGGGCACCTGGGAATTCAGTGGAAGTGCGCGTCCCGCCGTTCGGCGTCACCCAGTGTGTGGAGGGCCCCCGGCACACCCGCGGCACTCCCCCGAACGTTATTGAGTGCGACGCCGCCACCTGGCTGGCGATGGTCAGCGGGCAGTTGAGCTGGGCGGACGCCGTCGACGCCGGCCGGGTGGCCGCGTCCGGGCTCCGCGCCGACCTGTCCGGTCTGCTCCCGCTCTAGGCGGCTGCGCCCGGGCTAGCCGCGGCCGATGAACGGCATCCCGGCGGCGGTGATCACGAGGGATCCGACGCTGGCGGAAGGCGGCATCCCGGCCATCAGCAACACCGCACGCGCGGCGTCCTCGACCGGGAAGGTCGGCTCCACGCGGCTGCTGCCGTCGGCCTGGACCGCTCCGGAACCGACACCGATCGTGTCCATCAGCTCCGTGGCCGTGTTGCCGATGTCGATCTGCCCGCAGCTAATGCCGAAACCGCGCCCGTCGAGTTCGATGCTCTTGGTCAACCCGGTCATGGCGTGTTTGGTGACGGTGTAGGCCACTGTCCGGGGCCGGGGTGAATGCGCGGCGATCGAACCGTTGTTGATGATCCGTCCGCCCTGGGGTGACTGTGCCTTCATCGCCCGGACGGCGGCCGCGGCGCACAGCATGGAGCCGGTCAGGTTCACCGCCACCGTGGCATCCCAGTCCGCGAGGCTGATCTCGTCCACGGAGGCGGCCGGACCGAACACACCGGCATTATTGAACAGCACGTCCACCCGCCCCCAACGCTCGAGGGCGGCGGCGAAAAGCCGCTCGACGTCGTCGGGCATGGTGACATCGCAGGGAACGGCGAGAGCCTGGGCATGGCCGGCCCCGGTCTCGAGCAGCTGCGATTCCCGCCGGCCGGCCAGCACCACCCGGTACCCGTCGGCGAGCATGAGCCGGGCGACCGCCCGGCCGATCCCCGAGCCTGCGCCAGTTACTACGGCTACTCGGCCGGGCAGGTGCTGTCGTGTCATCCGGCTAGCGTATGCCGAGTTTCTGCACCAGGACAGTGTTCCGCGCCAACATTGCGGCGACGTGTCATGGCGAAAGGTCTGGCCGTCCCCGCGTCAGCCGGAGTGCCGGCTGGCGCGCCGGCCAGCGCGGAAGCCCGTCCAGAACGCGAGCGTCAACAGTCCGAGACCGACCAGTACGACGCCCGCCCATTTCTCCGCATCCATGATCAACAGGCCCGGGGCGGCGAACGTCTGCTGGGACAGCGGGGCGTAGGCAAACCAGCCGAACTGCTCCTGGCGCACCGGCAGCGACCAGAAGACCGCACCCGCCGCCAGCAGGGCCACGGCCAGAAGCGGCACAGCGAGCCGGGCCAGCCGCCCCTGCTTGAACGGTGCGGATTCCTGATCCCCGGATGGATTCATGGACACACTGTAGCGGCTGGTTAAGGGCATGGGGGCGGCGGAACCTCGCCGCCTGACGTCCGCGGGCCAATCCGCCCGCCCGGGCGGACGTGGGCGGCGAGCCGTCCGATCGCGCTGTCCCCGAGGTTTTCCATCAAATCCCGGGGGCTGGAGTAGATTTCGACGGCGCCGGCGTCCCGGAGTTCCGCTGCGCTGGTGCCGCCGCACGTCAGTCCGATGGCCGGGATGTCGAGGTTCCCGGCGGCGTAGATGTCCCACACGGCGTCGCCCACGTAGACGGCGTTCGATGCCGGCACGCCTAAGGCGCTGAGGGCGGCCACGAGGATGTCCGGCGCCGGCTTGCTCTCCTTGGCGTCAGCCGAGCTCGTGGCCGCGTCAATGAAGGCGTCGGCGCCGATCACGGCCCGCAGCACTTCGAGGTCCCGTTGCCTGGCGGAGGACGCCAGCGCCACGGCGAGTCCGACGTCGTGGCACCGCGCCAGCAGCTCGCGGGCACCATCCAGCGGACGCAGGGCGGGCCAGAACGTGCCGAACACGGCGGCGTGCGAGGCCATGATCGCGCCGTCCTCGTCCTTGTCCCGGCCAGCCGGCAGCAGCCCGGCCAGGATCCTGCCACCGCCCATGCCGACCGAGCGGTGAATGCTCGCCATCGGCACGTCATAACCGGCCTGCCGGAAGGCCTGCCACCAGGCCAGGGTGTGCAGGTAGACGGAGTCAACCAGGGTGCCGTCGACGTCGAACAGCACGGCAGCCTGGCGCCGGTCACGGGGCTGGACTGGGATCATGCGGTCTGCGGGGCCAAGGCGAAGGGCACGGTCAGGACACAGGTCAGTGGTGTGCGCGGGCCCGTTTACCGGCAGCCAGCGATCCGCCGGACAAGGAGGTTCCACGGCCGGCGCCTCCGGCGGTCCTCCTGGACACCCTGGAGAGTGGCCCCGACGGCGCGGCCTGCCCGCCGACGCTGCGGTCCCGGATGAGCCCGGTGCCGGCTATTTCGCGGGCCTGGGCTATTCCGGCCACTGCTGCCCGCTTCGTCGGAAACGTGACCGAAATAGCCATCAGGCCTCCTGCCCCGTCAAGCATCCGAATCCGGTAGCCGCCGTCGGGCGCGTCCACGAGCTCGAAATAACCAGCCATCGCACACTCCTTTAATCCTCTACCCCGCGCTGGGGTATTAGTAAGTATACTTATCTAAGGTCTTGACGAAAACCCTGGTACTGGCTGATGGAGCGCAGGCATCGCGCCGGCTCGGCTTTGCGAATCAACGCCCCGGGGTCGGCGAGTCGCTGCGGCGCACGTGGTCCTCCTGGAGTTCCAGCGCGCTCATCACGAGGGCGAAATGGCTAAACGCCTGCGGCGTATTTCCCAACTGCCGTCCGGCCTCGATGCTCCATTCCTCGCTGAGGAGTCCGACGTCGTTGCGAAGCGCCAGCAGCCGCTCGAACAGTTCCCGCGCTTCGTGGTGCCGGCCAGCCCCCAGGAGCGCCTCGACCAGCCAGAACGAACAGGCGAGGAATACTCCCTCCCCGCCGGGCAGCCCGTCGTCACATTCGGCCGGCTTGTAGCGGCGCAGGAAGCCGTCATGGGTCAGTTCCCGCTGGACGGCGTCAATCGTTCCGATCACGCGCGGGTCATCCGGGGCCAGGAACCCGACCCGCGGGATGAGCAGCAGGCTCGCGTCCAGCTCTGGCCGCCCGTAGGACTGCACGAAGGTGTTTCTGTCGGCATCGAACCCGTTGGCCATGACGTCGTTGCGGATAGTGTCCCGGAGCTCCTCCCAGCGGTCCGCGGGGCCGGCCAGGCCGAAATCCCGGACACCCTTCACCATGCGGTCGGCCGCTACCCAGGCCATCACCTTGGAGTGGGTGAAGTGCCGCCGCGGCCCGCGCATCTCCCAGAGCCCGTTGTCTGGCCGGTCCCAGGCCGTCTCCAGATGCTCCATCAGGGCGAGCTGCCCGTCCCAGGATTCGTCGGTACTTGTCAGCAGCGAATTCCGGGTCAGGGACAGGCAGTCAAGGACCTCGCCCCAGACGTCGAGCTGGAGCTGCCCGGCCGCGCCGTTCCCGGTCCGGACCGGTGCGGAATTCTCGTACCCCTGCAACCAGGGGAGTTTCACCTCGGGCAGGCGCCGCTCGCCATGGATGCCGTACATAATCTGCAGATCCTTGGGGTCTCCCGCCACTGCCCGCAGCAACCAGTCCCGCCAGGATGCGGCCTCCTCCGTGTACCCGGCCGCGAGCAGCGCCTGGAGCGTCAGTGTGGCGTCACGGAGCCAGCAGAACCGGTAGTCCCAGTTCCGTTCGCCACCGAGTTCCTCGGGCAGGGAGGTCGTCACGGCTGCCACTATCCCTCCGGTAGGGGCGAAGGTGAGCGCTTTCAATACAATCAGCGAACGCTGAATGGCCGAGCGGTAGGGCCCGGTGACCGTGCACTGGGCAGACCAGTGCCGCCAAAATTCCTCCGTCGAGGCCAGGACCAGTTCGGGGTCCACGGCCCGGGGACGGTCCAGATGGCTCGGCGCCCAGGTCAACACGAACGGCACCCGGTCCCCCGCTTTGACCGTGAAGTCGCTGAGGGTACGCAGTCGCTCGCCCCGGAGCGGGGCCTCGGTCACGAGGTACGCGGCATCCGGACCGGCGATCGCGTGGATCCCGTGATCGTCGTGGCGGACCCACGGGACAATGTGGCCGTAGTCGAAACGCAGGACCAGTTCACCGCGCATCCTGACCGTGCCGCGGACGCCCACGACGATACGCACGATGTCCGCCACCGCGTCGCGGGGCGGCATGAAGTCAATGACCTTGACCTTTCCGGAGGGCGTCTCCCACTCGGTTTCCAGAACGAGCGTTCCCTTGCGGTAGTGCCTTCCGGTGCATTCGCCGCCGCCCTCCGGCGCCAGCAGCCAGCGCCCGGCCCGGGGAGTGTCCAGCAACGCGTTGAAGCAGGCCGGCGAGTCGAAGCGGGGCAGGCAGAGCCAGTCGATCGAACCCTCGGTGCTGATCAGGGCCGCGGTGTGCAGATCGCCGACCAGTGCGTAATCCTCGATGCGAGACATGGGACATACAGTGCCACACCGGATTCCCCCGGTACTAGGATCCTTAGATGCTGAAACGGAACTTCGGAACTACGCCCCTGCAGGTCTCTGCCCTTGGATTCGGCGCCGGACACATCGGCTATGACGGCGTCACGGAACGTGAGGCCCATGCACTTCTGGACCGGGCCCTGGACCTCGGCATCAACTTCATCGACACGGCGCGCGGCTACGGCCTGTCCGAAGAACGGATCGGCCGCTGGCTTCCGGCGCACCGCGACGAGGTGGTCCTTTCCACCAAGGTTGGCTACGGCGTCGTGGGCGCCACGGACTGGAGCGCCGCCGCGGTGACCGGCGGCGTGGACGAGGCGTTGCAGACGTTGGGCACGGACGTGATCGACGTCGTCTTCCTGCACTCCTGTCCCCTCACCGTGCTGGAACGCGGGGACGCCGTGGAAGCACTGCTTTCCTGTGTCGAGGCCGGCAAAGTCCGGGTGCCCGGCTACAGCGGCGAGAACGAGGCGCTCGGTTGGGCGGCGGGCGCCGGGGTCTTCGGAGCGGTCCAGTCCTCGGTGAACCTGGCGGACCAGCGCTCGCTGCGCGAGGTGCTGCCGGAGGCCTCCCGGAGGGGCCTCGGCGTCGTGGCCAAACGTCCGCTCGCCAATGCGCCCTGGCGCCACAGCGAAAGGCCGGTCGGCGTATACGGCGAAACGTACTGGCAGCGGCTTCGCCAGCTGGGGCTGGAGCCCGAGTCCGATGACTGGCAGGGAACGGCCTTGCGGTTCTCCGTCTTCACGCCCGGTGTGAGCACCGCGATCGTGGGGACCTCCCGGGCAGTGAACCTTGAGGCTGCGGCGGCCGCCGTCGCGCGCGGACCGCTGCCGGACGCCGAGCGGATGCGGTGGGAGCAGGCCTTCGCCCCGCACGCCGGCGAGTGGGCCGGGGAAGTCTAGGGCACGGCCGGCCGGGAGAGGGGACAGGATGGACCACGGCGCAACCCAGCACGGGACAGTGCACATCGGCACCAGCGGTTGGAGCTATGACCACTGGGAGAACGTGCTCTACCCGCCGGGGCTGCCGGCGCGGGAGCGGCTGGCGCACTACGCGGCCCGGTTCACCACAGTGGAACTCAATGCCAGCTTCTACCGCTGGCCGCGGGACACGTCCTTCGCCAGCTGGCGCCGGCGGCTTCCGCCCGGGTTCCTGCTCTCCGTCAAGGCCCCCCGCGGACTGACGCATGGGAAGAAGCTTTACTCCCCTGAGGTCTGGATTGAGCGGATCGCCCGCTGCTGGCACGAACTCGGTGAGAAACGGGCGGTGTTGCTGGTCCAGCTGCCGCCGGGTTTCGCCCGGGACGACGCGCGGCTGGAGTACTTCCTGACGGCGCTGCCCGACTGGATCCGGGTCAGCGTGGAATTCCGCCACGCCAGCTGGGACGCGCCCGAGGTCTACGCGCTGCTGGAACGGCACGGCGCCGCGTACTGCGTCATGAGCGGCGCCGGACTCCCGTGCGTCCTCCGTGCTACCGCACCTTTCGTCTACCTCCGGCTGCATGGCCCGGACTGGGAGCACCTCTACGGCGGCTCCCACTCGGACGATGAGCTGCGCTGGTGGGCGGACCGGATCCGTGAATGGCAGGCGGCCGGCAAGGAAATCTTTGTGTATTTCAACAACGACGGCGGCGGGAACGCCGTGCGTAACGCCGTGGCACTGCGGGATCTGCTGGGCGCCGCCTAAGCCGTGGCGTTTCCGGACACAGTCCGCGCCGGGACGGGCCCTTGTGGGAGAGTGGAGGCATGGAATTGGCGTCACAGGAATCCCCCCGACAGCAACCAGTCACCGGCAACCGGGCTTTTCGCCTGGCGCACTTGGTCTCGGACACCGTTAATCGTGCCCGCCTGAAGGCGGCCCGGCGCTGGGACTTTGCCCCCACGACTGTCGCCTACCAAGGCTACGGTTCCACGGCGTGGGTCCGGGTGCTCGGCCGGGTGGTACTGACCAGCAGGCCCCACCCCGGCAGCCGGACTGAGCAGGCAGCGCAGAACGGCAACCAGAACATCCGCGGCTGGCGGGCGTTCACGTCCGTCCCGATCCAGTACTCCGAGGTGGAGATTGAGATCGGCGGGGTAACCGCCCGCGTGCATGCGGACCGCGGAGGACTCGTGGACACCGTCGTGCAGGTCGAACTCACCCCGGGCTGGCACACCGCGGTGCTCCGCGCCGAGGGGACCGAGCCTGCCACCGCAAAGATTTTCGTCATTGCCCCCGACACCAAGCTCGGGATCGTGTCCGACATCGATGACACGATCATGGTCACGGCTCTCCCCCGCCCCTTCCTTGCGCTCTGGAACACCTTTGTCCTCAACGAGCGCGCCCGGATGGCGACGCCCGGGATGGCCGTGCTGATGGACCGGCTCAAGGTGGAGCACCCGGAGGCCCCGGTGATTTACCTGTCCACCGGGCCGTGGAACGCCGCCCCCACCCTGGCGCGCTTCATTACCCGGAACATGTACCCCTCCGGCGCCCTGCTGCTCACCGACTGGGGCCTCACCCATGACCGCTGGTTCCGCAGCGGCCAGGAGCACAAGCGCCGCAACCTGGAACTGCTCGCCGAGGAGTTCCCGAACATGCGTTGGCTGCTCTTCGGGGACAACGGTCAGCACGACGAAGCGATCTACTCAGGCTTCGCCCAGCAGCACGGCGACCGGGTGGCCGCCATCGGCATCCGGCAGCTCTCCGCCAGCGAAGCCGTCCTGGCAGGTGGCCACTCGGAAACCGGGGACCACACCGGCTCCAACGTTCCGTGGATCTACTCCCCCGACGGTGCAGGCATGGCGAAAACCCTGCAGGAGCTGGAGATTCTCTAAGCGCCCACCGGACGACGGCGGGCGCTGCAACCGCACCAGGAATTGTCAGTGGCTCCCCATAGGCTTTGAGTGTGGACAGCAGGACAGCATGGAGGGCGGACAACAGGGCGGCTTTGGAGGCCCTGGAGGCCATCGCCGCGTCCGCTCCTGCGCTTGCTGCTTTCATCGGCTCCGGCGCGGACCGTCCTGATGCCCCTGGTAGCGGTGTTCTGCGGGACGCTGGTCCTTCCGACGGTGGTTCAATCCGGGCTGCCGAGTCTGATCCGCAGGACTCTGATCCCTTGCGGGAGCTGGCGGATGCGTCCCTGGACGGACTCGCGGCGTTGGCCCGGGTGGACGCCCGGAGCGCGGCGCTGAAGGTCAGGTTCACCGCGGACTACGTGGAGGCGACCCGGGCCCTGGCGTCCCCGGCGTCGTCCCCGCAGGACCGCGCCGTCCAGGAGATGGCGTTGGTGGCCGAGGTCGCGTGTGTCCTGACCGTCAGTGAGCACGCCGCCGGCGCCTTCTTGTCTGAATGCCGGGCCCTGACGACATTGCTGCCGCTGACCCTGGAGGCGTTGCAGGCTGGGACGATCTCCTGGGCCCACGCCCGGATCATGGTGGACGAGACCAGCAACCTGGATCCGGCCGGGGCGGCGGCGCTGGAGGCGCACTTCCTGGACCCCGACGCGCCTAACCCGGCCCGGGGGTGCCCGGCCGGGGAGCTCGTCCCGGGTCGGTTCCGGGCCAAGGCCCGCACGTGGCGGGAACGCCACCATCCGGTCAGCATCGAAATACGCCACACCAAGAGTGTTGCGGACCGGCGGGTCGAGTACTGCCCGGACCGGGACGGGATGGCCTGGCTCTCCGCCTACCTCCCGGCCGACACCGCTGCGGGGATCTGGGAACGGATCACCGCCGCCGCCCGCGCCCTCCAGGTCCCGGAGGAGGCCCGGACCCTGACCCAGCTCCGCGCCGACGTCGCCGCCACCTGGCTCCTCAGCAACGACGGGACCGAAGGCGGCACCGGGACCGCTGGCGGCACAAGCGAGGGAGGACACGGTCTGGCTGGCGGCGCCGGCACCGGCACCGGCACCGGCACCGGCACCGGCACGGATGGTAGCCGCCTGGCCGGGGGTGTGCCGGTCCCGCGGGCGCAGGTCCTGGTCACCGTCCCGGTCCTGACCCTGCTCGGCGCCGGTGAGGAACCGGCCATGCTGGACGGGTACGGGCCGATCCCGCCGTCGATGGCCCGCCGACTGGTCGCCGACGGCGCGGATTCCTTCTACCGGGTCCTGACGGATCCGCGGGACGGGGCCCCGCTGGAAATCGGCCGGACCAGCTACCGCCTCACAAAAGCCCAGCGCCACTGGCTCCGGCTCCGCGACGGCAGATGCCCCTTCCCGGGATGCAACAACCACTCCCTGGACAACGACGCAGACCATCTCCTGGCCTGGGCCGACGGCGGCACCACCGGGATCACCAACCTGGGCCAGCCCTGCCCCAAGCACCACCGCCTGAAACACGGCTCGGCCTGGACACCGGCCGGGGCCAGCAAGGATAAACCGCCGGGCTGGACCTCACCGTCAGGGCGGTCCTATCCCAGCGAACAGCAGGACTGGGAACCACCACAATGGCCACACGATAGTCCGGACACGGACATGAACACAGACCTAGGCCTGCCCGTGGAGCCGGGCTGGGATCCCGACCTGGATCTTCCCGCGGACCCAGGACCTGACCCCGGTTTGGACCCGCCCGCGGATCCCGGCCCGGACCCCGGTGGGGACCTGCCCGTGGATCCCTTCCCGGACTGGTATCTATTCACGGCCGGGCACCACATACCCGCCGCAGAAGCGGACTGGCGAGAGCCTGACGAAGGCTCCTGCCTGGAAACCTTCCTGATCCACTACGCCTGAACGACTCGTTGCACGCCGTTTCAGCGTGGTTTGACAGGTAGAGAGGGGTTACCTAGTCCGGCAGGATCCTGCGGACCACGGCGTCGGCGAGCAGCCGGCCCTTGAGCGTCAGGACGAGGCTGCCATGGAAGGCCGTCGCGGGATCCACGAGTCCGTCGGCAATGAGTCCGGCGACGGCGTGCCGCCCGGTGTCCCCCAGTCCACCCAGGCTGGCGATCTCCAGTCCCGAGTTCAGCCGCGCTTCCAGCATGACGCGCTCCACGTTGCGGGTCTCCGAATCGAGGGTCTCCCGGCCGGCGGCCGGCGAGAGGCCGGACCCCAGACGGTTGGCATAGGCGGTGGGGTGCTTGACGTTCCACCAGCGCACGCCGCCTACGTGTGAGTGCGCGCCCGGGCCGATTCCCCACCAGTCATCCCCCCGCCAGTAGGCGAGGTTGTGGCGGCAGGCCTGCTCCGGGGTGCGGGACCAGTTGCTGACCTCGTACCAGGAGAGCCCGGCGGCCGAAATCAGTTCGTCGGCGAGTTCGTATTTGGCCGCATGGTCGTCGTCGTCGATTCCCGGCACTTCGCCGCGGCGGATCTGCGCGGAGAGTTTGGTGCCCTCCTCGACGATCAGCGCGTAGGCGCTGATGTGGTCCGGACCGTAGGACAGTGCGGTCTCCAGCGAGTAGCGCCAGTCGGCCAGCGACTCCCCCGGTGTTCCGTAGATCAGGTCGAGGCTGACGGCGAGGCCGGCTTCCCTGGCCCACTGGACGGCCTGGGGCACCCGGCTGGGGGTATGGGTGCGGTCCAGCACCTTCAGGACGTGCGGCACCGCCGACTGCATGCCAAAGGACACCCGGGTGAAGCCGGCGTCTGCCAGCAGTTGCAGGGAAGCGGGGGTGACGGAGTCCGGGTTCGCTTCGGTGGTGACCTCGGCCCCGGGCTCCAGGCCCCAGGCCCCGATGGCGGCGGTGAGGATGCTCGCCAGGTCCGCGGCGGGGAGCAGCGTGGGTGTTCCGCCGCCGAAAAAGACCGTGCTAAGCGGACGTGCCGGCAGGCCGCTGCTCTGCAGGGCGGCCGCCGCGAAGTCGACCTCCGCGATGGCGGTGCCGGCGTAGGCGTCCTGGGAGGCCCCGCCGCCGAGTTCCGTGGCGGTGTAGGTGTTGAAGTCGCAGTACCCGCAGCGCACGGCACAGAACGGGATGTGCACATACAGCCCGAAGGCCCGGTCCGAGGCTCCGTCCAGCGCCTGGGCGGGCAGCAGCCCGTCCGGTGGCGCCGGATCGCCCAGCGGCAGGGCGCTAGGCACGGTCCGGGCCCGCCTGCGTGGGGTCAGTCATTACTGGCACCGCTACTTCTTGGCCTTGTCCTTGGACTCGTCCGTGGTGAGGGCGGCGATGAAGGCTTCCTGCGGGACCTCGACCCGGCCCACCATCTTCATGCGCTTCTTGCCTTCCTTCTGCTTTTCCAGCAGTTTGCGCTTTCGGGTGATGTCACCGCCGTAGCACTTGGCCAACACGTCCTTGCGGATGGCCCGGATGCTTTCCCGGGCGATGATCCTGGAACCGATGGCGGCCTGGATGGGCACCTCGAACTGCTGCCGCGGAATGAGTTCGCGCAGCTTGCCGGTCATCATCACGCCGTAGGCATAAGCCTTGTCGCGGTGTGTGATGGCAGAGAAGGCATCCACTTGTTCGCCCTGGAGCATGATGTCGACCTTGACCAGGTCGGCCACCTGGTCGCCGTCGGCCTTCCAGTCCAGCGAGCCGTAGCCGCGGGTCTTGGACTTGAGGATGTCGAAGAAGTCGAAGACGATTTCGGCCAGCGGCAGGCGGTAGCGGATTTCCACCCGGTCCTCGGAGAGGTAGTCCATGCCGCCCATGACGCCGCGGCGGCTCTGGCAGAGCTCCATGATGGCGCCGACAAACTCGTTGGGCGCCAGGATGGTGGCGGCGACCATCGGTTCGCGGACTTCCGCGATCTTGCCGGTGGGGTATTCGCTGGGGTTCGTCACGTGGACGACCTTCTTGTCCTCCAGCGTGACCTCGTACTCCACGTTGGGGGCGGTGGAGATCAGGTCCAGGTTGTATTCGCGTTCGAGCCGCTCACGGGTGATTTCCAGGTGCAGCAGGCCGAGGAATCCCACGCGGAAGCCGAAGCCCAGCGCAGCAGACGTCTCCGGCTCGTACACCAGGGCGGCATCATTGAGCATCAGCTTCTCCAGCGCATCGCGGAGCACCGGGTAGTCCGTGCCGTCCAGCGGATACAGGCCGGAGAAAACCATCGGCTTGGCATCCGCGTAGCCGGGGAGGGATTCGGTCGCCGGCTTGGCAAGGTTGGTGACGGTGTCGCCCACCTTGGAGAGGCGGACGTCCTTCACACCGGTGATCAGGTAGCCCACCTCGCCAACGCCGAGGCCCTTGGAAGGGGTGGGCTCCGGGGAGCTGACGCCGATCTCGAGGAGTTCGTGGGTGGCCCGGGTGGACATCATCTGGATGCGTTCGCGGGGGTGCAGCATGCCGTCAACGACACGCACGTAGGTCACAACACCGCGGTAGGTGTCGTAGACCGAGTCGAAGATCATGGCGCGGGCCGGGGCGTTCGGGTCACCCTTGGGGGCGGGAAGATCGCGGACGATCTTGTCGAGCAGGGCCTCGACGCCCATGCCGGTCTTGCCGGAAACCCGGAGCACGTCGTCGGGGTCGCCGCCGATCAGGTTGGCGAGTTCCGCTGCGTACTTTTCGGGCTGCGCTGCCGGGAGGTCGATCTTGTTCAGGACCGGGATGATGGTGAGGTTGTTTTCCATCGCCAGGTAGAGGTTGGCGAGGGTCTGGGCCTCGATGCCCTGGGCCGCGTCCACCAGCAGCACGGCGCCTTCGCAGGCCGCGAGCGAGCGGGAGACCTCGTAGGTGAAGTCAACGTGTCCGGGAGTGTCGATCATGTTCAGCGCGTAGCTGACGCCGTCGAGCTCCCAGGGCATACGGACTGCCTGGGACTTGATGGTGATGCCGCGTTCGCGCTCAATGTCCATGCGGTCCAGATACTGGGCCTTCATGTCACGGGACTGGACCACACCGGTGTACTGGAGCATCCGGTCGGCCAGTGTGGACTTGCCGTGGTCAATGTGCGCAATGATGCAGAAGTTCCGGATGATGTCCGGATCTGTTGCCGCGGGCACCGGGGCGGTGCGGGCCATGGGAGACACGCAGGGTCCTTACTGTTGGCAATACTGTTGGCTTTTGCACAGATCGGCGCGGGGGCTGGTGTCCCAGCCCGCGGCGTGCCGCATCTCTGAACCTATAGTCTCCCACGTCCGGGCCCATGGGGGTGCATCCCCGCCGTCCGTTGCGGGCTATGGTTTCCCGCACTGGTTTCGTGCGGTGGTTGCCCCAGGATCCTCCCCCGCGCTTCGCCCCCCGATCCTCCGCGCGAAGCCTGCCCTCCCTGGCCACCGCCCTCCGCTGCCCTGCCGCCTGACTGCCGCCTGTCTGCCGCCTGCCTGCCTGCTGCCCGGGCGGGCGGCCGGTATTGTTTCCCCATGGCCTGGAACTTACGCTCGATCGGCAATGCAATCCGCAGCACCCTGCGCTTCCTGGAGGGGCGCCCGGGTTCCGCGCCCGGCAGCTCCGGCACAGCCCGGCCGGCCGGCACCAAGGCCAAGCCCGGAACGAGGGCCAAATCCGGAACGAAGCCCCAGCCGGGTCGGCCGGGCACGAAGACCGGCGGACGCCCGGGGACCGGGCGTGGCGCCGCCGTGGGCCTGACCGGGGCGTATCCCGGCGATTTCCGCGGAACGGCAAAGGTCAGTTACGCGCCCTCCCCCAACGGCCGTCCCGAGCCGGGCGAAGTCGTCTGGACGTGGGTGCCGTATGAAGAGGACCACTCCCGGGGCAAGGACCGCCCAGTGCTGCTGGTGGGCACCAGCGGCCGCTATCTGCTCGGCCTGATGCTGACCAGCAAGGACCACGACGGCGACGCGCGCCGGGCGGACGACTACGTTGACATCGGCACCGGCCCCTGGGACCGGCAGTGGCGTCCGAGCGAAGCGAAACTGGACCGTATCCTGCAGATCAACCCGCAGGATGTCCGGCGCGAGGGCGCCATCCTCGACGCCGGAAGCTTCAGCGTCATCGCCGCCGCCCTGCAGAGCCGCCACGGCTGGCGCTGAGCGCCGCTAAATCGCCACTCCCCCGGCCACTCTGCTACTATTGACAGCTGTGTGTCCGTGCAGGTCGACGGCCACAGATGGTTGGTCGCCATAGGTATCCCCACGCCGCTCAGTCAATGGCCAATCTGAAAGCCCTCTAGACCATTTTCCGCATTGAAAAAGAGAGTTCACACGTGGCTAATATCAAGTCCCAGAAGAAGCGCATCCTCACCAACGAGAAGGCTCGCCTGCGTAACAACGCAGTCAAGTCCGAGCTGAAGACGGCCATCCGCGCCGTCAACACCGCCGTTGAGTCCACCGACAAGGATGCTGCGGCTGCCGCACTGCTTTCCGCCAGCCGCAAGCTGGACAAGGCTGTCAGCAAGGGCGTTCTCCACAAGAACAACGCTGCAAACCGCAAGTCGGCCATCTCCAAGAAGGTCAACGCGCTCTAAAGGTTTCCAGTTCACTTGAACTGATGATTGTGGCCGGCACCCTCGGGTGCCGGCCACTTCCAGTTAAGCCGCCAGTCATGACCCGGCAGGTCACGACCCAGGCAGCACCCGCCGGGCGGGAGCGCGCGACCGACGCCCGCGTCAGAGCCGCACCCGAAGCCCGGCGTCAGCGCCGCACCCGAAGCCCGGCGTCAGCGGCGCACGGACGTCGCAATCACCGTCACGGCGTGTTCGACGGCGTAGACCGGGTCCCGGGACAGGCCCTTGACCTGGGCATCAGCCTCGGCAGTCACCTGGATGGAGCGGACGAGCCCCTCCGGAGTCCAGCGCCGTACCTCGCGCTGCGCCTGCTCGACCAGCCAGGGCTGCATCCCCAGTTGCTTGGCAATCTGCGACGAGGAGCCATGGGCGCCCGCAACCTTGGCGAGGGTGCGCAGCTTCGAGGCCAGCGCGGCCACCAGCGGCACCGGGTCCGCGCCCGTGTCGAGGGCGTGGCGCAGGGTGGAGAGCGCCAGCGGGGCGTTGCCGGCCATCGCGGCGTCGGCGACCTTGAAAGCGGTGGCTTCCACCCGGCCACCGTAATACCGGTCCACCATGGCGGAGTCCACCCCGGTGGCGGCATCGGCGATCAACTGGCTGCAGGCAGCGGCCAGCTCAGCAAGATGGGCGCCGACGGCGTTGACCAGGGCATGCACGGCGTCGGGATCGATACGCCGGGACGCCGCCTTGAACTCGGACGTCACGAAGGCGATCTTGTCCGCGTCCTTCTTCAGTGGCTGGCAGTCCACCACCGGCCACCCGCCGGCCTTGACGGCGTCCAGGAGCTTCTTGCCGCGCACGCCGCCGCTGTGACGGAGAACCAGCACGGCGTCGGGTTCGGGCCGGGCGAGGTACTTCAGCCCGTCGGCCAGGAAGGCATCGTTCATGCCCTCCAGGCCTTCCACCTCGATCAGCTTCTGCTCCCCGAAGAGGGACGGGCTGACGTTCATGGCGAGGGAACCGGGCTCGTAGTTGCCGGCATTAAGCCGGGTGACTTCGACATCGGGGGCTGCGGCGCGCACCTGCGCCCGGATGCGGTCCATGGCACGCGACCCCAGATAGTCTTCCGGTCCGCCGACCAGGACGACGGCGGCCGGGGTCACGTCGCGCCAGGTGGCAGTGTTCGACGCGGCGGACCGGGCGCGTGGGGTCTGGGCAGCAGCCACTGAGGTTTCCTCCCGGAAGATTGTTTGCAGACTCTAAGCCTGCCACGGCCCGGGCGGTGCACCAAGCCGGGACGGGCCCCTCCCGGCGGCGCCCGCATGACGTCTCCGGGGGGCGCGATCCGATGGAGCAGCGAGACTGTCCGGGCGTGCGCCGACCGGGCCAGGTTGATGGTGCGGGCGGGGTGGAAGGGCAGCCACCAGGCGGCGAGGGCGCAGGCGGAGAAGAGTGCCATCGTGGCCGCGCCGAACGCCCCCTCCGGCCACGGGAGGACGGCGCCGGGCAGCCCGGCAAAGAAGCGGGCGATAGCTCCCACCCCGGCGGCGAAGGCCGCGGCGATGCCCAGCGGCGCGGCGGCGAGGGCCGGGGCCAGCGGCACCAGCGGCACGGCCGCGGTCCCCAGCAGCGTGACCGGGGCGACGAGGACGGCGGCGGCCATGTTGGCGGCCAGGGCGTAGGTGGAGAACTGCGGCTGCAGGAGGACGACCGCCGGTCCGCAGAAGACTTGCGCGGACAGCGGGACAGCTACTCCCGCGGCGAGCCAGCGCGGCACCGCCGGCGGGAACCAGGACATGATCGGCCGGCCCGCCAGGACTATGCCGAGGGTCGCAAGCACGGACAGCAGGAATCCGAAGCTGGTGGACAGCCCCGGATCTGCCAGCACCAGGGCGATCACGGCAAGGCACAGAAAGCTCAAGCCCCGCCCGGGCCGGCCGCCGGCCAGGGCGACAAGCCCGATGGCGCCCATCACGGCGGCCCGCAGGACACTGGACTCCGGGCCGACCATCAGGACAAACAGGCCCAGCCCCGCCAGGCAGAGGACCGCCGCGAACGCCCGGTTGAACCGCAGGGTGCGCGCGGCCAGCAGGAGGGCGCCCAGGATGAGGCTGCAGTTAGCGCCGCTGACTGCGGTCAGGTGGGTCATCCCGACGGACTTCATGGCCGCGTCAAGCTCCGCATCCAGGGAGCTGGTGTCACCGGTAACCATGCCCGGCAGGAGCCCCCGGGCGTCACCGTCGAAGTGCCCGGCGGCGGCGGTGAACCGGTCGCGAAGCTCGCCCGGTCCCCGCTGCCAGGTCCCGGCCCCCGCCAGCGTGAGCGGCGCGGAGCTGGCCGAGAGGACAGCCGCTTCCGGCTGGCCGGGCCCGGGCGGCTGGAGTTTGCCGGTCGTGCGGATCCGCTGACCCGGGGCTGCATGTTCCCAGCCGGCGCCACCCAGGACCAGCAGCTTGGCCTGCGCGTGCACCCGGTACGAGTCGAAGGTCATGCCGATCAGGGTGACCGGGACTGCCCACCGGTCCGCGAGTCCGGAACGCCCCGGCGCCCTGAGCTGCCGGGGCGCTCCCGCTATCTCCACTTCCACGGCAACGGCTGTGTTAGCAGCCGCGGCGGCGGCCACGGCACCTTCGTGCCGACGGGAGGAGTCGGCTGCGCCGTGCCCACCCGCTGCAGCGGCGAGAAGCAGGGCCGCAGCCATCGTCGCGTGGAAACTTCGCCGCGCCGGCGCGGCGGGCCGCCGT
Source organism: Arthrobacter sp. (assembly GCA_034376805.1). Taxonomy (GTDB): domain Bacteria; phylum Actinomycetota; class Actinomycetes; order Actinomycetales; family Micrococcaceae; genus Arthrobacter. Next base: position 35,551 of record JAXMJF010000037.1, read on the forward strand.
GCCCCGGCGGTGGATGCCGCCCTGAGCAGCAGCACGCCCGAGCCCACCACGAGGGTCAGGCAGAGGGCAACCAGCGCCGCAGGTTGCAGCTGGTGTCCCGCAGCAGCCGTTGCCCAGACCAGCAAGGCGGCGGGGACCAGGCGCACATCGGTCCGGCGGAAGGTGTCCTCCCGGGCCGGGACGTCGTGCCCGGGGACTGCGAACGCCGGAAGCCGGACACGGAGCCCCAGTCCTCGACGCCGTTGCCGCCCGGCTTGCGGGCGTCCCGCCGGGGCCAGCGCGGGCCCGGGCGTTCGGGGGTTGCCGGGCGTTCGGGGGTTGCCGGGGGTTGGGAGGTTGCCGGGCGTTCGGGGGTTGCCGGCAGTTCTGCGAACCGCGGCATCAACATACCGTTGCCAGCGACTCGTCCGTTCCACGTCCGGCCCCGCCCTCACACCCGCACCAGGGGCAGCAGGCCCTCGAGCAGCTTGGGCCCAAACCCGTCCACCGCATCCAGCTCCTCAACCCGCTGGAAGTCGCCGTGCTGCCGGCGCCAGTCCACAATCCGCTGCGCCAGCACCGGGCCCACCCTTGGCAAGGTGGCCAGTTCCTCGGCCCCGGCCGTGTTCAAGTTGATCTTTCCCCCCGCGGGAGCGGTGCCGCTGCCCGGGCTTCCGCTGGCGCCCACGTCACCCGTCGGGGCGGCCGCGGCCGGGACGGTTTCACCCTCCCTCGGCACCAGGACTTTCTGCCCGTCCTCGAGGACGGCCGCGAGATTGAGCTGGTCCGGGTCTGCGCCCGGGGCACCGCCGCCGGCAGCGGCAATGGCCTCGTGCAGGCGGCTGCCCCGCGGCAACTCCACAATTCCGGCACGGACCACCGCGCCGGCCACGTGGACGATGATGCTTTCGCGGGTGTCCCCGATGCCACGAGCTCCGCCTTCGCCGGGGGAATTATCCGGGGCGGCCGACGGTCCGGTGGAGTTTCCCGTTTCGGCTTCGGGGTCCAGCATCCCGCTGGCTTCCGTGGGGTGGATGGAACTAAGCGGACTGACCTCCGCTGTGGCGTTCGCCGCCTGCCACCAGAACCAGCCAAGGAACGCTATGGCCAGCAGGCACAGCAGCGCGGCGGCACGGCGGCCGGTGCGCCACCTGATCCGGGGGCTCCGGACTGGGGACTCGTCCGGGCCGGGATCGCGCTGTCCCGCGGACAGGGAAACGAAGGGCGGCCCGTCGAGCAGGCCCGTCCCGGAGCCTGGCCGAACGGAGCCTGGACGAACGGCGGCCGCCAGCCTGTGGCCGGCACGGCCCGGCTCAGTGCTGGGCAGGTCTTCCGGGTTGTGGCGCGGCATGCGCCCATCGTACGAAGCTCTGGGCGCGCGGCTCAGGGCCAGCGCGTCTTATGTGGATACCGGTGAACCACTGGGCGCGCGGCCCAGGCCCAGCGCGTCTTATGTGGACATCGGGAACCGCGCCGTACTACGGCGCGGCGGGGGCGTCCTGGCCTGCGGGGGTGCTGTTCTCCCCCACGATCACTGCCAGCACACCGAGCCCGGCATGGGCCGCCAGCACGGCCGGGAGGGCGCTGATCTGGACGGGCGCGCAGCCGGGAACGGCTTCGGCCAGCTGGGACGCGAGCTGTTCCGCCTCGGCCGGGTTGCCGAAATGGTGGACGGCCAGCCGGGCCTGCCCTGCGGGCCGGCCGGCGGCGTCCGCCACGACGATCTCCCGGAGCCGCGCGATGGCTTTTGCCGCCGACCGCACTTTCTCCAGCGGAACGACCTTGCCGTCCTCCACCGCGAGGATGGGCTTGATCGAGAACACGGTCCCCCAGAGCGACGCCGCGGCGCCGATCCGTCCGCCGCGCCGCAGCTGTTCCAGGCTCGGCACGTAGAAGTACACCTTGGTGCGGGCGAGTTCGTGCTCAGCAACCCCTCGCACGTCCGCCGCGGCCGCACCCTCCGCCGCCGCGGCAACGGCGCTCTGGACCGCCATCCCCTGCGCCATCCCGACGGTGCGTGAGTCCAGGACCTCCACCGGGATATCCACGCGGGCGGCGGCGAGCCGGGCGGAGTCCACCGTTCCGGACAGCTCCCCGGAGATGTGGAGCGAAACGACGGACTCAAAGCCGCCGTGCTGGGCCGCCAGGTACGCGTGTTCGAACTGCCCGGGGGAAGGGCGCGAGGTCTTGACGGGCCTGCCGCTGGCCAGGGCCAGGGCGATCGTCTCGGCGATGTCGTCCTCGCCCTCGCCATAGATTTCAGCACCCACCATCACCGGCATCGGGACGACCGTCAGCGCGCCGTCGGCGGAGACGGCACGGACCCAGTCGGCCGGCAGAGCCGCGGCGGAGTCCGTGACCACGGCTGTCCGCACGACGGCGGCGGGGGCGGTTGAAAGGCCGTCTGCGGACTGTTTGGCCTGCCGGAGCCCGCTGAGGCGCTCCTTCAGCCACCCTGCGGGGTCGCGGTGGGGCACGAAGTACCTCCTGCTGTCTGCTCTTGCTGACGGACTCGCGGTATCGGCCGGCTTCCGGTCAGGCCGGGACGATGTTGACCAGTTTAGGCGCCCGGACGATCACCGTGCGGATCCCGCGGCCGTCGAGGGCGCGCTGGACGTTTTCGGAGGCCAGGGCCAGTTCCCGCAGTTCGTCCTCGCTGATCTCCGGCGAGACTTCCAGACGGTCCCGGACCTTGCCCTGGACCTGGACGACGGCGGTCACCGTGTCCTGCACCAGGAGGGCCGCGTCATGCGTGGGCCAGCCGGCGTTCGCCACCGAGGCGGGATGTCCCAGCACGTTCCAGAGGTCCTCGGCCGTGTATGGCGCGAAGAGGCTCAGGATGACCGCCACCGTCTCCACCGCTTCACGGACCGCCGGATCGGCACCGCCCGCGCCACTGGCTGCGCCTCTGTCGATCGTTTTGCGGGTCGCGTTGACCAGTTCCATCAGCTTGGCGACGACCACGTTGAACTTGTTGTGGTCCAGCAGGGCTTCCGCATCGGCGATCGTGCGGTGGGTGACGGCGCGCAGGGCACGGTCGCCGGTGGCGAAGTCGACGCCGGGGGCGCTCGTGACGTCCCGGCCCAGGCGCCAGGCGCGGGCCAGGAACTTCGCGGAGCCCGACGGCGAGACGTCGGCCCAGTCGACGTCGTCCTCCGGCGGGGAGGCGAAGATCATGGTGAGCCGGACGGCGTCGACGCCGTACTTGTCCAGCTGCTCACTCAGGTCAACGCCGTTGCCCAGGGACTTGCTCATGGCCTTGCCGCCGTTGAGCACCTGGCCCTGGTTCAGCAGCGCGCTGAACGGCTCGTCGGCGTCGATCATGCCCAGGTCGTGGATGACCTTGGTGAAGAACCGCGCGTAGAGCAGGTGCAGGATGGCGTGTTCCACGCCGCCCACGTACTGGCCGACCGGCATCCAGTGGTTGATCTTCTCCGGATCGAAGGGGCCGTCGGTGTACTGCGGCGAGACGAAGCGCAGGAAGTACCAGGAGGAGTCCACGAACGTGTCCATGGTGTCCGTGTCCCGCTTGGCCGGGCCGTGGCAGCTGGGGCATTCGACGTTGACCCAGCTTTCGACGGCGGCCAGCGGCGACGTGCCCTTCGGGGACAGGTCCTCGCCGCGCAGGTCCGCCGGCAGGGTGACGGGCAGCTGGTCGTCCGGGACCGGGACTTCGCCGCAGGCGGGGCAGTGGATGATCGGGATCGGCGTGCCCCAGAAGCGCTGCCGGCTGAGCAGCCAGTCGCGCAGGCGGAAGTTCACGAACTTCTCGCCCGTGCCCTGCTGCTGCAGGATCCCGATGGCGGCCGGGATGGCCTCTGCCTTCGGCAGGCCGTCCAGGGCGCCGGAGTTAATCAGGGTGCCCTCGCCGGAGGTCGCGGTGCCGCTGACCGCGGGATCCTCCTCGCCGGTGTCCAGCACTGCCCGCACGGGCAGGTCGAAGGTCCGGGCGAAGTCGAGGTCGCGCTGGTCGTGGGCCGGGACGGCCATGATGGCGCCGGTGCCGTAGTCCGCCAGCACGTAGTCGGCCGCCCAGACGGGCAGCTTCTCGCCGTTGAGCGGGTTGACGGCGTAGCGGCCGGTGAAGACACCGGTTTTTTCCCGCTCGGTGGACTGGCGTTCGATTTCGGAGAGCGCCTTGACCTGTTCGCGGTACGCGTCCAGGGCCGCGGCGTGTTCCTCGGTGACCAGTTCGACGGCGAGCGGCGCGTCCGCGGCGACGACGAAGAAGGTCGCGCCGTACAGGGTGTCCGGGCGGGTGGTGAATACCGTGACGTCCTGGGCGGGCTTGGCGCCGTCGGCTTCGATCACGAAGGTGACGTGCGCGCCCTCGGAGCGGCCGATCCAGTTCTTCTGCATGGCCAGGACGCGTTCGGGCCAGTGCCCGCGCAGTTCGTCCATGTCATCGAGCAGCCGGTCGGCGTAGTCGGTGATCTTGAAGTACCACTGGTTCAGTGACTTCTTGGTGACCGGGGTGCCGCAGCGCTCACAGGCACCGTTGACCACCTGTTCGTTGGCCAGCACGGTCTGGTCCTTGGGGCACCAGTTGACCGGGGAATTCTTGCGGTAGGCCAGTCCGCGCTCGTGGAAGCGTTTGAAGAGCCACTGTGTCCAGCGGTAGTACTCCGGGTCGGAGGTGTGGATCCTGCGGGACCAGTCGGCGGAAATGGCGTAGCGCTTGAACGACGCCGCCTGGGTGTCGATGTTGGCGTAGGTCCACTCGCTGGGGTGGGCATTGCGCTTGATGGCCGCGTTCTCGGCGGGCAGCCCGAAGGAATCCCAGCCGATCGGGTGCAGCACGTCATAGCCCTGCTGGCGCAGGTACCGGGCGACGACGTCGCCCATCGCGAAGGCCTCGGCGTGGCCCATGTGGAGATCTCCGGAGGGGTACGGGAACATGTCCAGGACGTACCGCCGCTCCTTCGAACCGTCGTCGACGGGCGTGAAGACCTTGAGGTCTTCCCAGACCTGCGGCCACTTGGCTTCCATGGCCGCGAAGCTGTAGGCACCCTCTTCGGGGGTCTCCGCTGCGACTGCTGGTGTTCCGGTCTCTGTCTCCGGCTGAACGCTCACTGCTGGCCTCTTCTGTTCTGTCAAGCCTTATGTTCCGTCAAGTCTTGTACCGTCGAGTCATCTCCGGTCAAATCACGGGCGAGGGCAAAATTCCGGCCCCGCCCGCTCCCCTGCTGCCCGCCCAAACGGGTCCAGACACACAAAAGCCCCTCGACACGGAGGGGCTGCCGCTCGGCAATCCGAGTTCTCGTCGGGATGCCGGGCGGCTAGCTAAGCAGGAGGATCGCACGCATAGCTCTACTTTAGCGCACCGCCCACGGGCGATGGGTAAGTCGGCACGAGCGGCTGAATCGAGGCCGCAACTGAGAGGGAGGCCGCACCCCGCCAGGGTGTGGTGGGCACCGCGAAGCGGGCAGGGCGGGTGCGGCCTCCCTCGACAGAGGCTGGGACCTACTTCACGTCCTCGTCGACCCAGTCCATGGACTTGGTGACGGCCTTCTTCCAGAGCCGCATCTGGCGCTCGCGCTCGGACTGATCCATCTTCGGCTCCCAGCGCTTGTCCTCGGACCAGTTGGCCGAACATTCGCCGAGGTCCTTCCAGAAGCCGACGGCCAGACCGGCGGCGTAGGCGGCGCCCAGCGCGGTGGTCTCCACGACCTTCGGCCGGATCACCGGGACGCCGAGGATGTCCGCCTGGAACTGCATCAGCGCATCGTTGGCGACCATGCCGCCGTCGACCTTCAGCTCCGTCAGCGGCACACCCGAGTCCGCGTTGACGGCGTCGAGCACCTCGCGGGTCTGGAAGGCGGTGGCCTCCAGCGCCGCCCGGGCGATGTGGTTCTTGTTCACGAAGCGGGTCAGCCCGACGATCGCGCCGCGGGCGTCGGAACGCCAGTACGGGGCGAAGAGTCCGGAGAACGCGGGAACGATGTACACACCGCCGTTGTCCTCCACCGAGGCCGCCAGTGTTTCCACTTCCGGGGCGCTGCTGATCATGCCCAGGTTGTCACGCAGCCACTGCACCAGCGAGCCGGTGACGGCGATGGAGCCTTCCAGCGCGTAGTGCGGGGCGGCGTCGCCGAGCTTGTAGCCGACCGTCGTGAGCAGCCCGTTCTTGGAGTGGACGATTTCCTCACCGGTGTTGAAGATGAGGAAGCAGCCGGTGCCGTAGGTGTTCTTGGCTTCGCCGGCGTCGAAGGCGGCCTGGCCGAACGTCGCCGCCTGCTGGTCGCCCAGGATGCCGGCGACCGGAACCTCACGCAGCAGCTGTGAGGTGTGCACCGTGCCGTAGACCTCGGAGGAGGACTTGATGGCCGGCATCATGGAGGCCGGAACGCCGAAGGCGTCCAGGATCTCCTGGTCCCAGGAGAGCGTCTCGAGGTCCATGAACATGGTCCTCGAGGCGTTGGTGACATCCGTGACGTGGACGCCGCCGTCGGTTCCGCCGGTGAGGTTCCAGAGCACCCAGCAGTCGGTGTTGCCGAAGACCAGGTCCCCGGCCTCAGCCTTGGCGCGGGCACCCTCGACGTTGTCCAGGATCCACTTGATCTTGGTGCCGGAGAAGTAGGTGGCCAGCGGCAGGCCGACCTTCTGCTTGAACCGCTCCGGTCCCCCGTCCTTGGCCAGCTCGTCCACGATCGACTGGGTGCGGGTGTCCTGCCAGACGATCGCGTTGTAGATGGCCTTGCCTGTGGTCTTGTCCCAGACGACCGCGGTTTCACGCTGGTTGGTGATGCCGACGGCGGCGATGTCGTGGCGGGTCAGGTTCGCCTTGGACAGCGCGGAGGCGATGACCTCGCGGGTGTTGTTCCAGATCTCGGCGGGATCGTGCTCCACCCAGCCTGCCTGCGGGAAGATCTGTTCGTGCTCCATCTGCCCCGAGGAGACGATGTTGCCGCTGTGGTCGAACACGATGGCGCGGGTGCTGGTGGTGCCCTGGTCGATGGCGATTACGTACTGGTTCATGTTGACGTCCTTGTCTTGGGCTGGCAGTTGAATAAGTGCGTAGTGGATGGGTTAGGCGGCTGCGGTGGCGATGATCGGCACGACTGCTGCGACGAGACCGGCGAGGCCTCCGCCGACCATCGGCCCGACGATCGGAACCCAGGAGTAGCTCCAGTCGGAGGAACCCTTGCCCTTCATGGGCAGCAGGGCATGGGCGATGCGGGGGCCAAGGTCACGGGCCGGGTTGATGGCGTAGCCGGTGGGGCCACCGAGGGAGACGCCGATACCGACAACGAGCAGTGCCACCGCGAGCGGGCCGAGACCCGAAGGCGTCCCGCCGAAGGTCAGGATGACGAAGACGAGGACAAAGGTGCCGATGATCTCCGTGATCAGGTTCCACGGGGCGGAACGGATGGCCGGACCGGTGGAGAACACTGCCAGCTGGCTGGCGGGCTCCGCATCCGAAGCGTCGAAGTGCTGCTTGTAGGCCAGCCACATCACCACGGCGCCGAGGAAGGCACCGAGCAGTTCACCGCCGAAGTAGGTGAGGGTGGAGGCGAAGTCGACCGGGACACCCGGTGCATACTCCGTCTTGCCGTTGAGCAGCAGGCCGAAGGTCACGGCGGGGTTCAGATGGGCCCCGGACTGGGCTGCGACGAACACGCCGGAGAAGACGGCGATGCCCCATCCCCAGGTGACCATCAGGAACCCGCCGTTGTTGCCCTTGGTGCCTTTGAGTGCAACGTTTGCCACAACGCCGCAACCCAGCAGGGTCAGCATTGCGGTACCGAATACTTCGGACAGGAAAACTATTCCAAGAGACATCTTTGACTCCTCTATTTTCTGTTGTCAGCCCGTCGCGAGTTTGAAGGGCTGTTGGGCCGGCAACGCGTTGATGCCGCCGGCCGGCCACTGCGCCGGTCCCCGAGGGAACCACGCAGTCCTTGCGCCCGGACGTCCCCCGTCCGGGCGCCGAGGTCTATCAGGAGACCAGGCTGTGGACCTGGACACCGTGGAACCGCTTGAGCACCTCCTGAGTGTGGGTGATCTCGGACGACCGCGTCGCCGCGTCCCAGCCCAGCGGGCCGGAGAGGATATCGGCAACCTCGTTCAGCAGCTCGCCGGTCACCAGCCCGCGGAAGGCGAGGGAGGTGCGGCGGATCAGTACGTCGATCAGGTGCCCGACCTGTTCGTTGCGGGCCATGAACTCCAGTTCGCGGACGCTGAGTTCCCGGGTCGAGTGCAGGAGCCGGTCCGGGGTGGACCCCGGGGCGCCGTCGAGGAAGCCAATGACTTCCTCGGCGCGGGTGCCGTAGCGGGTCAGCAGTCCGGCGGTGCGGTCCGCGTCGCGTCCGGCGGTCATGTGCGCCTTGATCCAGCGCTGCACGCCGTCCTCGCTGTCCGGGAAACCGGCGCCGCCGCCGATGGCGAGTTTCGCCGTCGAGACCTTCCGTTCCATCCCAAGCTCGGCGAGAACGTCGTTGCTCAGGTGTTCGGCGAGGGCCCGGAAGGTGGTCCACTTTCCGCCGACGAGGCTGAGCACGACGGCGCCGCCGCGCGGTCCTGCTCCAGTGCCGGGTGTGGCGCCGTCGCGGCGTTCGATCCGGTAGTCGCGGCTGACGAAGCCGGGCTGGGTGGCGTCGTGCTTGGGCAGCGGGCGGACGCCGGAAAAGGTGTAGACGATCTGTTCCCGGTCCACGGTGATGTCCGGGAAGACGTGGCCGATCAGGTCGAAGAAGTAGTCGATCTCCGCCTCGGTGCACACGGCGTCCTCAGCCATGTCGGCGTCGACGTCGGTGGTGCCCACCAGGATCCGGTCCCCCATCGGATAGATCAGCACGATCCGGCCGTCGGTGTGTTCGAAGAAGATCTCGCGGCCGTTGCAGGCCGCCAGCAGATCCGGGTGGTCCAGCACGATGTGAGAGCCCTTAGTGCCGCCCATGAAGGCCGACGCCGCGCCCATCGCCTGGTTGGTCTGGTCGACCCAGGCGCCGGTGGTGTTGACGATGACGTCCGCGGTGAAATCGAACAGCTCGCCGGTGAGCTCGTCGCGGAGCTCCACGGTGCTTCCGGTACGACCGGCTCCTGCACTGTTCCGGACGGAGACGAGCGAGAGGTAGTTGCTGGCGCGGGCGTCACTGGCACCCGCGGCGCCGGCCTTCTCACCGTCCTGCAGCACATCCAGGGTCAGGCGCTCCGGGTTGTGGACGGAGGCGTCAAAATATGTGGCGGCGTACTTAATGCCCGGGTGCAGGCGCGGCAGTTCCGCCAGGGCCCGCTTGCGGCCGCGGAACTGGTGGCGGGGTACGGTGCCGCCGTCACGGGAGAAGAAGTCGTACATGCTCAGGCCAAGCTTGATCAGGAAGGCGCCGCGTTCCTTGGGGGCGCCCTGCTGCTTGTGGGTCAGGAAGCGCAGCGGAGCGGAGAGGATGCCGGAGAACGTGCTGAAGATGGGGATGGTGGTCTGCAGCGGCTTCACGTAGTGGGGGGCGATGCGCAACAGCCGGTTCCGCTCCACCACCGATTCCTGGACCAGGCGGAACTCGCCGTTCTCGAGGTAGCGGATGCCGCCGTGGATCATGTGCGAGGAGGCTCCGCTGGCCCCCTGGCAGTAGTCACCGCGCTCCACGAGGGCGACGTCCACACCCTGCAGGGCCAGGTCCCGGAACGTGCCCACTCCGTTGATGCCACCGCCGATGATCAGCACCTGCGCGTGGGGCCGCGTCCGCAGCTTGTGCACCGATGCTCGCTGGCCGGCCGATGCCTGGTTGCGGGCTGAATCCTTCTGTCCCAAGAACTGCTCCTTTGGGTTTGGTCCTGTGCGGCGCGCCACGTGGCGCGGCGCCGTTCAACACTATTCTTTGGAGTAATGGAAAATGGAGTCAAGCACTATGCACAAACGTGCAGAACGGAAATGGGATGACGCCCTCACGCAGCTCTGAAGCCCTCCGCGCGGCCCAGTTGTATTACCTGCAGGACCTGACCATGGACGCGATTGCCCGGGAGCTCCGCACGTCGCGGTCCACCGTGTCCCGCCTGCTCTCCTCGGCCCGGGAATCGGGGCTGGTGCAGATCCAGATCCGCAGTCCGCTGGATACGGGCCCCGAACTGGCCAGCATGATCCGCGCCGAATACAAGGTCGATGTGCACGTCGTCCCGGTGGTCGACACCCTGAATGAGGCGGAAACACTGGACCGCGTGGCCATGCAGGCCGCGCGGACCATCGGCCCGCTGGTCGACTCCAATGCCATCATCGGCGTCGCCTGGGGCTCCACCCTGAGCGCCGTCAGCCGGCACCTGACCCGGAAGATCACCCACGACAGCGTGATCGTCCAGCTCAACGGGGCCGGCAACATGCAAACCACGGGCATCACCTACGCCTCCGACATCATGCGGCGCTTTGGCAGCGCCTACGGGGCGAGGGTGGAACAGTTCCCGGTTCCGGCGTTCTTCGACCACGCCGCGACGAAAAGGGCCATGTGGAATGAGCGCAGTGTGCAACGGATCCTTGAACTGCAGGCCCGCATGAGCATCGCCATTTTCGGCGTCGGATCGGTCGACGCCGATTACCCCAGCCACGTCTACGCGGGCGGCTACCTCGATGAAGACGACCTGACGGTCCTGGCCTCCTCCGACGTCGTGGGCGACGTGGCCACGGTGTTCTTCCGCGCCGACGGCTCCTCGGACGGCATCACCCTCAACGAGCGCTCCACCGGCCCGGACCTTGCGCAGCTGCGACAGGTGCGCCGGAGGATCTGTGTGGTGTCGGGCGCCTCCAAGATCAACGGCCTGCGCGGCGCCCTCGCCGCCGGGCTGGCGACTGACCTGATCCTCGACGAGGCCAGCGCCCGGCGGCTGGTCAGCTTTGACGGCTTGTCCTGAACCGGCCCGCCGTGAGTGGTACCGGCGGCGGAGTCGGTAAAGTCGTTGCTATGAAACCCTCGCCCCGGCTCAGCCTTAACAACGGTGTCCTGATCGACCAGTTGGGGTTCGGACTCTATAAAGTGCCACCCGCCGATGCCGCCGGACTCGTGACCATGGCGCTGGAGGCCGGCTACCGGCACTTCGACACCGCCGCCATGTACGGCAATGAGACGGGCGTCGCCCGGGGCATCGGCTCGCTGTCGAGTTTCATGAGCTCCGACGACGCCCGCGGTGGTTCCGGCGAATCATCCCCCTCGCTCTCGCGCGAGGATCTGTTCGTCACCACCAAGCTCTGGAACGATGACCAGGGCTACGACGCCACGCTGCGCGCCTTCGACACGTCCATGTCAAACCTTGGACTGGAGTACGTGGATCTGTACCTGATCCACTGGCCCTGTCCGCAGCGCGGGCTGTATCCCGAGAGCTACCGCGCCATGGAGACGCTTTACCGCGAAGGCAGGGCGCGGGCCATCGGGGTCTCGAATTTCCAGCCGGCCCACCTGGACCGCCTGCTGCAGACCGCGGAGGTCGTCCCGGCCGTCAACCAGATCGAACTGCACCCCTGGCTGCAGCAGGAGGAGCTGCGCACCCTGCACCGCGAGCTCGGAATCACCACCGAGGCGTGGAGCCCGCTGGGCCGCGGCCAGGTCCTGCAGGATCCGGTGGTGCTGGACCTCGCCGCCGCGCACAGCAGGACCCCCGCGCAAATCATCCTCCGCTGGCATGTCCAGCTCGGCAATGTCACCATCCCCAAGGCAAGCTCCTTCGCCCGGATCAAAGAAAATCTGAACGTCTTTGGCTTCAGCCTCGACGACGACGCCATGGACGCCCTGGCCGGTCTGGAACGTGGCTTCCGCACCGGCTCCAACCCGGACTCAGTCAATTAGGACTCATCGAATGGACCACGTGGCCACCGAGCCTTCCCCCACCACCCCCCTGTTCAGCGCCGGGCTCGAAGCCCGCACCCACGCCTCCGAGGTGATCCTCGACGGCACCAAGGTCGCGTACTGGACTTACGAGCCGGTCGGGGTGACGCCGGAAACCCGGACCATCCTGGTCATCCACGGCTTCCGGGGCGACCACCACGGCCTGCTCCGCGTGGCCGACCAGCTGCCAGAGATGCGGCTGATCATGCCCGACCTTCCCGGTTTCGGCAGCTCCGCCGCTTTCGTCGGTGCCGAACACAGCGTTGAGCGCTACGGCCGGTTCATCGCCGACTTGATGGAGGCCCTGGGGCTCGGACCCGACACGGTCCTGCTGGGCCACTCCTTTGGCTCCATAGTCGCGAGCCACTACGTGGCGGCCCACCCCGGCACGGTCTCGGAGCTGATCCTGGTCAACCCCATCGCCGCTCCCGCCCTGGAGGGGTCCAAGGGGCTCATGACCAAACTCGCGATCCTGTACTACGAAGCTGCCGCGCGCCTTCCCCGCCGGCTGGGACAGGGCTTGCTGCGCAGCCAGCTGATCGTCAGGGTCATGAGCGAGACGATGGCGAAGACCCGGGACAAACAGCTCCGTCGGTTTGTGCATGCCCAGCACAGCGCCTATTTCTCCGCGTTCGCGGACCGCGAGAGCCTGCTCGAGGCGTTTAAGGCCTCGGTCGGCAGCAACGTGGCGGAAGTCGCCCGCAGCCTCACCCTTCCTGTTCTGCTGATCGCCGGGGAAAAGGACGAGATCGCCGCCCTCCCGGACCAGCACCGGCTGCTGGCCGTGCTGCCGGACGCGTACCTTGAGGTCATTCCGGATGTCGGCCACCTGATCCACTACGAAACCCCGGAACCCGCCGCCGACTTCATCCGCTGCTTCCTGAAGGACCATTCCGCGTGAAAATCCTCATCGATGCCCGCTTCACCCGGCTGGACCACCATGACGGGATCAGCCGCTACGGCTCCAGCCTGATCGAGGCGGCAGCCAAAATCGCGGATGTCTCCATGCTGATCAGCGACGTCCGCCAGCTGGCCCTGCTCCCGGATGTGCCGTACACCCTGGTCAACAGCCCGCTGTCCCCCGCCGAGCTGTTCGTCGCGGCCAAGGTCAACAAGCTCGGCGCCGACGTGGTGGTGTGTCCGATGCAGACCATGGGCAGCTGGGGCCGGAAGTACGCCCTGGTGCTGACCCTGCATGACCTGATCTACTACGAACACCCGGCTCCTCCCGGATTCCTGCCGGCCCCGGTCCGGGTCCTCTGGCGGCTGTACCACAAGGCTTTCTGGCCGCAGCGGCTGCTGCTGAACCGGGCCGACGTCGTCGCCACCATCAGTTCCACGACCGCCGCGCTGATCTCGAAATACCGGCTCACCCGGCGTCCCGTCCGGATCGTCGGGAACGCCCCGCAGCACGGGCACACACCGCGGGACCCCGGGGCGGGAGCGGACAAGACGCTGCTGTACATGGGTTCCTTCATGCCGTACAAGAACGTGGAAACCATGATCCGGGGCATGGCCGAACTCCCGGACATGACCCTCCACCTGCTCAGCCGGATCACCCCCGAACGCCGGGCCGAACTCGAAGCCCTGGCACCGGCGGGCACCGGCATTGTCTTCCATAACGGCGTGACCGACGCCGAGTATGAGGCCATGCTGGGACGCACCACGGCCCTGATCAGCCTGTCCAAAGCAGAGGGCTACGGCCTGCCCCTCGTGGAAGCCATGTCGCACGGCACGCCCGTGATCGCCAGCGACATCCCGATCTTCCGCGAAGTCGGCGGCGACGCCGTCAGCTACGTCCACCCAGATTCCCCGGCGGAGTTCGCCGCTGCGGTCCGGGCCCTTGAGGAACCGGACCTGTGGAAGGGCCGGTCCCGCCGCTCGGTGGAGCGCGCCGCGGACTTCAGCTGGGACGAATCCGCCCGCAGGCTGGTGGACGTCGCCGAGGAGGCCGTGGCGCTGCGCGCACGCCGCTCGGGGCTCCCGAAAGGACCGTCCCGGAAGTAGCGTGCGCAAAGATCGAATCCGCGCCGAACTCGCCGATACGCTGCGGGGTCGCCGGTTGGCAACGGCGAACCGGCAGCGTTCCGGCGACCTCGGGAGAATCCTCCGCGTACGCCTTGGCCCGGGAAACTCCTAGAGCACGTCCACGCCGTCGAGCCGCAGCTGGACCGGGTCGTCGGTGCGTTTGGCGGCGGCCGCCACCTTGACCGCGCGAAGCACCCGGGTGACCTGTGCGGCCTGGCCGTAGGGGATGAACAGCAGCGTCCGCACGTCCTCATCGGCAGCAGCCCCGGCTTTACCCTGGGCTGCTGCCGGGCCGGGGGCCCCGGCCATCACAAGGGGAGCCGGGCCTGCGGTCCGCAGCACGATCCCCTGCGTGCCCAGCTGCTGCTCGACCGCCTGGCCGAAGTGCCCGACGGCGTTACGGCCGCCCGTGATGGACGCGACCCGGACAGCCGGCGGCAGCTGCAGTTCCTGGCGCAGGGATAATTCCCGCTGGGCGTAGCCGGCAGGGTCCCAGCGCAGCAGGGCCCCGACGCCGGCTGCGTCGTCCGCGGTGATGACCACAAGACCGCCGGCACCCGCGGGCCGGACCAGGGCCGCGGCGTTGAACCAGCGCCGGACGGCGTCCTCCCCCGCCCGCAGGTTCTCACGCCGCAGCAGCGAGTCACCGTCGAGCAAGAGTGCCGCCGCGTAACCGCCGGCCGCCACGGGTTCCGCGCCGACCGTGGCCACGACCAGGGCTTTCGAATCCGGAACCGTGGCCAGCACCCGGTCCCCGGAGGAGGTGATGACCGGCTTGCCCGGGAAGGCGCGGCCCAGTTCCTCGGCCGTGCGCAGCGCCCCGGTGGCACCCCGCCGGAGCCGGACCCCGTTGCAAGTGCCGCAGCGCCAGGCCGGCGCCGGCGTCGAACACCACCGGCACTGCGGCACGGCGGAGCTCCCGCTGGCCCCGGCGATGGCCAGCGGCCCGCTGCAGGCGGTGCAGCGCGCCGGTTCGCGGCAGTTGTCGCAGGCGAGCGACGGCGCATAGCCGGCCCGCGCCACCTGGACCAGGACCGGGCCGCGTTCGAGCCCGTCCTTGGCGGCGCGCCAGGCGGCGCCCGGCAGCCGGGCAATCCTGGCCAGCGGATCATGTTCGAGTTCGTAGCTGTCCGCGGTGTTCAGCACCCGCGGAACGGTGCGGCGGACGACCGCGCGGTCCGCCTCCACCGGCCACGCCCACCCCGCCTCGACGAGGCGCTGCGTTTCGGTGCTCCGGGTGTGCCCGGCGAGCAGGCAGGCGGCACCCTCCTGCCCGGCGCGCAGCAGCAGGACTTCGCGGGAGTGCGCGTAGGGTGAGCGCTGCTCGATGTGCAGGTCATCTCCGTCGTCCCAGCAGACCACCAGCCCCAGATTGTGGACGGGCGCGTAGGCGGCGGAACGGGTGCCGACGGCGACCCCGGCAGCGCCGCTGAGGATGCGCAGGAAACTGCGGTAGCGCGGGGTCTGGCCGTCGTCCGCGGTGAGCCGGGCGACATCCCCGGCCGGCAGGAGCTGCAGGAGGGCGGCCTCCACCCGGTCCAGGTCCCGGTAGTCGGGCACCACAACGATGGCGCCGCGGCCGGACAGGCGCACGGCTGCCACGGCCTCGGCAATCAGGCGGGGCCAGCCTCCGGGCCCGAAACCCTGGAGCGCGTTGAGCACGGCCCGCGGGGACTCCCCGGCATTGAGGTGCTGCAGGAACGCCGGGCCGTTGCGGTAGGAAGACCAGCTGGACGCTTCCAGGCCGGCAGGTACTGCCGGTCCCGCGCCGTCGTCGGCCCCGTCGGCGAAGAGGGACGGATCCAGGAATCCATCGGGAGCGAGGTCCTTCTCCAGTTTTGCCATCCGCGGCGGCACGGCGACGCGGAGCACGTCGCTGACGTTGCCGGCGTAACGCGCCGCGACCCGGTAGGCAAGATCCGCGACGGCGGCCGTCAGCACCGGGACGGACGAGACCACTTTGAACAGCGGGACGAGGGGGTGCCCGGCATCGGATTCCGCCACCCTTTCGATCAGGTAGCCGGCGAGTTCCTGGCCGTTGAACTTCACCTTCACCCGGACGCCGGGCTGCGCCGCTGCATCGAGCGCGGCGGGCACGCTGTAGTCGAAGGGCCGGTCAAGGTGCGGCAGCGACGACTCAAGCCGCACCCGGGCCACCGGGAGCCGGGCGGCGAGGGGTGGGCCGGTGGAGGCGGCTGCGGAGCTCGGGAAGCCCTGGAGCAGCGACAACTGGAGGGGCTCGTCCGGCGCTGCGGCGCCGTGGATCGGGCTCATCGCGCGGGTCCTCCCTTCAGCAACGGGTCAGTTCCGGCCCAGGAAGCGCCGGTCCAACAAAGAATAGCCAGGCCGCCGGGATCGGCGGCCTGGCTACAGCACATCACAGGGCAGTGACATTAATTCAAGACAGCATTTCGAGACTGCACTCCACGACAGGGTCCGGACGTCTCAGGCGTTGAAGAAAGCCTTCAGCGCGTCCACCCGGTCCAGCCGCTCCCAGGTGAAGTCGGGATCCTCGCGGCCGAAGTGGCCGTGCGCCGCGGTCTTGGCGTAGATGGGTCGCTTGAGGTCGAGGGCATCGATGATGGCCCGGGGGCGCAGGTCGAAGATCTCGGCGATCGCGGCACTGATGCGGGCGGGATCCACGGTCTCGGTGCCGAAGGTTTCGACGTAGGTTCCCACCGGGCGGGCCTGGCCGATCGCGTAGGCGATCTGGATTTCGGCGCGCTTCGCGAGACCGGCCGCCACCACGTTCTTGGCCACCCAGCGCATCGCGTAGGCCGCCGAGCGGTCCACCTTGGACGGGTCCTTGCCGGAGAAGGCGCCGCCGCCGTGGCGGGCCATGCCGCCGTAGGTGTCAACGATGATCTTGCGTCCGGTGAGGCCGGCGTCGCCGACCGGGCCGCCGATGACGAAGGCACCGGCCGGGTTCAGGATGTTCTTTGCCCGGGAGATGTCCAGGTTGGACAGCGCCATGACCGGGTCCACGACGTGGTGGGCGAGGTCAGCGCGGAGCTGGTCCAGGCTGGCGCCTTCGGCGTGCTGGCTGGAAATCACCACGGTCTCGACCGAGACGGGCCGGTCGCCGTCGTAGCCGACGGTGACCTGGGTCTTGCCGTCGGGGCGCAGGTAGGCGAGTTCGCCGTTCTTGCGGACCTCGGTGAGCCGCTCTGAAAGGCGGTGCGCGAGCCAGATCGGAACCGGCATGTACGAGGGGGTCTCGTCGCTGGCGTAGCCGAACATCAGGCCCTGGTCACCCGCGCCCTGGAGGTCGTAGTCGTCCTCCTGGCGTCCCTCCCGGGCTTCGAGCGAATTGAAGACGCCGCCGGCGATGTCGTTGGACTGCTGGCCGATCGAGACGGACACACCGCAGCGGGCGCCGTCGAAACCGTTGGCCGAGGAGTCATAGCCGATGCCCAGAATGGTTTCCCGGACGATCTGCGGGATTTCGACGTAGGCGTCGGTGGTGACCTCACCAGCGACATGGACCAGCCCGGTAGTGGCCAGCGTCTCCACGGCAACCCGGGACTCCGGGTCTTTGGCCAGCAGGGCGTCGAGGATCGCATCGCTGATCTGGTCGCAGATCTTATCGGGATGTCCTTCGGTTACCGACTCGGACGTGAAGAGCCGGAGCGAGGCGGGCGTGGACCCGTGGAAGTCAGGGATGTGCAGCGGTAAAGTCACTCAACTACCTTACTGGTTGGAAAACGGACGGCCGGCGGCGGGTGTCCCCATGCTAAGGAGACGTTGCTTACGCCGGATCAGGCGGGCGGGACAACCCGGCTCAGCTCGGCGCTGATGCGGTCGATCACGGCAGCCGCAACGTCGGATTTGGAACCCGACGCCTCCTGGGGTTCGGAGCCGGAACGGGAGAGGATGACTACGGAGTTGGTGTCCTCACCGAAAACCTTGTCCTGTCCCACGTGGTTGACCACCAGCAAGTCACAGGCCTTGCGGCGCAGCTTGGCGGCGGCGTAGTCCAGGACATCCCCGTCCGAGTCGCCGGTCTCGGCCGCGAAGCCGACGATCAGCTGGTGGCGGGAGGCCGCATCCCGGGTCTCGACGAGCTCGCGCAGGATGTCCGGGTTCCGGACCAGCGAGATGACAGGATCGGCGACGTCGTCGCGCTTCTTGATTTTCGTCCCGGAGACGTCCGCCGGCCGGAAGTCCGCGACGGCGGCGGCCATGATGATGACGTCGGAGTCGGCGGCGGCGTGCAAGGCGGCCTTGCGGAGCTCCAGGGCGGTCTCGACCTTGACCACGCTTACACCGGCCGGCGGCGGAACGTCCATGTGGGCGGCCAGCAGCCGGACCCTGGCGCCGGCGTCGCGGGCCGCGGCGGCCAGCGCCACCCCTTGCTTGCCGGAAGACCGGTTGCCGAGGAACCGCACTGGGTCCAGCGGCTCGCGGGTGCCGCCGGCGCTGATCGTGACGGTAAGCCCGGCCAGCGGACCCGGCGGTGAAGAAAGCTCGGCATCCGACGCCGGCAGCGGCGCGGTCGCGGGCACCGCCGGCGCACCGGCGAGGGCCAGTGCCGCTTCGAAGATGGCCTCGGGTTCCGGCAACCGGCCCGGTCCGGAGTCCGAGCCGGTCAGCCGCCCGGAGGCGGGCTCCAGCACGGTGATGCCGCGGCTGCGGAGCGTCTCGACGTTCGCCTGGGTGGCCGGGTGCTGCCACATCTCGGTGTGCATAGCGGGGGCCATCAGCACCGGGCAGCCGCCGGCCATGAGCAGGGTGTTGCTTAGGAGGTCGTTGGCCTGGCCGGTCGCAGCGCGTGCCAGCAGGTCGGCGGTGGCGGGGGCCACGACGATCAGCTCGGCTTCGTGGCCAAGGCGCACATGGTTGACCGTGTGCACCTCGTCGAAGACGCTGTTGCTGACCGGATGCCCGGACAGCGCTTCCCACGTGGCGACGCCGACGAAGCGCGTCGCGGCCTCCGTGGGGATGACGGTGACGTCATGGCCGGCTTCAGTAAAAAGCCGGAGGAGCGACGCCACCTTGTAGGCAGCTATCCCTCCCCCGACTCCGAGGACTATACGCACGTGAGACTCCGCCTGCGGCTGCCTGATTACTCTGCAGGTTCGATCGGCGTGGAAACGAGCTTGCCTTCGTTGATCTCGCGCAACGCGATGGAGAGCGACTTCTCGTTCAGCTTGGTGTCGACCAGCGGGCCGACGTACTCGAACAGGCCCTCGTGCAGCTGGGCGTAGTAGGCGTTGATCTGGCGTGCGCGCTTGGCGCCGAAAATCACCAGTCCGTACTTCGAATCGGCGGCCTTCAGCAGCTCGTCGATCGGCGGGTTGATGATGCCTTCAAGGTTCGTGGACACGAATTCTCCAAATTCTAACGGGCCGATACGTCCCGGCGCCTAGCGTGGGTTCGGGGTCAGCCCCATGAGTGAAACAAGCTCGTCCGCTGCCCGTCGAACGTCATCATTGATGACGGTGTGGTCAAACTCCGGTTCAGCGGCAAGTTCTAGTTTAGCGGTTTCCAGCCTCTGCTGCTGTTCTTCCGCCGTTTCCGTGCCGCGGCCCACCAGGCGGCGGACCATTTCGTCCCAGCTGGGCGGCGCCAGGAAGACAAACTGGGCCTCGGGCACGGCCTCCTTGACCTGCCGCGCACCCTGCAGGTCGATCTCCAGGAGAACCGAACGGCCGTCGGCAATCGCAGCGTCCACCGTGCTGCGCAGGGTGCCGTAGCGGTTGCGTCCATGGACCACGGCCCACTCCAGGAGTTCGCCGTTCTCGACCAAAGCATCGAATTCCTCGGCGGACTTGAAGAAGTAATGCACGCCGTCGACTTCGCCGGGCCGTGGGGGCCGGGTGGTCGCCGAGACGGAAAGCCAGACGCCGGGATAGTTGTCCCGGATGTAGGTGGACACGGTGCCTTTGCCAACGGCCGTCGGGCCGGCGAGGACTGTCAGTCCCGGTTTGTTGCTCACATATTCCTTCGTGCGGGGTTGAGTCAGCGCGGCGGACCGGGCTGTTTGTCGTCTATAAAATCTACCAGCGCCCGGCGCTGGTGAATTCCCAGGCCACGGACCCGGCGCGACGCCGCGATGCCGAGCTGTTCCATGATGGCCGCGGCACGTACCCGCCCGATGCCGGGAAGCGCCTCCAGCAGTTCCACGATCCGCATCCGGGCGATCGCGTCGTCAGTTTCTCCGGCGCTGAGCAGTTCCGCGATGGTCAGCTCCCCGGTCTTGAGCTTGTCCTTGGCGGTCGCGCGGGTGGTCCTGGCGGCGGCGGCCTTGCCCAAGGCATCGGCACGCTCCTGCGGAGTGAGGGGTCGCAAACTCACTGAATGCCTCCCTGCATTGTCGGACGGACCGCGCAAACGGCCCGGCCGGACGGGCCGAACTGCACCCCGGCCGGTACCGCGGACTTGTCCTGAACCTACCGTCTTGGCCAGGCAGAAATCAATGGACAAGTTCGGCGGCGCGACCACCCGGAACAGCCGACGGCGGTGCGGCGGCAGACCAGCGGGGGCCGTGCGACGGCGCCTGGCCTCGGCCATCTGACACGAATGGCCGCTATACCGTGGGCGGTTTCTAGCGGCCACTTGCGTCACATAGGTGCGCCGAGACTCGTATGGGGGCCTCCCGGGTGCCGGGAGCAGCACGGCATCCCTGCTCGCCGCCGGAGTGCCTCGGCCGCTGTGCCCGATGTGATCCTTGTGGCCCCTGTGCCCGCTAATGCAGCGCGATGTTCATGGCTACGCCGCGCGCAGCTCCTCGAGGGTCCGCTGGGCGGCGTTCCGCAGATCCTGGAGCCGCGGACCGGCGCCGAGGATGTCACGGCTGGACGTTCCCAGCACCTGGCCATAGGCGGTGCCGAAGGTGCGCCGCAAGTCAGCGGCCGTGGCGCCCTGCGCGCCGAGGCCCGGGGCCAGGATCGGTCCCCGCACCGCGGCGAGGTCCAGGTCAAGGTCCGTGAGCGCGGAGCCGACCGTCGCGCCGACGACGAGTCCGGTGGACCCCATCTCCCCGCCGTCATGATCAACGCCGTACCGCCGGTTCTCCTCGGCTGCGGCGCGGACGATCCGGCGGGCCACGGAGTCCGCGCCGCCGACGTGCTGGACGGACGCGCCCTCCGGGTTGGACGTCAGGGCCAGGACGAAGACGCCGCGGCCGGTCTGCGCCGCGAGGTCCAGGGCCGGGCGGAGCGACTCGAAGCCCAGGTACGGGCTCAGCGTGACCGAGTCGGCGGCCAGGGCGGAACCGTCCCGCAGCCAGGCGTCGGCGTAGGCAGCCATCGTGGAGCCAATGTCGCCGCGCTTGGCGTCGGCGATGGACAGCACCGACGCCTCCGCCGCCGCGGCGAGGATGCGCTCCAGTACGGCCATGCCCGCGGAGCCGTGCCGCTCATACAGCGCCACCTGCGGTTTGACCGCGGCAGCGAGCGAAGCCACCGCCTCCAGGACGGTGAGCGAGAAGCGCTCCAGCCCGGCGACGTCGTCGTTCAGCCCCCAGCTTTGGAGCAGCGCCGGGTGCGGGTCGATTCCGACGCACAACGGGCCGCGGTCCGCCATGGCCCGGCCCAGCCGGGAGCCGAAAGACTCCCGGCCGGCCGGAGCAGCGGTGACCTCAGGCATGCCGTCAGCCGGCATTCTGCGCGACCCGTTCCTGCGCGACACGTTCGTGCGAGGCGAACAGAGCCGCGGCGTGTTCCTGCAGGCTCGTGACCGACCATTCGTAGGTGCGCAGCGCCTCGATGGCCTGGACGGCGGCGTTGAACTCTGCCACCGTCGTGATGCACGGGATGCCGATCGACGTTGCTGCGGCGCGCAGTTCGTAGCCATCGCTGCGTGCCTCGCCGCCCGAGGGGGTGTTGAAGACCATGTCGATCTCCCCGGCGATGATGAGGTCGGCGATGGTGCCCTCGCCTTCGGCGCTGGAGCCCTCGGCGACCTTGCGGACCGGGGTGGCCTGGATGCCGTTGCGGCGCAGCACATCGGCGGTGCCGCCGGTGGAGACAATCTCGAAGCCGAGATCGGAGAGCCGCTTCACGCCCATGATGACCGAGCGCTTGTCCCGGTTGGCCACGGAAACGAAGATCTTGCCCTCGGTGGGCAGCGCGTTGTTCGCGGCGGCCTGGCTCTTGGCGAAGGCGGTGTCGAAGTGCTTGTCGATGCCCATAACCTCGCCGGTGGACCGCATTTCCGGCCCGAGCAGCGAGTCCACCACCTTGCCCTCCGGGGTGCGGAAGCGGCTGAACGGCAGCACGGCTTCCTTGACCGAAACCGGGGCGTCCAGCGGCAGCGTGGAGCCGTCGCCGGTTTCCGGCAGCATCTTGTACGCCGTGCGGAGCTGGTTGATGGTGACGCCGGTGCCGATCAGGGCAGCCGCCTTCGCCATCTGCACGCCGGTCGCCTTGGAGACGAACGGGACGGTGCGGGAGGCCCGCGGGTTGGCTTCCAGGACGTAGAGCACGTCGGAGGCCAGGGCGAACTGGATGTTGATCAGGCCGCGGACTCCCACGCCCTCGGCGATCGCCAGCGTCGCGGCGCGGACCCGCTCCAGGACGTTGTTGCCCAGGGTGATGGGCGGCAGCACGCACGCCGAGTCGCCGGAGTGGATGCCGGCTTCCTCGATGTGCTCCATGATGCCGCCGAGGTACATCTCGGTGCCGTCGTAGAGGGCGTCGACGTCGATTTCGACGGCGTCCTCGAGGAAGCGGTCGATCAGCACCGGGTGCTCGGTGGTGATCTCGGTGGCGTTGGCGATGTAGCGGGAGAGGTTGGGCTCGTCGTAGACGATCTCCATGCCGCGGCCGCCGAGCACGTAGGACGGCCGGACCAGGACCGGGTAGCCGATCTCATCGGCGATCTTCTTGGCGTCCTCGAACGACACCGCGGTGCCGTTCTTCGGCGAGATGAGCCCGGCCTTGTCGAGCACCCGGGAGAAGGCGCCGCGGTGCTCCGCGAGGTCGATGGCCTCCGGGGAGGTGCCCAGGATCGGCACGCCGGCGTCGGCGAGCTGCTGGGCCAGCTTGAGCGGGGTCTGGCCGCCGAGCTGGACGAACACGCCCATTACGCCGCCCGTGCGTTCCTCGGCCGCGATGACCTCCAGCACGTCTTCCAGGGTGAGCGGCTCGAAGTACAGCCGGGTGGAGACGTCGTAGTCGGTGGAGACGGTCTCCGGGTTGCAGTTGACCATCACGGTCTCGTAGCCGGCCTTGCGCAGCGCCATCGAGGCGTGCACGCAGGAGTAGTCGAACTCGATACCCTGGCCGATCCGGTTCGGGCCGGACCCGAGGATGATGATGGACGGCTTGGAGTGCAGCGCCACCTCGTCCTCCTCGTCGTAGGAGGAGTAGTGGTACGGCGTGTACGCGGCGAACTCAGCGGCGCAGGTGTCCACGGTCTTGTAGACCGGGCGGATGCCGAGGGCCTGCCGGACGCCGCGGACGACGTCCTCGGAGTTGTGCGTCAGGGCGCCGATCTGCTCGTCGGAGAAACCGTGGCGCTTGGCGCGGGTCAGCATCTCCGGGGTCAGGGCGGCGGCCTTGCGGATCTCGACGGAGATCTCGTTCAGCAGCTGGAGCTGGTCCAGGTACCAGGGGTCGATCTTCGTGGCTTCGAAGAGCTGCTCCACTGTGGCGCCGCCGAGCAGGGCCCGCTGGACCTGGTGCAGGCGGTCCGTCGTGGGCCGCTTGGACTTCGCGATCAGCTCGGCGACTTCCCATTCCGGAACGTGGCTGAAGTCCAGCTGCGAGCCCTTCTGTTCGAGGGAGCGCAGCGCCTTCTGCAGCGCCTCGGTGAAGTTCCGGCCCATGGCCATGGCCTCGCCCACCGACTTCATGGTGGTGGTCAGGGTGGGGTCCGCCGCCGGGAACTTCTCGAAGGCAAAGCGCGGGACCTTCACGACGACGTAGTCCAGGGTCGGCTCGAAGGACGCCGGGGTCTTCTGGGTGATGTCGTTCGGGATCTCGTCGAGGGTGTAGCCGAGGGAGAGTTTGGTGGCGATCTTGGCGATCGCGAAGCCGGTGGCCTTGGAGGCCAGCGCGGAGGAACGCGAGACGCGCGGGTTCATCTCGATCACGACGACGCGGCCGGTGTCGGGCTCGACGGCGAACTGGATGTTGCAGCCGCCGGTGTCGACGCCGACTTCGCGGATGACGGCGATGGAGATGTCGCGCAGGCGCTGGTACTCGCGGTCCGTCAGGGTCAGGGCCGGGGCAACGGTGATCGAGTCGCCGGTGTGAACGCCGACCGGGTCGAAGTTCTCGATGGAGCAGACGACCACGACGTTGTCGTTCTTGTCGCGCATCATCTCGAGCTCGTATTCCTTCCAGCCCAGGATGCTCTCTTCGAGCAGCACCTCGGACGTGGGGCTGTACTGCAGCCCCTGGCCGACGATCCGGCGGAGGTCGTTCTCGTCGTAGGCGAGGCCTGAGCCCAGGCCGCCCATGGTGAAGGAGGGCCGGACCACCATCGGGTAGCCGAGGTCCTCGGCGGCAGCCAGGGCCTCGCCGATGGTGTGGATGATGTGGCTGCGGGCCGATTCCGCGCCGCAGCGCTCCACGACGCCCTTGAACTTCTCGCGGTCCTCGCCGAGCTCGATCGCGGCGATGTTGGCGCCGATCAGCTCGACGTTGTACTTCTCCAGCACACCGTTCTTGTCCAGCGCGATGGCGGTGTTGAGTGCGGTCTGGCCGCCCAGGGTGGGCAGGAGCGCGTCCGGGCGTTCCTTGGCGATGATCTTCTCGACCACCTCGGGGGTGATCGGTTCGATGTAGGTGGCGTCGGCGAACTCCGGGTCGGTCATGATCGTGGCCGGGTTGGAGTTGACGAGGATGACGCGGAGGCCTTCCTCCTTGAGGACGCGCAGTGCCTGGGTGCCGGAGTAGTCGAATTCGGCGGCCTGGCCGATCACGATCGGACCGGAACCGATGACCAGGACGCTCTTAAGGTCAGTTCTCTTGGGCATTACTTCTTGTCCTCAGTCTTGGAATCGGTGGCAGTCTTTGTCTTTGAAGAAGCAGTGTCCGCCATCAGCTCGATGAAGCGGTCGAAGAGGTACGCGGCGTCGTGCGGTCCGGAGGCGGCCTCGGGGTGGTACTGGACCGAGAAGGCCGGGATGTCCAGGCACGACAGGCCCTCGACGACGTCGTCGTTGAGGCTCACGTGGCTGACCTCGACGCGGCCGAAGCGTTCCTCGGGGGCCTGCGTGGCGCCGTCGAGCGGGGCGTCCACGGCGAAGCCGTGGTTCTGCGAGGTGATCTCGACCTTGCCGGTGCGGCGGTCCATGACGGGCTGGTTGATGCCGCGGTGGCCGTAGCGCAGTTTGTAGGTGCCGAAGCCCAGGGCGCGGCCCAGGATCTGGTTGCCGAAGCAGATGCCGAAGTACGGGATCTTTTCGTCCAGGACCGAGCGGAGCAGCTTGACCTGGTTGTCGGCGGTGGCGGGATCGCCCGGGCCGTTGGACATAAAGAAGCCGTCGGGGTTGACCGCCTGGACATCGGCCAGGGTGGCGGTGGCCGGCAGCACGTGCACCCGGACGCCGCGCTCTGCGAACCGGATCGGGGTCATCCGCTTGATGCCGAGGTCGATCGCGGCAATGCTGAAGCGCGGCTCGCCGTCCCAGCCCCAGTCGCTGGGCTCCACGGTGTAGGCCTTGTCCACGCTGACTTCCTCGGCCAGGCGCGCGCCTTCCATCGGGGCACTCGCCAGGACGGCGTCCACGAGTTCCTTGTCCGAGGCGCGGACGGCGTCGCCGGAGAAGATCCCGGCGCGCATGGTCTTGTGTTCGCGCAGGTGGCGGGTGATGGCGCGGGTGTCCACGCCCTGGATCCCGACGATCCCCTGTTCGACCAGCTCATCGTCCAGCGAGCGTTCGGAGCGCCAGTTGGAGGGCCGGCGGGCGGCGTCGCGGACGATGTAGCCGGCCACCCAGATCCGCCGGGACTCGGCGTCGTCCTTGTTCACACCGGTGTTACCAATGTGCGGTGCGGTCTGGACCACCAGCTGGCGGGCGTAGGAGGGGTCCGTGATGGTCTCCTGGTAGCCGGTCATGCCGGTCGCGAACACGGCCTCGCCGAGGGCTGTTCCGGTGGCGCCGTAGCTGGTCCCGCGGAAGATCCGGCCGTCCTCGAGCACGAGGGCTGCCGGGGTGGATGCTGCTGCGTTTGAATTCATGGGGTTCGGGTCCGTCACGTTGTTACTTTCCACTATCGGCATTGGCCTGAGGGGCCGCGGGGATCAAATCTTGCAGGGCGTTGAGGAGGGTGGTTTTGTCTTCGGCGTGCCGGGTGCGGAAACCGGAATCCAGTTCCTGGCTGCCGAGCATCCAGCTGATCACCAGCAGTCCGTCCTTTTCGACGAATTTTCCGGCCATGCCGCTCTCCTGCCGCACCCCGGTGAGGCTGGGGGCGGGGATGAAGACGGGGCCGGCGCCGGAGCGGTCGAACAGCACTCCCTCGGGGTGGACGCTGAGTTCGGCGTTGGTGCGGATGCCCAGGTTGTGCACGGCGATGCGGTCCAGCCAGTCGCCGGCGGTGGTGGAGGCCACGTACTGGCCGTCGGCGACGGCCAGCGCCGCGCCCAGGTGAGCCGGGATCTCCGGCAGCGGGTCGACGTCGGCCTGGCGGCGCAGCCGGTTCCGCCAGCCGAGCCAGATCAGCACCAGCGCGACGCCAATCAGGACCAGCGTGAGGAGCAGTGAGAGTTCCTTGACCATCAGTTGCTGCCTGCCGCCGCGGTGCCGGGCACCTCTGTGTTCTCGGGGAGCCACCGGTACGGGGTGTTGAGTTTGCCGTCGAGGACGGTGGGGTGGCCCTTGAAGAACGTCGCCACCACCTTGCCGGGCAGTTCCCGGCCGGCAAACGGAGAGTTACGGCCCATGGTTGCCATCTTAGAAGGGTCGACGGTCCAGCGTGCAGCCGGGTCCACGAGTGTGACGTTGGCGGGTTCGCCGGCGTCGAGCGGGCGGCCCTGGTCCTCCAGCCGGCCGATCGCGGCGGGCGCGGTGGACGTGACCCGGGCGAAGTCCGCCCAGCCCATCAGCCCGGTTTCGATCATGGTGTGCTGCACCACGGACAGCGCGGTCTCCAGCCCGGTCATGCCCATGGCGGCCTGCGCCCACTCGCATTCCTTGTGCTCGCTGGGGTGCGGGGCGTGGTCGGTGCCCACGACGTCGATCGTGCCGTCGGCCAGTGCGGCGCGCAGGGCCTGGACATCGGCGTCGGTGCGCAGCGGCGGGTTGACCTTGTAGACCGGGTCGTAGCTGCGGGCGAGCTCGTCCGTGAGCCAGAGGTGGTGCGGGGTGACCTCGGCCGTGACGTTGACGCCGCGGGACTTGGCCCAGCGGATGATCTCCACGGATCCGGCTGTGGACACATGGCAGACGTGCAGCCGGGAGCCCACGTGCTGGGCGAGCAGCACGTCGCGGGCGATGATGCTTTCCTCGGCGACGGCGGGCCAGCCGGTGAGGCCTAGGACGGCGGAGACCTCGCCCTCGTTCATCTGCGCGCCGGCGGTCAGCCGGGGTTCCTGCGCGTGCTGGGCGACGACGCCGTCGAACGCCTTGACGTATTCCAGCGCGCGGCGCATCAGCACAGGATCGTGGACGCAGATCCCGTCGTCGGAGAAGACCCGGACGCGGGCGCGGGAATCGGCCATCGCGCCGAGTTCGGCCAGCTGCTCCCCCGCGAGGCCGACGGTGACTGCGCCCACCGGGCGGACGTCCACCCAGCCGGCGGTGCGGCCCAGGGTGAGGACCTGCTCGACGACGCCGGCGGTGTCCGCCACCGGGGTGCTGTTCGCCATCGCGTGCACGGCCGTGTAGCCGCCCAGGGCGGCGGCGCGGGTGCCGGTCTCGACCGTTTCGGCGTCTTCGCGGCCGGGTTCGCGCAGGTGGGTGTGGATGTCCACCATGCCGGGCAGGGCCACCAGCCCGGCGGCCTCGATGACCCTCGCACCGTCGGCCGGCAGGTTCTGGCCGCGCCCGGCGATGATCCCGTCGCGGATCAGGAGGTCTTCAGGGGCTCCGCCGAGGATGGCGGCGCCGCGGATCAGGTAGGCGCCGGTGCCTGCATCCTGTTGCTGTGATGCCATTAGTGGCTCTCCTTGGTGACGTGGGCGGAGGTGTTCTCTGCGGGGGTGGAAAGGGTGGAGTTGGCGTGGTGCGCCGGTTCGCGGTTGTCCCCGGAGAGCAACAGGTAAAGCGCTGCCATGCGGATGGACACACCGTTGCGGACCTGGGCCAGCACCGTGGAGCGGGGCGAGTCGGCCGCGGCGGAGGAGATTTCCAGGCCGCGGTTCATCGGCCCGGGGTGCATGATGATGGTGTCCTTGAGGCCCAGCCGGTCCAGGGCGCGGAGCCGGTTGTCGTCGAAGCCCCAGCGGCGCGAGTATTCGCGGGTGGTCGGGAAGAACGAGGCGTTCATCCGTTCGCCCTGCACACGCAGCATCATCATCGCGTCGATGCCCCGGGCGAGGGTCTCGTCGAGGTCGTAGCTGACGCTGCACGGCCACCTTTCGACGCCGATCGGCAGCAGTGTCGGCGGGGCGACCAGGGTGACCTCGGCGCCGAGGGTGCGCAGCAGCCAGACGTTGGAGCGGGCCACCCGGGAGTGGAGCACGTCCCCGGCGATCGCGACCCGCATGCCCGTGAGGTCCGCACCTGCGGACGGGGTCCCGGCCAGCCTGGACCAGTGCCGGCGCATCGTGAAGGCGTCCAGCAGTGCCTGGGTGGGGTGTTCGTGGGTGCCGTCCCCGGCGTTGATGACGGCGGCGTCGATCCAGTCCGTGGCGGCCAGCCGGTGCGGGGCCCCGGAGGCCCAGTGCCGGATGACGACGGCGTCGGCCCCCATCGCGGAGAGCGTCTGGGCCGTGTCCTTGAGGGATTCGCCCTTGGAGACGGACGAGCCCTTGGCCGCGAAGTTGATGACGTCGGCGGAGAGCCGTTTGGCGGCGGCCTCGAAGGAGATCCGGGTGCGGGTGGAGTCCTCGAAGAACAGGTTGACGACGGTGCGGCCGCGCAGGGTGGGAAGCTTTTTGACCTCGCGCTCCCCCACGGCCGCCATTTCCTCGGCGGTGTCGAGGATGCGGATGGCGTTGGTCCGGCTCAGGTCTTCGGTGGAGAGCAGGTGCTTCACGCGGTTGCCTCGATGACCACTTCGTTGACGGGGACGCCGTCGACGGTGTCGGTTTCGGCGAGCCGGACCCGGACTTTCTCGGAGGAGGAGGTGGGGAGGTTCTTGCCGACGTGGTCCGCGCGGATGGGCAGTTCGCGGTGGCCTCGGTCGATCAGCACGGCGAGGCGGACGATGCGCGGGCGGCCGAGGTCGATGATCGCGTCAAGCGCGGCCCGGATGGTCCGGCCGGAATACAGGACGTCGTCGATGAGCACCACAACCTTGTTGTCGATGCCGGTGCGGGGAAGCTGGGTGGGGTACGGCGGGCGCATGCCCTGGTGCGAGAGATCGTCGCGGAACATGGTCACGTCCAGCTGGCCTACGATCGCGGCGGGGTCCACGGTGGGATCGGCGGCGGCAATCTTGGCGGCAAGCCGGACGGCGAGGGGGTAGCCCCTGCGGGGGATGCCGAGCAGGACCAGGTCCTGGGAGCCCTTGTTGGACTCAAGGATCTCATGGGCGATACGAGTGAGTGCACGGTCGATGTCCGCCTGGTTGAGTACCACTCGGGTGAGTACAACCTTGGCCGGAACCGGTGCTTCTGGGACAGAAGTCAACGCTCGTCTCCCCTTTCCCCGCCTCACGGGACGGAATTAAAAAAGGATTGTTTGCGTTCCCAAATTACCACAGCGGGGTTGGCGCCCCGGCGCCGCCGGCATGCGTTTAAGCTCACACGCACATAGGCTCGAGTCCATGACGACGAACGAGCCGCGGCCGGGTCCTGACCACCCCGGCTACTCCTCCGGCGGCCAGCGGCCGCTTCCCCAGCAGGCCAATCCGACGTGGCTGGGTCATGTCCAGCCGGAGTACTACCGGCAGGCACCGGCCAACAACCGCGGCCGGGTCCAGCCGGTCCTTCCGCCCGCCCTGCCGCCGGTCCGGGGCGGCCGCCGCTCCCCCGGTGTGGTGGGGCTCGTGGTGGCCGGCGGGTTCCTGGCGTTCATCAGCCTGTTCCTGGTCCTGCCGTTCCTGCTCGGCAGCACCGGGATTTCCGGATTTGTCATCGGCTTTATCGCCTCGCTGATTCCGCTGGGGACCGTGCTGCTGACGGTGCGTTTCATCGACCGCTGGGAACCGGAACCCAGGCCACTGCTGCTGTTTGCCTTTGTCTGGGGGGCCGTGGTCTCGATCGCGGTAACGATGCTGATCCAGCCCTATTTCTCGCTGGTGGCAGGGCCGGCCTCGGGCCTGGACTACACAACGTTCGCGGTGACGGTCCAGGCGCCCGTGGTGGAGGAATTCGCCAAGTCCCTGGGGCTGCTGTTGCTGCTGCTCTTCGCCCGGAAACACTTCGACGGCCCGGTGGACGGGGTGGTGTTCGCGTTCACGATCGCGGCCGGCTTCGCGTTCACCGAGAACATCCTCTACTTCGGCCGCGCGATCGCCGAATCCAGCGACCCCGGCACGGACCTGGCGGTGGTGTTCTTCCTCCGCGGGGTCATGTCACCGTTCGCCCACGCCATTTTCACGGGCACCACCGGGCTGATCATGGGCTTCGCCGCACGCCGCTGGCACAACGGGCTGTCCGTGCTCGCGTTCGCCGTCGGCCTCGTTCCCGCGATGCTGCTGCACAGCGGCTGGAACAGCATGGGCCGGAACTTCCTCGCGCAGTATGTGTTTGTGCAGGTGCCGATCTTCCTGCTGGCGGTCCTGGTCATCGTGCTGCTGCAGGTCGCGGAGCGCCGGCTCACCCGCCAGCGGCTCAAGGAGTATGCGGCGGCGGGCTGGTTCACCGGGGCCGAGGTGGACATGCTGGCCACGCCGGGCGGGCGGCGTTCCGCCCTGCGCTGGGCCAAGTCCATCGGCCGGGGTCCGCAGATGAAGGCGCTCCTGCATGCCGCCACCCAACTCGCCTTCACCCGGCAGCGGATCCTCAGCGGCCGGGATGTGCCGGCGCACCAACTCGATGAGCGGCACCAGCTCGCCGAAATCGCCGCTCTCCGCGCCGCCGTCATCGGCTGACGGGACAGCAAGAACCCCGCCCGGGATAGCCCGGGCGGGGTTCTGGTGGAGCGTGGGCGGGTTAGGCGAGCAGCGAAGGCTTCAGCTGCTGCAGCCGGCCCAGCAGGCCGTTGATGAACGACGGCGACTCATCCGTGGAGAGTGTCTTGGCCAGTGCCACGGCCTCGCTGACGGCAACGCCGTCGGGAACGTCGTCGTTGTAGAGCAGTTCCCAGGTGCCGATCCGCAGGATGATGCGGTCCACCGCGGGCATCCGCTCCAGGGTCCAGCCCTGCGAGTAGGTTTCCAGGAACTCGTCGATCGCGCTCTGGTGGGAGACGACGCCCTCAACGATCTCGAGGGTGTACGGGTTGACGATCTGGTCCGTCTGTTCCCGGCGGGATTTCAGTACATCGAACGCCGAAACGGAACGCTGTTCCGCCTCGAAGAGAACATCCAGGGCCCGGTTACGGGCCTTACCGCGTGCACTCACTAGTCGTTGACCCGGCCGAGGTAGCTGCCGTCGCGGGTGTCGACTTTGACCTTGGTGTTGTTCTCGACGAACAGCGGCACCTGGATCTCGTAGCCGGTTTCGAGGGTGGCGGGCTTGGTGCCGGCCGAGGAGCGGTCGCCCTGCAGGCCCGGCTCCGTGTAGGTGATCTCGAGCACAACGCTCGGGGGCAGCTCGATGTAGAGCGGGTTGCCCTCGTGGATGGCGATGTTCACCATCTGGTTTTCCAGCATGAAGTTGGTGGCGTCACCTACCGTGGCGCCGGGAACCGTGAGCTGGTCGAAGTCGGACGTGTCCATGAACACGAAGTCGGCACCGTCCTGGTAAAGGTACTGGTAGTCGCGGCGGTCAACCGTGGCGGTCTCGATCTTGAGTCCGGCGTTGAAGGTCTTGTCGACGACCTTGCCGGACATCACGTTACGCATCTTGGTGCGGACGAACGCACCACCCTTGCCGGGCTTGACGTGCTGGAACTCAATGATGTTCCAGAGCTGGCCCTCAAGCTTCAGGACGGTTCCGTTCTTGATGTCGTTAGTGGTTGCCACTGTATCCTCAGGTTTCGTTTTTGGCTGCTTCTAGCTGCCAGCCGGTTATGCCAGGCAAGCATGCCGAATGGCCCGCCAGCGCGTATTTATCAAAAATCCAAGATCCATTCTACCGGTTTTATGGGCCGGCTGCCGGACGCGCCCCTGCGGGACCACCGCGGGGGTTCCGGTGGCCGCGCTTCAGGAAGTGTGTTCCAGCACGTCCCGGGCACGCCGGACCGCCACGGTGGACGCGTAGATCAGGGCCGCGTCGGCTGACCCTGCAACGCGCAGGTCCAGCGCCTTGGTGAAGGATTCGACGGCGGCGGCAATGTTGCCGCTGGCAAAGTAGGACCGTCCGAGGTGCTGGCGGATGACCGCCTCGTCCGGCGTGCCATGGGTCTCCGCCAGGAGCTGGCGGAACAGTTCCACCGCCCGGTCCAGCCGGTTGGAGACCCGCAGGACGTCCGCCTCGAAGATGCGCAGGCGAAGCGAGGAGGAGTCGCTGTACCGGGCCTCGGCGAGCAGTTCGGCGGCCTCCGCGGGATGCCCCTCGACGAGGAGCACGAAGATCCGGTCACCGGGGTCGGTCGAGGCCGCCAGCGCTTCGGCGACCGCGTCCTCATTGACGATCTGCGGGACCAGGGTATCCGGGTTGATCTTGATCCCGGGAAACCCTGCATCCGGCCAATCGCTGGTGCCGCCGGGGAGGAATCCCATCAGGAGGCGATCTCCTGATACGCGGCGAACAGCAGGGAGGTGTCCGGGACGTCGAGGATGCCGGGGCGGGCGACGCCGTCGAGCACCACGAAGCGCAACAGGTCGCCGCGGGACTTTTTGTCCCGCCGCATGCCGTCCAGCAGGGCCTGCCAGCGGTCGCGCCGGTAGGTGATGGGCAGCCCCAGGCTTTCCAGGATGCTGCGGTGCCGGTCGGCGTCGGCGTCACTGAGGCGCCCGACGCTGCGGGCCAGCTCTGCGGCGAACATCATGCCGACGGAGACGGCGGCGCCGTGGCGCCAGGAGTAGCGCTCGGCCAGTTCGATTGCGTGGCCCAGGGTGTGGCCATAGTTGAGGATTTCGCGCTGGCCGGTTTCCTTGAGGTCTTCGGAAACCACTTTGGCCTTCACGGCGATGGCGCGTTCGATGAGTTCGCGGACAGCGTCGGAGCGGGGATCGGAGACGGCGGCCGGATCCTTTTCGATCAGATCCAGGATGGCCGGGTCGGCGATGAAGCCGCACTTGATGACCTCGGCCATGCCGGAGATCATCTCGTTCTTGGGGAGGGTGTCCAGCGTGTCGAGGTCCGCGAGGACACCGGCGGGCGGGTGGAATGCCCCGACGAGGTTCTTGCCTTCGGCGGTGTTGATGCCGGTTTTGCCGCCAACGGAGGCGTCCACCATGCCGAGCAGGCTGGTGGGCATATGAATAACCTTGACGCCGCGCAGCCAGGTAGCGGCCACGAACCCGGCCAGGTCGGTCACGGCTCCGCCGCCGACCGCGACTACAGCGTCGGAACGGGTGAAGTCGTTCTGGCCCAGCACCTGCCAGCAGAAGGAGGCGACCTCGATGTGCTTGCCTTCTTCCGCGTCGGGGATCTCGGCGGTCAGCGCCGTGAATCCTGCCGAGGCGAGTTCTTCCCTGACGGTGTCGCCGGTGAGGCGCAGCGCCCGCGGGTGGATGACCAGGACACGTTTGACCCGCTCCCCCAGCAGTCCGGGGAGGCTGGCCAGCAGGCCGCGGCCCACAACGACGTCGTAGTTCTCCCCGGGCGTCTGCCCGGTGACCTTGATGACGGTTGATTCGGTGATCACTTTTCAACTTCCTTTGTCGCCGCTGGCGTGGGTACGGCCGCGGTTCCCGCGGCCGCGTACCCGCGCAGCGCATCTTCAAGCCGGCGTGCGAGGTCCGGAACGGATCCGCTCCGCACATCGATGACCAGGTCGGCCAGCCGCTCGTAGACCGGCCGCCGGGTGGCGAACAGCGTCTTCCATCGTTCCATGGCGTCTCCGGCCAGCAGCGGCCGGCCGGAATTCCTACTGATGCGTTCCGCCACTGTGTCAGCATCGCACTCGAGGTAGACCACGGTGCAGCGCTCCAGCAGTTGCTGGGTGCCGGAGTCCAGGACGGCGCCGCCGCCCAGAGAGATTACCGTACTGGTCTCCCGCGCGTCCTCGATGGCCCGGGCGACAGCCCTTGCCTCAAGCTCACGGAAGGCGTGCTCACCGCGGCTGGCGAAGATCTCCGCGATGGATCCATGATTGGCCACAACCACGACGTCGGTGTCCACGAACTGGGTCCCCAGCTGCTGGGCGAGCTGGTGGCCGATGGCTGATTTTCCGACCGCCATGGGCCCAATCAACGCGATGGGCCGGAGCACGGCCGGTGTTTCGGCCGGCACTAGCGGCCGATCGAGTCCAGGGACGCCGGAATATTGTCCAGGTAACCCTTGATGTTGCGGGCGGTTTCCTGCACGGAATCGCCGCCGAACTTCTCCGTGACCGCCTCGGCGAGGACGAGCGCCACCATGGCTTCGGCGACGACACCGGCCGCGGGGACCGCACAGACGTCGGAGCGCTGGTGGTGGGCCTTGGCGGCCTCTCCGGTGCTGACGTCGACGGTTTTGAGGGCGCGCGGGACGGTGGCAATGGGCTTCATGGCGGCGCGGACGCGGAGCACGTCGCCGATGCTCATGCCGCCTTCGATGCCGCCGGCACGGTTGGATGTGCGGATGATCCTGCCGTCGTCATCCTTGACGATCTCGTCGTGGGCAGCCGAGCCGCGGCGCGATGCGGTGAGGAAGCCATCACCCACCTCGACGCCCTTGATGGCCTGGATGCCCATCAGGGCAGCGGCCAGCCGCGAATCGAGGCGGCGGTCCCAGTGGACGTAGCTGCCCAGTCCCGGCGGGAGTCCATAAGCGAGGACCTCGACGACACCGCCGAGGGTTTCGCCTTCCTTGTGCGCGATGTCGACCTCGGCGACCATGGCGTCGGAGGTTTCGCGGTCGAAGCAGCGCAGCGGGTCGGCGTCGAGGGCCAGGACGTTGTCCGGGACCGGCAGCGGCCGGCCTTCCGGGACCGAAGTGCTGGCGATCGACACCGTGTGGGACACCAGCTCGATACCGAGCTGCTTGAGGAACGCGGAGGCGACGGTGCCGAGGGCCACGCGGGTGGCCGTTTCGCGGGCGCTGGCGCGCTCCAGCACGGGACGGGCCTCGTCGAAGCCGTATTTCTGCATGCCGGTGAAGTCCGCGTGGCCGGGCCGGGGGCGGGTCAGCGGGGCATTGCGGGCCTGGTCAGCGAGGATCTCCGGGGCCACGGGATCGGCAGACATGATCTGCTCCCACTTGGGCCATTCGGTGTTGCCGACCTGGATGGCGACGGGGCCACCCTGGGTGATGCCGTGGCGGACGCCGCCGAGAATCGTGACCACATCCTGCTCAAACTTCATCCGCGCGCCGCGGCCATAGCCGAGGCGCCGGCGGGCCAGCGAATCGGCGATCTGGGCGCTGGTGAGTTCCACACCGGCGGGCACGCCTTCGATAATTCCGACCAGTGCCGGGCCATGGGATTCACCGGCAGTCAACCAACGCAACATAAAATCCATCCTGCCATGTAAGGCGGTTAGAACACCCGTCGGGGCGCCCCGACTGCGTCACACATCACATCTATGACTTCAGCCGGCACGGCCTCACCGAGGCCGGTGAAGTGTCGGACCTGCTCCACGGCCTGGTAGATGAGCATCTCGAGTCCGGGGATCACGGTTCCGCCGGCCTCCTGCCAGGCGGCGGCGATCCGGCTGGGCCAGGGGTCGTAGGCGACGTCCAGCAGCACGCCGGGCCGGTGTGCTGTGTTCTCCCGGGACAGGGCTTCCCGGGACGGGGCTTCCCGGGACAGGGCTTCCCGGGACTGCCCGCCGGTGCGCTGCGCGAACAGCGTCGCGAGTTCCCCGGCGAGCGGGTCCGCTGCCCGGGGCGGCAGCGTGGAGATGACGACGTCGGCCGCGGCGACGGCGGCAGCCGCTCCGGCCAGCGGCAGGACCTGGAGCGGAAGGCCGACGGCGGCCGCGGCGGCCCGTGCCTCGGCGGCACGGGTGACGTCGCGGACAAAGATCCTGGCGTCCGGCGCTCCCAGTTCCTTCAGCGCCGCGATGGCAGCGGCCGAGGTGCCGCCACCGCCGAGCACGGCGGCGGTGGGCGCGGTCGCGGCCCCCGCGTGGCGGAGGGCGTTGACGATTCCGGCGACGTCGGTGTTGTAGCCGACCAGCCGGGTGGCGCCGGCGGCGTCTCCCGCAGCCGGGCGCTCGAAGGCGACCGTGTTGATGACCCCGAGGTCGCGGGCAACACCGCGCACCTCATCCACTTCGCGGACCATGCCGGACTTCAGCGGCATCGTGACCGAGAGCCCGCGCCAGACCTCCCCCAGCCGCAGATCCTCCCGGACACGCGCCATGAAGGCCGGCAGCGCGTCCTCGGTCACATCAATGGCCGAATAGTCGAGCTCCACGCCAAGGTAGGCGTAGGCCGCCTGGTGCAGCGCCGGTGACTTCGAGTGGCTGATCGGGTGCCCGAGCACGGCGGCCCGGAGCGTCATACGCAGCGTCCGGGGTTGTCCTCACACCAGGCGTTGTACTTGGCCACGTAGACGTTGTGCTCCGCCAGCGTCTTGGAGAACAGGGTTTCCTTGGTGTCCAGGTTGATCGTCACCCAGTAGAGGTATTCGTTCGTCTTGGGCTTGGCCGCCGCGTCAATCGCCGTCTTGCCCGGCGAGCCAATCGGCCCGACCGGCAGGCCCTGGTTGGCGTAGGTGTTGTACGGGTTGGACTTGTCGGCCTTCTGGGCCTCGTCGATGTGGAAGCTCTTGATGCCGAGCCCGTAGGTCACCGTGGCGTCGGACTGGATCAGCCCGTTCGTCTCGATGTTGTCCGGCTTGAGGCGGTTGTAGATCGCGCCCGCCACATCGCCGTACTCTGCCTGGCCGCCCTCGGCCTGCACAATGCTGGCGACTGTGACGACGTCGTACTGCCTCGCGGGATCGGTGACGCCCTGGGAGGTGAGCTCGTCCAGGGTGGTGGTCACCAGCTTTTGCAGCACGTCCTTGGCCGGGGTGCCGAGCGGGAAACGGTATTCGCCCGGCGCGAGGAAGCCTTCGAGGTTCTTGGCCCGGGCAGGCACACCAAACTGGGCGGGCGAGTCGCTGAGCTCCTTGAGTTGGGCGACCGGCACACCGGTGCCCTCGGAGATGGCCCCGAGCGATTCGCCGATCCTGAGCCCGGCGCTCAGCGCAAAGTACATGACCTTGTCCTGGTCCTTGTTCAGCAGCACGGCCACGGCGTCTGAGTTTTTCATTTCGTTGCGCATGGTGAAGTC
The DNA here is from genome assembly GCA_034376805.1 of Arthrobacter sp. Taxonomy (GTDB): domain Bacteria; phylum Actinomycetota; class Actinomycetes; order Actinomycetales; family Micrococcaceae; genus Arthrobacter. The sequence goes on from JAXMJF010000037.1 coordinate 72,843, forward strand.
CCCGGGGGCCAGCGCCCCTCCGGAGGCCAGGAAATCCCGCAGGAACGTGTCGGCGTTCGCCACCACGTTCTTGTCCTGGAGTTCGGCCGCCACGGACCTCGGCCCGGCGCCCGGCGGCACGGTGATGAGCACCTCGCCGGTTCCGGGACCCGGGTAGTCGGCCACCGTGTCCCCTCCGAGCAGCGGCTTCAGGAACTGCGCGCCGACGGCGACGGCGACGACGAAGACCGACAGGGTCAGCAACAACGCAAGGAAGCGCCGCCGGCGGCGGACCTTCTTGGACGGGCCCTTGGACGTACGGATGGCGGCACCTCCGGCCAACACAACCCGGCCGTCTTCCTCATGGTATTCGGCAGGGCGTCCGTCCGCGTCGTGGTAAACATAGCGGGCGTCGTCGTCGGGATGGACGGCGTGGCCGTCGTGTACGTCAGCGTCATAACGCGCTTCGTGGCTTGGGTGTTGGTCGGTGTGGTAGTGCTCGGAGTCCTCACGGGCAATACCGCCTGCGTACTGGTGCACGGCTTCGCCGTGCACGCTCTCGCCGTGCACGCTCTCGTGGTGCACGGGCTCTTCATGCACGGGCTCGTAGTGCGCTGGCTCTTCGTGCACGGGCTCATAGTGCGCTGGCTCATCATGCACGGGCTCATGGTGCGCTGGCTCTTCATGCACGGGTTCTTCGTGCACGGTGGGGGCTGCGGCGGGCCGGTCCGGCGCACCGGCAGCCTGGATCGGCGCCGGCTGGACAGCGGCATCAGCGTCAGGGGCGGAACCGTGCCCGGCGCCGGGCGCGGCAGGCGGGACGTCCTCACCGGTCTCGAAGGCCTGCGGCGGGATATCGTCGTGACCCTCGGTCCCCTGGACCTTCTGTTGGGCCCTGATCTCCTTACGGGTCAGCGGTCGGCCGGCGCCGCCGAAAACCTCACCGGAGGAGTCGTCACTGTTGACCGGGCTCACTGTAGCCTTCCATTTCGGGCAGAATGCGTTGCGCAGAATGCTTGTCTAGTGCCGGACCGGCCTGAGCGCCATCCCCCGTTGGCCCCGGCGCGGACTCCGCGTAAACGCGGCTTCCGACAACCGTCCCCCTGGCCTTTTGCATATCAATTGCATGTTGCAGGATACCTGCCGCTGCAACCTGATCAACTACCTTACGGTGATTTCGGCTGCTCATGCCAGCTTCATGCAGGTTCCGGTGGGCCGACACTGTGCTCAGGCGCTCGTCCACCAGCCGGACCGGAACATCGGAACCGCACTCCCCCAGTTTACCCGCCAGTAGCATTGCGTAGTCCGTCGCCATCCGGGCCGAGGCATGTTCCTCGCCCTTCATGGTCCGCGGCAGACCAACAAATATCTCCACGGCCCCGAGTTCCACGGCCAGAGCCGCAAGGATCCGCACGTCGGTGTTCTTCTTCGCATTCCGTTCCAGGGTGCGCAAGGGTGTGGCCAGGATGCCATCACGGTCGCAGACCGCCACGCCGACCCTGACAGTGCCGACGTCCACCCCAAGCTTCACGCCACGGGGATAGTCGCCGGCCACAGCAGCTTCGTTCACGGGTCGTCCGTTATCGCCGGGTAATGGCGTCCACGACGGCCGTGAGGGCGGCGCCGACCTTGGTGGCGTCCGTGCCGCCGCCCTGGGCGACGTCGTCCTTGCCGCCGCCGCCGCCGCCGAGGATTCCGGCGGCGAGGCGCACCAGGGCACCTGCCTTGACGCCGGCCGCCCGGGCAGCGTCGTTGGTGGCGATCAGGATCACGGGGCGGTCGTTGCTGACGCCGGCGACGGCGACGGCGGCCGGCTCGGAACCGAGACGGGTCCGCAGGTCCAGGGCCAGGCCGCGGAGGTCATCCGCGCCGCTGACCTGGCCGGCGTCGTGAGCGATGACCTTGACACCGGCGGCATCCGTGGCGGTGCCTACGAGCTGGGCCGCTGCTGCCGTGAGCTGGACCTTGCGGAGGCGCTCGAGTTCCTTCTCGGCATTTTTGAGCTTGGTCAGCGTGGTGGCAATCCGGTCCGCGAGCAGACCGGACGGAACCTTGAGCATTTCGGTGAGTTCGGTGACAAGGGCGCGTTCCGCGGCGAGGTGCCGGAAGGCGTCCATGCCGACGAAGGCCTCGACGCGGCGGTTTCCCGATCCGACGGACTGTTCCCCGAGCAGGGAGAGGCTGCCGATCAGCGAGGTGTTCTCGACGTGGGTGCCGCCGCAGAGCTCACGGGACCAGGCGCCGTCGATCTCCACGACGCGTACTTCATTGCCGTAGTTCTCGCCGAAGAGCGCCATGGCGCCGAGGGCTTTGGCCTCGGCGAGGCCCATGACTTTGGTCTCCACCCGGTAGTTGTTGCGGATGGCGATGTTGGAGACTTCCTCGATTTCCGAGCGCGTGGCCGGGCTCAGGCCTTCACCCCAGGCGAAGTCGAAGCGCAGGTAGCCGGCCTTGTTGAAGGAGCCGCGCTGCAGCGCTTCCGGGCCGAGGATCTGGTGCAGGGCCGCGTGCACGATGTGCGTGCCGGTGTGGGCCTGCTCGGCGGCGTGCCGGCGTTCCCGGTCCACGGCTGCCTGGACGAGGGAGTCGGCGCCGATTTCGCCCTCCCGGACGATCGCCTTGTGCACGCTGAGGCCCTTGAGGGGACGCTGGACGTCCAGGACCTCGACGACGAAGCCGTTGCCGGTGATCAGCCCGGTGTCGGCGGCCTGGCCGCCGGCCTCGGCATAGAACGGGGTCTCGGCCAGGACGAGTTCGATTTCCTCGCCCGTGGAGGCCTGGGAAACCTTGCGCCCGCCGGCGAGGATTCCGCGGACCTTGGACTCGCCCGTGAGTTCGCTGTAGCCGGTGAAGACGGTCTCGCCGGCGGACAGCAACTCCTGGAACGCGCTGAGATCCGCGTGCGAGCCCTTCTTGCCCTTGGCGTCGGCCTGGGCGCGCTGGCGCTGTTCGAGCATGAGCTTGCGGAACTCCGGCTCATCGACCTTCAGTCCGGCCTCTTCCGCCATTTCGAGGGTGAGGTCGATCGGGAAGCCGTAGGTGTCATGCAGGGCGAAGGCGTCGGCGCCGGACAGCGGCCGGCCGGCGGCCTGGGACTCCTTGACGGCGTCCTCGAGGCGGGCCGTGCCGGAGGCGATGGTGCGCAGGAACGCCTTCTCCTCGGCGTAGGCGATCCGGCTGATCCGGTCGAAGTCCGTCTCCACGATCGGGTAGACGCCCTTCATGGCGTCGCGGGAGGCGGGCAGCAGTTCCGGCAGGCAGGCCTTCTCGACGCCGAGCAGGCGCATGGAGCGCACGGCGCGGCGGATCAGGCGGCGCAGCACGTAGCCGCGGCCCTCGTTGGAGGGGGTGACGCCGTCGGCAATCAGCATGAGGGAGGAACGGATGTGGTCGGCGACGACGCGCATCCGGACGTCGTCGGTGTGGTGCGGGTCCTCGGCGGACTCGGCGGAGGTGTATTCCCGGCCGGACAGGGCCGCGGCCCGGTCGATGACGGGGCGGACCTGGTCGGTCTCGTACATGTTCTCGACGTCCTGGAGGATCATCGCGAGACGTTCCATGCCGAGGCCGGTGTCGATGTTCTTCTTGGGCAGTTCGCCCGTGATGTCGAAGTCCACCTTGGAGCGCACGTTGTCGATCTGGTACTGCATAAACACGAGGTTCCAGATTTCCACGTAGCGGTTCTCGTCCGCGATCGGGCCGCCCTCGACGCCGTAGGCGGGGCCGCGGTCGTAGTAGATCTCGGAGCAGGGCCCGGCCGGGCCGGGCTGTCCGGTGGACCAGTAGTTGTCGGCCTTGCCCATCCGCTGGATCCGCTCGGCGGGCATCCCGGTGTTCTTGAGCCAGAGCTGCTCGGCCTCGTCGTCCTCTTCGTAAACGGTGACCCAGAGACGCTCGGGCGGCAGTCCGTAGCCGCCGTCGTCAACGCCCGTGGTGAGCAGTTCCCAGGCGAACTTGATGGCGTCTTCCTTGAAGTAATCGCCGAAGGAGAAGTTGCCGCACATCTGGAAGAAGGTGCCGTGGCGTGCGGTCTTGCCGACTTCCTCGATGTCGCCGGTACGGATGCACTTCTGCACGCTGGTGGCGCGCTTGTAGGGTGCTTCCTCCCGGGCGGTCAGGTAAGGGATGAACGGGACCATGCCGGCCACTGTAAACAGCAGGGAAGGGTCGCTGGAGACCAGGGACGCGGAGGGCACCGCCGTGTGGCCCTTGCTGACGAAAAAGTCGATCCAGCGCTTGGTGATCTCCTGCGACTTCATGAGCTGATTACATACCCTTCAATATTCACTGCGTCTGTTGTTGCGTCTGCGGTTGCGCCTGTGGTCCGCGGGAACGGTGTGGTCCCGCCTAAGGCCGCGCCGGCGGCCCTGGTCCAGGTGCCGCCCTCTATCAATTCTCTCCCGGCTAGCGCCGGACTGCATCCCGGCCGGCAGAGCCGTGGCCAATGGCCTTCTCGAGGCCGGCGTCGATACCAAGGGCGCTGCGAAGCTCAGTTTCGCGCTCGGACATGCCTTCGCGGACGGCGTCGGCGAAGTCGTACAGACCGTCGGCGAGCCGACCCGCCGCCCGGTTGAGGCCCTCGGGTCCAAGGTTGGACTGTGCCTCGGTGATCTTGCGGAAGGCGATGACGCCGATGGCGACACCAATTCCCATCCAGATGATTCTGTTCATGTCAGGTTCTCCAGCGGGGGTTAGCGGCTGCGGCGGCCGGTGGCGGGCTTTTTACGGGCAGAAAAGGCCGCGCGCACGCCGTAGCTGAAGGAGGCGACCTTGATCAGGGGCGAACCCACGGTGGCGGCCACCAGCGAGGACAGCGCCGAGATGTTGGCGGACGCGTCCGAGACGTTGTTCGCGATCCCGTCGACCTTCTTCAACTGCTCGTTGGTAGTGGAGACGGTCGCCGTGACTTCATCCATGAGCGGCGTCGCGCCGTCGCTGATGGAACGGATCGAGGTCCGCACTTCGTCGAACACTCCCCCGAGCTTCAGAATCGGCACGGCGAGCAGCAGGACCAGCAGTGCAAACACCCCGGCCGCGATCAGGCCGGCAATATCGCCACCAGTCATAGTCGTTCATCTCCTTGTTGCGTCGTGTCCCTGCGGGCACCTCCGGCTGACACAGCCGGCAACCGCAGAACTCCCCCAAGTACCTTACATACAAAGAAGCCCGCGGCGCTTGCCACGGGCTTCTTTGTAAGGTGTCGCGTTGGATCTAGCGTGCGTAGAATTCCACGACGAGCTGCTCTTCGCAGGTCACGGGGACCTCGGAGCGCTTGGGACGACGGACCAGGCGTGCCTGCAGGGCGTCAAGCTTGACGTCGAGGTAGGCCGGAACCATCGGCAGGACGTCGCGGTGGGCGCCGGCTGCTGCAACCTGGAACGGAGGCATGGACTCACTGCGGCTGTGAACGTGGACCAGCTGGCCCTCGGAGACGCGGAAAGACGGGCGGTCAACGCGGATGCCGTCGACCAGGATGTGGCGGTGGACAACCAGCTGGCGGGCCTGGGCGATCGTGCGGGCGAAGCCGGCACGCAGCACGAGGGCGTCGAGACGCATTTCGAGCAGTTCGATCAGGTTTTCACCGGTCAGGCCCTTGGTGCGGCGTGCTTCTTCGAAGGCACGGGTCATCTGGGCTTCGCGGATGCCGTACTGGGCGCGCAGACGCTGCTTTTCGCGCAGACGTACGGCGTAGTCGGAGTCCTGCTTCTTGCGGGCACGGCCATGCTCACCGGGGCCGTACGGACGGCGCTCCATGTACTTGGCGGCCTTGGGGGTCAGAGCAATGCCGAGTGCACGCGAAAGGCGTGCGGTACGGCGAGCACGAGTGTTGTTAGCCACTTGTGTCCTTCCAATATCTGCGGTGTGTCAGTGTTACTGGCCTCCACGATGGAGAGCATCGGCCAACCGCTGCCTTTTGCTACTGGGCACAGCGCAAACCCATCTCAACAGCGTGAAATGCTGAAATCAGGTGGATTGTGCGTCCGTGCCTTGCCAGACAACGAACAACCTTACCATGCCGGGGGCGGCGGACCGTCAGGTCCGGGCATGCACACCCCGCCCGCTGCGCCGCCCGAAGGACGCCGCGCCCAGGAATTCGACCGCCACGAACGGGTCCTTCCCCGTCACCCATTCGTCGTGGCCGGGCGGAATCGCGTAGGTATCGTTGGCGCGGATGGTGGAGCGCAGTCCATCGGCGGATTCCACTTCCATCACCCCGGAGATGCAGAACCCGAGATGGTGGTGCTCACAGAGTTCCGTCTCCTCGAAAGGTCTGATGGACTCGGACCACCGCCAGCCCGGGCCGAGGATCAGCCGCGCCACCGAGTAGTCGTTTACGGTGACGAGATCGAATTCGGCGTTGTCCGGGCAGCGTTTCTTGTCCGGGAGATCAAAGGACTTAACGGCCAGGGCTGTGACGAAATTGACGGGCATGGGAGACACGACCTTGCAATTTGGGCGACGGAGCCTTGCATGAAGACAGACTGTTGATGTGCCGGCCGACATCCTGAGTTCCGGGAAGCGAAGAGCCGGCAATATGTGCTGCTGTCCCCGACCAGGCACGCACGTTCAGCAGGTCCTTGCTGACTTAAGTCCACGTTAGACCCCGCGGACCGGAAGTCAACGGGCAGTTTGCGGGTCCGCGGTCATTTGCCGCGGATGATCCTGCGCAGCCGCTCCAGCCGGGTGGAGATGTCCCGTTCGGCGCCGTTCGCGGTCGGCTCGTAGTAGTTGCGCCCCACGAGGTCGTCAGGCGGGTACTGCTGGGTGGCCACCGAGTGGGGCGCGTCGTGTGCGTATTTGTAGCCCTGCCCGTGGCCAAGTTGTTTGGACCCCGGGTAATGGGCATCGCGCAGGTGGGCGGGGATGCCGTTGCCGAGGCCGGCGCGGACGTCGGCGATCGCTTGGTTGATGCCCATGTACGCGGCGTTCGATTTGGGTGCCGTGGCCAGGTGGACGACGGCCTCCGCCAGGATGATGCGGCCCTCGGGCATACCGATCAGCTGGACGGCCTGGGCGGCTGCGACGGCGGTCTGCAGCGCCGTGGGGTCTGCCATTCCGACGTCCTCGGCTGCGGAGATGACGATGCGGCGCGCCACGAACTTCGGGTCCTCCCCCGCCTCGAGCATCCGGGCCAGATAGTGCAGGGCGGCGTCGACGTCGGAACCCCGGATGGATTTGATGAAAGCGCTGGCGACGTCGTAGTGCTGGTCGCCGGCGCGGTCGTAGCGCACGGACGCGACGTCGAGGGCACGCTCCGTGTGCTTGAGTTCGATCTTCATCGGGGCCTCCCCGTCAGCCCCGGCGCCTGCTTCGGCCACGACTGTGCTTGCTCCGACTGCGTCGGCGTCGTCCGCGTCCCCGAAGGCGACGCCGGCGGCCGCCTCGAGCGCCGTCAGCGCCCGGCGGGCGTCCCCGCCGGAGAGCCGGACCAGGTGCGCCAGGGCCTCGCCGCTGAGTTCCACTTTGCCGCCCAGCCCGCGGGGGTCAGCGGCGGCCCGCAGCAGCAGGCCCTCGACGTCGGCGTCGGTGAGCGGTTTGAGCGTCAGCAGCAGGGACCGGGAGAGCAGCGGGGAGACGACGGAGAAGGAGGGGTTCTCGGTGGTCGCGGCGACCAGTACCACCCAGCGGTTCTCGACGCCGGGCAGCAGCGCGTCCTGCTGGGCCTTGTTGAAGCGGTGGATCTCGTCCAGGAACAGCACGGTGGTGGTCTTGAAGAGGTCGCGGGCGGTGAGGGCTTCATCCATGACGCGGCGGACGTCCTTGACGCCGGCGGTGATGGCGGAGAGCTCAACAAACTTCCGGCCGGGGCCCTTGGCGATCACATGGGCGAGCGTGGTTTTGCCGGTGCCGGGGGGCCCCCAGAGAATCAGCGAACTGGGGCCCGCGGGGCCAGTGGCGTCCGTGCCGGCGGCGAGCTGGCGCAGCGGGGAACCCTGCCCGAGGAGGTGCTGCTGGCCCACCACGTCGTCGAGCGTCCGCGGCCGCATCCGGACGGCGAGCGGGCTGCGCGGCGAGGGTGCGCGGGCCTCCCCCGATTCCTCGGCGTCGCCGTCATCCTCGATAGCGCCGCCGCTGTCCCGTCCTGCGCCAAAGAGATCATCCACATAGATAGGCTACTTCTAGTTCCCGCCCGCCCCGACACCTCACAACGGAGACCCGCGCCATGACAACCACCGAGACCCGTGTGGCGTTCGTCTCCGGCGCCCGGCTTCCGGGCTGGGTGGAGCGCTTCGCCGCAAGCCACGGCCCCCTCAGCGAGGAGGAGCTCGACGGCGGGCTGCAGCTGAGTGCCGAGGACGGGGCCGCGGCCCTGCTGCAGGCGCCGTGGCCGGTGGACGGCCGTCCCGGGCGCGGCGGCGACGCCGTCGCCCGCCTCGCCTCCCTCGCGTCCCAGCCGCGGAGCATCGGGGCCGTGCTGGTCCGCCGCGGCGGCTACTCCGTGGCGGTGGTGAGCGGCGGGTCGGTGCTCGCGTCGAAGACCGGGACGCGGCATGTCCAGTCCCGGACGGCTGCCGGAGGCTGGTCCCAGCAGCGCTTTGCACGGCGGCGGGCGAACCAGGCCGACGCCCTGGTGGAGGCCGTGGCGGACCATGCCGCACGGATCTTCGCGGACCACCGGATCGAGTACCTGGCTCCCGGCGGCGACCGGACTCTGGCTGAACAAGTCCTCGCCGAACCGGTGTTGAAGCAGTACGCCGCCCGGCCGAGGCTGGCATTCCTGGATGTCCCGGATCCGCGAGCAGCCGTCCTGAAGAAGGCGGCCGCGGATCTGTGTGCGGTGCGGATCCTGGTGACGGATCCGCCGTCGTAGCTGGGACCGCCGTTCCATCCGCGAAGTCAGCTGACGGGCGACGGCGACGTCCGGCCCGGGGCTGCCCTCCGGGCCTCATCGGTGCTGTTCGTCGAGCTGGTTGGGAATTACGACGTTGGCGCGTCGAAGGTGAGCCAGCCGCCGGACTAGCGCTTAGAGGGAGTTGAACGAAGGCGCGAGGCCAAAACGACGCCCGCAACGACCTGCAGCAGACTCACTGCCCGCGTCAGTTCGGGATGCTTGGCCCACATACGCATGCATTTCCGCCACGGCTCTGGACCGAATTCCCACCGGGTCGAGTGCTGCACCGGAAACAACGCTCCGAGGACCCCGTCACCAATGGCCATCATGGCGACGGATTCCGCGATAAGAACTTTCATGAGAGCCTCCATGAATTGTGGCCGTCGACGGCTGGTCCGGCAATCTGGCCGAAAGGGCGAGAGCCCCTATTCACTCCGATTGTTCTCCGGCAGCGATCAGGGCCCCCAGTGCTGAAAGGCCCTGTCCCGGCTGCTGGCACCACGGCCCCGCTTCCGGAATATGCTCCAGGAAAAGCTGCAAGCACCGGTGACAGTGACCAGGGCAGGCGCCCAACTTATGCGAAGCGTGTCGCCGTCATCGCCGTGTTGTTCCGAACGACACCGAATGTCGCGGTGACCGCTCCGAGGGCGAGGATCAGGCTAAGGCCCAGGGCCATGAAGTAGTCGGGCGCCGGCCAGGTGACCCTATAGGCGTCGTTGATGCCTGTGACCATCAGCCAGGCTACGAGGAATCCGAGGCCCACCGAGAGCAGCATCACGGTTAGGAGTGGGACAACTGCTTCAAGGGCGACGATCCGGCGCAGGACGGAGACCGGCATTCCCATCAGTCGCATCAGGCCGAGAACTCTCTTCCGGTCCAGGATGGCGGAGGCGGTGGCGACGGCCAGGGAAAGGCCGGCGATTGCGATCGCGACGAACATGCCGAGGTAGGCGAGTACGGCCAGGCCGTGAACCAGGCGGGTGGGTGATTGCAGTTCTGTGTCCATGGAGGTGGTGGCGGGATGCGCGGTGACGCCTGAACTATTCAAGAGTGTCCGGGCGCGGTCCATGGCATCGGGGGTCCCGTCGGTGCCGAGCACAATCACCACCGGCACCATGCCGTCCAGGCTGGCGGCGGGCACCGGGGTCAGTGCCAGTGGCTGCTTTGTCCACGAGTAGAGGAACGAAGTATCAACCGTGACGATCTCTGTTGCCGGAATGTCCTGGAAGCCAAGGGCGGGGGCATCCGCGGCGCGAAGGTAGATTTCAGGGCTGGCGTCCCTGTCGGAGAGTGCTGCCGGGCCGTAACCGACGGTGGCGCTCCGAATCCCGCGCAGTTCCCTGGCGTGGCGGGCGGCCTCCGCGGCCTGGTCCGGAGTGTGTCCGGCGCCCACGGTGGCGTGGAGGCTGGCGGGCTGGAGCAAACCGGGCCGGGCCGGAGGCGCCTCAGTGGACTCAATGATGCTGGATGCTCCCGCGAAAACGGAGACGACAAACACGGCGACAACCAGCCCGGATACGGAACGGAAGGTCGCTGCCGGGTTTCTTTGGATCCGGCTGGCGGCAATGACTGCCGCCGCGCCCCGCGCCTAGCGCAGCCCTAGCCTGCTGACCAATCGGGTCAGCCAGGGGCCGACGACCACGATGCCAACGAGGACCAGCAGAAAACCAACGATCAGGAGCGGTGATTCCAGCCACGGCAGCCGCACCTCCAGGACCCGGATCAAAAGTACAGCCGTGATCATGGCGGCCAATCCGGCCAGCAGTGGCACGATCCGCCATACGGTGGGTGTCTTTTCGTGCACAGCCCTCGTTACCCCCAGGGGGCCGATGCCTGCACGGGCCGTGCGGTGCGCGGCCACGAGTGCCGAGGCCGCGACCACCACGGCGACGACGGCGGCGGCGGCCGCCGAGCCGGTGGTTAGATCGGCGGCGAACATCCTGGTGCCGTTGACCGGTATTTGCGCGGCCACCGGACTCAGAGCGACGGCCAGCACGACGCCCAGCACTGCACCGATCAGACTGGGCACGGCGGTTTCGACGGCGGCGATCCGGGAGACAACCTGTGGCGATGCGCCAATCAAGCGCAGCGTCGCGAAACGTTCCCGGCGCTGGGCAGCCCCCAGACCGGTGACAATGCTGATCAGCAGCAGCACGGGGAAGAACACCGCAATAGCCCCGATGGACAGCACAGTATTGTAGGCGGCCGCGCTGCCCCCGTACGGGTTGGTCGTGAAGTCTGACACCAGGAAAGCCCGCCCGCTCTGGCGGAGTTCGGCTTCCGTTGCTCCCGTGACAACGATCAGGGAATCCGGCCCGGGCAAGGCGGCATCGTCAATCGTCCCGGCAAACGTCCCGAAACGGTCTCCAAGCTCGTCCCGTGGCGTTGACTCGATCAGCTGCTGCAGTGCCGGGGACGCATAGTAGCCGCCCGGCACCGGAGGGGCGCCGATCCCGGGGATCTTGACGGTGGTCGAGCCCAGGGCCGCGACATTGCGGCGGGTGATGAGTTGGCTACGGAAGACCTCCAGGGGGTTCGCCTCCATGAGCACAGTGTCTGCGGTCAGCGGCACCGGCGCCGCGGGCCCTGACATGGCCGGATCGGCTGTCAAGGGAACGGCCACGGACGGACGCCCGGTTTCGCGCAGCCAGGCACCGCGGTCATCACGGGCGCTCAGGCCGTTGGCACCGCCCCACAGCAGCAACAGCAGGCACACTCCGACGGCGACCCCTCCGGCGATGCCGGCGAGCCTGCCGTAGGCGGACCGGCTGCCGACGACTGCCAGTTTGAGCAACCCGGGATTCACGCGGACACCCGGTAGCCGGCGCCGATTGCGCCGTCGCGCACGAAGACTTCCCGGTCCGCGTACGCGGCGGTGCGGGCGTCGTGGGTGATCATCACCACGGTGGTGCCCGCTTCGCGGACAAGCTCGAGCATAAGCGTGAGCACGTTTTCCGATGCGAGGGAATCCAGCGAACCCGTGGGCTCATCGGCGAACAACACTGCAGGGGACGTCACCAGCGCCCGGGCGACGGCGACGCGCTGGGCCTGTCCTCCGGACAGTTCCCCGGGCAGCTTGGCGCCCAGCCCGTCCAGACCGAGGCGGTTCAACAGATCCGTGGACCGGCCCAGCGCTTCCGGTCGCCTGGTCCCGGCCAGCAGCAGCGGGATGCTGACGTTATCCACCGCCGTCAGCTCCGGCAGCAGCTGGCCGAACTGAAAGACGAACCCGAAATCGGTCAGCCGCAGCCGGGCCCGTTCCGGCTCACCGAGGGCACTGGTCTCCACCGGGGCGCGCCCGGCGGGACGGTAGGTCACCGAACCGCCGTCGGGCACAAGAACGCCGGCCAGGCAGTGCAGCAGTGTGGACTTGCCGGATCCGGACGGGCCCATGACGGCGAGCACTTCCCCTGCATGGACGTCGAGGTCGATGCCCCGCAATGCCTCGGTCTGCCCGAAGGAGTGCTGCAGGCCGCGGGCACTGAGGATGGGTGCCGCGGTGTCGTGGGTGCTCATGCGCTCTGGAGTTCCTTCTTGAGTTGGGTCAGACGGGCGCTGGTGAGGTCGATCCAGCGCAGGTCGGCTTCGATGTGGAACAGGCCGTGATCGCACATCAGGACCCGCAGCAGGTCCGCGTCCTTCTTCAGGCGGGTCAGTTCACGCATGCGGGCCATGTGTTCACCGCGCTGCACATCGAGCAGCCGGTCGGCGTCGTCATCGAGCAACAGGGCGATCACCGTCTTGGCAAAGAGCTCGCTTTGCAGGGACTCCGAGGGGACATCAGGGGTGAATAGCCACTCGCGCACCCTGTCCTGGCCGGCCCCGGTGATCTCGTATTTCTTTCGGTCCGGACCGCCGCCGGACTCATCGCCCAAGGCCCGGATCAGCTCGTCACGGACCATCCGGGCCAGGGTGGAATACACCTGCCCGAAGGCCAAGGTCTTTCCGGCTCCGAAGTAGCGGTCATAAGAATGCTTGAGGTCGTAGCCGTAGCTCGGCTCGCGGCTCAGGAGTCCCAGCAGGGTGAGGGAGTTGTTCACGCGTCAATCTATACACTGAGTGCATAGTGCAACGCCAGCCCTTGCATCTAAGGGACGTGGCGGTGTAGCGGCCCCAACGCGAGGAGGAAGGGCGCGAACCCGGGACCGGCGGCCAGGGAATGAGCGCTTCTTCATCGGAAAGTTGTTGAACTTCTGAGCGCATGGGCAACAAGCAACGCGGGGTCAGATTCAGCCCATTAATCCGCCCAGCACCGGCCATATCTGACCCCGCGTTGCGTATTAGCCGAGGAGCACGGACACCCGTTAGCCTGTCCAGATGACTGCTGATATTCGCCTGGACAGCGTCCGGTCAGCGTACGACGCGGTGGCGGAAAGCTATGCGGGCCTGCTGCCCGACGCCAGCTTTGAGGCACCGACGGACCGCGGCATGATCGAAGCTTTCGTCAGCCATGTGGCCGAGGGATCTGCCCGTGACGTGGTCGATGCCGGCTGCGGAACAGGCCGCATGACCCGACTGCTGGCCTCCCTGGGAGTGGCTGTTTCAGGGGTTGATTTGTCCCCCGGAATGATTGCTGTGGCCCGCAGAACCTCGCCGGAGCTCTCCTTTGAGGTCGCAGAGCTGTCGGAACTTCCCTACGAGGACAGGCAGCTTGGCGGAGTCTTTGCCTGGTACTCGATCATCCATTCGCCGCCCGGGGACCTCCCCCGGATTTTGTCCGAGTTTTTCCGCGTCCTGGCGCCCGGAGGCCATGCACTGCTCAGCTTCCAGGTCGGCGAGGGCCACCAGCATCTCACACGCGCCTACGGGCACGACGTGACGTTGGAAGCGCACCTCTTCACACCAGAGCTCATCGCCGGACACCTGACCGGCGTCGGCTTCACCGTGATCGCTCAACTGGCACGTCGAGCTCGTCCCCATGAAAAGACGCCGCAGGCAGTGATTCTCGCCCAACGGCCAGTCAAGGGGGAACAGCCTCGCCCTGAAGCAGCAGCCTCCGAAGCAGCCTGAAGCGCGCCTTTTCAGCAGCCGGTCAGGTGCCGCTTGGGCCGTTCCTGCCGGTACAGGTACCGGCCGGCTGCCTGGAAACCGGCGCGGGCGTAGAGTTCCCGGGCGCCGGCATTGGAGGCCATCACCAGCAGCCAGTAGCCGCTGAGGCCCCGGGCGTCCCCTTCGCGCAGCAGGGCCTGCAGGATCCGCGTGGCATGGCCGTTCCGCCGGGCATCCGGCCGGGTCGCCATGCAGTACAGCCCGCCCGTCCCGCCCGGCGGAAGGGCAAGGCGTCCGACGGCGGCGGGCCGGCCGTCGTCGTCGCGCACCAGGGCGTACAGCGACGGACAGCGTTCGAGGATCCCGCGGGCGACGTCGAGGGCGGTGTCGTCGCCGCGGCCGTCCACGCTCCACCACAGCCGCAGCCACTCCGGGGAGGGCTCGGCGTAAATTTCCACTCCGCTGTCTGGGGCCGGCGAGTCCATCCCGCCGTCCCGGACCAGCACGAGAGTCTCGGACTGGCGGGTGAACCCTTCCTCGTCCAGTACGGCGTTGAGCGGCGCGTAGCGCGGGTCCTCGAAGACCTGGAAGATCAGCGGCAGCCTGCGGTTCCGGTACCAGAGGCGTGCCTCCCGGAGCGCGGCGTGCAGCCTGTGGGGGTCCGCCCCGGGGTCCCGGGGCCAGACGGAGTTGGCGCGCTGCGTGACGCCGGAGGCAGCGCGGAGCACCCAGCCGCCGGATTGCTCCCGCTCGGCGGCAGGCCACGCGGCATCCATCAGCTCCTCAATCCCGGTCATCGGTTTGGTTTCCATGGGGCCCTTTCCGTCCGGCACAACGTCCAGCCTTCCCGCGGGAATTCCAGTACAGCAGATGCGACAGCAAAGGCTCCCCGATGTCCCGGAGAGCCTTTGCTGCTGATCAGGTCAGCCTACTTGGTGCCGTCAGACTTCTTGGCTTCCGGCTTGAAGTCCACGCCGGCTTCCTTGCGCTGCTGCGCCGTGATCGGAGCCGGAGCCTGGGTCAGCGGGTCGAAGCCGCCGCCGGACTTCGGGAAGGCGATGACGTCGCGGATGGACTCCACTCCGGCCAGCAGGGCGACCACACGGTCCCAGCCGAACGCGATGCCGCCGTGGGGAGGAGCGCCGAACTTGAAGCCCTCGAGCAGGAAGCCGAACTTGGTCTGCGCATCCGCCTTGTCCAGGCCCATCAGCTCGAAGACCCGTTCCTGCACCTCGCTCTGGTGGATACGGATGGAGCCGCCGCCGATTTCGTTGCCGTTGCAGACGATGTCGTAGGCATAGGACAGCGCGGATTCGGGATCCTTGTCGAAGCTGTCCATGAACTCGGGTTTGGGCGAGGTGAACGCGTGGTGCACGGCGGTCCACTGCCCGGCGCCGACGGCGACGTCACCGGACGCGACGGCCGCTGCGGCCGGCTCGAACATCGGGGCGTCGACCACCCAGCAGAAGGCCCAGTCGCTCGGGTTGATGAGCCCGGTGCGGTGGCCGATCTCCACGCGGGCGGCGCCCAGCAGGGCGCGGGACGGTGACTTGTCCCCGGCTGCGAAGAAGATGCAGTCGCCCGGCTTGGCGCCAACGGCCCCGGCCAGTCCGGCGCGCTCGGTGTCGGTCAGGTTCTTGGCCACGGGGCCGGCGAGCTCGCCGTCTTCCTTGTACAGGACGTAGGCCAGGCCCTTGGCGCCGCGCTGCTTGGCCCATTCCTGCCAGGCATCGAGCGCACGGCGGGCCTGGGAGGCCCCGCCCGGCATTACGACGGCACCGACGTAGGGTGCCTTGAAGACCCCGAAGTTGGTGTCCTTGAAGAACTCGGTCAGCTCGGTGAGTTCCAGGCCGAAGCGCAGGTCCGGCTTGTCCGAACCGTAGCGGGCCATCGCTTCGTGGTAGGTGATGCGCTGGATCGGCGTCGGGATCTCGACGTCGATCAGCTTCCACAGTGCCTTGACGATGCTTTCGCCGAGCCGGATGATGTCGTCCTGCTCGACGAAGCTCGCTTCGATGTCGAGCTGGGTGAACTCCGGCTGGCGGTCCGCGCGGAAGTCCTCATCGCGGTAGCAGCGGGCGATCTGGTAGTACTTTTCGAAACCGCCGACCTGCAGGAGCTGCTTGAACAGCTGCGGGGACTGCGGCAGCGCGTACCAGGAACCCGGCGCCAGTCGTGCGGGGACCACGAAGTCGCGGGCGCCTTCCGGCGTCGAACGCGTCAGCGTCGGGGTTTCGATCTCGACATAGCCGTCCTGGTGGAGCAGTTCGCGGGCCACGCGGTTGGCCTCGGAACGCAGGCGCATGTTGCGGGCGGGGCCGGGGCGGCGCAGGTCCAGGTAGCGGTGCTTGAGGCGGGCTTCCTCGCCGACTTCGACGTGCTCGTCGATCTGGAACGGCAGCGGCTCGGAGGTGTTGAGGACGGTGACTTTCTCAGCCATGACCTCGATCTCGCCGGTGGCCAGCGCCGGGTTCTCGTTGCCCTCGGGGCGCCGGGAGACGGTGCCGGTAACCTGCAGCACGTACTCGTTGCGAAGCCCGTGGAAGACTTCCTCTTCACGGACGACCACCTGGGACACCCCCGAAGCATCGCGCAGGTCAACGAAGGCGACACCACCGTGGTCACGACGCCGGCCGACCCAGCCGGCGAGGGTTACGGTTTGTCCAATGTGCTCGGAGCGAAGGGATCCGAGGTCATGTGTGCGCAGCACAGCACGCCTTTCTGAAGAAGACAGAGGGAAATCAGAACTCATGTTCAATAGGATCGCTACTGGAACGATCCCGTTCGAGTTTACCCGCTGGAAAGGCCCCTCCCGCCATGGCAAGCCGCCACCAGAGCACGCCCTCCCCGGACCCGCAGACACCCGGGCAGCTGCAGCGCCGCCTCGGTGTTCTGGATTCGACCGCGATCGGTCTCGGCTCCATGCTGGGTGCCGGCGTTTTTGTGGTCTTCGCGCCCGCCGCAGCACTGGCCGGTCCCCTGCTGGCCGTTGCGGTGGCCCTGGCCGGTGTGATCGCGTACTGCAATGCGGTGGCCTCGGCCCAGCTGGCCGCCCAGTACCCCTCCAGCGGCGGCACCTACGTCTACGGGAGGAACCGGCTGGGCGAGTGGCCGGGCTTCATCGCCGGCTGGGGCTTCGTGACCGGAAAGACTGCCTCCTGCGCGGCGATGGCCCTCACGTTCGGCCACTATGTGGCCCCGGAATTCGCGACGCCGCTGGCGGTGGCCGCCGTCGTGGTGCTGACCGGCGTGAACCTGCTCGGGATCACCCGGACGGCGCTGCTGACCCGCATCCTGCTGGGCGTGGTGCTCGCCACCCTGGCGTTCGTGGCGGCCGCCGCGATTCTGGGGCCGCATGCTGCATCCGACGGCGCCGCCGGTACTGCCGGTGCCGCCGCGGCGGGCGGCTGGGGTGTGCTGCCCGCTGCCGGGCTGATGTTCTTTGCCTTCGCCGGTTATGCGCGGATCGCGACGCTGGGCGAAGAGGTCAAGGACCCCGCCCGCACCATTCCGCGGGCCATTCTCGCGGCGCTGGCCGCGGCCTTCGTCATCTATCTCGGGCTGGCGTTGCTGTTGCAGTGGCATCTGCCGGCGGAGCAGCTGGCCGGGTCGACGGCGCCGCTGCTCGACGCCGTCACCAGCTCCCGGCTCAGCGCGGGGGCCCCGTTCGTACAGGCGGGAGCAGCGGCCGCGTGCCTTGGCGCGCTGCTGGCACTGATCACGGGAGTGGGCCGGACCGCGATGGCGATGGCGCGGGAACGTGACCTGCCGTCCCCGCTGGCCCGGGTGGGCGGCGCGCACACGGTGCCGTTCCTCGCCGAGCTGGCCGTCGCGGCCGCCGTCATCGTGCTGCTGCTGACCACCAACGTGCTGACCGTTGTGGGCTTCTCCAGCTTCGGCGTGCTGGTCTACTACTCCGTGACCAACGCCGCAGCCTTCACGCTCTCCGCGCGTCCCTGGCATGCCCCGCGCTGGCTCAACGTACTGGGCTTCCTCGGCTGCCTGATCCTGGCCGTGACCCTGCCGCCCGCCTCGGTGCTGGGCACGGCGGCAGTGCTGGCCGTCGGCGTGGCCGGGCGCTTCCTTGTGCTGCGGCGCCGGCTGCGGCTCCGGAAAGCCGCCGCCTAGGCTTTCAGGACCCGGACGTGCAGGTCCTCCGCGGCCGGAGCCCAGGTGGCCGGATCGGCGTCGACCTGCTCGCCGGAGCGGATGTCCTTGACCTGGTGCTTGCCGTCGTCGTCGGTGAACCAGACGAAGGGGATGCCGCGGCGGTCCGCGAATTTGATCTGCTTGCCGAACTTCTCGGCCTTGGCCGCCACTTCGGTGGCGATCCCGCGGCTGCGCAGCTCCGCGGCGACGTCCTGCGCCGCGCCCCAGCTGTCATCGCTGTTGAGCGCCACCAGCACGGCGGTCGGCACGGACCGGGTTGCCTTGGCGAGTTCCTGGCTGAGGATCCGGGAGACCAGCCGGGTCACGCCGATGGAAAGCCCGACGCCGGGGAACTTGCGGTTGCCCTTGCTGGCGAGGGCGTCGTAGCGTCCGCCGGAGCAGATCGAGCCGAGCTGTTCGTGGCCCACCAGGACGGTTTCCACCACCGTGCCGGTGTAGTAGTCCAGGCCGCGGGCGATGCTGAGGTCGGCGACGACTTTGCCGGGCGCGCGCTGGACGGCAGCGGCGATGACCTGCTCCAGTTCGGTCAGGCCCTCCTCGAGCAGTTCGTTGCTGACGCCGAGGTCGCGGACCTGCTCCACGAAGGAGGTGTCCCCGGTGCGGATCGAGGCCAGTTTGAGGGCGGACTGGGCCTGCTCGTCGGTGGCTCCGAGCTCGGACTTCAGCAGGTCGGCCACCTTGGCCGGGCCGATCTTCTCGAGCTTGTCGATGCTGCGCAGCACGCCGGCGGTGTCGGTGAGTCCGATGCCGTTGTAGAACCCCTCGGCCAGCTTCCGGTTGTTGATCCGGAGCAGGAAAGCCGGGATCGGCAGGGCACTCAGGGCCTCGGCGATGACCAGTGCAATCTCGACGTCGTAGCGGAACGGCAGTTCGCCGTCGCCCACAATGTCGATGTCGGCCTGGGTGAACTCGCGGGC
Source organism: Arthrobacter sp. (assembly GCA_034376805.1). Lineage (GTDB taxonomy): Bacteria > Actinomycetota > Actinomycetes > Actinomycetales > Micrococcaceae > Arthrobacter. The sequence goes on from JAXMJF010000037.1 coordinate 91,731, forward strand.
ACGGCCTTCCTGCGGACGCTCCCCGCGCCAGACTTTCTGGATCTGGTAGCGGCGGAACGGGAAGGCGAGGTAGCCGGCGTTCTCGACGACGTACCGGGCGAACGGCACGGTGAGGTCGAAGTGCAGGGCCAGGGCGTGCGGATCGTCCTTGGGTGACTTGGCGGCGCCTGGTGCAGTGCCAACGGCGCTGTCGTCGTCGTCCTGAAGCCGGCTCAGTCCGTAGACCTCTTTGTCGATCTCGCCCTTGCGCAGGAGCTGCCCGACCGTCTCCACCGCGCGGGTTTCAATGGAGGAAAAACCGTGGAGTTCAAAGACCCTGCGCAGCGTGTCCAGCACATGCAGCTCCACCAGCCGCTCCTCGGGAAGCCACTCGGGGAATCCGGACAGGGAGGCGGTGCGTGCCATGGTGGATTTTCTCCTCAGGTAAAAACCGGCCGGAGTCTCCTGCGCCGCGTTGCGGCCTAAACGGGCCGTCCGAAACGGGGATCAGATGGGCGGCAGACAGGCCGGTCATGCATAAACTGTGTGCGGCAGTCAGTTTATGCGTTCCGCGCCCGCAACTTCTAATGCGGCCGGATCCGCGCCGACTGCCGGCAGCTTTACCGCTGAACACGCGACGGCGCCCACGCGCTGCCCGGTTTCGGCCCGACACCCAGGAGGACTTTTGGCGGCCAGTTCACGGAGCGCCCGCGATGCCAAGCGGCGCGTCCAGCAGATGGAGGCGAAGCGCGAGCTGCGCAAGGAGCAGGACAAGCGCCGCAAGCGTGACAACGTCCTGGCCGTTGGCGCAGGCACGGCCGCGGTCGTCGTTGCTCTGGTGCTGCAGCTGACCGTGTTCTCCTCCAATCCCACCGAGGACGAATACGCCGCCGCCCAGGCCGGGCTGACCACTCCCTCGGCCCCGCCGTCGGCCTCCCCCAGCAATGCCGAGAACATCCCAAAGCCTGAAACAGCCGCCGGCCAGACCTTCACCGGGGAACTCGAGCTCAACAGCGGCACTCTCGGCGTGGAACTGGACGGCACCAACGCGCCCCAGGCAGCCGCCGTGTTCAAGTCCCTCGCGGACCAGAACTTCTACGCCGGGCTCAACTGCCACCGGCTGACCACGGCCGAAACGTTCGGCGTGCTGCAGTGCGGTTCCAAGGCCGGCGACGGCAGCAGCGATCCGAGCTTTACGTGGGGCCCGCTGGAGAACACCCCGCAGGACAACAGCTACCCGGCCGGAACCATCGCTGTCGCCAGGAGCGGCGGGAACGCCTACGGGAACGGCACCCAGTTCTTCATTGTGTACAAGGACACCGTCATCCCTGCCGATGCCGCGGGTGGCTACACCGTGGTGGGGAAGGTGACCTCGGGACTGGAGGTGGTGGCCAATATTGCGGCCGCGGGACTAAAACCGGGTGATAACGCCTCAGACGGCGCCCCTGCGGAACCAGTCACGATAGACTCGTTCTCTCTGAAGTAACCAGCCGTTGCCCTTGTGGCCCCGGCCCCGGTATTTCCCTCCAAGCGAAAGACTTCTAGCGGTGACAGACAGTCAGAAATCCGACGAAACAGTGTCAGCAGCAGCTGCCAACGAGACCGAAGCTGAGGCTGGGTTCGTAGAACACGGCACAGCACACGGCACAGAAGACAGCACAGCACAGGCGACAGACACTCCCACCAGCACGGAGCCGGAGACGGCCGCCGAGCCCGAGGTTGAAGCCCCTGCGGCCGGGGCCGAGGACCCAGCTGTGGCTGCTGAGGCGCCCGCGGCGGAAGCTGCCGAAACTCCTGAAGCTCCTGCCGCGGAAGCCGCGCCGGAGGCCCCGGCCGCCGCTGAGGCCGCCGAAACTCCTGAGGCTCCCGCCGCGCCGCGTCCCGCGCCGTCACCGGCAGCGTTCGCCGCCCGGCCAAAGGCGAAGCCCTCCCCGGCAGCTCCGGCAGCCGCCCCGGTTACCGTGTCCTCTGCCGCTTCGCTCGCCGAAGCCGCACGCTGGGGCCGTGTCGAGGGCGACGGCCACGTGTTCCTGACTGTCGACGGCGAGGAACATCCCGTTGGCCAGTACCCCGGCGTCAGCGATGACGAGGCCCTGGGCTACTTCGCCCGGAAGTACGACGACGTCGTGGCGCAAATTGTCCTGCTGGAACAGCGCGTGAGCTCCAAGGCGCCCGCCACGGACATGCAGAAGACCGTCACCCATCTGCGCGAGCAGCTGGCCGAACGCAACATGGTGGGCGACCTTCGCTCCGCCGAGGCCCGCCTGGACACTCTGGCCACGCAGATCTCCGAGCTTGAAAAGGCCGAGAAGGCCGAACACGACGCCGTCCGCGCCGCCGAGCTCGCCTCCCGCGAGGCGATTGTGGCCGAGGCTGAAGAGATCGCGGGCCACGATCCGGCCCAGATCCAGTGGAAGACCTCCAGCGCCCGGATGAACGAACTGTTCGAGAGCTGGAAGACCGCGCAGAAGAGCGGTGTCCGGCTCGGACGCAGCAACGAGGATGCCCTCTGGAAGCGCTTCCGTGCCGCACGTACCGTCTTTGACCGGCACCGCCGCGCGTACTTCTCCCAGCTGGACAGCACCAACTCGGCAGCCAAGGCCGCCAAGGAGAAGCTGATCACCGAGGCCGAGGCCCTCTCGACCTCGACCGACTGGGGCTTTGCCGCCGGTGAATACCGCCGGCTGATGGACCAGTGGAAGGCCTCGCCCCGCGCCAGCCGCAAGGACGACGACGCGCTCTGGGCCCGGTTCCGAGCCGCCCAGGATGTCTTCTTCACCCACCGCCAGGCAGCCAACGACGAGATCGACCAGGAATACGGCGCCAACCTGGTGGTCAAGGAGGCCCTGCTCGTCGAAGCCAACGAGCTGCTTCCGATCAAGGACCTCGCCGCCACCAAGAAGGCGCTCCAGTCCATCCGTGACCGCTGGGAAGAGGCCGGCAAGGTTCCCCGCGCCGACATGGGACGCGTCGAAGCCGGGCTGCGGAAGGTCGAAGACGCCGTCCGCCATGCCGAGGATGAGAACTGGAAGCGCTCCAACCCGGAGACGAAGGCACGCACCAACAGCGCGCTCACGCAGCTGGAGTCGGCCATCGCCGGGCTCAGGGATGATCTGGCAAAGGCCGAGAAGGCCGGCGACGATCGCAAGATCAAGGCTGCCAAGGAAGCCCTCGAGGCCCGTGAGGCCTGGCTGGAACAGCTCGAGAAGTCAGCAAGCGAGCTCTCCTAGCAGCAAGCACCCCGGCACCCGGCTCTCGAAGCAGGGTGCAGCAGGCCCCGCACCGGTTATCCACATGACCGGGTCGGGGCCTGTTTGCTTGGCCGGGGAGCCGACAGGATGGCTGAATGGTCATTCTTCACGGCCCGCCATCGCCTGACCCGCCGCCATCCGAGCTGTACTCTCCGGGGGCATTGTTCTCCTGGCCCGAGCTTCAGGCGATGGCCTCCGACGGCGTGCTGACCCAGCTTTACCAGCGTGGCTATCTGCCGCCGGGCACGCGGCCCACTCCGCAGCTCCGGGCCCGCGCGGCGTCCGTGCTCATCAGTCCCGGCATCCGCCAGCGGGTCGTCGCAGGCAGGATGACGGCGGCCTGGATCTATGGCTGCGCCGCTGAACCGGACCGGCTCGCCTTGCTGGTGGATGCCAACCGACGGATTTCCAGTCTGCGGTCCACCCGGGGCTGCACGTTCCATGAGGTGCGCCTGGGCCCGTTCGACGTCGTGAGCCTGGGCGGACTGATGGTCTCCAGCCCGCTGCGGACCTCGGTGGACATCGCACTGCATGTTGAACCCGGGCGGGCCGTGCCGGCCCTGCAGGCGCTCCTGGCCCAGCCCGAGCTGGGGTTACGGCTGCGGCTGCTTGTACACGCCATTGAAGCCACGCCCAGGATGCCGTACAGGAAGGCAGCCCTGTCCAAGCTCGAAGCGTTGCAGGCCGGCCCGGCGCCCTAGCGTCAGATCACAGGCCGTTGGACCAGCCTCAGCTGCGCCGCCGGTTGCCGGTGGTGCGGTAGACGTCGAAGACGCCGTCGATGCGGCGGACGGCGCTCAGGACGTGGCTCAGGTACTTGGGGTCGCCCATCTCGAAGGCGAACTTGGAGATGGCCACCCGGTCCGTGGACGTATGCACGCTGGCCGCCAGGATGTTGACGTGGTTCTCCGACAGGATTCTGGTCACATCCGAGAGCAGCGACTTGCGGTCGAGGGCTTCGACCTGGATTTCGACCAGGAAGACGCTGGACTGCGTGGGAGCCCATTCGACCTCGACGATCCGGTCGGGTTGCTCCAGGAGGCCGCTGACGTTGGTGCAGTCTGTCCGGTGCACGGAGACGCCGGAGCCGCGGGTGACGAAGCCCAGGATCGGGTCCGGCGGGACGGGAGTGCAGCAACGGGCGAGTTTGACCCAGACGTCGTCCACCCCGCGCACCACAACGCCTGAATCGGAGTACCGGGTCTTGGTGACCTGGGTGGGAATGGAGATCTCGGTGAGGTCGTCCTCGGGCGTGTCATTGCCGCCGAGGCTTTCCACCAGGCGTTCCATCACGGACTGGGCGGAAGTATGCCCGTCCCCCACGCCTGCGTAGAGCCCGGAGATGTCGACGTATTTGAAGTCCTCGGCGATCGCGGCGAGGGCGTCGTGCGTCATCAGGCGCTGCAGCGGGAGGTTCTGCTTGCGCATCGCCTTGGTCAGCAGTTCCTTGCCACGGTCGATCGACTCTTCGCGGCGTTCCTTGCTGAACCACTGCCTGATCTTGTTGCGGGCCCGGGCGCTCTTGACGAAGTGCTGCCAGTCCTGGCTGGGCCCGGCACCCTCGGCCTTGGAGGTGAAGATTTCCACCCAGTCGCCGTGGTTCAGTTCACTGTTGAGCGGGACCAGCTTGCCGTTGACGCGGGCGCCGATGGTCCGGTGTCCCACCTCGGTGTGGACGGCGTAGGCGAAGTCCACGGGCGTGGAGCCGGCGGGCAGCGCCATGACCTCGCCCTTGGGGGTGAAGACGAAGACTTCGCGGGCGTTGATTTCAAAACGCAGCGAGTCGAGGAACTCACCCGGGTCGGAGGTTTCCTGCTGCCAGTCCACGAGCGACCGGAGCCAGCCCATGTCGCCGTCGCGCGGGCTTCCGGGCCCTTCGGCCGCCCGGTTCGGCTGGTCCTTGTACTTCCAGTGCGCGGCAACGCCGTATTCGGCGCGGCGGTGCATCTCGTGGGTGCGGATCTGGATCTCCACGGGCTTGCCGCCCGGGCCGATCACCGTGGTGTGCAGCGACTGGTACATGTTGAACTTGGGCATCGCGATGTAGTCCTTGAACCGCCCGGGCAGTGGGTTCCAGCGCGAATGCATGGCACCCAGGGCCGCGTAACAGTCCCGGACGGAGTCGACCAGGACGCGGACGCCCATCAGGTCATTGATGTCGTCGAAGTCCTTGTCCCGGACGATCATCTTCTGGTAGATCGAGTAGTAGTGCTTCGGCCGGCCCGTGATGGTGGCTTTGATCTTGGCTTCGCGCAGGTCCTCGGTGATCTGGTTCCGGATGACGGAGAGGTTCTTCTCCCGCTCGGGGGTCCGGTCCCCCACCATGCGCACGATCTCCTCATAGACCTTGGGGTAAAGGGCCGCAAAGGAAAGGTCTTCCAGTTCCCACTTGATCGTGTTCATGCCGAGCCGGTGCGCCAGCGGGGCGAAAATTTCCAGCGTTTCCCGGGCTTTGCGTGCCGAGGACTCGGCCGAGACGAAACGCCAGGTCCTGGCGTTGTGCAGCCGGTCCGCCAGCTTGATCATCAGGACGCGGATGTCCTTGGCCATGGCCACGACCATCTTGCGCACGGTCTCCGACTGCGCTGCCTCGCCAAAGCTGACCTTGTCCAGCTTGGTGACACCGTCGACCAGCATGGCGACTTCCGGCCCGAACTCGGCCTTCAGGTCCTCCAGGGTGTAGGAGGTGTCCTCGACGGTGTCGTGCAGGAGCGCCGCTGCCAGCGTGGTCCCGCTGAGCCCCAGCTCCGCCAGGATGGTCGCCACCGCCACGGGGTGGGTGATGTAGGGATCGCCGCTCTTGCGCTTCTGTCCGCGGTGGCAGCGCTCCGCCACGACGAAGGCACGCTGGATGAGGTCGAAGTCCTCTTTGGGGTTGTTGGCGCGCACGGTGCGCAGCAGCGGCTCGAGGATGGGGGAATAGGCGGGGGCGCCGCGCCCGGTCAGGCGGGCCAGCCGGGAACGGGTGCGTTCACGCCGGCCGGGGAACGTGGGGCGTGCGCCCGAGCTGTCCACGGGGACCAGCGGATCGGCGCGTCCGGCAGCCACCACACCAGTCTGCGAACCCTGGCCTGGAGCCTTATCCGCCGGCGCTGATGGCACCGACGTCGCACGTTCTTCCAATGGAGCACCTCTCCGAACCCGTTAATTCTTCCAGTCTATTCCCGCAGCAGGATACTTCGATAACCGGCGGCGATACGGCGACGGGCCGGAGAGCGTCACGAATGACGTTCTCCGGCCCGTCGGGACCACCGGAAGACCCCCGGTGGTGACCGGTCCGGCAGGACCGTTCCGGCTATGCGGTGGCCGGCTCCGCCGGGGAGTCGGTCTTGGCGGCAGCGTGGGCGCGGCGATGGTGGACGCGCTCGGCCTGCTTGACCAGCTCCGGTTCGCCCTGGCGCAGCCAGGCGTAGAGCGGCGCCGCGATGAAGATCGTGGCCGCCGTGCCGATCAGGATCCCGACAAACAGTGCCAGCGAGAGGTCCCGCAGCGTTCCGGCGCCCAGCAGTCCGGCGCCGATGAAGAGGATGGCGCCGACCGGCAGGATTGCCACCATCATGGTGTTGATGGAGCGGACCAGGGTCTGGTTGACGGCCAGGTTGACTTCCTCGCCGAACGTCCGGCGGGTGGAGGCCTGCAGGTCCGCGGTATTCTCACGGATCTTGTCGAAGACCACCACCGTGTCATAGAGCGAGTAGCTCAGCACGGTCAGGAAGCCGATGATGGCCGACGGCGTGACTTCGAAATCGCTCAGTGCGTAGACGCCGGCGGTGATGAACATCGTCACGAGCATGCCCGCGATGGCCGAGAGGGACATCTTCCAGGTCCGGAAGTACAGCGCCATCAGCACGGCGGCGAGTCCGACGAAGATCAACAGGCCCAGCAGGGCCTGCTTGGTGACGTCAGCACCCCACGTGGGGCCGATGAAAGTGGATGTCACCTCGTTGTCGGTTACGCCGTAGACCTCGGTGAGGCTCGACTTGATCTGGAGCGTCTCATCTTCCGTGAGTTTGTCCGTCTGGATCCGCATCGTGTTGCCGGCGACGTTCGCCACCCGGGGAACGCTGCCGGGGACAACGTCCTCGACGGCCTTTTCGCCGATGGCTGCGTCGGTGGTTTGCACGTTGGAGACGGTGAACTCCGAACCGCCGCGGAACTCGATGCCGAGGTTGAAGCCACCCTTGACGACCGGCAGGAGGATCGACAGCGCCACGAGGACGCCCGCGATCAGGAACCAGATCTTCTTGGATGCCACGAAGTCGTAGGAACGTTTGCCCGTGTAGAGCTCATTGCCGAAATTGGCGAAACTGGTGGCCATTTAGTTGCCCTCCTTGGACGTGCTCTTGGAGGAGCCAGCAAGCTGTTCCTGTCGTTCCGCGAGGCGTCGTTCTGCAATGGTCATCCGGCGTTCGGCCTCAGCCGTGGCGCCGGTGTTCTTGGCGCGGAGCGCGGCAACTGCAGCCGGCTTGTCCGCGGGAGTGCGGAAACGGCCCGCGCCCCGGTACAAGGGAACGGCGCCGAGGCTCTTCGGGTCCAGCCCGGAGAGCGGATGGCCTTCACCGAAGAACTTGGTGCGGGCCAGCAGCTGCAGGGTCGGGTGGGTGAACATAAAGACCACGATGAGGTCGGCGATAGCCGTCAGGCCGAGCGTGAACGCGAAGCCGCGGACGTTGCCCACTGCCACGAAGTACAGCACGAGGGCGGCCAACAGGTTGACGGCCTTGGATGCCAGGACGGTGCGCTTGGCGCGCCGCCAGCCGTTCTCGACGGCCGAGACGAGGCCGCGGCCTTCACGGAGTTCATCGCGGATACGTTCGAAGTAGACGATAAACGAGTCCGCGGTCTGGCCGATGGCCACAATGATGCCCGCGACGCCGGCCAGGGACAACCGGTAGTTCTCGGTCCAGCCCAGGATCGCAATGGCCAGGTACGTCAGCGCTCCGGCCACCACGAGGGAGGCGACGGTGACCAGGCCCAGTGCCCGGTACTGGATCAGCGAGTAAACCACCACCAGCAGCAGGCCGATCAGGCCGGCGAGCATACCCATCCGGAGCTGCTCACCACCGAGGGTGGCCGAAATCTGCTGCTCGCTCTGGATCTCGAAGCTGATCGGCAGGGCGCCGAAGCGGAGCTGGTCGGAGAGGGCCTTTGCGGACTCCTCGGTGAAGCCGCCGGTGATCTGCGGACGGCCATCGGTGATGACGGCGAGGGACCGCGGAGCGGAAATGACCTGGTCGTCGAGGACGATCGCGAACTGGGACTTCGGATCCGAGCCGCTCTGGCCGCCGCCGGCGATGTAGAACTGGTACAGCCGCTCGGTGACTTCCTTGAACTTGGCGGTGCCCTCGTCGTTGAACTGGATGTTGACAGCCCACTCGTTGGTCACGGCGCCCTGGGCACCGCGCTGCAGCTGGAACGAGGAACCTGCAATGTCTGCGCCCTTGACCTCAACCGGGCCAAGGATGTACTTGATCGCCGGCGAGTTGGCGGAGGCCGGTTCGCAGGTGACCAGCGGCTGGGTCGGGTCGGAGCGTTCCTGCTTGTCCTGCGAGGGGTTGTCACAGTCGAGCGTCTCGAACTTCTTGTAAATTTCAGGGGTGACCCAGTTCACGTCGCTGCCGTTGGTGGGCTCAGCGGTGGGCTGGGGCAGCTGGTCGTCCGGGGTCAGTGACTCCGCGGGGACAGCTGCGCCCGGACCGGCCTGGAGGACGGGCCGGAAGTTCATGTCGGCGGACGCCTGGATCAGTGCCCGGGTTTCCTTGGACGGTGTGCCCGGCAGGCTGACGACGACGTTGCGCCCGGACTGCGTGCTGATTTCAGCTTCCGCGACACCCGAGCCGTCCACGCGCTGACGGATGATCGCCACGGCCTGGTTGAGCTGTTCTTCATTGATGTCCGAACCGCCCTCAACCTTGGGCGCCAGGATCATCTGGGTGCCGCCTTCAAGGTCCAGGGCGAGCTTGGGAGCCCAGCTCGCCTGGCCGGCCATGGTGCCGCCTGCCAGGACGGCGGTCAGGACGGCGAGGATAACGCCGAGCCAGACCAGCACCCTGAGGGCTGAGTTTTTGGGGCCAGTTCGTGCCATTGTCGATCTTTCTATTGTTTACGGAGGAAACCGCCGGGCGGCCCGGTCGGGCCGCTCCGGCGGTGGCCCGCAGCCGTTACTTCGCGGGATAGCTCAAACAGGCAGACTAGCTGTCTTTCTTACCTTCGTCGTTGAGGCGGCGCAGGGTTTCTTCCGGCGTCTCGTCGCGCGGGGCGTCGTTGACGGGGGCGGCGCTGTCGGCCTTGTCGATGGTCAGCGAGGAGGCATCGTTGGGAACGACTGCGGGCTCCTCTGCGGCGACAACCGGTTCGACGATCTTGGTGACGGCCTGACGGTGAACGGTGGCGGTGTTGCCCGGGGAGAGTTCCAGCAGGACCTTGTTCTCTTCGTCGTCGATCTCGACGATCCGGCCGTACAGGCCGAAGCTCGTCATGACCTCGACACCCGGGGCGAACTTCGACTGGAGCTGCGCCTGCTGCTGCTGGGTCTTCTTGTTGCGGCGGAACATCATAAAGACGAAGACGCCGAGCATGGCGAACAACAGGATGGTCATGATGTCGATACCGCCGCCGGCCTGCGGCTGGGTCTGGGCAGAAATAAGTCCGAACACAGGAATAGTTCCGTTCTGTACTTGCGTAGCTGGTTTTACAGCAACGTCCGCTTCGCTCCGGGCTGGCTGCGAATCATGCCCAGCCGACGGCGGCCAGGTGCTGGCCGCGCACAGAAACGAAGACCCGAACGTGCCGAGCGTCATTCCAGTCTAAAGGGAAAAGGTTACGGAGCGGTGCTATTGACTATTACGGATCCATTCCGGATCAGCGTCCTCGCCGAGCCCGTCCGGCAGGTCCGGGCTGTCATCCTCTGCGCGGAAGAGCTCGAGCGGGTCCTGGGCGAAGATCCCGGGCGGCACCGCGAAGCCGAGGTGGGTCCAGGCCGGGGCGAGCGCGATGCGCCCCCGCGGGGTGCGGCCCAGCAGTCCCTCGCGGACAAGGTACGGCTCGGCGACGGTTTCTACCGTTTCGGTCTCTTCCCCGACGGCGATGGCCAGGGTGGACAGGCCCACGGGCCCTCCGCCGAATTTTATGATGAGCGCCTCCAGGACGGCACGGTCGAGACGGTCCAGTCCCCGCTTATCGACCTCGTACATGTCCAGCGCAGCGGAGGCGGTACGCGCGTCGATCTGCTCGATGCCGTGCACCAGCGCCCAGTCGCGGACCCGGCGCAGGAGCCGGTTGGCGATGCGGGGCGTGCCGCGGGAACGGCCCGCGATTTCGCTGAAGCCGGCGGAGTTGACCTTAAGGTCCAGGAGGCCGGCGGAGCGCCGCAGGACGAGCTCCAGTTCGGCCACGGAGTAGAACTCGAGGTGGCCGGTGAAGCCGAAGCGGTCCCGGAGCGGCCCGGGCAGCAGGCCGGCGCGGGTAGTGGCGCCCACCAGGGTGAAGGGCGGGAGTTCCAGCGGGATGGCGGTGGCGCCGGCACCCTTGCCGACGACGATGTCGACCCGGAAGTCTTCCATCGCCATGTAGAGCATTTCCTCGGCCGGCCGGGACATCCGGTGGATCTCGTCGAGGAAGAGCACTTCACCTTCGGAGAGCGAGGACAGGATCGCTGCAAGGTCCCCGGCATGCTGGATGGCGGGACCGCTGCTGATCCGCAGCGGGGCGTTCATCTCAGCAGCGATGATCATGGACAGCGTCGTTTTGCCCAGCCCGGGAGGGCCGGACAGCAGGACGTGGTCGGCGCTGCGGCCGCGCATGCGCGAGGCCTCCAGGACGAGGGACAGCTGCTTGCGGACCCGGTGCTGGCCGACGAAGTCGTGCAGGTTCTTGGGCCTGAGGGCGGCTTCGATGACCCGCTCCTCCGGCTCCTCTCCCCCGGCGACAATCGACGGCTCAGCCACGGGCGCCTACCCTGTTCCCGGCGCGGGCGCCGTCCTGGCCCAGCCAGCGGAGGGTGGCGCGCAGGATCTCGGCCACGTTGCCCTTCTCAGCCAGTTCGGGGGAATCAGCCAGGGATTTGTCGATGCTGGCGGTGGCGTCCTTCTCGGACCAGCCAAGGCTCGTCATGGCTGCAACGACCTGAGGCTTCCAGACAGTTTCGGAGGACGCCGCCGGGGCCGTCGCGCCGGTGGCGGTGCCGTGCGGCACGAGTTTTCCGGCCAGTTCGAGCACGATCCGGCCGGCGACCTTGGGGCCGATGCCGGGCACCTTCGTGAAGGCCTTGCCGTCGCCGGAGTGCGCGGCGACGCGGATGGCTTCGGGCTCGTGCACGGCCAGGACGGCCAGCGCCAGCCGGGGTCCGACGCCGCTGACGCTGAGCAGGACGTCGAAGACTTCACGTTCGTCGTCGCTGCCGAATCCGAACAGGGTGAGGGAATCCTCGCGGACGATCAGGGAGGTGAAGAGTTTCCCCTCCTCGCCGGCGCGGAGCCTGCTGAGGGTCTGCGGCGTGGCGTTCACGCTCATGCCGGCGCCGTTGAGGTCGATCACGGCGGAGGACAGGCCGACGTGCGCTACGGTTCCGCGGAGAAAACTGATCAAAGCCGGGCTCCTGAAAATTCAGCTGAAAGATAGAACCGGGAAGACCCGGCTATCCGAACATATCTACGAATATCCTATCAAGCGCTGCGGCCCGACAGCCGGACATTCAGCGTGAACGGCGCGCTTTGGCCTCCGCGTCCGCCCAGGCCCGCTGGGCCGGGGTCAGGGAGAGGCTGCCCGGTCCCGTGGTGGCGACCGCTGCGCCGCTGCCGGCCCGCCAGGCGTGGGTAATGGCCAGCGCAAGGGCGTCGGCGGCGTCCGCCGGCCGGGGCGGGGCGTCGAGCCGGAGGATTTTGGTGACCAGTTTGGTGACCGCATCCTTGTTGGAGGTTCCGCTGCCGGTGACGGCGGCTTTCACCTCGGACGGGGTGTGCAGGGCCACCGGAATGCCGCGGCGAGCGGCGGCGGCGATCACGACCCCGGAGGCCTGTGCGACCCCCATCACGGTGCTGACGTTGAGCTGCGAGAAGACGCGTTCGACCGCAAGGACGTGGGGTTCGTACTGGTCGAGCCACTCGTCGATGGAGGTGGCGATGACCAGCAGGCGCTGGTCCAGGCTCTCCTCCGGGGAGGTTCCGACGACGCCGAACGCCACCATGGTGGCGCGGCGGTTCTTTTCGACGTCCACGACGCCGATCCCGCAGCGGGTGAGGCCCGGATCGACGCCGAGGACGCGGAGGGTCACTCGGATTCCAGTGCGGCCTGCACTTCGTCGCTGAGGTCGGCGTTGCTGTAGACGTTCTGGACGTCGTCGAGTTCCTCGAGGGCGTCAACAAGCTTCACGAACTTCTTGGCGGCGTCGAGATCCAGCGGGACCTGCATGGACGGGACGAACTCGGCCTCGTCGGTGTCGTATTCCATCCCGGCTTCCTTGAGCGCATCGCGGATGGCCTGCAGGTCGGTCGGCTCGGAGTGGATCTCGAAGCTGTCGCCGTTGTCCTTGACTTCCTCGGCGCCGGCGTCGAGGACGGCCATCAGGACGTCGTCCTCAGTCAGGCCGTTCTTGGGCAGCGAGACGACGCCTTTGCGGGAGAAGAGGTAGCTGACCGAGCCGGGGTCGGCGATGGTGCCGCCATTGCGGGAGATGGCGAGCCGGACCTCGGAAGCTGCACGGTTCTTGTTGTCCGTGAGGCATTCGATCAGCAGCGCGGAGCCCTGCGGTCCGCGGCATTCGTACATGATCTCGGTGTAATCCACGACTTCGCCGGTGAGGCCGGCGCCGCGCTTGATGGCGCGGTCGATGTTGTCAGCGGGGACCGACGTCTTCTTGGCCTTGGTGACAGCGAGTTCCAGGCTCGGGTTGCCGGCGAGGTCCGGGCCGCCCATACGTGCGGCAACTTCGATGTTCTTGATCAGCTTGGCGAACGACTTGGCCCGGCGGCTGTCGAGGATGGCCTTCTTGTGCTTGGTCGTCGCCCATTTGGAGTGGCCTGACATGCTTTACGCTTCTCCTCTGATCATTCGAATAAACAATTCATGCACGCGCTTCTCCCCCGTCACTTCCGGGTGGAAGGAGGTGGCCAGCAGCTTGCCGGAACGCACAGCAACAATTCTAGCCGTCCCGGCCAGCGCCTCGGGGTGGGAGGCCTTGGAAGGCTCCACTGAGGCGAGGACCTCCACGCCGGCGCCGACGCGCTCCACCCACGGTCCGCGGATGAAGACCGCATGGACAGGGGCGACGCCGTCGGCGGTGGCGCTGAAGTCGAGGCCCTTGAAATCGAGGTCCGTCTCGAAGGACTCGCGCTGCCGGCCGAAGGCGTTCCGGCGCACCGTGATGTCCAGTCCGCCGAAGGTCTGCTGCGGATTGCCGGCGAGGTCCTTTGCGGGGTCGGCGATCTCCTCCGCGAGGAGGATCATCCCGGCGCAGGAGCCGTAGACAGGCAGTCCGGCGTTGATGCGTTGGCGCAGCGGGTCGCGGAGCCCGAAGGCGCGGGACAGCTTGTCGATGGTGGTCGATTCACCGCCGGGAATGATGAGGCCGTCGAGGCCATCGAGCTCGGACGGCCGGCGCACGCCGGTGCCCGAGGCGCCGGCCGCTTCCACCGCGTGCAGGTGTTCGCGGAAGTCGCCCTGAAGTGCGAGGACGCCGATCCGCAGGCCCGAACCCACGCGGGAAGTGGGCGCAGAAGTGGGGTTGATCATCGGACCAGCATAGTGGCCCGGACACGTCGCCTGCCGCCTCCCGGCGGGCTTCCATGCCGCCGCTGGGATATATTACAAAGCATGTTTTACTTCAGCGTTCCGCTCGGCAAGCTCGTCCGCCGGGTCTCCCGGCTCAGGGGCGGAGGCTCCGCCCTTCCCGGGCTCGTGGTTGAAAAGATAGACCCCGGTTTCATGCGCAGGACCCTGTCCACGCTGCCGCACGGCGTCGCCGTCGTCAGCGGCACGAACGGCAAGACGACCACCACGAAGATGGTGGTGGAACTGCTGGAAAGCCAGGGCCTGAAGGTTTTCACCAACCGCACCGGCAGCAACTTCACCCGCGGTGTGGCCGCGGCGCTGCTGGGCGAGGTGGACTGGCGCGGACGGCTGAACGCGGACGTCGCCGTGCTGGAACTGGACGAGGCCCACGCGGTGCACTTCGTCAACCAGGTGCCGCCGCGGTACTGCCTTCTGCTGAACGTCCTGCGGGACCAACTCGACCGCTTCGGTGAGATCGACAAGACCGCGCAGCTGCTGCAGCACATCGCCTCCAAGACCACCGGCACGGTCGTGCTGAACCGCGAGGACCCGCGCGTCGCGCGCATCGCGGAGACCGTCACCGGTCCCGACGTCCTCTACTTCGGCCTCGACGATTCCCTGCTGAGCACCTTCCCGAATGACGACGAGATGCGGGCTGCCCCCGGCAGCCCGGTGCCGCCGGCTCCTGCGAAGCCGCACGCCGACGTCGTGCTGCGCCGGGTGGGTGCGGCGGACGCGGATTTCGAGTACGACGGCGTCACGGCCAGCACCTCCATGAAGCTCCGCGGCGTCTACAACATCTTCAATGCCGCGGCCGCGCTGACCCTGGCGCGGGCCATTGCCGTCAGGGACGGCGCTGTAGCGGACAACGAGGGCCTGCTGAAGGCGCTGTCCCAGGTGGCGCCGGCGTTCGGGCGTGGCGAGAGCCTCGTCGTCGACGGCCTGCCGCTGGACCTGGTGCTGGTGAAGAACCCCAGCGGCTTCCGCCTCGGCCTGAAGTCCTTCCCGGCCGCGGGTTACGCCACGATGATCGCGATCAACGACAATTACGCCGACGGCCGGGACATGTCCTGGCTCTGGGACGTTGAATTCGACACCCTCCGGGAGGGCGGTGTGGACCAGTTGAGCGGCTCCCGCGCCTACGACATGGCGCTTCGCCTGCAGTACGACGACGTCGCGATCGGCGCGGTGAATACCGAGATTGCGCCGGCGTTGGCGGCTTTTATCAGCGGCGCCAGGGACAAGCCGAAGCGGGTCTTCTGCACCTACACAGCGATGCTGGCGATCCGCCGCGAGCTGTCCAAAATCACCACAGTGGAGGTGGTCTCATGACCCCCCAGTCCCCCGCCAGCGAATCCGGCCCGTCCAGCGGGTCCACGTTCTCCTTCGGGCACGAGCTTCCGCCCGAGGAATCACCGGCGCCCGGCAAGGGCACCATCCGGGTCCTGCAGCTGTACCCGCGGGACATGAACATCTACGGCGACTGGGGCAACGCCCTGGTGCTGGCCCAGCGGCTGCGCTGGCACGGGTACACCCCGGAGCTGCTCGAGTACAACGTCGGCGACACGTTCCCGTCGGACATCGACCTGATCGTTGGCGGCGGCGGGCAGGACAGCGGCCAGCTCGTCATCCAGGACGACCTGCTCTCGCGCGAGACCGTTCTGAAGGAGCTGGCCGAGAACGGCACCCCGATGCTCGTGATCTGCGGCCTCTACCAGCTGTTCGGGAAGTTCTTCAAGACCCGGACGGGCTCTGTGATCCCGGGAATCGGCATCCTGGACGTGGAGACCCACGGCACCGACGAGCGGCTGATCGGCAACGTGTCGGTGTCCTCCCCCGAGTTCGGCACTGTATTGGGGTACGAGAACCACAGCGGCCAGACCACCCTCGGTCCGGGCGTCGTACCCCTGGGCACCACGGCGAAGGGCACCGGGAACAACAGCAGCGACGGCCAGGAAGGCGCGCGCTACCGGAACATCGTGGCGAGCTACCTGCACGGCTCCCTGCTGCCCAAGAACCCGGCGCTGGCGGACTTCCTCATCCGGACCGCCGCCGAACGCAAATACGGCAGCTTCTCCCCCGGCACCCCGGACGACTCCTACGCGGTCCTCGCCCGCGAGCACGCCGCCCGCCGCCCGCGCTGAGGT
The DNA here is from genome assembly GCA_034376805.1 of Arthrobacter sp. Classification (GTDB taxonomy): domain Bacteria; phylum Actinomycetota; class Actinomycetes; order Actinomycetales; family Micrococcaceae; genus Arthrobacter. The sequence goes on from JAXMJF010000037.1 coordinate 107,875, forward strand.
GGCCTTCTAACCGTCGTCGGACGCGAAATCGCGGGAAAGGCGGCGGGGTCGCCGGAACGTTGCGGCGACCCCGCGCGCTTCCGGCGACCTCGGCGGTCAGGGCGCAACCCGATTACAGACTCTGTGGAGGAGCAGTTCACGATGATCCGGATTGACCGCGACAACCCCGGGCGTCCCGACGTCCAGCAGCTCCTGATCGAGCACCTCGCGGACATGTTTGCCACCTCGCCCGCCGAAAGCGTGCACGCCCTCGATTCCGCGGCTCTCTCCGGACCGGCCATCACCTTCTGGACCGCACGGGAAAACGCCGCGTTGCTCGGCTGCGGGGCGCTGAAACAGCTCCGGCAGGGCGAGGGGGAGATCAAGTCCATGCGCACCGCTGCCCACGCACGGGGCCAGGGCATCGCCACCCTCCTGCTGGCCCACATCCTGGCCGAGGCCCGGCTCAACGGCTATGACCGCCTGTACCTCGAGACCGGAAGCCAGGACTTCTTCGCCCCGGCCCGGCGGCTGTACCAGCGTCACGGATTCAGCATTTGCCGACCCTTTGCCGACTATGGGGACGATCCCAACAGCATCTACATGACCCTTGCCCTGGACCCGGGCCGGCCTTAGGGCCTCGGTCCGCGCCGGGCGTTGGCTGAGTCCCGGCCGGGGGTCACCCGCGTCCGGCGAACGCCAGCACGTCCTGCGCGATGCGTCCGCTTGAGGCCGCCCTGAGGTGGCCCTTGCCTTCGTACCAGATGAGGGTGCAGTCCGGGATCAGCCCGGCCGTTTCGTGGGCGACCTCACGGGGAAAGAACTGGTCGGAGCCTCCGCAGATCAGCAGCACGGGCCGCCGGATGAGCGGGAGTACCGCCCGGGAATCAAAGGTCATTTCGCCCTGCACCTCGGTGAGCACATCCTGGGAGGGGAAATCGGACCCGCTCAGCAGCCGGCGGCTGATCAAGGGCCCGATCAGCCGCCGCAGCCACATCACGCGCCGGCCCGGCAGCAGATACTCGGCGAAGACCGTCCCGGCGCCGTTCGTGTCACCGCCTGCGAGGGCCGCGGCCATCCGCGAATCGACGTCCTTGCCCCAGTCGCTCAGCTCCGCGGCCGTGACCACCATGGCGATATGGCCAAAAGTGTCGGGATGCCGTGCGGCCAGGTACTGGGCGATCATCCCGCCAAATGACTCCGCCACGACGACGTCAACCCGCCCGCCGAACTCCTCGGTGATGAGCCGTGCGTAGTCGTCCGCCATGTCCGCGATGCTGTGCTCCGGCGGCATGCCCCGGCGCCGGGTGACAATCCAGACGGCGTATCCGGCGTGGAGAAAGGCATCGAACTGCCGCCGGAACATCCCGCGCAGCATCCCCTTGGGGACCGCGCTCCCGGGGCCGCCCTGGATGAAAAGGAGTGTCTTCGGGCCGCTGCCCCAGCTCAGGTAGTCCATGCCGTTGGGGAAGGTCCCGTTCCGGGGTTCCCGGTCCGCCGTCGATTCTTTGCCCACGAAAGCCTCCTGCGCCAGCGCGTCTACGGTTCCTTGGTGATGAGCAGTTCGTGGGCGCCGGCAGCCGCGGCCCCCATGGACTCGACCGCGGTCTGGGTGCGCTTTCGGGTAGCCGCGTCCGCCGCGGCACCGGCGCATGAACCCTGCGGGGCGTCGGAGGCAACCGAGCACCAGCGGTAGGGGCCGCGGACAATCACCGACGGCGCCCAGGCCAGGTCTGAGGCGGTCCAGGTGCCGGCGGTGTCCTGGCTGAACTGGACCCGGACCAGCAGACCCTCGTTGTTCACCACATAGTTCGGCGAGAGTTCGGTGATCCCGTTGCCCAGGCCGTAGGCAATCCAGGTGCCTTTGTACTGCTCGATCGGCAGGACCGAGTGCGAGTGGTGGCCGTAGATCATGGTGAACTGGCCGCTGTCCGCGAGGGCATGGGCGACGCTCTTCTGCTCGGCGTTGGGCACGCTCGAATACTCGTCGCCGGCGTGCATGGCGCCCAGTACGATGTCCGCGCCGAGGCCCCGGGCCTTCTTCGCCTTGGCGATCATGACCTCGGGGTCGAGCATGTCCACCTGCCAGGCCGCCTCCGGGAGCTGTCCGTTGAGCCCGTACGTCGCACTGATCACGGCGATCTTCGCCGCGGCGGTCTGCAGGATCAGGACGCCCTCGGCGTCGACTTCGCTCCGGTAGGCGCCCGTGTGCTGCAGCCCGGCAGCGTCAAGGGCATCCAGGGTGCGGACCAGCCCGGCGGTGCCGCGGTCAATGGTGTGGTTGCTCGCGGTGGTGCAGGCCTGGTAGCCCACCTGCTGGGCGGCTGTGAGGATTTGCGGCGGAACGTTGAAGGAGGGGTACGCGGAGAAGGGCCCGGCCGGGCCGGCCACTGGCGTCTCCTGGTGGCAGATCGCGAGGTCGCTCTTCTCGATGTACTTGCGCTGGCCCTCAAGCAGCGGCCCGAAGTCCAGGCCTTTGGCGCCGGTGGCCAGGGCGTCCGCGCGGGCCTGCTCCCAGAGCTGGGCGTGGACCAGCATGTCCCCGGTGACAACTACCGAGGTGCAGCGGACGGCCGCGCAGTCCGGCCCTTTCCCCGGCGTCGGAGTCGCCGAAGGACTTGGAGTACTCGACGGCGACGCCGCCTGGGTCGTTGCCGTCGTCGTTGCCGGGCTCTGGGCCGCTGCCGGGCCGGAGGTGCTCCCGGCGGCCGACGGGGAGCCTGGCGCAGTGCTTTCGGACTGGGCGCCGATGCCGCAGGAAGCCACGGAGGCCACAAGGGAGAACGCAGCGGCGGCGGCGAGCAAACGGCCGCGCAGCTGGGGGGTGATGGTACGCATGGCGCCCATCCTACGGCGGCAACGGACCCAACACGCGTAGCAGACCGTTGAGACTCGCCCCATTACATGAAAGAGTTATTTCATGACCAATCCCCTGTTGAGCCCCAGCCCCCTGCCGTTCGGTCTGCCGCCGTTCGCGGACATCACCGACGAGCACTACGCCGAAGCCGTTGAGGCCGGCCTCGCCGTGCACCTTGCTGAAATCCAGGCAATCGTGGACACCCCGGAGCCGGCCACCTTTGAAAACACCGCACTGGCCATGGAGCGGTCCGGGCAGCTCCTGCAGCGTGCGGCGGCGTCGTTTTTCACCCTCGTCTCGGCCGACGCCTCGGACCCCATCCGCGACCTCGAGACCATCCTGTCCCCGCGGTTCTCGGCCCACCAGGACGCCGTCTACCTCAACCGGGGACTGTTCGAACGGTTCTCCGCGGTCAACACGGACCAGCTCGACGCCGAGTCCGCCCGCCTCGTGGACGAGTACCTCAAGGAGTTCCGCCAGTCCGGCATCCAGCTCGAGCGCGCCGGCCAGGAACGGCTCCAAGCCGTCAACGCCGAACTCTCCCGGCTCGGTACGGAGTTCGGCCAGCGGGTGAAGGAGGCGATGAAGTCCGCCGCTCTGCTGCTGGACGACGCCGCCGACCTCGCCGGGCTGCCGGCTGACGATGTTGCCAGCGCCGCGGAAGCCGCCCGCACCGCCGGGCACGGGGGCAAGTACCTGCTGACCCTCATCCAGCCCAGCAACCAGCCCGCCCTCGCTGCCCTCGAAAACCGCGACGTCCGCCGCCGCCTGTACGAGGCCTCCATCGGCCGCGGCAGCGACGGCAGCGCCCTCGACGTCCTGGACCTGGTCAAGGACCTGGTGAGGCTCCGCGCGGAGAAGGCGGCGCTGCTGGGCTTCGCCAACTACGCCGAACTCGTCGTGGACCAGCAGACCGCCCCGGACTTCGCCGCCGTGCAGACCATGATGAACCGGCTCGCACCGGCCGCGGTCCGGAATGCCGACGCCGAGGCCGAGGCGCTGGCTGAAGTCGCCGGCCACCCCCTCGAAGCCTGGGACTGGGCCTACTACTCCGCGAAGGTCAAGCGCGAGCGGTACGCCGTGGACGAACAGGCCCTGCGCCCCTACTTCGAGCTGGACCGCGTCCTCAACGACGGCGTGTTCTTCGCCGCCAACGCGCTTTACGGCATCACGTTCCACGAACGCGCCGACCTCGCCGGCTACCACCCCGACGTGCGCGTCTGGGAAGTCCGCAACCCGGACGGCACCGAGCTGGGCCTGTTCCTGGGCGACTACTACACGCGCGGGTCCAAACGCGGCGGGGCCTGGATGAACTCCCTGGTGGAACAGTCCGGACTGCTCAACACCCGGCCCGTGGTGATCAACAACCTCAACATTTCCAAGCCGCCGGCCGGGGAACCCACGCTGCTGACCCTGGACGAGCTCCGCACCACCTTCCACGAGTTCGGCCATGCCCTGCACGGGCTGTTCTCCTCGGTCACCTACCCGCGTTTCTCCGGCACCTCCGTGCCGCGGGACTTCGTTGAGTACCCCTCGCAGGTCAACGAAATGTGGATCATGTGGCCGGAGGTCCTCGCCAACTACGCCCGGCACTACGCCACCGGAGAGGCACTGCCGCAGGACGTTGTGGACAAGCTCGACGCTGCGCAGCTCTGGGGCGAGGGCTTCGGCACCACCGAATACCTGGGCGCGGCCCTGCTGGACCTCGCCTGGCATGTGCTGGATGGCTCCGAGGTGCCCGGGGATGTCCTGGAATTCGAGGCCAAGGCGCTGGCCGCGGCCGGCGTCGCCCATCACCTCATCCCGCCGCGCTACCGCACCGGCTACTTCCAGCACATTTTCGCCGGCGCCGGCTATGCCGCGGGCTACTACTCCTACATCTGGAGCGAGGTGCTGGACGCCGAGACGGTCGAATGGTTCAAGGACAACGGCGGCCTCACCCGGGCCAACGGGGACTTCTTCCGCGCGGAGCTGCTCTCCCGGGGCAACAGCCGCGACCCGCTGGATTCCTTCCGCGCCTTCCGCGGCCGCGACGCCGAGCTCGAACCCCTCCTCAAGCGCCGCGGCCTCGACTGACCCGCCTCCCCCACCCCATCGGTTGCTCCGTAACCGCCCTTCTGGAGCCCCATAAGGGCAGTTGCGGAGCAACCGATGGGGAAAACACGAC
>JAXMJF010000038.1:0-3482 GCA_034376805.1 Arthrobacter sp.
GGACTGCGCGCCGGCCCGCTGGAGCAGGCTGCGCATTATGTACTGGGCACGCTCGGTGCCCTGTTCCTGAATCAGCGTATCCAGGGACTCCAGCCACTCGGCGGTCTCTTCCGGATCACGATCAGGCAGCTGGTTAGTCAACCCGCTGAGGATATGGGAGGTCTCTTCTCCTGCAGCCACGTCCAACCTCTCTTTGAGCGCATTCATCGGCGCCCTCAGCTCCGGCAGGGTAACTGCCTGGCGTGAACGCGACGTGTGCGACGTATCGGTTACAACTGCCCGGTCATGTGCGCCGGGCAAGGTCCAATCACAACTATGCCCGCCATCGTCAGCGGGGCGTCCGCCCTCACGGGCGTAGTCGTCATCAGCCACTCTAGCTCTGACCGCTCGGGGATGCGTAGCTGTCGCATGGGGGCGCAGTCGTATTTGACCCGCATACTGGTTGTGTGACGACGTGCCGCCCGGCGGCGCCCGGAATGCCGTGTGTGACGCAGAATATGGCGGATCGCGGGGCCAACAGCTTGAAGCGCAGGCGCAAAGGGTGTTGGCTTGGAGTAATGGAAATCACTAGAGCTATTGAAAACACCAAGCATAGGAGCAACACGTGAGCGAGGCCGACGCCGCCACTTCGGTAAATGTGGCGGAAAAACTGGGTTTCAAAACCGGGGACCTGATTCAGGAATTCGGTTATGACGACGACGTCGACTTCGATTTGCGTGACGACATCGAAGATCTCACCGGGTCGGAACTCTTCGATGAGGACGACCACGAGGTAGTTGACTCCGTCATACTCTGGTGGCGGTCCGGCGACGGCGACCTCGTTGACACCCTGGTCGACTCCCTGACCACCCTGGCTGAGGGCGGTGTGATCTGGGTGCTGACCCCCAAGTCCGGCCGGGTGGGTTACGTGTCACCGGCGGACATCCAGGATGCCGCACCCACTGCAGGACTGCACTACACCACCTCCGCCGGCGTCTCCAAGGACTGGAGCGCCACCCGGGTCACGCGGAAGAACAAGTGACCCCAGCCGGAGCGGTTCGCACCATCGCGGACCAGGCAGTTGAAGCGCGGGCCGTGCCCGCCGTCGGCGAGGCAGCCCCGGACTTCGAGTTGCTGAACCAGTACGGCGAACCCGTGAGGCTTTCGGAACACCGGGGACGCAACGTCGTCCTCGTCTTCTTCCCGTTCGCCTTCTCCGGTATCTGCACGGGGGAACTGTGCGAAATCCGGGACAACCTGGCGCTGTTCGAGGAAGCCGACGCTGCCGTGCTGGGTATCTCAGTGGACAGCAAGTTCGCCCAGCGGGCCTACGCGGAGAAGGAAGGCTACTCCTTCGACCTGCTGGCCGACTTCTGGCCGCATGGGGCCGTCGCCGAGCAGTACGGAGTGTTCGACCCCGGAAGCGGCATGGCAAAGCGCGGGACTTTCATCATCGACGCGAGCGGAACCGTGCGGTACATGGTGGTGAACCCCCGCGGCCAGGCCCGGGACTTCGCCGGCTACCGCGCCGCCCTGGCGGGCCTCGCAGGGAACTGACGCGGTGAGGACGCGGCGGCCCGGGATCGGCATGACTGGCTTTGCCAGCCTGCCCCCGATCCCCGCCGCGGAACCCGCCCGCGACGAGCTCGAGGTCCTGCAGGAAATCCACGGCATCCTGGCGGGGGAGCGGTTCGCGCTGCTCACCGGTGCCGGGCTGAGCACGGATTCCGGCATCCCCGACTACCGCGGACCTGGCGCCGCTCCCCGGGCTCCCATGACCTACCAGGAATTCATCGGCGAGCCGGAGAACCGGCGCCGCTACTGGGCCCGCAACCACATCGGCTGGTCCCACCTGCGCCGCGCCGACCCCAATGACGGCCACGCCGCTGTCGCCCGGCTGGAGCACCGCGGGCTGCTGACCGGACTCATCACCCAGAACGTGGACCGGCTGCATGAGGACGCCGGCAGCGTCAACGTGGTGGACCTGCATGGCCGTTTCGACCAGGTGGTCTGCCTGGCCTGTCACCGGCGGTACAGCCGGACACTGCTGGCGGGGGTGCTGACGGAGCTCAACCCCGGCTTCCTGGAACGTGCCCTGGCCGCCGGTGTGGTCGAAATGGCTCCGGACGCTGACGCCACGGTCGAGGACGAGGGCCTGATCGAGAGTTTTATCGTGGCCCACTGCCCGGCCTGCGGCGGCACGCTCAAACCAGATTTCGTCTACTTCGGCGAGAACGTGCCCAAGGACCGGGTGGAACGCTCGTACGCCATGGTGGATGAGGCCGGCGCCCTGCTGGTGGCCGGTTCCTCGCTGACGGTGATGAGCGGCCTGCGGTTTGCCCGGCACGCGGCCAAGCACGGAAAGCCGGTTGTCATCATCAACCGGGGCCAGACCCGCGGGGACGAGCTTGCCACGATCAAGCTCGACGCCGGCGTCAGCGAAGCACTCACCTGGCTCGCCGCCGAACTCCCCCCGCTCTGAGCCGCTGTGGGCCGCTGTGGGCCGCCTGCTCAGCGCTCGATTGGCGCTCCGCCGGGTTCATCCGGTACAGTAACTGTTCGTTGGTTGAAGCGTGGAAGCGCGGAATCAGCGGTTTGGGTCTTTAGCTCAGCTGGTAGAGCGCCACGTTTACACCGTGGATGTCATCGGTTCGATCCCGGTAGGACCCACCGAAAAATACCCCGTTATGGCAGGCTGAAAAGCCGCATAACGGGGTTTTTTGTGCTGTTGTGGGTTCGCGGCGTGGCCACGGCCAGGGTGGTTGAGGCCGCCGATTTTGTCGGAGCCTCCCCCTACCGTTGCTGGCATGGAACACGTCATGGTGAAATCGGGTCCGGATGGACGGCCCCAAGCGGTGGTACGCGGCGGCCGGGAGTGGGTTGTCGGCGCTGAGCCGGTCCGCTGGTTTGAGCGGGTGAGCTGGTGGGAGGCGGAGCGGCGGATGCCCAAAGGGCTGAGCCGCGTCGACGTCGAGGTCTGGCAGGTCCAGGCGAGGCTTGGCCGCAACCCGGGTTCTGCCCTCACCACGATGGAAATCGTCCGTGACGGCCTGGGCGGCGGCTGGCGGCTCCGGGAGGCCATCGCGGACGCGGCCTAGGCACTGCATCACCGTGGCATGTCGTGCCGCATGTGCCGGGCAATGGAAAAGCCTTCCACCGCGACTATTGGGGGATGCCGCGGTGGAAGGCTTGGGTATTAATATACCGTGAATATTTGGAAATGCGAAAACACGCGGCGGCGAGTCTGAGCGGTAAAAATGCCTATTCGATGGCGTAATCAGCGGGCATGAACGGCATGGACGGCATGGACGGATGGTGGCCTGGCCTGACACATTCCGTCCCTGCCACGGCCCGCGACCTAGGTGTAATTCCCACGGACGTTGTGAACAGCGTGGCGTGATGTAAAAGGCGAGGGCCTCCGGTATCGATTTGGGTTACCACACTCATCTCGACGCCAGGAGGCCCTCGTGTCCTACGTTACCCATGCCAACGCCGACCTCACA
>JAXMJF010000039.1:0-38415 GCA_034376805.1 Arthrobacter sp.
GGGCCCGGGCGGTTTAAAACCGGCGGGGCCCCTCGCCTGACTCCTTGCCTAGTCCGCGGAGACTAGACCAGCGTGGAGGTGTCAATCACGAAGCGGTACCGCACGTCCGATGCCAGCACGCGCTCGTAGGCATCGTTGATCTTGTCGGCCGGGATGACCTCGATCTCGGCGCCAAGCTTGTGCTCGGCGCAGAAGTCGAGCATTTCCTGCGTCTGGCGGATGCCGCCGATCATGGAACCGGCGAAGGACCGGCGTCCGGCGATCAGGGCGAACGCGTTCACGGGCAGCGGTTCGGCCGGGGCGCCCACGTTCACCAGGGCGCCGTCGAGGGTCAGCAGCTGCAGGTAGGAGCTGATGTCGATCGAGGCGCTGACCGTGTTGATGATCAGGTCGAAGCTGCCGGCGAGGTCGGCAAAGGTGTTCTCATCGCTCGTGGCGAAGTAGTGGTCCGCGCCCAGGCGCAGGCCGTCTTCCTGCTTCTTCAGCGACTGCGAAAGCACCGTGACCTCGGCTCCCATGGCGTGGGCGATCTTCACGGCCATGTGGCCCAGGCCGCCGAGTCCGACGACGGCGACCTTCTTGCCGGGGCCGGCGTTCCAGTGGCGCAGCGGCGAGTAGGTGGTGATGCCGGCGCAGAGCAGGGGTGCGGCGACGTCGAGCTCGATGCCCTCCGGGATCCGCACAACGAAGTCTTCGGTCACCACCACATGGGTGGAGTAGCCGCCCTGGGTGATGGTGCCGTCGCGGTCGACGGCGCCGTAGGTGCCGGTGTTGCCCTTGAGGCAGTACTGCTCCTCGCCGGCCTGGCAGTTGACGCACTCGCGGCAGGAATTCACCATGCAGCCGACGCCGACCCGGTCGCCGACGGCATGCTTGGTGACGGCCGAACCGACCTCGGTGACGATGCCGGCGATTTCGTGGCCCGGTGCCAGCGGGTAGGACTGCGGTCCCCAGTCGCCGCGGACGGTGTGGATGTCCGAGTGGCAGATGCCGGCGAATTTGATGTCGATCAGGACGTCGTGCGCGCCGACGTCGCGGCGTTCGATGGTGGTGGGGACGAGGGGTTCCGTCGCGGAAGTGGCGGCGTAAGCGTTAACGGTAAGCATGGATCTCCTGCTTGTGGATGGCGTGGGGGGTGCCCCGGCGTTCGGCACCGGTCAGGTGCGGCCTTTCGGCCCGGACGTCATCGGGGGCACTTTCCATCAAACACCATTCGGCTGCCGGTGAGGGAGGCACTGCCGGTAGGGGTACTGGCAGGGCCTCCCTTACGGCGCCGCACCCTCTACCGTTGAAGGTATGGACAATCAGAGCGAGACCCGGGACTTCCTGGCCACCCGGAGGGCGAAAATCACCCCGAAACAGGCGGGTCTGCCCGTCTACGGCGGCAACCGCCGCGTCCCCGGGCTGCGCCGTGGCGAGGTTGCCATGCTGGCCGGGGTCAGTGTCGAGTATTACACCCGGCTGGAACGCGGAAACCTCTCTGGAGTCTCCGAGGGAGGCCTGGAAGCCCTGGCGCGGGCGCTGCAGCTGGATGAGGCGGAGCAGGCCCACCTGTTCGACTTGGCCCGGGCCGCCAGCACCAGCCGCAAACCGCAGCGGCGCCGCCCCGCCACGCAGCCGGTCCGGGCAAGCGTGCAGCTGGTGCTCGATGCGATGACCAGCGCTCCGGCGTTCGTGCGCAACGGGCGCCTGGACATCCTCGCAGCCAACCAGCTCGGCCGCGCCATGTACTCCGAGATGTACGGCAGCCCCGCCCGGCCGGCCAACTTTGCGCGGTTCCTCTTCCTGGACGACCGTTCCCGCGGGTTCTACCCGGACTGGGAGCGCGCCGCGAATGACACGGTGGCGATCCTGCGGACCGAGGCCGGCCGGGACCCCTATGACCGCGGCCTGACCGACCTCGTGGGGGAATTGTCCACCCGCAGTGAGGAGTTCCGGACCCGGTGGGCGGCCCACAACGTGCGCCTGCACTACACCGGGCTCAAGCACTTTCGGCACCCCGTGGTGGGAGACCTCCACCTCATGTACGAGTCCCTGGATCTCTCGGCCGACGCCGGGCTGTCGCTGCTGGTCTACACGGCCGAGCCCGGTTCCCCCACCGGGGATGCGCTGCGGCTGCTGGCCAGCTGGGCCGCGACCCGTCAGGCCGAGACGCAGCCGGCGCAGCCACCAGCTGATACCCGATCAGGGCCGGCACCGCTCCAGCCGTAACGACGACGCCTGTTAACGGGCCTACCCGGACTTCGACGCGCTGCTGGCCCGCACGACCAGCCGCGCCGGGTAGATCACCGGATCCCGGTCTGCACCCGAATTTTCGATGTCAGCGAGGAGAAGACGGCCGGCCTCGGCGGCGATTTCCACCATGGGCTGGTTGATTGTGGTCAGGGGCAGCTCGCCCGGAGCCGACACGTGGTCGTCAAAACCGACGACGGCGACGTCCCCGGGGACCGCCCGCCCGGAGGCCCGGATGGCTGTGATCGCGCCGCGGGCCATGAGATCGGAAGCGGCAAAGATGCCGTCCAGGCCGCCGTCCCGGGCCAGCAGCTGTTCCGTGGCTTCGGTGCCCCCGGCGGCCGTAAAGTCTCCCTGGGCAACCGGTCCGGGCGGGAGTCCGGCTTCCCGGAGGCCCTCCTGCCAGCCGGCGAGCCGATCCGCTGCGGCCGTCATATCCAGCGGGCCGGTGACGGTTCCGAGCCGCGTGCGCCCGGTTGCCGCAAGGTGGAGCGCCGCCAGCCGGGCACCCTGAAAGCTGTCCACGTCCACGTAGTGGATTCCGAGATCCGCATCCCAGGGCCGGCCAATGAATACGGTGGGCAGCCCGGACGCGGCGAGCTCCTCGGTCCAGCCATCCGCTTTGTGATGTGAGACCACAATGGCTCCGTCGACGTGGCCGCCGCGCAGGTAGCGGACCGTCCGGGAGGGATCGCCGCCGGCCCGGGACATCAGCAGGACCAACTGCATCTCCGTCTCGCGCAGCGCCTCCGTCACACCGGTGATCACCGCGGCGAAGAACGGGTCCATCATGACGCGGGCATCGGGTTCGTTGATGACCAGGGCGATCGATGAGGTCCGGCGGGTGACGAGGCTCCGTGCCGCCGGGTTGGGGGTATAGCCAAGGGCAACGACGGCGGCGTCCACGGCTGCCCGGGCTTCCGGGCTGACCCGGGAGCCGCCGTTGATGGCCCGCGAGGCGGTCGAGCGGGACACGCCCGCCGCCTTCGCGAGGTCTTCAAGGGTGGGGCTTGGCCTCGCCGGTTCGGGCCGGACACCCCGGTGGATCTGTTCACTCATCACTTTGAGAATACGACATCCCCGGTCATCCCATGTGCGAGACCATCCCGTGGGCCGGCACAGCGTTCGACGCCGCCACCTTCGCGTACCAGAGGCCGCTGGCTTTGGGTATCCGCTCTAGAGTCTCGTAGTCCACCCGGACCAGACCGAAGCGCTGGTGGTACCCGTAGGCCCATTCGAAGTTGTCCAGCAGCGACCACGCGAGGTAGCCGCGGACGTCCGCGCCAGCGTCGATCGCCTCCCGCACCGCCCGCAGGTGTGCGTCAAAATAGGCCAGCCGGTCCTGGTCGTCGACGAAGCCTTGGGCGTCGGGAACGTCCGGGTAGGCGGCACCGTTTTCGGTCATGTAGATCGGGATGCCGGCCGGTCCCGTGTACTCGCGCTGGAGCCGCGTCAGCAGCCTGAACAGTCCTTCGGGCTGGACCTCCCAGCCCATGCCGGTCACCGGCAGCCCGCGCGGCACCGAGTGCACGCCGTCAGCACAGACGAAAGGTGATGCCGCGGGCCGGCCGGTGGACTCCGGCGCGGCCTGCGCCGTCGTCGTCACGGTTTCCGGGCGGTCCGGATGGTCGGCGGGAGACGCCGCCTTGGTGAGGGCCTCGCCCTGGTAGTAGTTGACGCCCAGCAAGTCCACGGCCGCCGAGATGACGGCCAGGTCGCCGTCCTGCACGACGGTGTCGAACCCGAGTCCGGCAACGTCGTCGAGCACGTCCGCCGGGTACTCGCCGCGGAAGAGCGGATCCAGGAAGATCCGGTTGTGCAGCCCGTCGATGCGGCGGGCCGCATCCCGGTCGTCCGCGGAGCCGGGGTCCGCCGGATCAGCAACGGTGAGATTCAGGGTGATGCCAAGGCTCACCTCCGGGTCGCGCCGGCGCAGTTCGGCGACGGCGAGACCGTGCCCGAGCAGCAGATGGTGGGCTGCGGCCAGGGCTGCTGCCGGTTCCTGCCGGCCCGGGGCGTGGACACCGGCGGCGTAGCCAAGGAACGCCGAACACCACGGTTCGTTGAGGGTGGTCCAGATCCGCACCCGGTCACCGATCGCCTCGTGCATCACGGCGGCGTAGGCGGCGAAAAGCCGGGCGGTCTCCCGGTTGGCCCAGCCGCCCTCGTCCTCCAGGGCCTGCGGCAAATCCCAGTGGTAAAGCGTCAGCCACGGGGTGATGCCTGCGGCGAGCAGTTCATCCACCAGACGGGAGTAGAACGCGATCCCCTCAGGATTCGGCGTCCTGCCGTCCGGCATGCAGCGGGCCCATGACACCGAAAACCGGTACGCCTTCAGGTGCATCGACTTCATCAACGCCACATCCTGGGCGCTGCGGTGGTAGTGGTCGCAGGCGACGTCGCCGTTGTGGCCGTCGGCCACCGCGCCGGGAACCCGGCAGAAGGTGTCCCAGATGGAGTTCCCCCTGCCGCCGGTTTGGGCGGCCCCTTCGATCTGGTAGGCGGCGGTGGCCGCCCCCCAGAGAAAGCCTTCGGGGAAGGGTAACGGGGTGGTGTTCATCCTTTTACTGCTCCTTGCATAATTCCTGATACGAGTTGGCGGCCTGCAGCGACAAACAACAGCAGCAGGGGGACGGTGGCCAGGACCGCGCCTGCCAGCACCACCGAGTAGTCCACAAAGTGTGCGGCCTGCAGCAGTTGCAGCGCCACCGGCAGCGTGGGGTTGGAGGGGTCCAGCACGATGAATGGCCAGAAGAAGTTCGTCCAGGTGGCGACGAATGTGAACAGGGCCAGCATGGCCGCGGCGGGCCGGGCAGCCGGGAAACCGATGTACCAGAAGGCCTGGATCATCGAGGCGCCGTCCATCCGCACCGCCTCGATGAGCTCGTCCGGAAGGGCGTCCCGGAGATACTGGGTCATCCAGAACACGCCGAAGGCCGTGACAACACCGGGGATGATGACGGCCCACAGTGAACCGGTCCAGCCCAGCTTGGACATCACGATGAACAGCGGAACAACGCCCAGCTGCGTTGGGACGGCCATGGTGGCGACGACGAAAACCAGCAGGCCCTTGCTCCCCCGGAACCGGAGCTTGGCGAAGGCAAAGCCAGCGAGGGTGGAGAACACCACAACCGATGCCGCCGTCACGCTGGAGACAATGAGGCTGTTGCCCATGGCCTTCCAGAACGGGATGCTGTCGAAAACCTTCTCCGCATTGGCGAGGAAATTTCCGCCCGGCAGCAGCGGGATGCCGCGGCTCAGGACCGTGTTGTCATGGCTGCCTACAAGGAAAGACCAGTACAGGGGAAAGAGCGACGCGAGCAGGACGGCTCCGAGGAAACCGTACGTCAGGAACCCGGGCCGGCGGACGCTGGAAGCGCCTGCCCTGCGCCCGGGCCCCCGCCGTGCGGCGGCCCGGGCGGCGCCCTTGCCGGCGCTCTGTTCGATCATGGGGATGGAGCTCATTTGCGGCCTCCCTGGCTTGCGATGCGCCTAGTGATGATGAAGTTGAGCAGGGCGATCAGCACGATCATCACGAAGAGCAGCCATGCCACGGCGGAGGCCCTGCCGAAGTTCCGCTGGCCCCAGCCGAGTTCCCAGATGTACATGGTCAGCGTCTGCCACTGCCTGTCCGCCCCGCCCAGCCCGGACTGGTCGAACACCCGTGCCTCATCAAAGATCTGCAGTCCGCCGATGGTGGAGGTGATCACCACGAAGATCACGGTGGGCCGCAGCATGGGAACGGTGACGGAGAAAAACTGCCGCAGCCGGCCGGCCCCGTCAATCGTCGCCGCTTCGAACACGTCCCGCGGGATGGCCTGCATGGCGGCGAGGAAGATAAGGGCGTTGTAGCCGGTCCAGCGGAAGTTCACCATGGTGGCGATCGCCGTATGGCTGGCCAGCGACTCGGAATGCCAGCGGACCGGATTCAGGCCAAGAGCCTTCAGAATCTCGTTGATCAGACCGAACTGGTCCGCGAAGAGGTTATTGAAGATCAGGCCCACCGCCACCGGCGCGACGACGAACGGAACCAGGACCCCCATCCGCCAGAACGTCCGGGCCCTCAGGTTCGCATCCAGCACCGCCGCTATCACCAGGGCAATGACGACCTGGGGAACGGAGGACAGCATGAAGATGCTGAGCGTGTTGCCGACGGCGTTCCAGAAGTAAGGCTGCGCCAGCACGAACGCATAGTTCTCCACGCCCGTGAACTTCCCCTGCCCGCCGATGAGGTTCCAGTTGTGCAGCGAAACCCAGCCCGTGTACAGCAGCGGGAAAAGGCCCGTGACGGCAAACAGGAGGAAGAACGGGGAGATGTAGAGGTACGGGGACAGTTTCACGTCCCACTTGGAGACCTGCTGGGAGAACGCCAGACGTCGGACGCTCTTGCCGCCGCCCGGCGGCGGTGGCTCATCACCGACGCTTTGGGGCTTGATCTGGTCCGTGACCGTCATGGCTTACAGGGACTTTACGGCGGTGACGAACTTCTCCCAGGAGGAGTCGGCGTCGTCCGTCTTGTCGACGTCCACACGGGTGAGGGCCTGCTGCATGGCGTCGTTGATAGCGAAGTACTTGGTGCCCTTGAACGGGGTTACGTCAACGGCCTTGGCGCGCTCCGCGAAGATCTGGCCGGTGGGGGCGCCGTTGAAGAAGGCGTTCGTCTGGCCCAGCAGCTCGGTGCTTTCCAGTGCCTGCTTCTGGCTCGGGAAGGTGCCCTTGTCGGTGAAGGCCTTGATCTGCTGCTCGGGGGCCGTCAACCAGCCGGCCAGCTTCTTGGCCTCGGCCTGGTGTTTGCTCTGGGTGGGGACCGTCAGGTAGGAGCCGCCCCAGTTACCGCCGCCGCCGGGGAAGACATTGGCGACGTCCCAGCCGGTGACTCCGGCTGCGTTGCCCTCAATAACACCGAGCATCCAGCCCGGGCACAGGGTCGTGGCGAAAGCGCCAGTTTGGAATCCGGAGGCCCAGTCATCGCTCCACTGGCCGAGGTGGGCCGAGAGCCCGTCCTCCGTGGAGGCTTTCAGGACCTGCTTGTAAGTGTCCTTGACCGTCTGGTTTTCCGTGGCGATGACCGTGCCGTCCTCCTCCTCATAAACCTTCTCAAGCTGGTTGCTCATGCCCTGGTAGATAGCCCCGGCGGAGTCGAACCAGGCAGCGTCCGGGGTGGCGGCCTTGAACTTCTTGCCGGCCTCAAAGTAGCTCTCCCAGGTCCCGCCCAGCATCTTCGCAACTTCACCGCGCTCGGTAGGCAGGCCCGCCTTCTTGAGCAGCTCGGCGTTGTAGCAGACCGCCTCGGGCCCGGAGTCGGTGCCGTAGCCCAGAAGCTTGCCGTCGGCTGTCTTCGCCGCGTCGGTCTTCCAGTCCAGCCAGCGTCCTTCGACAGCCGGGTCGGTCAGGTCGGTGAAGCGGTCGGGATACTGGAGCAGCTCGGGCAGCCAGTCCACCTCAACGCCCTCGATGTCGGACAACCCGGATCCGGCTGCCAGCCGGGTGGTGAGGTTATCCCGGGCTTCGTTGGTGGTTGCTGCCTTCTTGTGCTGAATCGTCACGTTGGGGTTCAACGTTTCGTACTCTTCAAAAAGCTTCTCGTAACCGAACTCGTTGAAGGTGCCAACGGTCAGGGTCACCGGCTCGGAACCGGTGGCCTTATCGGCGCCGACCTTTTCGGGAGCGGAGGATCCGCAGGCTGTCAGCGACAGGGCCAGGCAGGCGGCCGCAGCCGACAGCACAGAGAACTTGCTGGGATTTTTCACAGGGAAGACTCCTTCGTCAAAAAGATTCCATCGGTTGCACAGCGGCGGAAGTTGCCGTTGCCGGATGGGGTCACCCGCACCGTCGGCGGGCTGGGCGGTCCACATGGGAGCGCTCTCACCGCCATGGTGTCTCACCTCACATCTCGTTGTCAAGAGCGCATTTCCCATCCGGGTTCCAACCCTTGCCCACGGTCGGCGGCGGTGCTACGCTCCAGTGCGGGAGCGCTCCCACACCCCCCAGAGAACAGGACCAGCAATGCCGCTAGCCCCACTTCCCGCCCGACCGGCGGCCGCCCAGGCTGAGATCCAGCAGCCACGGCGCCTCCGGGTACGCTCCATCGCCGGCACCGCCGCCCTCCTCATCGGCCTGATCGGCAGCGGTGCTGGAGCTGCTGCCGCCTCGGTGGCTGCCACGCCACAGGCGCCCGCCCAGGCCGCACCGGCCCAGGCAGCTATACCGGCCACACAGCAGGCAGAAGACCCCAACTTCGGACCCAACGTCCGGGTCTTTGATCCCGGTATGCCGGTGGCCGAGATCCAGGCCACCGTCGACGCCATTGCGGCCGAACAGGTCGACGACGAAATGGGCACCAAGCGGTACTCCCTGCTCTTCAAGCCCGGCACCTATGGCAGCGCTGAGGAACCGCTCATTGTCCAGGTCGGCTACTCCACCGAGGTCGCGGGTCTGGGTGCCTCACCCACAGACGTCACCATCAACGGGCACGTTGACGTCTACAACCGGTGCCTGACTGCGGACAACTGCATCGCCCTGAACAACTTCTGGCGCTCGTTGTCCAACCTCACCATCAACGTCACGGGCCTCGACGGCTGCCGGAGTTCGGCCAACTTCTGGGCCGCCTCGCAGGCCTCCCCCATGCGGCGGGTCAACATCACCGGCGGCAACCTCTCGCTGATGGACTACTGCACGGCCGGCCCGCAGTTCGCCAGCGGCGGTTTTATTTCCGATTCGAAGACCGGCCCTGTGATCAACGGCTCCCAGCAGCAGTACTTCGTGCGGGACAGCAGCATCGGCGACTGGTCCAACGGCGTCTGGAACCAGGTCTTCTCCGGCGTCGAGGGCGCCCCGGCGCAGTCCTTCCCGAATCCGCCGTACACCAACCTGGCAAGCACCCCGATCAGCCGGGAAAAGCCGTACCTCACCCTCGACGCCGCAGGGCAGTACAGCGTCTTTGTTCCCGCGGTCCGCACGGACTCCGCCGGAACCACATGGGAGAAGGGTCCAACGGCCGGCCGCAGCATCCCGTTGTCCGACTTCTACGTGGCCAGGCCCGGCGATTCAGTCAAGACCATCAACTCCCAGTTGGCCCGCGGCAAGAACCTGCTGCTGACCCCGGGGGTCTATGACATCGACCAGAGCATCGAGGTCAAGCGTGCCAACACCGTCGTCCTCGGGCTTGGCATCGCCACGCTCACCGCAGTCAATGGCGCCGTTCCGCTGACTGTCGCGGATGTCCCCGGCGTCGACATCGCCGCCGTCACAGTGGATGCCGGCGAGGTGAACTCGCCCGCGCTGATGCGCATCGGCAAGGCCAAGAATCCGGAGGCCGGCGGATCCTCGAATTCACTGAATCGCAGCGATCCGGCCAACCCCACCACCCTCCACGACGTGTTCTTCCGTATCGGCGGCCCGCACGTGGGCAAGGCCTCGGTCAGCCTGGAAGTTAACAGCGACAACGTGCTCCTGGACCACATCTGGGCCTGGCGGGCAGACCACGGCAACGGCGTCGGCTGGACCACCAATACGGGGGACAACGGCGTCATCATCAACGGCGACCATGTCACGGCCACCGGCTTGTTCGTGGAGCACTACCAGCAGTACAACGTCATTTGGAACGGCGAGCACGGCAAGACGGTGTTCTTCCAGAACGAACTGCCCTACGACGCTCCCAACCAGGCCGCCTGGCAGCATGACGGAGTCCTTGGCTGGGCGGGCTACAAGATCGCCGATTCGGTCAAGACCCACGAACTCTGGGGCGGGGGAAGCTACGTCTACAACAACGTCGACCCCACAATTCACGCCACCCGGGGCTTCGAAGTACCGGTCACGCCCGGAGTGAAACTCCACGGTCTGCTGACCGTCAACCTCGGCGCCGGGACCCTGGACCATGTCATCAACGACACCGGCGCGCCGGTCTCGACGGACGCCGTCGGGGTGCCCAGCTACGTCACCAGCTTCGGCTAAGACACCCGCGGCGGGCGGGACGCCATGTCCCGCCCGCCGGACAGGCACACCCGCGCCGCCGGTCGGCTAGTTGCCCGGCGGCGCGGAAATGCGCCAGCGTACGGAGGCCACTCCCCAGATGGTCAGCAGGCACGCGACCAGCAGCAGCCCTGCCTCGCCCAGATCGATCTGTCCGAGCCAGGTGGTCACGGGATCCTCGAGGCCTAGTGCGGCGTTGAAAAACCCGCCCAGGGTGATTAATGAAATGGCCAGGGCAGACACGGCGGAAATGCCGGTGATCAGCGCGTTGAAGCCCAGCTTCCGCTGCGGATTGTGGATGGCGGAGCTGTACATGCGCATCATGGCCACCCCGTTGGCGGTGTCGCACAGCGTCATGGCCGCCGTGAATGCCAGCGGAAGCGCCAGGAGGGCCAGCGGGGAGACCCCGGCCAGGGACGCGGCCGTCGCCATCACCAGCAGGCCGATCGTGGTGGCTGTGTCGAAACCCAGCCCGAAAAGGAAGCCAATGACGTAGATGTTCCGCGGCCGCCGCACGCGGGACAGGGGTTTCGCCAGCAGCCGGGCCACGAATCCCCTGGCCTCAAGATCCTCCGCCCGCACAGCGCTTCCGCCCTGCACCCGCCGGTAGGCCTTCGTGGCCCGGATGAAGGCGGAGCCGTTGAACAGCCCCATCGCCAGCAGGAAGACTCCCGAGACGCCGCTGCCGATCAGCCCCAGCACGAGGTTTCCGGTGGTGCCATCCGCCATGAACTCGCCCACCATCGCAGCGCCGCCCACCACGAGGATCCCGGCCAGGATCACCACCGAGCTGTGGCCGAGGCTGAAGGCGAAGCCGACGCTCACCGGGTCCTGGCGCTGGGCCACGAACTTGCGGGTCGAATTGTCAATGGCGGCGAGGTGGTCCCAGTCGTAGCTGTGTTTGACACCCGCCAGATAGGCAGTCAGCACCAGGCCCAGCGCCAGCGGTTCACCGGCGGCCACCAGACCGGCCAGGAGCAGCACGGCGGCGGCCGCGTGCACGGCGACCACGGCGCCGAAGGTGACAAGCAGCCGGGTGCGCAGCGGGAGCATCTCGCGCCGGCGGTACAGGGCGGTGAATCCGGCCAACGTGGTCATCAGTATTTCCTGAGGTTTAGCGGCGCCGTGCCGTGCCATCGCTGCCGGAGCAGGGCGCTGCAGGCGCCGAGCAGCCGGTTGAGTTCCTCGGTGCTGTTCGAGAGGGACCGGAGCACCAGGCCGCTGATGCCATCAACGGTGGCAGTCAAAGAGACGCCGGTGTAGGCATCATGCCCATCGGTCAGCACGTGGAGTTCGTCCGCGAGGGCCTGGTCGACCCGCCGGTCGACCACGATCAGGGATCCCACATGGCTGAATCCCTCCATGAACCCCAGCGTGGTCACGTCATACGTCGGCGGCCGGATCAGGAGGTTGTCGAGGCCCAGCAGAGCGCTCCTCCCTGAGGATTCGACCAGAATTTCGGTCCGGAGCCGCAATTCCTCGTAACGGAACGAGGCGCCGTCCGGAGACCAGCCGGGGGTGATGACCTCGGACATGACCAGGCTCGACGTCGGGTGCAGGGTGATGAGCGTGTTCTGCCGGTAGCTGGCGTCCCGGTAGGCGATCAGCTGGTCCGGGGCCAGCTCCAGCTGCGATCCCTCCCCCAGCCGCAGCCGCATCCGCTGCTCCGCAAAGGAGCCGGGCGTCCGGTAGATCTTGGTGGCGGACTGGGTGGTGAGCAGCAGCTTCGCCCCGTCCTCCACCTCCACCTCAATGACATAGAGGTCGGCCCCCAAATAGGCCCCGCCAGGATTCACCACGACATAACAAACCTGCCCGGAGTCGTCCAGGTAATGCGGCCGCAATATTCTCAGGGCGCCCTGATGAAACTGATGCGAGGCGACCGACCGTCCACCCCGCACGCCGATGCGCAGGGCCAACTCCCCCATCGGTGCGACACCAGAAATGGGGGAAACCGCCGTCGTGGTCATGACGCCAGGTCGAGCATCAGGACATCGCGCCGCACCCATTCGATGACGCGTTCCAGTCCTTCGTCGGTCTTGAGGTTGGTGAAGCAGAAGGGCTTCAGGCCCCGGAATTCGCGCGAGTCCCGTTCCATCACGGAGAGGTCCGCGCCGACGTGGGGTGCGAGGTCGGTCTTGTTGATGATGAAGAGGTCGGACTTGATCATGCCCTGGCCGGCTTTGCGCGGGATCTTCTCGCCCTGGGCCACGTCGATGATGTAGATGGAGAAGTCCACCAGTTCGGGGCTGAACGTTGCGGAGAGATTGTCCCCGCCGGACTCCACAAAAATCACCTGCAGATCCGGGTGCCGCCTCTTGAGTTCCTCGATGGCGGCCGTGTTCATGGAGGTGTCCTCGCGGATGGCTGTGTGCGGGCACCCGCCGGTTTCCACACCGATGATCCGGTCGATCGGGAGGATGCCGTTGGCCGCAAGGATCTTGGCGTCCTCGATCGTATAGATGTCGTTCGTGATTGCAGCCATGGAGATCTCCCGGCTCATGTGGCGCGTGAGGCGCTCGACGAGCTGGGTCTTGCCGGCCCCCACCGGACCGCCGACGCCGATTTTGATGGGCTCAGACATATTCTTCTCCAGACATATTTCCATTGTGGCTAGCTCATGAACATGCGGGCACGCTGGCGCTCGTGCCGCATCTGCGAAATTTCCAAGCCGGGGCTGACCGCGCCGAAGTCGGACCGGTCCAGGCTGCCGGCGCGCCCGACCGCGGCAGCGACGTCGCCGGCCGCCTTCCGCAGCAGCCGCTGGCCGGCATTCTGCCCCAGCGGGATGGCCCGGACGGCGTTCTGCGTCAGTGACGTGACCGCGGCAAACAGGTAGGCGGCGAGGGCTTCGGGCAGCGGGACACCGAGGGAACGCGCGACGACGGCGAACGCCAGCGGCTGGTGGCCGGCGGCGCGGCCGGAACTAACCAGCTCCCGGTAGTCCGCCAGCTCAGGTGACGGAAAGATCTCCGCGCCGATCTCAAGGAGCCGGGTGCCCATTTTGATGCTGGCCTCGCGCAGCTGCCGGGGCAGCAGCTGGGCCGTCAGCAGCGAATCCAGCTCGGACAGCGGGTCCCCCTCATAGAGGAAACGGATGGCCAGCGCGTCCGAGTAACCCAGCTGCTGCCCCACAAAGGCGGACAGCCACACGCCGAAGGTTTGCTCGTCGTGCACCAGCCCGCGGTCGATGTAGCTCTCAAACCCCAGCGAGTGCGCGAACGCCCCGGTGGGCAGCGCCGAATCACACAGCTGCTGCAGGGCCAGCTGGTAGGACGCCGGGCTAGTGGGAGTGTTCGGCATGGCGGAAGGGGACGGGCATTACGCGCTCCTGGCGGTCGTAGGGCGCTCCGACGTGTTTGAGGTAGTCCTCCACCGTGTGGTCGTACTGGCAGACCATCACGGCGGCGCCGTACTCCGAGGAGGCGTCGAAGAACTGGGCCTGCAGGTGCCGGTTGCCGAGCGAATGCGCCACCACCCCCATCTCGTGGATGGACCGCGGCGCGATGACGAGGACATCGGTGGGCAGCACCGACACCACGATTATGTTGGCCTCCGCGACGTGCAGGATGTCGCCGTCGCGCAGGTCCCCGGAACCGGAGGGAAGGCGGATGCCGAGTTCCTTGCCGTGGTCGGTAGTGACACGCTGGACACGTTTGACCAGCTGGGCGCTGGGGAGCACCACCTTTTCCCGGTGCAGCCCGGCATACGGGTCCGGACCCGGAGGAAGGTCGTGCGTGTTGCCAAGGACCTTTTCGATGATCATTCCTGTCTCCTCTGGACGCCTAGAAAAGGAAGTAGCGCTGCGCCATGGGCAGCACGTCGGACGGCTCGCAGGTGACGTCCTCGCCGTCGACCGTCACCCTGTACGTTTCCGGGTCCACCTCGATCTCCGGGGTGGCGCCGTTGTACTTGAGGTCCGCCTTCGTGAGGTTGCGGATGCCGGACACAGGCCGGATGACCTTCTCCAGGCCCAGCTCCGCCGGGACCCCGGCGTCGATGGCGGCCCGGGAGAGGAAGGTAATGGAGGACTGCTGCAGGGCCTTGCCGTAGGCGGCGAACATGGGCCGCATGGTCCGCGGCTGCGGGGTGGGGATGGAGGCATTGGCGTCCCCCATGAGCGCATAGGCGATCTGCCCGCCCTTGAGCACCAGTTCCGGCTTGACCCCGAAGAACGCCGGGTCCCAGAGCACCAGGTCCGCGAACTTCCCGGCCTCCACCGAGCCGATGGAGTCCGCCATGCCCTGCGCGATCGCCGGGTTTATGGTGTATTTCGCCACGTAGCGTTTCAGGCGGAAGTTATCGCTCTCCGCGCCCAGGCCGGACGCGGCGCCGTGCACACCACCGTCCGGGTCCTTGAGCACCCCGCGCTGCTTCTTCATCTTGTCCGCCACCTGCCAGGTGCGGATCACCACCTCACCCACCCGGCCCATGGCCTGGGAGTCCGAGGACGTGATCGCGAAAATCCCCAGGTCCTGGAGCACGTCCTCCGCGGCGATGGTCTCGGCGCGGATGCGGGAGTCCGCGAACGCCACGTCCTCCGGAATATCCGGGTTCAGGTGGTGGCAGACCATAAGCATGTCCAGGTGCTCTTCGATCGTGTTGCGTGTGTACGGCAGGGTGGGGTTGGTGGAGGCCGGCAGGACGTTGGGCAGCCCGGCAATCTTGATGATGTCCGGGGCGTGCCCGCCGCCGGCGCCCTCGGTGTGGAACGTGTGGATCACGCGCCCGTCGATGGCCCGGATGGTGTCCTCCACAAAGCCGCACTCGTTCAGGGTGTCGGTGTGGATGGCCACCTGGACGTCGTAGCAGTCCGCGACCTTCAGCGAGGTGTCGATCGAGGACGTGGTGGAGCCCCAGTCCTCATGGACTTTCAGCCCGATCGCGCCGGCACGGATCTGCTCGGCCAGGGGCTCGACGGCGGACGCGTGCCCCTTGCCGAACAGGCCGATGTTGATCGGGAGCCCTTCGGCCGCCTGCAGCATCCGCTGGATGTGCCACTTGCCGGGGGTCACGGTGGTGGCCTTAGTGCCCTCGGCGGGGCCGGTGCCGCCGCCGATCATGGTGGTCACGCCGCTGCACAGGGCGGCGGGGACCTGGTCCGGGGAGATGAAGTGGATGTGCGAGTCCACGCCGCCGGCGGTCAGGATTTTCCGCTCGCCGGCAATGATTTCGGTGCTGGCACCGATCACGATGTCCACGCCGTCGGTGATCTGCGGGTTGCCGGCCTTGCCGATCCGGAGGATGTGGCCGTCCCGGAGCGCGACGTCGGCCTTGTAGATTCCGGTGTAGTCCAGGACCACGACGTTGGTGATCACCGTGTCAGGGACATCCTCATCACGCGTCACCTGGCCGTTCTGGCCCATGCCGTCGCGGATCACCTTGCCGCCGCCGAACACCACTTCCTCGCCGTAGACGGTGAGGTCCCTCTCGATCTCGAGAAAGAGGTCGGTGTCGGCGAGGCGGATGGCGTCGCCCGTCGTCGGGCCGTACAGGTCTGCGTATTGCCGGCGGGGCAACTCGAAGCTCATTTCCGTCCCTCCAGACTGCCGTTGACCGCGTTGCTGAGGCCGTAGACCTCACGCCGGCCGGCGAGTTCGATCAACCGGACGGTCTTGCTGTCCCCCGGCTCGAAGCGGGCCGCCGTGCCCGCCGGGATGTCCAGCCGCCGGCCGTAGGCGGCCCGGCGGTTGAACGTCAGGGCGGCGTTCGCTTCGGCAAAGTGGAAGTGCGAGCCCACCTGCACGGGACGGTCTCCGGTGTTGGTCACCACGACGTCGACCGCCTCCCGGCCGGCGTTGATCGGCACGGGCTCGGGGCTGAGAACGTATTCTCCGGGAATCATGGGGCTCCCCTATCGGATCGGGTCGTGGACGGTGACGAGCTTGGTGCCGTCGGGGAACGTGGCTTCGATCTGGACGTCGTGGATCATCTCGGGCACGCCCTCCATGACGTCCTCGCGGCGGAGCACCGTGGTGCCGTAGCTCATCAGCTCCGCCACGGTCCTGCCGTCCCGGGCGCCCTCGATCAGCTCGTAGCTGAGAATGGCCACCGCTTCAGGGAAGTTCAGCTTCAGCCCCCGCGTCTGGCGGCGCCGGGCGAGGTCGGCCGCGACCACGATCATGAGCTTTTCCTGCTCACGGGGCAGAAGATGCATGACGGAATCCCTTCAAGACCGGCGGCCACGGGCCTGGCGGCGCCGCGGTGTTGCCAGCGTAGACGGAGAACGTTTCAGGCAGGTTTCCTTACGTCACAACCTCGCGGCACCCGCGGACGCGGATCGCGGCGACGGCGCCCGCGGCGTCCGGTGCGCATCGGCCTGTCCACGGCCTGACCGGGTCCTGCAGTGACGGCCCGCGGCCAGCTTCCGCTCAGGAGCGGTTGTTAGGGTGGTTGGATGAAACTTCGCCTCGCCGCCCTGTCCGCTGCCACCCTCATGATCGCCCTGACGGGCTGCGGGCAGGTGGAGGACGCTGCGAACAAGGCCGTCAGCGACGGCGCCTCCCAGGTTGCCACGGCGGCCGGCAGTGAAGTGAAGAAGCAGGCCTGCACACTCGTCGAGGACGGTCTGGTCAGTGTCCAGGACAAGGAACTGCTGGGTGGTCTGGTCGCCGGTGCCGAGACCGCAGGTGTTCCCGCCGAGATCACCACCCCGCTGCGCCAGATCGCCGACTCCGGCGACCAGGTTCCGGGCGACTCCGTCAAGGCCCTGCAGGACGCCTGCGCCAAGTAGCCGTTCCGGGACGGGCAGCGTCCTAACGCTTGCCCTTTTTCCGTGACCCCTTGCCGCGGCCCTTGTCCGGGTTGGGCGCATAGCGCTGCGCCACCTTGGGCTTCTTGACCGCGGGACCGCGCCGGTCCGGCTTCGGTTCCTTCTTGGGCTTTTCCTGCTGGGCGGAGGGCTGGCGGGAGCTCGCGGCGGTCCGGCCGCGGACTATCCCGATGAACTCCTCAATCACCTCGTCCGTGCTGTCGCTGGGCCATGCCACGGCGATCTCGGTCGTCGGCGCGCCGGTGAGCGGGCGCGCCACGGTGCCTTTGACGTTGAAATGGCGTGCCACGGACATCGGCAGGATCACCAGGCCGGCTCCGGAGGCCACTACCTGCAGGGCCATCTCCGGTCCGCCGACATCAGCGACGTCCAGGACCGTCTCCGCGGACAGGTCGGCGAAGGCCACCTCCTCGAACACCGAGATCTCGTGCCCCTTGGGTGCCACCACCACGGGCTGTTCCTCGTACAGGGGGATGACACTCAGGCCTTCGCGGTCCACCGGCAGCCTGACGAAGCTCAGGTCCGCGGACCCGTCCCGCAGCACGGTGATCTGGGCGCCCTCATCGGACATAAAGGAGCGCAGCGGAACATCGGGCATCCGCTCTTCCCAGCGCCGCGTCCACTTGCCGGGCGTCACGCCGGCGACGTAGGCGAACCGCAGCTCCCGTGCTGCTGCTTCGGCCGGGACGGCGGCGGTTTCGTCGGGGGTCTGGGGTGTTTCTTCTGCTGCGGACACATGTTCACAGTACCGCCCGGGCTGGCGCCGGGCGGGTGTCAGTGCTCAGCGCCGGTGACCAGTCACCCTCTGGCCGGATACCCTTGAAGCATGACCTCTGCAAACTCCCAGTCCATGAAGCCGGCCACCGTTGCCAAGAAGCTTGGCATCTACCTGCCTGCAACACCCCAGGAGTTCCAGGATTCGGTCATCACCCGCGCCGATTTCGCCGAGCTCCAGGCCAACCCGCCGGAGTGGCTCGCCGAACTGCGCCGCAACGGCCCGCACCCCCGCCCGGTGGTCGCGCAGAAGCTCAACGTCTCCATCAGCGGCCTGGCCCGCGGCGGCGTTGAGGAAGCGCTGACGACGGCGGAAATCACCGCGCTGCTGCAGGCTCCCCCGGCATGGCTGGTCGCCGAACGCTCCACCCACGCTGCCGTCCGTGCCGAGGCCCAGCGGGTCAAGGACGAGGCTGCGAAGAAGGACGCCAAGAAGGCTCGCGCCGCGGCCGAGTAACCTGACCGGCCGCCGGCGGACTGTTCACTTCCCAGAGCGGCAGGACTGTCTCCGCTTCGTTCCGGAGATTTACGGCGACGACGGCGACGTCAGCGACGCGTCCACCGCGGGCTCAACCCACGCGGGCGTGACTCTCGATCGCGCGGAGCGTGCGGATGAGCCGCACTGCGCGCTCCTCGCCGAAGAGCTCGTCAGGCCCGCTGGGGGCCAGCTCGCTGTAGGGCGATTTGAACAGCGCGTCGGGTTTGACCACGCCGTTCTCCGTGAGCTGGGCGACTAGCAGTTGAAGGAAGTCCAGCTGGGATGCGGTGAGTGCGGTGTCCGAAATAAACTCCGCGAGGGCCTCTTCGACGGCATCCCGGTCGAGGCCCACGAGCGAACGAACGAACAAGCCAAGGCCGTCCGTTCCCGCCCGCTCCAGGTCGACGGGCGTGCCCACGCCGCTCTCCGCCAAAATGCGGCCCAGTTCCTCAAGGTCCTGATCGGTCAGCTGCCGGTTCCGCCTCAGGCGCTGGATGGTGGTGTGGTCCTGATAGTCGGCCAGGTACAGCCGTGTCTTGTCCCGGTACCGGCTGAAGTCCATGAAGCCGGTACTGGCCCCGGCGAGCTCTATCTCTTCGAGTTCTCCGAGCTCGTCCTGGAAGTTGGTGTACACCACATTCCGCTTGCGTTTCTCGATCAGGTGCACGAGGTCCCGCAACTGGACGCGGATGGACTCCAGCCATTCCGGCGACGCGGACTCCCACTCGCCGTCGTCAAGAACGGTCTCAAGCAGGACCATCTTCGCGGCGATGGCCGGAACGTTGGGCTGGTCCTGCAGGGCCGCCGCCACGGACTGGATCTTCCGTCGGAAACTGGCAAGCCCTGCCGGATCCGTCAGGGCTGCCAGTTGCGCCTGGTACATCGTGCAGTCGAAGCGCTTAGCCTCCTCGGTGTCGGGAAGGGCGCCAATGCTGGCCAGCCGGGCCAGCTCGTGTTCCAGGGCGTCAAAGTCTTCACCGGCAAGGCCGGCCCAGGTCTGGTCTTCGGCAAACCGGTCCACCCATTGCCGGGCCGGTTTCACCAGGAAGTTGTCACGCGGAAGCCTGTCGATGGTGTGCCGGAGCGATGATCGGAGCCCTTCCACGTAGTCGATGGCGGGAGCCCAGGACATGTCTGCGGCCGCGCGCAGGATTTTGGCTCGGGTGGCGAAGGTGATTTCGGCCAGCGACTTGGCCACCGTGCCTTCGTTCCCGGGCATTCCGGCGTTGAAGTACTCGGCGTTGCGGCACAGGTCAAAGATCAGGAAGTCCTGTTTGTCCTGGCCCGGGCCGAACAGGTCGGGGCACAACCGGGCGCCGCGGCCGACCATCTGCCAAAATTTGGTCTTGGACCGGACCATCTTGAAGAACACGAGGTTGACGGCCTCGGGGACGTCGACACCCGTATCCAGCATGTCCACGGAGATCGCGATATGCGGGTTGCTGTCGCTCTTGGAGAACTCGTCGATCAGGGTCTGGGCGTAGTTGACCTGGTAGGTCACCACACGGGCAAAGTGGCCCTTGAACTGCGGATAGTGGTGATCAAAGCGCTTGGCGATGAACTCGGCGTGCTGGCTGTTCTTGGCGAAGATGATGGTCTTGCCCAGCCGGTCCCCGCCGGCCACCGTATGCCCGTGTGTCATGAGCACTTCAAGCGCCTTGTCCACGGTATCGGTGTTGAACAGCCAGGAATTTACGACGGCGGGATCAACTTCGTCGGGAATCTCACCGTCCTCGTTCCACTCCAGTTCGTCCCATTGTTCCTTTTCGTCGTCGCTGAGATCGTCGTAGCGGATGCCCTCGTAGGGGAACTTGAGGGGAACCGGCACCACCCGCGGCGGCACCAGGAATCCGGCGTCGATGGCATCGTTCAGGGCGTACGCGAAGGTGGGAACGTTGTCCTCGATGTCGAAGAGGCTGTAGGTGTTTCGGTCCACTTCAGACTGGGGCGTGGCGGTAAGGCCGATCAGCAGGGAGTCGAAGTACTCGAAGATCGCCCGGTACTTCTGGTAGACCGAGCGGTGTGCCTCGTCGATGACTATGAGGTCGTAGTGGCCGATGCCGAAGCGCCGCTGGCCCAGCGTTCCCGTGGTCTTGTTGATCAGGTTCATCATGGTCGGATAGGTGGCGACGTGGATGCGGCTGTCGGCTTCCTCGCCGGAGCCGAGGATGACCGGTCCGGAGCCGGGCAGGTGGGTCTTGAACGCGTTGGCTGCCTGCCTGACCAGCGCGGTGCGGTCGGCGAGGAACAGCACTCGCTTGGCCCAGTTGGCCTCCTGCAGCAGTTTGGCCAGCGCGACGACGGTACGTGTTTTTCCGGTGCCGGTCGCCATCACCACAAGTGCCTTGCGCTCGTGCTGGGTCTCATAGGCCTCGGTCACGGCGCGGATGGCGTTGTGCTGGTAGGCGCGTTCGACGATCGTGTTGTCAATCGGCTGTTCGGCCAGCGGTTTCCGGCTGCTCCGGCGGTCCACCAGAAGCTGGAGCTGGTCCCTGGTGTGAAATCCCTGAATCCTGCGTTCGGGATACATCGAGTCGTCCCAGATCCACGTTTCATAACCTGAGGTGTAGTAAATGACGGGACGGCGTCCGTAGCGGCGCTCCAGGCAGTCGGCGTATAGCTTGGCCTGCTGCTTGCCAACGTGAGGGTCCTTGGTGGTGCGCTTGGCCTCGACCACGGCCAGCGGCAAGCCGTCGTCGCCCCACAAAACGTAGTCGATGAATCCCGTGCCGGTGAGTGCCCCCGACGCGGTGGGCATGGTGTCCACCGGGAACTCGCGGTCTTCGGGGTTGCTGAGCGGCCAGCCGGTCTCGTTGAGGTCCAGATCGATGAGGTGTTTGCGGGTCAGTGCTTCGTCGTAGTCGTGGTTGTCCGGGACGGCCTGGTTCTGCTTCTTGGCGGCGGCGATCTGGGCTTGGAGTTGCTTTAGCTGCGCTGCGAGGTCCTCGTTCGCCGCGGCGGCTGTTGCGAGAGCCTCGTCTTTGGCTTTGAGTTCCGCTTCCAGCTGTTGAAGCTGGACCGGTGACTGCTGCGGGACCGCCGCATTGGGCACCGGGGCCAGGAGGCCGGCGTCGAACGCTAACGACGGCGGCAGCTGGCTGCCGTTGTTGGCGTAGTTCCGAACCAGCCAGTAGCAAACGTGGTGCAGCTCTTTGAGGACGAGCTCCGCGCCCAGGATTGTGGGGTTGACCGGGTTGTGGACCGCATTATTTCCGGCCTTGCGGATGATGGTGAATTTGCTCCCGATGGCACTGCCGACAAGGTTCTTGAAAGCGGGTTCGTTGAGGAGCGCGTTGAGATCGTCCTTGTACGGCAAAGCCAGCGCGGGCTCCACCTTGTAAAGCCACTCCACCAGGCGTTCGGCGGTGTACCGGGCGTAGAACATGGAGGCGCGGGGGTCGATCCGGGCGAACTGCTCGGCGCGCCGGGCATGCTGTGCCAGCTCCGGCCAATCGGCCAGCATGAACCCGAAATTACTGTTGCCTGCCCCCATGCAGCCTTCTCCGCTCCTACTTCACAATGTTCTGTGGATCAGTCAACCATGCCGGGTGGACAGTTCCGCTCTAAGCTACGTCCGCGGCCTGCGCCAAGGGCAGCTTTCGGATGTTGGCCGTCGTATCGTCGGCGACTTTCGGCAGGGAATCCATCCAGCCGGACAGATCTTCCGCGGCTGAGTCGAAGGCCTCCACCACGTGCTGCCTGAAATGGCCCACAATCGCGTCAGCGCGGTCCTCCGCGACGCCGAACGGCACGCCGGCTGTGACCAACATCTTGCTGTTGATTCGCTGCAGCCTGTACTCGCCTTTCACGCTCATTGCGAGGTCGATGCCGGATTCCCCGTCCCAGTAGGGCGCATATGTGGCCAGGTCATACAGTGGGGCAAGCCGCGCTCGTCGGCCGCTCAACAGCACAGAGTAATTCTTGGCGTGCGCGTCAGTGCCGCCAACCACGGCATTGAAGACGAACGCCCGGTAGAGGGCTTCCCCGGTTTCCCGGCGGTCGGCTTCCTCGGGCAAGGACCGCACCAGGGCCGCCATGTCCGATAAACCTGGCCCACCGTCCCGGTGCTGGTATTTCTTGGCCGGTGAAACACTCAGTGACTGGCACAGATCTTCCTGATGGAGCCTGCGCCATGTTCCGTCCCCGGTTAGCTCCCGGTCATAACGCTCCGTTACGAACACGTCCCAGTTGCCGATCCGCGAGAGCTCCGATTTAGCCACGTCGAGCCCCAGGAATATGGCGGCTCCCATGGTTAGCTGCTCCACGACGTCGAGCCTGCTGAAGTTCCCCGAAGCCGGCTTCAGGATGTGGGTGGTCGGTAGGGCATCCGTCGGAACTCCCCAACCGCCGTCGGGAAGCCGGTGCAGGGCGATCTTGGGCTGCGCGCCGGCCAGGCTGAAGCGTCCCGCCGCGTCGTCGTAAGGTGTTCCGTCCTCATACTCCGCGACAACGTGGTCCAACATGTCGGCAACTTCGGCAGTGGTGACGGGCCGGACTCCACGCCGGGTAAGAGTTCCATCGGATGACTCTTTGCCCGGTACCGCGAACTGGAGAGCGCCGGCAACGTCCATCCCAATGTGCTCAAGAACTGCGAACGGATTGGTTGGCGACACCGCAAAGCGCCTCGCAATGGTGCGCATCGCCCCGTCGCTGTCCGGCAGAAGACCTTGGAGGAAAGGCAGCACTGCCCGTTTCTTGTGCAGCGCCGCGGCCAGCGGCATGGACAGCGAGAGCGGAGTGGCGTCCGGCATGACCTGATATTCAGGCCGGTACCGGAACGTCAGGTTGCCTGAGGACGTCTGTTCAACGCGCCCGCATAGGGTCCCGTCCATAAATACGTCGAGGGCCCGGGTCACCATCGGACCCTCCCCGTCTCGCGGTCACGGATGGCCATCTCGTAACCCAGGGCTTGAAAGACATCCATGAACTTGGACGTCTCCACGGTGGACTTGCCCGACTCGAGATCGATCACAAAGGTCCGCGAAACGTTTGCTCGACGGGCCAGTTCCACCTGCGACCAGCCCCGCTCCTCACGGAGTTCGCGGACCAGCGGCCCGGCCTCACGGACTGTATACACTGCGGCTCCTGTCGGCGTACGGCAACTTTCTCACTTGTCACCGTACGCCGACTTTATCATTTGTTGCCGTACGGCAACAAGGGGTCGTCTACTCGAAGAAGTCCTCGTCCAGCTCCACCACGTCGTAGCTCTGCTTTACCTGGACACCCACGCGGTACTTGATCATGAGGCTCACCAATCGGATGGAGTCGATCAGAATGATGCGTGACGGAACGTTCTCGGCATACTGCCTGGCGCCGGCAGTGAAGGTACTCGTGGTTATGAAGACTCCGCGCGAGGCCCCGACGCCATGCAGGGCGCCCACAAAGGCCTGAATGGTTTCACGCCCAACGTTGTTACCGTCCGCATACCGCTTTGCCTGAACATAGATGCGTTCCAGGCCGAGAGCGTCCTGATCGATGACACCATCCACCCCACCATCGCCGGACCCGCGAATACGTCGTCCCCGCTGCTCAGCGCCGCCGTAGCCCATTTTGAGGAGCAGATCGACAACGGCCTGTTCAAAGAACTCAGGGTCGCTCTCACGGAGGCGTTGGATCAGTTCTGCGCCCACCTCGGAAGCAATCCGGGCAATGCCGTCCTCGATCTGCTCAGAAGGAGAAAAGGTTGCTTCCGTGACTTCCGTGGCCTCGCTGTTCGCGACAGGTTCCGCTGGGCGCCGAGAGGGGCGGTGGTTCCTGTAGGCCTCGATCGATTCGAGGTCGGGGCGGTTCAGGCCTTGTGGAAAGCGGATGAGGAGGTCCCTGCCCACATCGGTGATTTGAAAGGTGGCCCGTACTGGCCGCTGAATGGCAGTGGCCGTGGTCAGATCCGACATTGCCCAGCCCACCCGGTTGTTGACCTTCGGCTGGCCCGAGTTCAATAGGATTCCGCGCTGCTGCTCCGTCATCCCGGCTTCGTCGAGAACGGCGCTGATGAGATCGCGACGTTTTCGCTGCACGCCGTCCGAGAGGACTTTCAGGACCGGGATCATGAAATCCTGCCACGGAGGAATGCCGTCGGATTGCGGAAGCAGTATGTTCACAGTTCTCCTTTGAACGCGCGGTGCTGGAGCGACGCGAAGAGGGCGTCCAGCTCGGCGAGGTGCTTGCCGTGGGTCTTCTTCAAACGGTCGACGACGGTGACCCGATCGGCGAAGGATCTTTGAAGTTCCATCGGTGGTATCCGAATCTCCATGCCCCTGACATCTGTCTGGTTGATACTGGCCTGATTCACTGCGCGCTTTGCCCGACGAACGATCTGGTTGTACATGTATTCGCTTTGTAGAGCCGTGCGCAGGTACTCGGGATGGACCTTGCTCCTATCGAAGCGACAGCGCATCATGTTGGATTCGAAAACCGTGGGCTCCTCCAGCTCAGGCACCACCGCGGCCTTGCCAAGATGCTCAATGCTATTCACCCGGTTAATCAAGATATCGCCTGCGCGTAATCCGTAAGTTTCCAGGTCCTTTACGGTGGCACGGAGACGCTTGAGACTGGACAGCTCGTCGACTACTCCCCCACGGAAGGAATCGATGCGGACGATCGGCGCCCCTGACCCGTATTCACTCGCGGGGAGGTACATGCCGTTTTGAGGGCCAAACTCCAGGAGAGCACCTATGTTCTGGGTAGGCCAGTTCTTGCAGTTTTGACGGGCCTCACCAAACACGGCGTGGAAGATCGACTGGATGAGCGCGTCGAGGCGGGCGAGGGCCTGGCGGCGCTTGGTGCGGAGCTCATCGGCTTTGTCCAGGACTGCTGCGATCCGCCGCTGTTCGTCGAAGGATGGAAAAGGGACCTCCATATCCAGAAAAACTGGGTTTGGAAGCGATCGCCGGCGGGCGGTCGAACCCTGGAGCTTAGCTTTGTAGTAGGCAATCGCTTGGGGCGATCGCAGGAATCGTTCGAGATAGAGTTCGTCGGTCACGGCATTGTCGGTTAGATCCCAAACTCCGTAAGCAGGGCTTACGATTCCTGCTGGAATGGATCGTTGGAACGCCAGCACGGCCTCGTCAATGGGAAATCCAACAACCAACTGGTTTTGTTTGATGACTTTGTACTGGGAAAGGTCGGCTCCAGCAACACGCTTCTTAAACTTTTCATCCTGGGGGACCAGGCCATGGCGCATGGTCATTGAGAGCAAGGGGTAGGACTCGCTGCCCGCGCGCTGGACCTTTGCAGGTCTAATGAGTTCCCCCAGCTTGGCAACGTTCACTTCAGCAGCTCCCGCAGCTCCGCCATTCCCAGCGTAATCTCCTCTTCGAGCTCGTCTAGGGCCGCGATAATTTCCGCCGGAGCCGCATGGTCGACCTCGGCGTGCTCAACCTCCCGGTACCGGTTCAGCGACAGGTCGTAGTCGTTCTCAGCAATCTCTGATAGCGGCACGCAGAACGACTGGTCCGTGCGCGGGCGGGTGAGTTCCGCCGTCGTGCGTTCTCTCCAGCGGGTGAGGACCTCGGGGATGTCGGAGGAGCCGAGCGGTGTGCGCTTGTCGTCCAGCGAGAAGCCGTCCGAGCGGACGTCGAAGAACCAGACGTTGTCCGTGCCGCCCGAGTTGGTCTTGGTGAAGAAGAGGATGGCGGTGGACACCCCGGCGTAGGGCTTGAACACCCCGGACGGGAGCTTGACCACGGCGTCGAGCTTGTGGCCCTCGACGATCATCTTCCGCAGTTCCTTGTGCGCCTTGCTGGAACCGAACAGCACGCCGTCGGGGACCACCACCGCGGCCCGGCCACCGTTCTTCAGGAGGCGAATGAACAACGCCAGGAACAGCAGTTCGGTCTTCCTGGTCTTGACCAGGGCCAGCAGGTCTTTGGCCACGTTGTCGTAGTCCAGGCTGCCGGCGAACGGGGGGTTCGCGAGGATGACGTCGTACTTCTCTTCCTCGGAGCTGTGCAGGTTGGCGAGGGAGTCGCGGTAGGCGATGTCCGGGTTCTCCACGCCGTGCAACAGCATGTTCATGGAGCCGATCCGGAGCATGGTGCTGTCGAAGTCGAAGCCGTGGAACTGCTCATTGTGGAAGAACTTGTTCGACTCTGCGTTGGTCAGCAGGGTCGGATGGTTCTTCCACAGGTGCTCCCCCGCCTGGACCAGGAAACCACATGTGCCGGACGCGGGATCGCAGATCGCCTCCAGCGGCTTGGGCGCCGTCATGTCCACCATGAGGTCGATGATGTGGCGCGGCGTGCGGAACTGCCCGTTGGTGCCTGCCGATGCCAGCTTGGACAGCATGTACTCGTATAGATCGCCCTTGGTGTCCCGACCGTCCATGTTGATGCCGTCAATAACATCCACCACCTGCTGCAGTACGCCGGCGTTGGGGATCTTGAACTGGGCATCCCGCATGTGGTGGCTGTAGGTGGATTCTTCCCCGTTGGCCAACTTGGGCAGTTCGTTGCGCAGGAACGGGAAGACGGACTCCGAGAACACGGTGAACATCTCGTCTTTGGCGAAGTTCTTGAACCGGCTCCAGCGAAGATCCGCGTACGGCCGGCCCTTCGGATCATTGCCGGCGGGGAAGACGGCATCCTCCATCGGCTGACCCAGGAGATTGGCCTTCTTCTCCTGCAGCGTGTGGCGCTCGTCCAGCCTCTTGAGGAAGAGCAGGTAGGTGATCTGCTCGATGACCTCCAGCGGATTGGAGATGCCACCGCTCCAAAACGTATTCCAGACCTTGTCGACTTGGGACTTTATTTCACCGGTAATCACAGATCGAGCTTAGTGGGCAGGGCCGACGTCGTGCGCCCGGATCAGCCGGGCCCGGCCGCTCAGTCCTGGTGGAGCTGGACGAAGTTCCCGCACCCGTCGTCGAACACCGCCGTGGTGCCGCCCGGACCGTCGGAGGGCTCGCCCTGGAATATCACGCCCTTGGCCGAGAGCCGCTTGTACTCCGCCCGGACATCGGTCACCCCGAAGACGATCGCGGGCAGCCCGGCGTCGTGGCATCCGTTCATGTAGGCGGCCCCGATCGGGTTGTCGCTGGGCTCCAGCAGGAGCCCGACTGATCCGCCGCCGGACCCGGCCGGGTCTTTTACGATGAACAGGTTGTGCTCCGGCATGGCCAGGAGGCTCTCGAAGCCCAGGATTCCGGTGTAGAACTCGTAAGCCGCAGCGGGGTCCTTGACGTGGATGCTGCACATTTTCAGTCGCATGGGCCCTAGGCTACGCCGGGACGGACCAGGCGTGAACCGGACGCACCGCGCCGGGCTCCCGCCCAGTGCTGGGACCATTGACGGCCCGCCTTCAATGGATTCCAATGGAATCAGCGGAACCGCGCCCGCCCGGGCCGGATCCCTGGAGGTGTTGTAATGCCGTCCCTGTTCGAGCCCGCCCCCTTTGCGCTGTGGCAATTGTTTGCCCTGGCCGTCGTCGTCGTGTGCGCGTCCGGAGCCTCCGTCTATCTCATCCGCAAGCATGTGGCCGCCGACGGCGACAGCCTGCCGGATGCCGTGTTCTGGGACCTCTTCGCCGGACTGGCCATTGTGGCGCCGGCCGTGCTGCTCCCCGCCCTCGCCGCACCGTGGGCCGGCCTGGTGCTTGGTGTCCTCGCCGTTGCCGCCGCAACTGCCTCCTACCTCTGGACTCCCCGGGTCCTCAGCCGGCGCGAGGAACGTCGCGTTTCCCGGCACATCGCGGCCAGCAATGAGGCGGCCGCGGCCCGGCACCGCAGCGCCGTGGCCCGATGGCAGCGCTACGAACTGGATCCCGCGCACAGCATCGATTATCCCGCCATGAGCGACCCGCGGCAGCCGGAGACGGCGGCCCTGATCCGGGCGATGAAGGCCGCGGAGCGGCTCCGCGGCGGGACGGACGCCGGTTATGCCCCGGCGGTTGCGCGGCTGGAGCAGGCCCTCGCCGACGCCGAACGGGCCGCCGGGGTCGGGCAGGAAACCCCGGCCCGACCCGCCGGACGGCCCACCGCGGATCCGGCGCGCGGCTGAGCGCACGAACCGCAACAGCTGCCTCCCACCTGCCGCACCCCCGTCCCGCAATCCACGGTCATCCCCGGAAGGAAGCAGCATGGCAGACATCACCATCATCGGCAGCGGCAACATGGCCCGGGCGATCGGAACGCGCGCCGTGGCCGCGGGACGTTCGCTCCAGATCCTCAGCCGGTCCCCGGAACACGCGGCCAAACTCGCGGCCGAGCTGGGTGCTGACACCGCGTCCGGAGGACTGGGCGATATCCCGGAAGGTGACATCGTGGTGCTGGCCCTCTACTTCGGACCGGCCAAGGAAGTGGCGACGCACTACGGCGACACCCTAAGCGGCAAGACCGTGGTGGAGATCAGCAACCCGACCAATGCGGACACCCTCGATTCCCTCACCGTGGAACCTGGGTCCTCGGCTGCCGAGGAAATCGCCGCCCTGCTGCCCGGGGCAGAAGTCGTCAAGGCCTTCAACACAACGTTCGCAGGCCCGCTGACGGCCGGAGCAAAGGGCGGGATGCCACTGGATGTCTTCATCGCCTCGGACTCCGAGGAGGCGGCCAACAAGGTCGCGTCGTTCGCGGCGGCCGCAGGACTGCGGCCCCTGCGGGTGGGCGGGCTGCGGCATGCCCGTGAGCTGGAGGGATTCCAGCTCCTCGTGATGGGCCTGCAGGCCAACCCCGCCTACGAGGCCTTCAATTGGGCCAGCGGGCTCAAGATCATCGACTAGTACGACGCCGGTACGCCCGCGGCGGGTCTGCTGACCCGCCGCGGTGCAGGACGGGCCTAGAGTTCGACCGTGCCGCTTTCCCCCACGCTCATCCGGCTGTGCGTGACTTTGGACTTGACCCACTGCAGCACCGTGGCGGCGGTCCCGCCCGGGCTGGTCCAGTACTCGGCGGAGTCGGAATCGACGTGCAGCAGGACCACCTCCGGGGTGTCCGGACCGTCCGGGAACCAGGCCTCCACCATCTGGTTCCAGAGCTCGTGGATCTTCTCGCGATCGTTAACGACCTCCGCCGTCCCGGCGACCGACACCCATTCCGTGCCTTTGCCGAAGGAGACGTTGACGCGCGGGTGCGCCCGGACATGGGCCACCTGGGAGGTGGTGGCGGAGGTGAAGAACCACATATCGCCGTCGTCCTTCACGTCCTGGACGGCCAGCGGCCGGCTGACGAGGGCGCCTTCTTCGTTGACGGTGGTGAACATCCCGATCCGCGAATCGTTGATGATGTCCGTAACTTTGCTGATGTTTTCTGCGTCCGACATGCTGTCACCTCGTTCTGGTTCCGAACGGGGGAAGGTCCCCCTCCCGCCAGCCTATTGGTAAGTGTGCTTACTTTCCAGTGGCTGGCGGAAGGAGGACCTTCCCGGCGTGTTGCGGCGGTGGCCTAGTACCCGGTAGGCAGGACCTTGCCCTTGAAGAATTCCGGGCGGATCTTGGCCATGACCAGCATGAGCACTACACCCAGCAGAATCACGCCCATGCCCAGGATGAACACCAGGCCAATGCCGCCGACAGATGATCCGGAACCGTACGCCGGGTCCATGGAGTCATAGGCGGTCTTGACGAACATCACCAGCAGGATGACGCCGCCCAGGAGCGGGGAGAGGAACTTGAAGAAGAATGCCTGTGCCCCGCTGAAGGCCTCGCTCCGGAAGAACCAGACACAGGCCAGGGCGGTGATGCCGTAGTAGAAGCAGATCATCATGCCGAGCGCGGTGATGGTGTCCCACAAGGCGTTCTCGGAGGTGGTCCGGGTGATCACGTAGAACCCCGCCGCGGCAATGGCCGCCGCGATCGTGGCGTAGCTGGGGGACTTGAAGGTAGGGCTGATCCGGCCGAACTTGGTCGGCAGCGCCTTGTAGTGGCCCATGGCCAGCAGTGTCCGGGCCGGAGAGACGAACGTCGACTGCAGGGACGCGGCCGAGCTGCTCAGGATGGACAGGGACATCAGGATGGCGAACGGGCCCATGACCGGTCCGGCGAGGACGGCGAAGATGCTGCCCTGGTTTTCCGGGTTTCCGGCTCCCAGGCCCTCCTGCCCGATGCCGGCGAACGCCAGCGTGGCCAGAGCGACGGTCATGTAGATGATCACGATGACGAGCACGGTGACGGTGGCCGCGCGGCCCGGGGTTTTCTCCGGGTTACGGGTTTCCTCGTTCATGGTCAGGGTGACGTCCCAGCCCCAGTAGATGAAGATCGAGAGGGAGACGCCGGCGGCGAAGGCCGAGAAGGACTCGACGGCGAACGGATTGAACCAGTCGGGGGTGATCGCCGTGGCATCAAAGGCGGTGCCGTTGGCGACGTGGCTGAAAGCGGCCACAGCGAACCAGCCGAGCACGAAGAGCTGGAACGCGACCAGCACATACTGCACACCCTTGGTGGTTTCCATGCCGCGGTAGGAGATCCAGCAGGCCAACGCGATAAACACCAGCGTGGTGGCGATATTCAGCGGCAGGTTCAGTGTCAGGTCCGCCAGCTCGGGGTTGCCGAACAGCTGGGCCAGCATGAGGTAGAAGAAGTCCACGGCCACGGCGGCCAGGTTGGACAACACAATGATCGTCGCGGCGATCAGTCCCCAGCCGCCCATCCAGCCGATCCACGGGCCGAAGGCGCGCGATGCCCAGGTAAAGGAGGTTCCGGCGTCGGGCATGGCGTTGTTCAGTTCCCGGTAGCCGAACGCGACGAGCAGCATCGGAATGAAGCCCACCAGGAAGATGGCCGGCAGCTGGACGCCAACTTCGGCGACCGTGGGGCCCAGGGCCGCGGTCAGTGTGTAGGCAGGGGCAATGCAGGACACTCCGATAACGACGGCGCCGATCAGGCCCACCGATCCGGCTTTGAGGCCCTTGGCGCTCAGTCCTGCGTGGGTGTCGTGCGAGGCCTTGGCCGTCACGTGTTCGGTGCTCATTGGGGTGCCTCTCCGGACGTGTCATTCGATGTTGACGGATTCTGGTGCTTGAGTTCGTAGCCGCTGGGGACCACGAGCATCGGCACCGGCAGGGCGCGCAGGATCCGGTTGGCCGTGCTGCCGAGGAAGATGGACCGGCCCTGTGCCAGGCGGCTCGAACCGATGACCATTACCTCGCCGTCCTCCCAGTCGAGGCCGTCCACGGCCTCTTCAATGCTCCGGCCCTGCGCGACGACGACGTCCGTCTTGGCTGCCAGCTGGACGCCCGACGGGCTGACCGGCGCAGCGGCCGCGACGGTCTTCTCCGCGTACTCGCGGGCAGCATCGGCCGCGCCCGGATCCCCGCCGTCGAGGGCAAGCAGGGACACCACCCTCAACGGGACCGCCCGGTTCGCTGCCATGCCGATGGCGAAATCGAGCAGCTTCCCCGCTCCCGCCCGGGTGCCGAGTCCGCAGCTGATGCGGGTCAGGGCCTCCTGGCGGTAGTAGCCGTGCGGCGCCAGGGCCACCGGAACGGTGGATGCGTGAAGGAGTGCACTGGCCACCGAACCGATGGTGAACCGCTTGAACAGGCCGGTGCGGCTTGCCCCGATGACCAGGACGTCCGCCCCGAGTTCCTCGGCCGCCTCGATCAGCGCCTGGGCGTCCGAGTCGCCGCTGCGGATATGCGCCTGCGCCGGAACGTCCGCCGGGACGAGGGCCAGGGCCTCATCGAGCCATTGGCGTGCCTGCTCGTTCAGGAGGTTCTCGAAGCCAGCCTTGGGCGCGTGGGCGGCGCCGAACTGCTGGACTTCGGGCACCACCAGGACGAGGTCCAGGCTGGCACCGCGGCCGCGTGCCATCGCTACGGCCAGGTTAACGGCATCGTGGCCTCTGGCATTGGCTGAATACCCCACTACGTAACGCATCTGGCCGGTCCTTTCTGAACTGTTGGTCGTGGGCGGGAGCACCGGGCTAATTGGAGGCCACGGGAGTTCGGTCTGCCGCTGCGACGATCCGGGCCGCCGTCTGGCGTCCCATCCGGACCGCGCCGTCGACGTGCTGGTAGCCCTCGGCAGCGAGGTCCGAGGAGGACCAGTAGATCGGGCCGACCGGGGCGTGCTGGTCCTTTCCATAGCGGTGCAGTCCGCCGAGGTCGTAGCTGGAGGCATAGGCCCCGCGGGTCCACTCCTCGGAGCCCCAATCCGACTCGTAGTAGACCTCCGGTTCGAGGGCCTTGTCACCCAGGAATCCCGCCATCGATTCGAGGATGGCGCGGCGGCGTTCCTCGGCGCTGAGCTCGAACATGGCATCGGCCTTCTCATCCGAGACAAAACCGACCAGGGTACCGCGGGTGTCTCCGTGGTTGGTGTTGTCGTAGACCTCCTGGACCAGGGCGCCGGCGCCGAAGCAGGTTCCGGAGAGGCCGTCCTCGCGCCAGAACGGCGTGCTGTAGACAGCGTGCACCTTGATGACCAGGCCGAGTGACTGGTGCTGGTGCATCTGGTGCTGGCGGCGAGGCAGCGGCGGGTTGAAGGAGACCCTGGAATAGAGGTTCGGCGGCACGGCCATGATGACGAAGCGCGCATTCACGGTGGCGCGCTCCGAAACAGCGCTCACGCGCTGGCCGGCGGTGTTTTCTTCAATTCCTCCTGCGGAGGACGCCGCCCAGTTAATGGTGCGCACCGGACTGTCCAGCACAACGTCGTCACCCAGTTGCGCGGCGAGCAGCTCGGAGAGCTGCTGCATTCCGCCGACGACGCGCTTGTCCAGGATGAAGTCCTCATCGGTGAGGTGGCTGAAGGATCCGGCGGAGGCAGCCATCAGCACGGCCTGCAGCGCGGAGAACGCATGGGCCGGCTTGGTGAGCATGCCGCCGGCAATGAAGAGCCCGATGTTGTTGCAGGCTTCCTCGTCCGAGGAGTTCTGCCGCAGCCAGTGGTGGAAGGAGATGGTGTCCAGCTCGCGGGCCTTGAGGTGCGCCCACGGTTCGGTGGGGCCGATGTCGGCGGCGAGGGAATCCAGCAGGGCGGTGAGTTTGTCCATTTCGGCGGCGGTGGTTTCGCTGACCGGGAACGTATCGCCCGTGTACAGGGTGCGTTTGCCGTCGGAGCCGATGTAGACGGATTTGCCATCGCGGTAACGGGAATAGGTCTGCAGGCCGAGCTCGTCGAGGAGTGCCAGCAGTTCGGTCTGGTCCGGGGAGACCCACTGGCCGCCGATTTCCAGCATGGCGCCGTCAATCGTGTCGGTCCAGGTGCGGCCGCCGACACGGTCGCGCGCCTCCAGGACGGCCACACTGAGGCCGGCCTTCTTCAGTTCCCGGGCGGCGGTCAGCCCCGCGGGGCCAGCTCCGACGATGACGACGTCGCGGTCAAGTTCCAGCATGATGTCCTCTCTGTGGCCGCTGAGGTGATGCGGACCACTAAATGAATGCCATTCATTTAGGTTTGACTATAGACCCTTCGCAGGCATCAGGGAAGACCTCCCGCACAAGAAATTTCGCAGGCAAAGTGGCCGTAAAGTTGGGGGCACAATGGGAGCACCCAGGAGACCGACCCCAGAAAGGCCAGCAATGCCGGCATCAACCAGCGCCCCTGCAGATCCACACCGCCACGACGCGAAACCGCGCCGCCGGGTGGGCAGGCCCGCTGCCGCCGTCCTCGACCAGGACGGCATCACCGCGGCGGCGCTGCAGCTTATCGGGAAGAGCGGCTACGACGGGTTCACCATGGCTGCCCTGGCACGCACGCTGAATGTGGCGCCGTCGGCCCTGTACAACCATGTTTCGTCCAAGCGCGATGTCCTGGTCCTGGTCCAGGACCATCTGACGTCGTTCGTTAACGTGTCCGCCTTCGAGTCCGAACCGTGGGACCAGGCCGTGCGCAGGTGGGCCTGGAGCTACCGCGACGTCTTCTCCAAGCACACGCCGCTCATCCCGGTGATCGCCGTGCTCCCGGTGACGGACGCCCCCAAGACGCTGGCCATGTACGAGGCCGTCAGCGCCGGTTTCAGCCGCGCGGATTTCCCCCAGGGGCGGATCGTTTCCGCAATCGTGGCTATGGAGTCCTTCATCTTCGGCTCCGCCTATGACGTCACCGCGCCGGCGGACATCTTTGACTCCGGCAGCATGGCGGACTCGACGCCGAACTTCACCGCGGCAGTCAAGCAGCAGGACCTGGAAGGCTATGAGAAGCCCGCAGACGTCGCCTTCAACCTGGGCCTGGAGGCGATGATCGCGCGCTTCGGGGCGCTCCGCGGCTGACCCCCAGAAAGCAACGCGGGGTCACTTCCGGCCCATAATCCCCGCCGGGATGGGCACGGAGTGACCCCGCGTTGTCTGGTCCGGGACGCTTGCCCGCCAGCGCGCCCGGCCGTTCACCCCGACGTCGACGGTGTCTGTCCGGATCTCCTCAGCATGGCGTCCTCCAGCAGGGCGACAACCGTGTACAGGATGATCGACACGAGCGTGATCACCACCACCAGCGCCCACACCTCGTTGTTCCTGGCGCGGGAGACGGCTGAGATGATCGCGTAGCCAACACCTTTGCCTGTGGCCAGCCATTCGGCCAGCAAGGCCCCCGTCACCGCTCCCGGGATGGAGACTTTCACTGCGGTAAAGAAGGACGGGAGGGACGACGGCAAAGCAACCTTCAGGAGCGCCGTCCACCGGGAGCCGCCGTAGACATCGATGACCTCCAGCATGGCCGGCGACGCCGAGCGGAGTCCGAAGACGATCGTCACCAAGGCGGGAAACAGCACCACGATGCCCCCGATGGCGGCCACGGCCGGTTCCTGCCGCCCGAAAATGAGGATGATGATCGGCGCCAACGCGACCAGCGGCACGGAGCGCAGCAGCATGGCGATCGGCATCAGCGCGTTCTCCACGCCGCGGAAGAGGACAAAGACGGCCGCGATCACCACGGCCCCCGTTATTCCGGCGGCGAAGCCGAGAAAGGCGTCGATCATGGTCTGGCCGAGGTTCTGCAGGACAGCCTGCCGGTTCCCGCCGGATGCCGGGACGGTGAACAGGAAGTTGAAGACATCCAGGGGGCCTTTGCCCACGAACGGCGAGATGTTGAAGAGCTTCAGCAGCGCCACCCACAGCAGCAGCACGACGGCCAGGGACACCAGCAGCCCCACTACCGCACGGCCGAGGCTCTTAAGGACGGCGGGACCGTGGTTTCGCGGCGTCATCGGGAGGCCCCCGGGCGCCCGGCGGACCACGGAGCGACGAACCGTGAGATCA
The DNA here is from genome assembly GCA_034376805.1 of Arthrobacter sp. Taxonomy (GTDB): domain Bacteria; phylum Actinomycetota; class Actinomycetes; order Actinomycetales; family Micrococcaceae; genus Arthrobacter. The sequence continues at coordinate 35,354 of JAXMJF010000039.1, forward strand.
CGGCAAAAACTCCGTATCCGGCGCCGGCCAAGAGTCCGGCGACCAGGGCGACCCCCCAGGCCCGGGCAATTTCGAGGTTCTGTTGCGCGTTGACCAGCGCAGGGCCGATCCCGCGGTCCACTCCTCCCACGTATTCGCCAAGGACTGCCCCCAGCACGGCCGCGGGAACGGCGATCTTGAGCGCGGTGAGGATCCCCGGCAGCGCGGAAATGAGCTGCACTTTGACCAGCTGCTTGAACCTGCCGCCGCCGTAGACGGCAACGAGGTCCAGGCTCGCCTGGTCCGCACTTTTCAGCGCGGACAGGGCGCCCACCACGGTGGTGAAGAAAACGGAGATGCCGGCCAGGAGCACGGCTGTTCCCGACGCCTGGCCGCGCGCGGGGGATCCGATCACAATGAAGGCCAGCGGTCCGATGGCCACGATCGGCAGGCAGTAGCTGATGACGGCCAGCTGGGTGACGAGCCGCTCCAGGGCAGGCAACACGAGCACGCTGCCGGCCAGGAGGAGCGCTGCAATATTGCCCCAGAAATAGCCGGCGGAAGCCTCCACGACCGTGACCGCCAGGTTGGGCCAATAGAAGCCGACGCCGTCGCCGGCCAGTTGGCCAAAGACCTCGCCCGGTGTGGGTACGGCGCCGCCCGTTCCGTCGGCTGCGGCTCCCACCCCCGACAGCACGGTGGCCGCGGCCAGCCACCAGAGCGCAACGGTGGCCGCCACCCCGGTTCCAGCCGCCGCCCACGGCGGAAGCGGCCGGGAAACGGCCGCTGTCTTTATGTCAGTCGTCGTCACGGGACGGTCCCTCCCCTCGGTGCGCACCGACGTCGCCGAACAGCAGCTCGGAAGCCCGGTCGCACAGGGCGTGGAATTCTGGCGTCCGCATCATCTCCGGTGTCCTTGGCCGGGGGAGGTCAACAGTGATGATTTCCTTGATCCGGCCGGGCCGTGCACTCATGACGGCAACGACGTCGGAGAGGAACATTGCCTCCGCGATTCCATGGGTGACCATCAGCGTGGTGGCCGGCTTCTCCGTCCAGATGCGCAGCAGTTCAAGATTGAGGCGCTGACGCGTCATGTCATCCAGGGCGCCGAACGGTTCGTCCAGCAGGAGCACCGACGGCTTGAGTGCCAGCGCCCGGGCGATGGAGACCCGCTGCCGCATCCCGCCGGAGAGCTGCGCCGGCTTGGCCTTTTCAAACCCCCTCAGGCCGATCAGCCCCACCAGCTCGTCCACCATGGCATGGTCAACGGGCAGACCGGCCACTTCGAAGGGCAGACGGATGTTGGAAACCACGCTTCGCCAGGGCAGGAGGGCTGGATCCTGGAAGGCGATGCCCAGTTCATGCCGGGTGCGCAGCTCAGCCGGGGTGTGGCCGTCCACGGTGACCTGGCCGGTCGTGGGGGTTTCCAGGCCGGCCAGGATCCTCAGGATGGTGGACTTGCCGCATCCCGAGGGCCCCAGCAGAGACAGGAACGTTCCCTGCGATGTGCTCAGGTTGGCGTCTTCCAGGGCCACAACGCTCTGGCGGCCCATGCGGAAACTCTTGCCCAGCCGGCTGAGCGATATGCCGGTACCTGAGAGCATGCCATGGGAGACGGCAGCCGTGCTCACGTCAGTCATTCGTCCTACTTACGTTCGTCAAACTTATTTCCGGGCGTTGCTACTTCAGGGTCGGGTTCTCGGCGTAGACCTCGTCGAGGAGGCTCAGGTCGAAGATCTGCTCCGCCGTGGTGTCGTAGCCGGCCAGCTTGAGGATTTCGATGTTCTTCTCCATCAGCTCCCGGGAGATGGAGAAAAGTCCGTTGCTGTCCGTATCCGGAGTCTCGATGAGCTTGCTGTTCTGCGCCTCGGCCTGGGCCTTTTCCTTGTCCAGGGTGAGGCCGAGCTCCTTGCCGTAAACCTCCACGGCGAGCCTGGCCGATTCCGCCGGGTCCGCCAGCGCGTCCTTCCAGCCCTTAATGGATGCCGCCAGGAACGCTTTCAGCTCTGTCCGCTTGTTCTTGATGGAATCCTCCGTGGCGACGAAACTTTCGGCGACGAAGGGCAGGCCGTTGTCCGCGAACGGCAGCACCGCGGTCTTGTGCCCGCCCAGTTCAAGGGTCAGGACCTCGTTAGTGAGATAGGCGAAGAACCCCTCGACGTCGCCGTTCAGCAGCGGTTGAGGGTCGTACTGCACCGGCACTTTCGTGACTTGGGACGGATCAATCCTGTTGACCTCCAGGAGGGCATCGAAGAGAGTCTCGTTGACGCCGGCCTGCACTCCGATCTTCTTGCCGACCAGGTCACCGGGGGCGGTGATCGGATTTTCCGCGAGCGACACGATGGTGAACGGGTTCTTTTGGTACGTGGAGCCGATGATCTTCAACGGTGCACCCTCATTGAGCACCACCGGGGCTACTCCCACTGGCGACGAGGTGCCCACCAGGGCTTTGCCGGAAAGGACCATGGTCTCCGCCGAGGCGCCGCCCGGGCCGCCCGCAATCAGATTGACCGCTGTGAAGCCCGCATCTTTGTAATAGCCCTTGCTGTCGGCAAAATATTCACCGGCGAACTCCGCGTTCTTCAACCAGGACAACTGGACCTCCAGTGTCCCGAGATCCCCCGCCGCACCACTGGCCGTCGACGTCGCAGCGCTGGTCCCGCCGCCGCAGCCGGTGAGGGCCACCAGTGCGACGGAGGACATCCCCGCCAGCAGCATGCGCCGCGTCGGGCGCATTTCCGAACCAAAAGCCGTCATTCCACTTCTCCAAATCGAGAGCCGGTCGCATAAAAACGACCCCCGCGGGGTCGTCTGGCACTGACCTTAGGGAACGGTTGTTTCAGGAATCCGCGCCTTGCCGTTTCCACGAAGTTAACTCTCGGTTAGATCGGCCCCGCGGCGCGGGCAGTCCAGGCTGCGGGCTGAACCCGACGCGCCAGTTCCGGGTTAGCGGCCAAAATGTGTGTATGAGATCGGCTTGCTTGCCAGTGCTCGCATGGGTTTCAGGGGTGTGCACATGCTTTGAAAGCATGTGGAGTGACGGTTCCATCAAATCAGCCCCGGTGTGGTGTATGTGCTCAGAA
>JAXMJF010000040.1:0-344763 GCA_034376805.1 Arthrobacter sp.
CCGCCTCGTCGACGGCGTCCTTGGCCATCACCCGGGAGGTCGTGTACTTGCCGCCGGCGACCACCACCAGCCCGGGAGCCGGGTGGCTGACCGCGTGCTCGCGGGAGAGCTTCGAGGTCGCCTCCGACTCCCCCTCGAGCAGGGGACGCAGGCCGGCGTACACCCCCTCGACGTCCTCGCGGGTCAGCGGCGTCTCCAGGACCTCGTTGACGTGGTGCAGCAGGTAGTCGATGTCGGCCTCGCTGGCGGCGGGGTGGGACTTGTCGAGCGTCCAGTCGGTGTCGGTGGTGCCGATGATCCAGTGCCGGCCCCACGGGATGACGAAGAGGACGGATTTCTCCGTCCGCAGGATCAGTCCCACGGTCGATTGGAAGCGGTCCCGTGGCACTACCAGGTGGATGCCCTTGGAGGCACGGACCTTGAGTTGGCCGCGGTCGGTCACCATTGCCTGGGTCTCGTCCGTCCAGACGCCCGTGGCATTGATGACCTGCTTGGCTTTGATGTTGAACGAGGACCCGTCCTCGTGGTTGACCACTTTGGCACCGACGACGCGTTCGCCTTCGCGGAGGAAGGACACCACGGACATCTGGTTCACCGCGTGGGCGCCATAGTAGGCCGCGGTGCGGACCAGGTTGGCGCAATACTTGGCGTCGTCGACCTGTCCGTCGTAGTACCGGATGGAACCGACGAACGCATCGTCCTTCAGGCTCGGCGCTGCCCGGAGGGTCCCCCGTCGGCTCAGGTGTTTGTGGAACGGCACGCCGCGGCGCTGGCCGGTGGAGATGGACATGGCGTCGTACAAGGCGATGCCGGCACCCACGTAAGGCCGTTCAAGGAACGGCTTGGTCAGCGGGTACAGAAAGGGAACGGGCCGGGCAAGGTGCGGCGCGAGGGCCGAGAGAATCAGCCCGCGTTCGTGCAGCGCCTCCTTGACCAGGCCGAAGTCGAGCATCTCCAGGTAGCGGAGGCCGCCGTGGATCAGCTTTGAGGAGCGGGAAGAGGTGCCCGCGGCCCAGTCGTTGGCCTCGACGATGCCGACGCTCAGGCCGCGCGTGATCGCGTCCAGGGCCGCGCCGGTGCCGACGATGCCGCCGCCGACAATGAGGATGTCGAGTTCCTTCCCCGGTTCGGTGGTGCCCCTGAGTACCGCGAGTGAAGCTTCGCGTTCCGCAGGCCCAAGGGCACCGCCGGCCTTGGGAGAACCGCCGGGAAAACTGTTCATGTCACGCCTCCATCCGTCTCAAAGCTCGTAGTGCACCACACTACTTCCAACTTCCCCGGATGGGCAGGGGGCTGTCAGTTGCCGGCGTACGGCGAAACGACGACGTCGACGCGCTGGAATTCCTTCAGGTCCGAATAGCCGGTGGTCGCCATCGATCTGCGCAGCGCACCGATCAGGTTCGACGTTCCGCTGGTGTGGTGGCCCGGCCCGAAGAGAACCTCCTCGAGCGGCCCGACGGTACCGACGTTGACCCTGTCGCCGCGGGGAAGTTCAAGGTGGTGCGCTTCCTGGCCCCAGTGCCAGCCCTTGCCCGGGGCTTCCTCGGCGCGGGCGAGGGCACTGCCGAGCATAACGGCGTCGGCGCCCATCGCGATCGCCTTGACGATGTCGCCCGAGGATCCCATGCCGCCGTCGGCGATCACGTGGACGTAGCGGCCGCCGGATTCATCCATGTAGTCGCGGCGGGCAGCGGCGACGTCGGAGATGGCGGAGGCCATCGGCGAGTGAATGCCTAGGGCGCGGCGGGTGGTGCTCGTGGCGCCGCCGCCGAACCCGACCAGCACGCCGGCGGCACCGGTACGCATGAGGTGCAGGGCCGGGGTGTACCCGGCGGCCCCGCCGACGATGACCGGGACGTCGAGTTCGTAGATGAACTGCTTCAGGTTCAGCGGCTCGTGGGCCTTCGAAACATGCTCGGCCGAGACGGTGGTGCCGCGGATCACGAAGATGTCGACGCCGGCGGCCACCACGGTCTTGTAGTGTTCCTGGGTCCGCTGCGGGGTCAGGGAGCCGGCAACGGTGACGCCGGCGGCGCGGATCTCCGCGAGCCGGGTGGTGATCAGTTCAGGCTGGATCGGCGCCTGGTAGAGCTCCTGCATGCGCCGGGTGACGGCAGGGCTGTTGGTCTCGTCCTCGAGCGCGCCGATCTGGTCCAGCACGGCTTGCGGATCTTCATACCGGGTCCAAAGGCCCTCGAGATCGAGAACGCCGAGTCCGCCGAGCCGGCCCAGGGCGATGACGGTTTCCGGGGACATGGCCGAATCCATCGGTGCGGCAATGACCGGCATGTCGAACTTGTAGGCGTCGATCTGCCAGGCGACGGACACATCCTTGGGGTCACGCGTCCGGCGGTTGGGGACGATCGCAATGTCATCCAGGGAGTAGGCACGACGCCCACGCTTGCCACGGCCAATCTCAATCTCGTAAGTCACTGCTCTAGGTTATCCCAGTGAGCGGGCGCGACGCCGACGGCCGGGCCGCTGCGGCCCGGCGTGACCGTGGAGCCGGAACATGCCCGGGACTGCAGCGGGGGCTGCCATGGGCAGCGGTGCCCATGGCAGCCGCCCACAGAATCCCATAACCTGAGGAAATCGGGCCTCGACGAGCGTCCTTCCCCTACTCCTAGGAGGACTAACCATGGCCCCTGGCCTCTTTGGCGCCGATATTGAACAGTTGCGGTCACTGTCAAAATCCATGGGACTCTCCGGGTCGCGCCTGTCGGACACCGAACACAGGATCAACGCCCTGGTAGCCAGCGCAGCATGGAAGGGCGCCGACGCGGGGCGCTTCCGGAGCGAGTGGACCGGCACTTTGCGCCCCATGCTCAACAAGGCGACAGAGTCCCTGATCCATGCCTCCAAACTTCTTCTCACGCAAGCCGACGAGCAGCAAGAGGCCAGCACGCAGGGAGGCGGCACAGGTTCCGGGCCCGACGGACCGGCACATCCTGCGGGCCCCGGTGCGGCCGGAGACAACACGGCCACGGGCGTGGAAGGGCTCCTCTCGGGAGCCGGAAGCACACCATGGTGGGCCGCCAATGGGGCAGTCACCGGCGCCGGACTCTACGCGGACGATCTGCTGGCCACCATGGCCAAGGGCGGGCTGGTCACAAAACTGACCAGCTGGCCCACGCTCGGCGCACAGTACGGCCAGGCCGCCGGAGCCGGTTACGTCCGGGGAACCCAGCTCCTCAACGGGACGTCCATGTTGGGACGCCTTTCCGGCGGATTGGGCATAGTTACCGGTGGGCTTCAGTTGACGCACGGATTGTCCACCGGCGACACCGGGATGGCGATCGACGGCGGCATCTCCACCGTCCTTGCGGCCGGGAGCTTCATCCCGGGCGCCGGCCCCTTCTTCGCTGTTGCCGGCATCGCATGGGGCGGCATGGGCCTGCTGGCAGGCAACCTTGGCTACGGTTCCGCCTCGGAGATGATCGGGGACGCAGCCGGAAATACAGCCGATGCCGTGGCCGACGGCGCCAAGAAAGTCTGGGGCTGGCTCACCTGAGCGCCGACCTTCCCTAGACTAAGAACCGAGACCTGTCGCCCGAAAGGCTGCTATGACCACTGAAGACGACGCACCCCTGCTCATCACCGAACACGAATTGATTGCCTTGATCGCGTTGGCGGGCACCAGCGGTGCCCTCAAATGCCAGCGCATGTTCAGACTCGACCATGCCGCCGGCGCACCCTTGGAGCAGGCCGGTGTGGCCACGCTCCTGGAACGTGGGCTCATGACAATCGAGGGAGAAGGTCTCCTGCCGGCCGGGCCCGCCGCCAGCGTCACCGCCGCACTGGCAAGTTCGGACGCCTGGCTGGAAATCGCGTTGGTCACTCCCAAGGCTGAACACGTCTATTTCCTCTTCGGTTCCGCGGACGGCGCCCTGATCCTCAGCCTCAGCAAATATGGCGTGCACGAGCTCCGGCCGCTCACCAACGCTGACGGCATGTTCACCACTGCCATCGAGATGGTGAATTTTTACCTTGGCACCGCCCCGGACGGACGGCCAGCCGCGGGCACGCTCCGCAGGCACCTTGCCGACGACTCATTCCGCGCTGTCCACGTCAAAGCGGGACCGGATGGTTCCCTTGAACTGCGCGAAGGCGAGGGTGAGGACCTCCCCGCCACTGCCGTGCGTCCGGAAGACCTGGAACAACGCCTTCGCAAGGCGATGGGTCTGTAGCCCGACATGAGCGATCCAACTCCTTTCCCCGCACGCCAGACCGCGCATCCTCTTGACTACTGGATCTCTCCGGAGCTGGCACGGGTCAGTCCGCCCAACGCACCCTCCCGTTTGCGGCAGTTGGCTGATGCCCAAGGCACCCTCGCTGCGGCCTGGAGCAGCGCCATCGGATCCGGGCCCCTCCTGCTCCTCGCGGGCGGCTTCGTCTCGGCCACGTCAGGCAACCCCGCCTGGGTCTTGATCCTTGGCTTGCTGGGTGTTGCGTTGACGGTGCTGGGCCTGGTCTCCTGGAAGCGGGTACGTGCCACACTGCCGAACACCAATAGGCTCCTCATCGCCCGTGGCCCGGGGTCGGCGCGCGGCGGCGTCATGATGGTCGCCGTGCTGGCCCTCATTCTTGGCGGTATTCTGGCCACTGCTTTCCCCGGGATCGCTTCCCGGGGAACTGCGACGCTGCTCGCGGTGAGCGGCGCGTATGTACTCATTGTGGCTCTCCTGGCAGCCTTTATCCTCGTCCCGTCCGTAGTCCTGGGACGGGCCCGGCGGTCCTTCCGGCGAAGGATCCACACAGACCCGGGGCTCCGCGCAGCGGTGGAAGGCGATCTGGCCATTTGGCGCGACCCACACGGGAACGCGGGTTACGGCCCCCTGTAGTGACTTCAGGCGGCAGGAGTACTACGGCGTGACCGCCCTGCACCGCATCGACTCGGCGAGTGTCGGCTGGGACGGCGGAGATGCCGGGTCCCTGGCCGCCATCCGGCCCGCCGTCACGTTCGGTTTCAGCAGCGTGCCCCCGGAGCCCAGCCTGGCGCGGGTCCGGACCACCGTGCTTCAGGCCGGCGGCGGAAACCGGCCCTGACCGGCCCCTCAGGAGCCTTCGGCCTCGTCCACGGTGAGCCACCTCCGGCAGCCCCGCGCGACCAAAATAATCGATAGTTCACACCGACTTGACAGTATTTGTCAATGGTTTACAAATTGTGAAAATGCCTTTAGGTTTACTTTCGGCCCGCAGGGGATCTCGCCCGCCGGCCTCCACACCCAGTTCCGGGCGTTCCGCAGTGCCCGGTTAAAGAAAGCAGAACCCATGGGAAGTGCATCACTCAGGAAGTCCCGCGTCCTTGCCCTGTCGCTGGCCGCCGTCGTCGGCACCATGACCCTCGCCGTCAGCCCGGCGCTCGCCACTCCCGGCACCGGGCCGGTGGCCTCGGAGAATGTTCCGGCTCCGGACGTCAACGCCGGCGAGGCCTACACGCAGTTCATCGTCAGCTTCAAGAAGACGCCGGGAAACTCCACGCCCAACGGCCGCGCGAACGCGTGGGGCGCTGCCGCCAGGCAGCAGGGTGTCAGTGTGCGGGAACTGCGCACCCTGGCCACCGGAGGAACCCTGATCGTTTCAGACAAGGCGCTGTCCGACCAGGCCGCCCAGGACTTCATGGAGGCAATTGTCGCTTCCGGAGCGGTAGACGCCGTGGAACCCGACGCCCGCATGACGGCCGTACTGTCGCCGAACGACACCCGTTACGGGGAGCAATGGGACTTCACCGGGGCCAACGGCATGCGCATCCCCGGCGCCTGGGATTCCTCCACCGGGGCAGGGTCCACTGTCGCCGTGATTGACACCGGCAATACGGCGCACCCGGATCTGGACGCCAACGTGCTGCCGGGCTATGACTTCGTCTCCGATGCCACGGCGGCGCGCGACGGCAACGGCCGGGACTCCAACGCCCAGGACCAGGGCGACTGGTACGCCGCCGGCGAATGCGGCCAGACCGCAGCCGCCAACTCTTCCTGGCACGGCACGCACGTCGCCGGCACCGTTGCCGCTGTCACGGGCAACTCCACGGGTGTGGCCGGGGTCGCCCCGAATGCGAAGGTCGTCCCCGTCCGCGTCCTGGCCAAGTGCGGCGGATCCCTCTCCGACATCGCGGACGCCATCATCTGGGCCTCCGGCGGCACCGTCTCCGGGATCCCCGCCAACGCCAACCCGGCCAAGGTCATCAACATGAGCCTGGGCGGCTCCGGCACCTGCGGCACCACCTACCAGGCTGCCATCGACTCCGCGGTGTCGCGGGGTTCCACGGTGGTGGTGGCTGCCGGCAACAGCAACCAGGACGCCGCCGGCTTCCGCCCGGCCAACTGCAACTCCGTGGTGACCGTTGCCGCCAGCAACCCGTCCGGCAGCCTGTCCTACTACTCCAACTACGGCGCGACCGTGGACCTCACTGCCCCGGGCGGCGACACCAGCGTCAGCGGCGGCGGCATCCTCTCCACGATCAACACCGGAACGTCGACGCCGGGCGGGGCCGGCTACGCCAACTACCAGGGCACCTCGATGGCGGCCCCCCACGTCGCCGGTCTCGTGGCCCTGATGAAGTCCAAGTCCTCCGCCCTTACCCCGGCCCAGGTCGAGTCCACGCTCCGGCAGGGCACCCGGGCAATGCCGGGCGGCTGCACCAAGGGCTGCGGCGCCGGCCTCTCCGATGCCACCGCCACCATGGGGCTGCTTGGCGGAACAACCCCGCCGCCGCCGTCGGGGAGCCTGCTGCTGAACCCGGGCTTCGAGAACGGTTCGGCGTCCTGGACCTCCGACCACGCGGACACCTTTGAGACCGGAACCAACGCCCGCACGGGCACCGGTTTCGCCGGCCTGAACGGCTGGGGCCAGGCGACGTCGTACAAGCTCGACCAGACGATCTCCATCCCGTCCTCCGTGACCGGTTCCAGCCTGTCCTTCTACCTGAAGACCCTGACCGATGAGACCACCACCGGGACCGCGTACGACACCCTGAAGGTTCAGGCCATCAGCGGGGGCGTCACGACCACGCTGGCCACCTACTCCAACCTCAACAAGTCCACCGGCTATGTGCTGAAAACCCTCAACCTGTCCTCGTTCAAGGGCAAGACCGTCACCCTGCGCTTCCTGGGCGTGGAGGACTCCTCGCTCAAGACCTACTTCTTCGTGGACGACACCTCGGTGACGACCTCGTAGCAGCAAGCCGGGCAGCCAAAATGGCCACAAGAATGGGCATGCCCTCCCTTCCCGGGAGGACATGCCCATTCTTCGTGCCCGCGAGTGGGCACAGCGCCGTTATGTCCAGTGGATCGGGCTAGCGGAGGGCATGTCCGGCAGATCGGAGGTCCGGCAGATCGCAGGTCAGGCACGCCCAGGGGCCCGGTCTCCCCTCAGATGCCTTCGGCCTCGTCCACGCTGAGCTGGGATTCGAACATCCGGAAGTAGCGGCCGCGCAGGGCCACCAGTTCCTTGTGGGTGCCCTGCTCCACAATCCGGCCGTCCTCCAGCATGTAGACGACGTCGGCCTTCTCGATGGTGGCGAGGCGGTGGCTGATGGCGATGATCGTGCTGCTGCGGTCGGCGAAGAGCCGGGTGAAGATGCGGTGCTCCGCGAGTGCATCGATGGCCGAGGTCGGCTCGTCCATGACCATAAACGGGGCATTCCGGTAGAAGTTCCGGGCCATGGCGAGGCGCTGCCACTGCCCGCCGGACAGGCCGCTGCCTTTCCGTCCGCGCGGATCCTCCATCCAGTTGCTGACGTGGTTGTCCAGGCCGTTGGGCAGTTTGTTGATGAACTCAAGGGCTTCGGCGTCGGCCGCCGCGCGGCGGATCCGCCCGTCGTCGCGCGGTGACTCGACGTCGCCGAAGAAGATGTTCTCCGCCGCGGTCGCGAACTCGTATTTCAGGAACTCCTGGCTGAGCACCGCCAGATGGCGGTGCCAGGACTTGACGTCGACGGCGGCGAGGTCGACGCCGTCGAGCAGCACCTGCCCGGAATCCGGGCGGTAGAGCCCGGCGAGGATCCGGATGAGGGTGGACTTGCCGGCGCCGTTCTCCCCCACGATCGCGATGTGCTGGCCTTCGCGGATGGTCAGCGAGATGCCCCTGATGACTTCCAGTTCGCTGCCTGTGTAGGTGAAGCGGATGTCCCGCAGCTCCACGGTCCCGGGCGCCTGCAGCAGCGGCGGGGCGTGGTCGGAGTGCACCGGCAGCGCCATGAACAGCTCGTAGTCCTTGAGGTTCGCGAGGTCCTCGTCAATGGAGCTGAGCGAGGAGACGAGGCTGTTGGCGGTGGACAGCGCCCGGCTGACGATTTGCTGCACGTAGAGGAACTGCCCCACCGGCTGCGCCCGGGCGATGATCTGCCCGACCACCCAGATCAGCGACACCACCTCGGCGCCGTACTGCAGGGCGTCGGCGGCGAGCTGTTTGGGGATGTAGCGCTTCTGGAAATCCAGCCGCCGGCGCTCGTCCGCGTCGCGCAGCCGGGAGCGGAGACCCATGAGGTACCCGACGATCCCGTAGAGGCGCATCTCGGCGATGTGCTGCGGGCGCAGGAGGTTAATCTCGATCATCCGCCGCTGCCGGCGTGAATCGATCTGGGTGTTCCAGTGCGCGATCTGCTCGCGGGAGAGCTTGAACTGCAGGTAGACACTGGGGACGATCGCCACGAGCACGATCACGGCGATCCACCAGCTGACCAGCAGCAGCGCGCCGATCGCCAGGATCACCGAGACCAGCTGGGTGAAGATGGCGGCGATCCGGTCCAGGACCCGGGCGTAGGAGTCGGAGAAGCGCTTGGCCCGGTCGTACAGGTCCACCGTTTCCTTGTCGTCGTAGCGCCAGAATTCCAGGGCCAGGAACCGCTCGTACATCTGGTCGCCCACGATCGCGCCCACCTTGAAGCTCATGAGCTGCTGGATGTAGCGGTCCACGCTGCTGAAGGCACCCCAGAACAGTCCCAGCGCGGCGGTGATGATCACGTAGCCGATGGCCTGCTGCCCTGCGGCGGCATCGCCGGCGTAGGCGGCCGCGAGGGCCGTTGTGGTCAGGGCGGCGAAGTAGGTGGTGACGAGCGGCAGCAGCGCCGAGATCAGCGAGCCCACGACCTTCATCACGACGGCGGCGGGCGAGGCCCGGAAGCTGACGCGCAGCACCTGCGCCACCGCACGGGCGTAGGGCCGCAGCGCCAGCTTGCGCTTCGGCTCACGGGCGGGCCTGAGTTCGGACATGCCTCCAGCCTAGTTGCGGGCCGCGGCAGGTGTGGGCGCTTGTTGCGCTGGGGCCACGCCCTCCGGGTTCCCTGGCCGTGGAGCCTCTCCGGCGAGGGCCCCGACCCGAGCTTGCGAGGGCCGGGAGCCGATGCGGACTTCCGAGGTCAGGGAACGGGTGGGGGTTAGCGCGAACCGTAGTTCGGTGCCTCCACCGTCATCTGGATGTCGTGCGGGTGGGATTCCTTCAGCCCGGCCGCCGTGATCCGGACGAACTTCCCGCGGGCCTTCAGTTCCGGCACCGTGGGGGCACCGGTGTAGAACATGGTCTGGCGGAGGCCGCCGACCAGCTGGTACGCGACCGAGGCGAGCGGGCCGCGGTAGGCCACCCGGCCCTCGATGCCCTCCGGGATGAGCTTGTCATCGCCGGAGACGTCGGCCTGGAAGTACCGGTCCTTGGAGTAGGAGGTGTTCTTGCCGCGGGTCTGCATGGCCCCGAGGGAACCCATGCCGCGGTAGAGCTTGAACTGCTTGCCGTTGACGAAGATCAGGTCACCCGGGGACTCGTCGCAGCCGGCGAGCAGGGAGCCGAGCATGACGGTGTCCGCACCGGCCACCAGGGCCTTGCCGATGTCGCCCGAGTACTGCAGCCCGCCGTCGGCGATCAGCGGCACGCCGGCCGGGATGGCGGCCTTGGCGGACTCGTAGATGGCGGTGATCTGCGGGACACCGACGCCGGCGACCACGCGGGTGGTGCAGATGGAGCCGGGACCCACGCCGACCTTGATGCCGTCGGCACCGGCGTCGATGAGCGCCTGGGCGCCTTCGCGGGTGGCGGCCTGGCCGCCGATGATGTCCACGTGCGCGGCCACCGGATCGGACTTGAGCCGGCGGATCATGTCCAGGACACCCTGGGAGTGGCCGTTGGCGGTGTCGACGAAGAGGGCGTCCACGCCGGCGTCGATCAGCGCCATGGCCCGCTCCCAGCCGTCGCCGAAGAACCCGATGGCGGCGCCGACGCGCAACCGGCCTTCGTCGTCCTTGGTGGCCAGCGGGTACTGCTCGGCCTTGGTGAAGTCCTTGGTGGTGATGAGGCCCTTGAGCCGGCCCTGCTCGTCCACGAGCGGGAGCTTCTCGATCTTGTTCGTCGCCAGCTTGTGCGAGGCTTCCTCGCGGCTGATGCCAACGTGCCCGGTGACGAGGGGCATCTTGGTCATCACGTCGCTGACCAGGCGGATCGGGAAATCCGCCTCCGGGACGAAGCGGGTGTCGCGGTTGGTGACGATACCCAGCAGCCGCATGCCCTCGTCCACGACGGGCAGGCCGGAGACCCGGTAGTGCGAGCAGATTTCATCCAGCTCGGCCAGGGTGGCTTCCGGACCGATGGTCAGCGGGTTGGTGATCATGCCGGATTCGCTGCGCTTGACCCGGTCCACCTGGTCCGCCTGATCGGCGATGGAGAGGTTACGGTGAACGACGCCGAGGCCGCCCTGGCGGGCCATGGCGATCGCCATCCGCGATTCGGTGACAGTGTCCATGGCCGCGGAGAGCAGCGGGGTCTGGACCGAGATCCGCTTGGAGATCCTGGAGGACGTGTCGGCCTCGGAGGGGATGACGTTCGTGTGGCCGGGCAGCAGCAGGACGTCGTCGTATGTCAGTCCGATGAAGCCGAAGGGGTCGTGTTCGGGCTGGGTCATGAGTGCGCCTCTTACCTTGGTTATGGGTTTCACGGGTAGGGGTTGCAACAGATGACCAGCCCGTCATTACGGGCATGGCCTGTGCAGAAGTGTTGAATAAATACTAGAACCTTGGCGGCGATCCCCATATTCCGGGGCAGTAATGTGAGCAACGGCACCGGCCGGACCGGCGCCGGCGCGTCACGTCCAGCCGGTGGCCGCGAGCAGGCGCCGTTCGAACATCGGGATCATGCTCTGGACGTAGGTCTTGGTCAGGTGGTTGTCGTCCTTGTAGACGTACACATTCCCGACGACGGCCGGGCAGATGCCGCCGGCGCAGATGAAGTCGCTCAGGTCCATCAGGTGCAGCCCCGGCACCCTCCCCCGGTACGCATCCAGCGGTGAGGACTCGGCCAGGGACTCCTCCAGCGGCACCTGGCATTTCGGGGCCTCGGGCCCGTGCTTCTGGACGCATTCGGGCATGTTCATGGTGAAGCGCGGGTTGTCGCGGATGCCGACCACTTCAATGCCGGTATCGGTGAAGGGTTTGATGCCTTCGAGGTAATGCGGCACCTCGGTTTCGAAGGGTGCATCCTTGTGGGTCAGCGACGCGACGGTAAAGACCGCGTCCGGCTGGTGGTCCAGGACGTACTGGGCGCTGGCCCTGTTGAAGGCGTTGCACTCGGCGTCCCGGTCCGGGGATTCGCCGCCGAAGCGGCAGTTGCCTTTCAGGAGGGCCACGACTTCCCAGCCGTGGCTTCGGGCCACCGGGCCGAGCGCGGCCATGTATTGCTGGGCGTGGGAGTCGCCGAGCACCACGATGCGCTTCGTGACGGTGTCCGGGCGGCTGTTCTGCAGGCATCCCGCGAGCAGCGGATCCGCCGGGACGTTTGCGTCCGTGCACAGCCCGTCGATGTCCGCCCACTCGTTCTTCATCGCGACGGGAGCCGGGATGATCTTCGCGTCCGGCGTCGGCTTGCCCGCGTTCTCGGGCGCCAGCGCGGCCGCGCCGGGGGTCAGTTCCCTCGGCTGTGCCGCGGCCACGGCCTCGTCTGCCAGCAGCTTGCTTTGCCATACGGACACCGGACCCGCCAGCAGCGCGCCGCACGCCGCGATCACGACGGCGGTGCGCCAGGCGCGGCGCTGCGGCCAGTGCCATTCGCGCAGCGGCTTCTCCACGAACCGGGTGGTCAGCACGGCCAGCACAATCGAGGCGGCAACGATCGCCAGGCCCTGGACCAGGTTCGGCGCGGCGATGCCCGTCGCGGCGAGGGCGAGCACCAGCAGCGGCCAGTGCCAGAGGTACAGGGCGTAGGAGTTGTCCCCGAGCGACACCAGCGGCTTCCAGGTCAGGAAGCGGTCGACGCCGAAGCGGCTGCCGCTCTGTCCGGCGACGATGATGGCGGCCGCGGCCAGCGTCGGCCACAGCGCGATGAAGCCGGGGAAGGAGCGGTCCACGGTGAGCAGCAGGCCGCAGGAGAGCATCGCGGCGAGGCCGGTCCAGCCAAGGACAACCCGCAGCGCCTTGCCGGGATTGAGGTGCGGCAGCGCGAGCGCCAGCAGCGAGCCGAGGGCGAATTCCCAGAGCCGGGTGCGGGTGTCGAAGTAGGCGTAGGACTGGTTGGTGGCTGTCTGTTCAATGGAAAACACCAGCGACACAACTAAGATCGCACCGAAGGCCCCAGCCAGGAGCGCGGGATAGCTAACCCGGTCGCCAAGGGGGGTCCGGCGCAGGAACCGCAGCAGCAGGGCCGCGCCGGCGAAAATGACCGGCCAGAGCAGGAACACCTGGCCTTGGATGGACAGTGACCAGAAGTGCTGCAGCGGGCTGGCCGCTGCGTGGTCCTGCGCGTAGTAGTCGACGGCGGTGTCCGCCAGGAGCCAGTTCTGCCGGTACAGCAGGGAGGCCCAGGCCTGGTCCAGCACGTCCGGCCAGCGGCTCTGCGGCAGGACCACCCGGGTGCCGGCCAGTACGCCCAGGACCACCACCACGACGGCGGGAAGCAGCCGCTTGAGCAGGTGGAGCCAGTGGCTCAGGAGCCGCAGGGGCTTGCCTGCCTCGACCTTCCGGGCAAAGCTGAGGGTCAGCAGGAACGCCGAAATCAGCAGGAAGATGTCCACCCCGCCGGAGACCCGGCCGAGCCACACATGGTAGGTGACCACCATGAGGACCGCGAGGGCGCGAAGGCCCTGGACCTCGGGGCGGTAGCCCGATTTTGCGCGCGCCGGCGAACCCGCGCCCGCTGCCTGCGGGCTGGCTATGGTTCGCTCGTTCGACACTCGGGACCCTCCAGGCCGGTTTCCAAAGCTTCAATTCTACCGAGTCGGAAATTCTCTGGCCAATCACGGCGGCGGCAGTCCGTGGAGCGGCTGGTGGCGAAACTCCATGTCCTGAAGGTCCAGGAGCAGGGTTCGGTCTCGATCGGCATGCCGGAGATGGTGCTCTCCGAACGGGCGGACCAGGCCCTCGCCGACGCCCCCGGTATCGCCGGCAGGCGTCGCGCCTGAACCGGGAAGCATTGCGGGCACAGAAAGGGCCGGCCCGGCTGATGCCGGACCGGCCCTGACTGCTATGGCTTGATGCTAGTGCTGGTGTCCTGCGTGCTGGTCTTCCTCGGCAGGCTTCTCGACCACGAGGGTTTCCGTGGTGAGCACCAGTGCCGCGATGGAAGCCGCGTTGCGGAGGGCCGCACGCGTTACCTTCACGGGGTCGATGACGCCGGCAGCGATCAGGTCTTCATATTCGCCGGTCTTGGCGTTGAAGCCCTGGTTGTTGGCGGATTCGGCGACCTTCGCGACGACGACGTAGCCGTCGAAGCCGGCGTTCTGGGCGATCCAGCGCAGCGGCTGGGTCAGTGCCCGGCGGACGATGCCGACAGCAGCTGCCGCGTCGCCCTCGAGGGCCTGGACGGCCGGGTCCTCGTCGAGCGCCTTGAGGGCGTGGATGAGGGCGGCGCCGCCGCCGGCGACGATGCCTTCTTCAAGGGCAGCGCGGGTCGAGGACACGGCGTCCTCGATGCGGTGCTTCTTTTCCTTGAGCTCGACCTCGGTGGCAGCGCCGACCTTGATCACGCCGATGCCGCCGGCCAGCTTGGCCAGGCGTTCCTGCAGCTTTTCTTTGTCCCAGTCGGAGTCCGTGCGGGTCAGCTCGGCGCGCAGCTGGGAAACCCGGGCTGCGACGTCCTCCGCCGAACCGGCGCCGTCCACGATGGTGGTGTTGTTCTTGGTGACGGTGATGCGGCGGGCGGTACCCAGCACCTCAAGGCCGACCGTGTCCAGGCTGAGGCCCAGTTCCGGCGAGACAACCTGGGCGCCCGTGAGCGTCGCGATGTCCTGCAGCATGGCCTTGCGGCGGTCACCGAAGCCCGGCGCCTTGACGGCGACGACGTTCAGGGTGCCGCGGATGCGGTTGACGATCAGCGTGGAGAGTGCCTCGCCGTCGACGTCCTCGGCGATGATGAAGAGCGGCTTGGAGCTCTGCAGCGCCTTTTCCAGCAGCGGCAGGAAGTCCTGGACCGAGGAGATCTTGCCCTGGTTGATCAGGATTAGGGCGTCTTCGAGGACAGCTTCCTGGCGTTCCGCGTCGGTGACGAAGTACGGGGACAGGTAGCCCTTGTCGAACTGCATGCCCTCGGTGAGGACCAGTTCGGTCTGCGTGGTGGAGGATTCCTCGATGGTGATCACACCATCCTTGCCGACCTTGTCGAATGCCTCGGCCAGCAGCTCGCCGATCTCGTCGCTCTGGGCGGAGATGGAGGCGACGTTGGCGACCTGGGTGCCTTCGACCGGGCGGGCGTTCTCGAGCAGGCGGGCGGCGATGGCCTCAACCGAGACCTCGATGCCGCGCTTGATCTGGCCCGGGGCGGCGCCTGCCGCAACGTTGCGGAGGCCTTCCTTGACGAGGGCCTGTGCCAGCACCGTGGCGGTGGTGGTGCCGTCACCGGCAACATCGTTGGTCTTGGTGGCGACCTCCTTGGCAAGCTGCGCGCCAAGGTTTTCATACGGGTCGTCCAGCTCGACTTCACGGGCGATGGTGACGCCGTCGTTGGTGATCGTGGGGGCGCCCCACTTCTTGTCCAGCACGACGTTGCGGCCGCGCGGGCCAAGCGTCACCTTGACCGTGTTGGCGAGCTTATCGATGCCGGCTTCAAGCGACCGGCGGGCAGCGTCGTTAAACGCAAGCTGCTTTGCCATGGTTTTGTCCTTTCAAAGACAGAACCCCGCGCAACTGACCCGTCAAAGGAGGATCGGCGGCGCGGGGTCCAAGAGAGTTACTTTACGACGATCGCCAGGACGTCGCGGGCGGACAGCACGAGGTACTCGGTGCCGCCGGTCTTGACTTCAGTTCCGCCGTACTTGGAGTAGATAACAACGTCGCCAATGGTGACATCGATCGGAACGCGGTTGCCGTTGTCGTCGAAGCGGCCGGGGCCTACTGCTACAACTTCGCCTTCCTGCGGCTTTTCCTGCGCGGAGTCCGGGATAACCAGGCCGGAAGCCGTGGTCTGCTCGGCTTCGAGCGGGCGGACAACAATACGATCCTCAAGAGGCTTAATAGAGACCGACAATGACCTCTCCTTTTCGTCAGCAAATTCGTGGACTTCAAAGCTGTGGTGCCAAGGCGTACAGACCGTCGTCGCGGTGCCGGCAGCAGCCTGGCTGTAAAGCTTCAGGTGTTAGCACCCTCCTAGGGAGAGTGCTAATGACGACTCTATGTAAGTAGTTAGCACTCGGTCAAGGTGAGTGCCAGAAATTCGTTCCCGGTGAACAGTGAACGCGGTGCCGGCAGCGGTGCCGGTGCCGTGCTACCGCCCGCCCAGGTCCTCGAAGTCGACGTCCTCGCCGTTGTCCCCGCTGTCCGAACCGGCGTCGTTCCGGTGCCGGTACAGCACCAGGGCGGCGGCCGCGGCCAGGGCAGCACCAAGGGCCAGGAACACGGCGCCCCCGGCGCGGACCGCGGCATAGTTCTCGCGGATGGCCTTTGCCTCGTCGGTGGTGTCCTGGACGTCCTTGCCGCCGACGGAGTAGACCGTGGCGTTAAAGGAGTCCAGGAAGAAGATGATGACCAGGAGCGCCACGCAGACGACGGCGATGACGACGCCGGCGATCAGCGCCGGCCGGGCGTAGCGGGCGAGTCCCTGGCGGGCGGGACGGCCGCCGTCGGCGTCCTGCTGCGCGGCGCCGTTCTCCGGGTTGTTCTCGTCCGTGCCGCTGTCCGTGCCGCTGTTTGCCGTGCCGCTGTCATCCATGCCGACAACCTTATCGGGCGCACGGCTCCGCCCTGCGCTGAACTAGGCTTGATCCCATGGCTGACGCACCGCAGGACCAGATCGCCCCGCTTTTGAACCCCGAGGGCTGGGAGCTGCTGGCGTCGCTGGGGCCCTACCGGGAGGACGAGGCGTTCCGGCTCAATGCCTCCCTCCGGAAGGCCGGCCACTCCCCCGAGCTCGTCTCGGCCGCCCTCACCCAGTCGCGGCTGCGGACCAAAGCCGAGGCCAAGTTCGGCGAGTTCGCCCGGCAGATGATCTTCACCCAGGCGGGCCTGGAGCAGGC
The DNA here is from genome assembly GCA_034376805.1 of Arthrobacter sp. Taxonomy (GTDB): domain Bacteria; phylum Actinomycetota; class Actinomycetes; order Actinomycetales; family Micrococcaceae; genus Arthrobacter. The sequence goes on from JAXMJF010000040.1 coordinate 16,421, forward strand.
CACCCGGCTCACCGTGGCGGCCCGGCATGCGCAGCGCTTCACGGAAGCCGGCGTGCAGCATGTGGCGGACCTTGGCTGCGGCCTCGGCGGTGATGCCATGGCGTTCGCCTCGCTGGACATCCAGGTCACAGCGGTGGAGAGCGACGAGACGACGGCGGCCTGCGCCACGATGAACCTCATCCCGTTCCGGAACGCCACCGTGGTCCACTCCGATGCGACCACTGTTGCCCTCGACGGGATGGACGGCGTCTGGCTGGACCCGGCCCGCCGGACCACTTCCACCTCGGGCACGAAGCGGCTCTGGGATCCGGAGGACTTTTCCCCGCCGCTGTCCTTCGTCGAATCCCTGGCCGCGGCCGGCCTGGCTGTGGGTGTGAAGATGGGCCCGGGCATGCCGCACGATTCGGTGCCCAAGAACTGCGAAGCCCAGTGGGTGTCGGTGGGCGGGGACGTCACCGAAGTCGCGTTGTGGTTCAACGCCGTCCGGCGGCCGGGGATCCGGCGGGCTGCCCTGCTGCTGGGCCCCGCGGGCGCGGCGGAGCTCACCAGCGCCGAGGACTTCGACGGCGGCCCGGTCGCCCCGGTGGGACCGGTCGAGGGGTACCTCTATGAGCCCGAGGGCGCCGTCATCCGCGCCGGGCTGGTGGCCGACGTCGCGCTCCAGCTGGGCGGGCACCTCGTGGACGAGCACATCGCCTACATCTGCGCCCCGGAACTGCGGGACACCCCCTTTGCCCGGGCCTACAAGGTCTTGGACGTGATGCCCTACAACGTCAAGGCGCTCAAGGCCTGGGTCAAGGACCAGGGCATCGGAGTGCTGGACATCAAGAAGCGCGGCACGTCGGTCACTCCGGAGGAACTGCGCAAGCAGCTCCTCCCCGGAGGGAGGGCCGGAGGGAAGACCAAGGGCATGAAAACAGCCACCCTGGTCCTCACCCGGATCGGGGAGGAGCGGGTGGCTGTTTCGGTGGAGCCGGTCTAGGACCCGGTGGCCGTGGACCCGGCTTCCCCGGGGGCTACTGGGCGCGCATGAAGTCCTCGGCGGCCCGGACCTGCTCGTCGCTGGGCCGGATCCCGGTGTACAGCACAAACTGCTCGAGCGCCTGGATGGTCGCAACCTCCGCACCGGTGATCACGGTCTTACCGGCCGCCCGGGCGGCCTTGATCAGCGGGGTCTCGGCCGGCAGCGCGACGACGTCGAACACCACCTTGGCGGCGTCCACTGCTTCCTGCGGGAAGGACAGGGCCTCGGCGTCGGAGCTGGCTGCCATACCGCCTGCCATACCGATTGGTGTGACGTTGATGATCATGTCGGCCTTCAGGGCATCGACGTCGGCGCGCCAGGCGAAGCCGTAGAGCCCGGCGAGCGCCCGGCCCGCTTCCTCGTTGCGTGCGATCACGGTGACGTCCTTGAACCCGGCGTCGCGCAGTGCCGCGGCCGTGGCCTTCGCCATGCCGCCGGCGCCCCTCAGCAGCACCGAGTACGCCGAGGGCACGGCGTTGCGTTGCAGCAGCTGCTCGATCGCCGTGTAGTCGGTGTTGTAGGCGGTGAGGGTGCCGCCGTCGTTGACGATCGTGTTGACCGAGTCGATGGCTTTCGCGGACGGGTCCATCACATCCACGAGCGCAATGACGTCCTCCTTGTAGGGCATCGACACGGCGCAGCCGCGGATTCCGAGGCCGCGCACGCCGGCGATCGCCTGGCCCAGGTCCGTGGGGGCAAAAGCCTTGTAGATCCAGTTCAGGCCAAGCTGGTCATACAGGTGGTTGTGGAAGCGCGTCCCGTTGTTGCTCGGCCGGGCCGAGAGCGAGATGCAGAGGGTCATGTCTTTATTCAGGATGGGCACTCCTCCATTAAACGACAGTCCCGTCCGGGCCGCCGCGCTCCCGGACGCTCACCGGCCCGCGCCGGCCTGATGTTACGCGCAGCCGGTTCCCGGGTGCTGGGAGCCGACGGAGACGGGAAGATTTCCGGGAGCCCTGGCATGTCCGGCCAGCACGGCGGCGAGCGCGTCGAAAGCGCCCTGGCTCCGGCCGTAGAGGGCGATCCTGGCCGGGGCTGTGGACTCTGCCAGCGGCCAGGGGGCGTCAAGGGCCACCGCCACATCCGCCGGCGTGTGCGGCGCCGCCGGTGACGCCGAGGCGCCGATCAGCGAGACGAGCGGCCCCGCGCCGATGCTGATGCCGGCGTTCCGGGCGGAGGCGGTGAACCGCGCCCGGTCCTGGGCCGAGCCGCCCGTCACGCGGACGCTGGCCGGCACGATCGGCCCCTCGCAGGGTCCCGCCAGGACCGTGATGGCCGCCGCGGAGACTTCCTGCGACAGGCCGCTGCCGCTGCCGGGCGCCGTTCCGGGCCCCGCGCCCGTGCGGGCACGCCAGACCATCATGGTGACGACGCGCTGCGCCGCCTCGGCCAGCCGTTCGGGCGTCAGGGCACCGCTGCGGACGGCGGCGATGATCGCGGCATGGGCCGCGTCGACGTTGGCGGGCATCAGCAGCAGGTCGGCGCCGGCGGCAAGGGCCAGCGGCGCGGCGGAGTCGTTGGGGTACCGTCCCTTGACTGCCCCCATGTTGAGTGCGTCCGTGACGGCCACGCCCTGGAATCCCATCCGCCGCAGTTCGGCATAGGCCGCCTTGGACACGGAGGCGGGGACGCCGGGCTCGAGCGCGGGCACGGCGATGTGGCCGGTCATGACCATCGGCAGGCCGGCATCGATGGCGGCCTGGAAGGGCTTGAGGTCCTTGGCCCGGAGCTGGTCCAGGCTTGCGCCCTGGACCGGCAGCCGGGCATGGGAATCGACGCTGACCGAGCCGTGGCCGGGAAAGTGCTTCGCGGCCGGCAGCAGTCCGGCAGCCAGCATCCCCTGGGAAAACGCGACCCCGAAGCCGGACGCGGCGTCGGCGTCGCCGGACATGGACCGGGCCCCGATGGTGGGATCGGCCGGGCCCATGGTGACGTCGGAGGTCGGGGCGAAGTCGGTGTTGAAGCCCAGCGCCGCGAGTTCGGAGGCCATGGCCTGGCCTGCCTCGGCGGCAAGCGGCCTGCTTCCGGCCGCGCCGTAGCTCATCGGGGCGGGCCATTCGGTGAGCGGCGCCCGGAGCCGTGCCACGACTCCGCCTTCCTGGTCGACGCCGATCAGGCCGGGCCAGCTGCGGCCGCCGGCCCGTGCCGCGGCCTGGAGCCGGCTGGCGACGCCGTGCATCGCCGCGGTGTCCACCCGTCCGTCGGGCAGTCCCGGGACGTTGTCGCCCATGATGATGGATCCGGCCAGGTGCAGGCGCTCGATGACCGCGGCCTGGGCCTCATGGTTGAGTCCGCGGTAGAACGGCAACAGGACCTGCCCGGCTTGCTGTTCGAGGGTCATCGCGGCAACGGCCCTGGCCGCGGCCGTCGCGTCCCGCTGCTGTGGCCCCCAACCGAGCGGCCGGATGCCTGCGCGCGGGAAGGTGGCTGGATCGTCCGGCAGCGTTGCGGACGGATCGGAGGGTGGCGCCGGGGGCGCCGGTGGTGGTGCCGGGCCGGTCGGTGCTGTGGGTGCAGGGGGCGCGGAGTCTGCCGAGGGGTCCGGCGTCGGAGGCTCCGAGCAGGAGGCGGTTGCGAGGACCAGCCCCAGAATTGCCGTCAGTACGGCTGCGCTCCGGGGTCGTTTGTGAACACTTTCACGTTTTCGCTGCAATCTGGCCACCGGCTCGATGCTACCCCTGCACTAGACTTGAGCCACCGTTGCCTCGCCAACTGTCCGGCAATTCCGCCCAAGACGAAAGCCGGCCGGGGCAGGTAAACGGACAGCACAACAATGAAGGGACCACATGAAGATTGATTTCGCTTCATCCAGGCAATCAACTCTTGGTGTGGAATGGGAACTTGCCCTGGTGGACGCGGAAACCGGGGAACTGGCGTCCGTGGCCAATGAGGTTCTCCGCGGGGTCGCCGCGCGGCACCCCGAGTTGAACGAGGACGACGAGCACCCGCACATCAAGCAGGAATTGCTGTTGAACACGGTGGAGCTGGTCACCGGCATCTGCAATACCGTGGCGGAAGCGAAAGCGGACCTCAGCAGTTCCCTCGCCGCCGTCCGTGATGTCACCGATCCCATGGGCGTCGAGATGTTCTGCGCCGGGAGCCACCCCTTCAGCCCCCCGCAGCTGCAGCCGGTGACCGACAAGGCGCGTTACGCCAAGCTCATCGACCGCACGCAGTGGTGGGGCCGCCAGATGGTGATCTACGGCGTCCACGTGCATGTGGGCCTGGACAGCCGGGACAAGGTGCTTCCCGTCCTGGACGGCCTGGTGAACTATTTCCCGCAGTTCCAGGCACTCTCAGCCTCCAGCCCGTTCTGGGGCGGCGAGGACACCGGGTACGCCTCCCAGCGCGCGCTGATGTTCCAGCAGCTGCCCACCGCCGGTTTGCCTTTCCAGTTCGCCAGCTGGGAGGACTTCGAGTCCTATGCCCAGGACATGTTCACCACCTGTGTGATCGATTCGCTCTCCGAAATCCGCTGGGACATCAGGCCCGTCCCGCATTTCGGCACCATCGAGATGCGCATTTGCGACGGCCTGGCCACGCTGGAGGAAGTCGGTGCCATCGCCGCCCTGACCCAGTGCCTCGTCGACGAGTTCTCCACGACGCTGGACAACGGCGGCACCATCCCCACCATGCCGCCCTGGCATGTGCAGGAGAACAAGTGGCGTGCGGCCCGCTACGGCCTGGACGCCATCATCATCCTCGATGCCGCGGGGAACGAACAGCTCGTCACGGACCACATCCGCGAGACGGTTGCCCGGCTCGAACCCGTCGCAGTGAAACTGGGCTGCGTCACGGAGCTGGCCGACGTCCTGAAGATCATCGAGCGCGGCGCCGGGTACCAGCGGCAGCGGCGGGTGGCGGCCGAGCACGGCGGCGACCTGCGCGCCGTCGTCCTGGACCTGGTCCAGCAGATGCGCAAGGGCCCCGAAGCCTAGACCGGCCCGTCGTGCCGCCGGACCGGCTCAGGCCGAGACGGTGGTGACCGGCAGCGAGGAATCCGGCGCGAAGCCGATGCCGCTCGGTGCGATCCCCGCCATCACCAGCTGGGCGCCGAGCGCCGCGACCATGGCGCCGTTGTCCGTGCACAGGGCCAGCGGCGGGACGGTCAGCCGGATGCCGGCGGCGCTGCAGCGCTGTTCGGTGAGCTGGCGCAGCCGTGAATTCGCCGCCACGCCGCCGCCCAGCAGCAGCTCGGTGATGCCGTTCTCCCGGCAGGCCAGCACCGCTTTGGAGGTGATGATGTCCACGACGGCCTCCTGGAAGGCTGCGGCGATGTCCGCCACCGGTACCGTCTCGCCGCGGGCCTCGAACTGCTCCACACAGCGTGCGACGGCGGTCTTGAGTCCGCTGAAGGACCAGTCGTAGCGGTGCGGGCCGGGTTCCTCCGCGGTCCCCATGTATTTGGGCTGGCTGAGTCCGCGCGGGAAGCGGATGGCCTTGGCGTTGCCCGTGCGTGCCAGCTTGTCGATGGCCGGGCCGCCCGGATAGCCGAGGCCCAGGAGCCGCGCCACCTTGTCGTAGGCCTCGCCGGCGGCGTCGTCGATGGTGGACCCCAGCAGCTCAACGTCCCCGGTAATGTTCCGGATCCGCAGGATTTCGGTGTGCCCGCCGGAGACCAGCAGGGCGCCCAGGTTTTCCGGCAGGGCGTTCGCCGGCTGCGCGCCGTCGTCCGTCTGCAGCAGCCCGACGCCGACGTGCGCGACCAGGTGGTTGATGGCGTAGAGCGGTTTGCCCGTCGCGACGGCGAGCGCCTTGGCGGCGCAGACCCCGACCATCAGGGCGCCCGCGAGCCCGGGACCGGACGTGACGGCGATCGCGTCAATGTCGTCCAGGGTCACGCCGGCCTCGGCCAGCGCCTCGCGGAGGGTGGGGACGAAGGCGTCCAGGTGCGCGCGGGAGGCGATCTCGGGGATCACGCCGCCGAACCGGACGTGTTCCTCCATGGAGGAGGACACGGTGTTGGTCAGCAGCTGCGTGCCGCGGACAATCCCGACGCCGGTCTCGTCGCAGGAGGATTCGATGCCAAGGACCAGCGGCCGGCCGTGCTGGGTGCTGTTCATGGGCGGTCTGCTTCCCGGGTTGTGGTGTCGGTGTCGGGGTGGGGGGTGCCGAGCCGGAGCCGCATGATCAGCGCGTCGACGCCGTCGCGGTAGTAGCGGGGCCGGACGTGGATCTGTTCGAATCCGTAGCGGCGGTAGAGCTGCTGGGCGCGGGGGTTGTCGGCCCGGACTTCCAGGAGCACGTCCTCGGCACGTCGCAGCCTGCTTTCCCGGATGAGCTCGGTCAGCAGCGCCGCACCGATCCCCTGGCCTTCCTGCTCCGGCACGACGGCGATGGTCTGGACATCGGCGATCGGTTCGATGCACATCAGCCCGGCGTAGCCCACGATCTGCCCGGCACGCTCGGCCACGAGGTAGCGCCGGGTTTCGGCCTGCGCCAGTTCGGCGTCGAACATCTGCCGCGGCCAGGCGTCCACCGGGAACAGCCTGCACTCCAGCTCGTGTACAGCCGGGATGTCCGTCACGGTCATGTCCCGCAGGGTCACCCCGCCGGGCAGCCGCGCCGGGTCAGCGTCCGGTCCCGCGGCCTGTCCTGAATTCTGTCCTGTGTTCTGTCCTCCGGACACGGCGTTCACAGCGCCCTCTTCCGCGGGCCGGGGACCTGGGCATCGGATTCGCGCAGGTACAGCGGGGTGGAGCCCAGCAGCTGCTCCCCCGCGGCGAGTCGGGCTAGGGCGAACTGGCCCAGCGAGAGGGCCTCCGGCTGGCGGTCGCTGAACTCCGTGACCGCCTTCACAACGTCGGCATACAGGCCGGCGCCGGCACCGTAGACCGGAAGATCGGGAAGGTCCGCGGCAAAACCGACGTGCGGGCCGTCCAGCAGCTGCGGCAACTGGCCGCTGCTGAGGGCGTACCGGGCCCAGTAGACCTCTTTGCGCCGGGCATCCGTGGCGACGATGAACTCCGGCGCCGCATCGGTGGACTCCGCCACCTCCAGGGCGATGGCGTCCAGGCTCATCAGCCCGTAGAGCGGTTTGCCCCAGACGAACGCGAGGGTGCGGGCCGTGACGATCCCCGAGCGCAGTCCGGTGAAGGGGCCCGGCCCCACGCCGGTGACAACCGCGTCGATGTCGGCCCCGCTCAGGCCGGCTTCGGCGAGGAGCGCCTCGATTCCCGGCGCCAGCACCTCGGCGTGGCTCCGGGTGTCTTCGGTGGCGAAGCTTCCCACGAGGGATTCCGGGGTGTCGTCGGAGACGAGCGCGGCGCTGGCCACCGCCGAGGTGTCGATGGCAAGGATCAGCATCAGTTCCCTTCCGGGGTATGGGGCGGGCGCTGGCGCGCGGGAGCGGGAGCGGTAGGCGCGGGCGCCTCCGGCGCAGTGAGGACGGGAGGGGCCACCCAGCGCGGACCGAACCCACGGATCACGATGGTGCGGGGTTCGTCGTCGTCGTCGGTGTCAAAATCCAGCACCTCAGCGTGTTCGGTGGTTTCCGGGGAGTGGGCAGATTCCGGGGACCGGGCGGGGGCGGTCGCCTGGGCGCCGCCGAGACGGCGGACCAGGTCCACTTCGAGCCGGCTCTCGCTCAGGTGCTCCACCCGGCCGCGGCCCCACTCCACCACGGTCACGGCGCTGTCCATTGTGTTTTCCAGGTCGATATCGTCGATTTCCGAGGCCGACCCCAGCCGGTAGGCATCAACATGCACCAGGTCCGGGCCGCCCGGCCGCGGACCATCAGGCAGGTTCGGGTGGATCCGGACCAGCACGAACGTCGGGGAGATGATGCCGGACCGGACCCCCAGGCCCTCGCCGAGGCCCTGGGTGAAGGTGGTCTTGCCCGCCCCCAGCTCGCCGGTGAGGACCAGCAGGTCACCGGCCTGCAGCTGGGCGCCGAGGAACGCCGCGAGGGCGTGCGTTTCGTCCGCGGTCCCGACGTGCAGGGTCTGTTCCCAGGCCGCCGCGCTCACGGCCGCTGCTCGCCGTTGGAGGGCTCTTCATTGATGTAGCGGCGCGGCACCCGGGGACTGATCCGCGTCACGATCTCGTAGTTGTTGGTGCCCGCTGCCCGGGCCCAGTCCTCAGCGGTGGGCCCGCCGTCGTCGCCGTTGCCAAACAGCACGGCTTCGGCGCCGAGGACGCTGCGGCCGCCGGCCGAAACGTTCAGCGGGCCCAGGTCGATCACCATCTGGTCCATGGCGATGCGCCCCACCACCGGGTAGTTCACGCCCTCGACCCGGACCGGTCCTCCGGTGGCGATGCGGGGGACGCCGTCGGCGTAGCCGAGCGGGATCAGCCCCAGCGTGCTGGCGCCGCCGGTGCGGTAGTTCAGCCCGTAGGAGACGCCCTGGCCGGCGGGCACATCCTTGCAGTGCGAGACGACGGTGCGGACTGTCATGGCGGGGCGCAGTCCCAGTTCCTCCGAGCTCTGCCCGTCGAACGGCGAGAGTCCGTACAGGCCCAAGCCCACGCGGACCAGGTCAAAGTGGGTGTCGGGCCGGGACAGGGTGGCGGGGGTGTTGGCGAGGTGGCGCACCTCGGGATCCACGCCGGCGTCCTGGGCGATGGCGAGGGCTTCGCGGAAGGCTGCCAGCTGTTCGTCGGTTTCCGGGCGCTCGGGTTCGTCGGCGACGGCCAGGTGGGAGAAGATGCCCACCACGCGCAGCAGGCCCTGGTCCTGGTAGTCCATGGCTTCGCCCACGAGGCTGTCCCAGGCATCCAGGGTCGCGCCGTTGCGGCCCAGGCCGGTGTCGACCTTGAGGTGCACACGCGCCGGCCGTTCCTGCTCGCGGGCGGCCGCAACAATGCGTTCCAGTTCCCAGCCCGAGCAGCCGATGTCGATCCCGGCAGCCACGGCGGCGGCGAAGTTGCTCTCCGGGGTGTGCAGCCAGGCCAGCAGGGGTGCCTCGACGCCAGCGGCGCGCAGGCCCAGGGCCTCGGAAATGTGGGCCGTTCCCAGCCAGTGGGCGCCGGCGCCGAGCGCGGCCCGGGCGACAGGGACGGCGCCGTGGCCGTAGGCGTCCGCCTTGACCACCGCCATCACCTGGGCCGGTGATGCCACGGCCGCCACGCGGCGGACATTGTGCCGGATGGCTTCGAGGTCGATTATTGCCGAGCGCTCCTCGGCGTAGGCCGGCTGAGCCTCCGGAACGGGCCGGAAGTCACCTGTTGCTGCTGGGTAAGTCACTTAACAATTCTAGGGGTGGCTGCGCATGCGGCTTAATTCAGAGCCCGTGGCAGCCTCCCCCCGAGGGACATGCCCAGTCTTCACGCCCGCCACTGGGCACAATGGCATCATGTCCGCTCCTGGGCACGGTCGGAGGACATGCCCAGTGCCCACACGTACCCGGACCCCACCCTCCCGCGGGACATGCCCAGTCCTCGCGCCCGCCACCGGGCACAATGCCATCATGTCCACTCCTGGGCCCGCAGGGAGGACATGCCCAGTGGCCACACGTTCCCGGGCCCGAACCCTCCCGAGGGACATGCCCAATCTTCACGCCCGCCACCGGGCACAATGCCATCATGTCCACTCCTGGGCCCGGACGGAGGGCATGTCCAGCGGGGAGGAGCCCGTCTAAGCGTCCGAAAGGTGCGCGATGGTCGCCGTCGCCCGCCGTTGCGCTTCCTGCGGCACGTCCCGGACGATGTCCTCGAGGAAGCGGTAGCGCCGGAGCCACTGGCTGCTCTGGCGTTCCTTCCGGGCGTTGGCCCGCTGCCACCAGTCCGCGATGTCCCCCCAGCCGGGTGCGGCCAACGAGCCTCCGACCTCCTGCACGGCCAGGGCGGCGCAGAGATTGGCGAACCGCAGCCGGTCGCCCAGCGGCCAGCCCGCGAGGCAGCCGACGATGAAGGCGGCGCCGAAGCAGTCCCCCGCGCCGGTCGGGTCGAAGGCGGACACCGGCAGCGACGGTACCCACTCCTCCTCGCCCGTTTCCGAGTCCACGGCCATGGCCCCCTGGGGCCCGAGCGTCACGACGGCGACCGGCACCTTGTCCGCCAGGGCGTAGAGCGCCGCCCACGGGTTGTCATGGCCGGTGAAAGCCATCGCCTCGTGCTGGTTCGGCATAAAGGCGTGGAAGTACTGCAGGTTGTCCAGCCGTGCGGAGGACCAGGCTCCCGTGGGATCCCAGCCGACGTCGCCGAACAGCCGGACCCCGGCCTTGTGCGCGTCGAGCGCCCACGGTTCCAGCTGCTCACCGAGCTCTGCGACGGCGGCGAGCGCCGGCGGCGGGCAGCCGACCAGTTCGCTGGAGGTCACGGGTGCCGGGTGGCCGTGCGTCACCATGGACCGGTCGTGGTCCACGCTGAGGGACACCGTGACCGGGGAGTGCCAGCCGGCGACCTTCCGGGACAGCGACAGGTCCACGTGTTCCTGGCCGGCCAGGATCTTCCAGTTGTAATCGCCGTAGCCGTCATCACCGAACGCTGCCGCCAGCCCGGTCCGCAGGCCCAGCCGTGCCGCGGCGATGGCCTGGTTGGCCACACCTCCGGGGCAGCTGCCCATCCCGTCGCTCCAGATCTCGGTCCCGGCGACCGGCGCGTGCGGCAGCCCGGTGAAGATGATGTCCTGGAAAACGGTCCCGGTCAGCAGCAGATCGAAGCCCTCCGCCGCCGGCATCCGGACGGAGGAAAGCGGGTCAAAGCGCCGCGTCGGTATCGCGTCCATGTAATGCACAGTACGCCGTCCGGGTACTGCAGGAAAGGCGTCCGCGGGGGCCCGGAGCGTGCCGGTGTGCATAGACTGTCGGCATGCGGCTGATGATTGCCGGGGGCGGCGGATTCCGGGTACCGCTGGTCTACCGGGCGCTCTGCGCGGGCCCCTTCGCCGGGCTGGTCCGGGAACTGGTGCTGTACGACGTCGATCCCGGCCGGCTCGCCGCCATCAACGCGGTCCTGGCCTCGCTCGCGGGGCAGCACCCGCCCGGTGCCGCGCCACCTCCCGCAGTCCGCGCCACCACCTCCCTGGCCGAGGCGCTGCCCGGCACGGACCTGGTGTTTGCCGCGATCCGCCCCGGCGGGACAGCCGGCCGCACCGCCGACGAGCGGGTGGCCCTGGACCTGGGACTCCTGGGCCAGGAAACCACGGGAGCGGGCGGCATCTCCTACGCCCTGCGGTCCATCCCCCGGATGCTGGACCTCGCCGCCCAGATGCGGCAGCACTGCCCTGACGCGTGGCTGCTGAACTTCACGAACCCGGCCGGCATGGTCACCGAGGCCCTGGTTCCGGTGCTCGGCCGCAAGGTGGTCGGCATCTGCGATTCGGCCAGCGGGCTGGTGCACCGGGCGGCGCGGGCCGCCGGCGTCGCCCTGCCCGAGGGAAGGCTCGACGGCGTGGGCTACTACGGGCTGAACCACCTCGGCTGGCTGTACCGCCTGGCGTCCGGCGGCCGCGACGTACTGCCCGGGCTGCTGGCCGATGCGGACGCCCTGGCCGGCTTCGAGGAAGGACGCCTGTTTCCGCAGCCCTTTCTGGCCGGGCTGGGGTGCCTGCCTAACGAATACCTGTACTACTACTACGAGACCGAACGCGCCCTGGCCGGCATCCGGTCCTCCCCCACGACCCGCGGCGAGTCCATCGACCGGCAGCAGTCCGAGCTCTATCCGCGGCTGGCGGCGGCAGGCCAGGAGGCCTACGGACTGTGGGACGCCGCGCGCCGTTCCCGCGAAGAGGGCTATCTCGCCGAGGCACGTGCCGCCGGCGAGCGCCGGGATGAGACGGACCTGGCCGGCGGCGGTTACGAACGCGTCGCCCTCTCGGTGATGCGCGCCCTCTCCGGCGGCGGCGCAGCGGAGCTGATCCTGAACACCCCGAACACCACCAGCGACGCCGGCGGGGGCGCCGCGGCGCCGGCGATTCCGGGGCTGCCCGCGGACGCCGTCGTCGAGGTGCCCTGCCGGGTGACGCCCGACGGCGTGGTGCCGCTGGCGCAGGAGCGGCCGGCCCCGGCCCAACTGGCACTGCTCCGGCAGGTCAAGGACGTCGAACGGCTCGTCGTGGCGGCCACCAGCCGGGGCGCGGGGTCGACCGGGCCCGGCCGCCGCGAAGCGGCCGTGGCGGCGTTCGCCGGACACCCGCTGGTCGGCTCCGCGGACCTCGCGGCCAGACTGCTGGCCGGGTACGAGGACGCGTTCCCGGAACTGCAGCGACTCTGGGAGCCGTGAGTCCCCGGGGCTACAGCCTGCGGTACATCAGGTGCAGGCCCACGTAGCCCAGCCGCGGGTGCAGGAACGCTTCCGGGATGGTGGCCAGCACCTCGAACCCCAGGGACTGCCAGGCGGCCACGGCCCGGACATTGCTTTCCACGACGGCGTTGAACTGCATGGCGCGGAATCCGGCCGCCCGCGCCGCGTCGAGCGAGTAGGCGCACAGCCCACGCGCCACCCCCTTGCCCCCGTGCGCCGGGTGGACCATGTACCCGGCATTGGCGACGTGGCTCCCGCCGCCGCCCTGGTTTGCGTGCAGCTCGCCGGTGCCCAGGATAACGCCGTCGAGCTCCCCCCGGCCCGCTGCGACGAAGGTGTGACCCGGGGGCTGCTTGAACCACCGATCGCGGGCCTGGTGCTCGGTGGTGTCCCGGTCCCAGGTGAAGGTCTCCCCGGCCCTGATCACGGGTTCGAGGATCTCCCAGATCGCCGGCCAGTCCGCGCCGGTGGCCGGGCGGATGGCCCAGTCCGGGACGGTGGAATCGGTCTCTTCGCTTGTGCTCACAGCCGTCACGTTAGCAGCATGCCCGGCTCTGTGACCGGCGCCGCCCGCCGGCCTATGAACCCGCGGGATTTTCAGGAGTAGTGTTTTATCGAAATGCAGTTCCGGGCGTGTTAACCAGGGCGTGCCCACAAGGGGATGTGCACCGGGGCCCGGCCCCGCGAAGAGTTCCAGGAATAGTTCCAGGGAGGAAGGGAAAAGAATGTCGCTGATCCGCCGCGTGGCTTTCCTGTCCCTGCACACCTCGCCGATGGAGCAGCCCGGTTCCGGCGACGCCGGGGGTATGAACGTGTACATCCGCGCGCTCGCCGCGGCCCTCGCCGAAACAGGCGTCGAGGTGGAGATCTTTACCCGGTCCACCGCCGCCGGCCAGGCCGCCGTCGAGCACCCCTCCCCCGGGGTTTGCGTGCATAACGTCATGGCGGGCCCGGCCCGGAAGCTGCCCAAGGAAGAACTTCCCGAACTGCTGCACAGCATGGTCGCCGAAATCGACCGCATCCGGCAGCTCCAGCCGCACGGCCGCTACGACGTGATCCATTCGCACTACTGGGTCTCCGGGGTGGCCGGTCTTGAGCTCGCCAGCCTGTGGGGACTGCCGCTCGTGCACACCATGCACACCATGGCCAAGGTGAAGAACCTGCTGCTGGTCTCCGGCGAGCAGCCCGAGCCCCGCCGGCGCGAGGACGGCGAGCAGCGGATTGTCGACGGCGCCACCCGGCTGATCGCCAACACGGGCACCGAAGCCGCGGAACTGGTCTCGCACTACAACGCCGACAACGACCACATCGATGTGGCCCCGCCGGGCGTCGACCTGGACATCTTCACGCCGGCGTTCCGCAGCCGGGCCCGCGCCGCGCACGGGGTGCCGCCGGGCCGCTTCCACCTGCTGTTCGCCGGCCGGATCCAGCGCCTCAAGGGGCCGCAGATCCTGGTCAAGGCCGCCGCCCTGCTCCGGGCCCGGCGTCCGGACATCGACCTTCAGCTGACCATCGTCGGCGCGGTCAGCGGGGCCAAGGACTTCGACCTGAAGTCGCTGATCACCGCTGCCGGAATGGACGACGTCGTCACCCACCATCCGCCGGTCAGCGCACCGAAGCTGGCCGGCTGGTACCGGTCAGCCGACGTCGTGGTGATGCCGTCCTACAGCGAATCGTTCGGCCTCGTGGCGCTGGAGGCCCAGGCCTGCGGAACGCCGGTGGTCGCCACCAAGGTCGGCGGACTGTCCCGTGCCATCTTCGACGGCCGGACCGGGATGCTGGTGGAGGGCCACAAGGCCGCCGACTGGGCCGACGTCCTGGAAGCCCTGCATGACGACCCCGCGACCCGCGAGGACATGGGCCGCGCCGCGTCGCTGCACGCGCAGGAATTCGGCTGGCAACGCACCGCCGCCATCACGCTGGAGAGTTACCACACCGCTTTGAGCCAGTATTTTGGAAACCTGACCATTCCGGTGGGCCACACACCCTCACCCGGAACCATCGGCCGGTAACAGCGGCCTGAACCCACTGGCCGGAACACCCACCGACGCCACGAACCAAAGGACGACGATGTCTGAAACCACGACTCCCGGATCAGCCGCCACCGCAGCAGCCGGAGCCGACGGCGCCGAGCGCGCCGAGGCGGCCGCGTCCGCAGGCACCGCCGGGGGCGCTGCGGGCGCCGCCGCGTTGAGTGACCTGGAGATCGCGCAGCGGGCCACGATGCGCCCGATCGAGGAGATTGCCGCGGCGGCCGGGATCAACGCCGAGGCGCTGGACTTCCACGGCCGTTACAAAGCGAAGATCGATCCTGCCAAACTCGCCGGTTCACGGCCCGGCGGCGCGTCCCGTGCGCCCGGCAAGGTGGTGCTGGTGTCCGCGATGTCCCCCACCCCCGCCGGTGAAGGCAAGTCCACCACGACCGTGGGCCTCGCGGATTCCCTGGCCCGCGCCGGCCACAAGGTGATGATCGCGCTGCGCGAACCCTCGCTCGGGCCAATCCTGGGCATGAAGGGCGGCGCCACGGGCGGCGGTTACTCCCAGGTGCTGCCGATGGACGAGATCAACCTGCACTTCACCGGCGATTTCCACGCCGTCACCTCGGCGAACAACGCCCTCATGGCCCTCGTGGACAACCACATCTACCAGGGCAACGAGCTGAACATCGACCCGCGCCGGATGACCTTCAAACGGGTGCTGGACATGAACGACCGCTCGCTGCGCGAAGTCGTGATCGGCCTCGGCGGCCCGACGCAGGGCATCCCCCGGCAGGACGGCTTCGACATCACCGTGGCCTCGGAGATCATGGCCGTGTTCTGCCTCGCCACGGACCTCGCCGACCTCCGGGAACGCCTGGGCCGGATCACCTTCGGCTACACCTACGACCGGCAGCCGGTCACGGTCGCCCAGCTCGGGGTCCAGGGCGCCCTGACCATGCTGCTCAAGGACGCCATCAAGCCGAACCTGGTGCAGACCATCGCCGGGACCCCGGCCCTAATCCACGGCGGACCGTTCGCCAACATCGCCCACGGCTGCAATTCCCTGATCGCCACCCAGACCGCCCGCAGCCTTGCGGACATCGTCGTCACCGAAGCCGGCTTTGGCGCGGACCTGGGCGCGGAAAAGTACATGGACATCAAGGCCCGCGTCGCCGACGTCGCCCCGTCCGCCGTCGTGATCGTGGCTACCGTCCGGGCCCTGAAGATGCACGGCGGCCTCCCCAAGGACCAGCTCAAGGAGCCCAACGTGGAGGCGCTGGCTGCCGGCGTCGTCAATCTTCAGCGGCATGTGCGGAACGTGGAGAAGTTCGGCATTACGCCGGTCGTGGCGATCAACAAGTTCGCCACCGACACCCGCGAGGAGCTGGACTGGCTGCTGGAATGGTGCGCCGCGGAGGGCGTCCAGGCCGCCGTGGCCGATGTCTGGGGCCGCGGAGGCGGCGGCGACGGCGGCGACGGCGGCGACGAACTCGCGGCCAAGGTCGCCGCGGCCATCGACGCGCCGCACACCTTCCGGCACCTGTACACGCTGGAGATGTCGGTGGAGGACAAGATCCGGACGATCGTACAGGAGATCTACGGCGCCGACGGCGTGGATTTCTCCGTCCCGGCGCTCAAGCGGCTCGCGGAGATCGAGAAGAACGGCTGGTCCGGTTTCCCGGTCTGCATGGCGAAAACCCAGTATTCCTTCAGCGACGACGCGAGCAGGCTTGGCGCCCCGAAGGGTTTCACCGTGCACGTCCGGGACCTCATTCCCAAGACCGGCGCCGGCTTCATCGTGGCCCTCACCGGCGCGGTCATGACCATGCCGGGGCTCCCCAAGGTCCCCGCCGCGATGCGCATGGACGTCGACGCCGACGGCAACCCCGTCGGCCTCTTCTAACCCCCGTTGGATAACCGGAGCGGGGATCCGGCGTTCGGATAAGAATGGTCCGCATGCGCCCACCAGCAGCCCTGCCGGCCCACCTCGCCGCAGCCCCGTTCACCGTCTACGAGGCCCGGGCTGCGGCCCTGGGCAGCTCCCGGCTCCGCGCTGGCGATCTCGCGACGGCCGGCCGGTTGCTCTATCTGCCCACCGGCTGGGAGTTTGAACTCCGGGGCCTGGCCCGTGCCCTGTCGGCCGCGACGCCGGGCGCGTGGATTTCGCACCTCACGGCCGCGATGTTGCTGGGCCTGTGGCTCCCGGCCTGGTTCCGCGGGTGCCGGGAACTGCATCTCAGCAAGCCCAGGGTTCTGCCGCCGGTCCGGCGTGCGGGTGTGGTGGGGCATACCGTTCTTGCGTTCGACGACGAGCTCATGGTGTGGGACTGCATCCGGATTTCAACTCCCGCCCGGACCTGGCTGGACCTTGCCCGCATCCTGCCGCTGAAGGATCTCGTCGCGGTCGGCGACCAGTTGGTGCGGCAGCCCCGCCCTGAGCTGGAGGGCCGCACCGAGCCGTGGGCGACCCTCCCCCAGCTGGCGGCCATGCTCAGGCGGCACCCGAAACTCAAGGGAATCGTCAAGGCACGCCAGGCACTGGAGCTGATCCGGCCGGGCTCGGACTCCGCACCGGAGACGTTCCTGCGCCTGGAATTGACCGCGGCCGGGCTGCCGGAGCCAGAACTGCAGCTCCGGATTGTGCCGGGAGACCCCTACTCACCCGCTGCGGACCTCGGCTACCGGAGGCAGCGCGTTGCCATCCAGTACGACGGCGGCCACCACCGCACGCGCGAACAGCAGTCCCGCGACAACCGCCGCGACGAATCGTTCAACGCGGCTGGTTGGCGCTACTTCAAGTTCAACTCCGACGATCTGGCAGATGACTTCCGCGGCGCGGTTCAACGAGTCCGTGCCGCCCTTCGCCCCCGTTAAACGCCGGTTGCCCTATCACTTGTGGTGGCCAAACCAGGGGTTTGGGCACCGTAAGTGATAGGGCAACGGAAGGGGAAGAGGAGGTTTAGCGCTCCAGGTCCCCGCGGATGAAGGCCTCGACCTTGTCACGGGCGAGGTCGTCGTTGAACTGCTCCGGCGGCGACTTCATGAAGTAGCTCGAGGCGGAGAGCAGCGGGCCGCCGATGCCGCGGTCCAGGCCGATCTTGGCGGCGCGGATGGCGTCGATGATCACGCCGGCGGAGTTGGGCGAGTCCCAGACCTCCAGCTTGTATTCGAGCGAGACGGGGGCGTCGCCGAAGTTGCGGCCCTCGAGGCGGACGAACGCCCATTTGCGGTCATCGAGCCACTGGACGTAGTCCGACGGGCCGATGTGCACGTCCTTGGCGGCCAGTTCGGCTTCCACGTTGGACGTGACGGCCTGCGTCTTGGAGATCTTCTTGGACTCGAGGCGGTCGCGCTCCAGCATGTTCTTGAAGTCCATGTTGCCGCCGACGTTCAGCTGGTAGGTGCGGTCCAGGGTGACACCGCGGTCCTCGAACAGCTTGGCCATGACGCGGTGCGTGATGGTGGCACCGATCTGGCTCTTGATGTCATCGCCCACGATCGGGACACCGGCGGCGGTGAACTTGTCCGCCCACGCCTTGGTGCCGGCGATGAAGACCGGCAGGGCGTTGACGAAGCCAACACCGGCGTCGATCGCGCACTGGGCGTAGAACTCCGCGGCTTCCTGCGACCCGACCGGCAGGTAGCAGACCATCACGTCGACCTTGGCGTCCTTGAGGGCCTGGACGACGTCGACCGGCTCCTCCGTGGACTGCTCGATGGTCTCGAGGTAGTACTTGCCGAGCCCGTCGAGGGTCGGGCCGCGCTGGACGGTAACACCGGTCGGCGGGACGTCGGCGATCTTGATGGTGTTGTTTTCGCTGGCCAGGATGGCGTCAGCGAGATCCAGGCCCACCTTCTTGCCGTCGACGTCGAACGCGGCAACGAACTGGACGTCGTTGACGTGGTACTTGCCGAACTCCACGTGCATCAGCCCCGGAATCGTGGCCTTGGGGTCGGCCTCCCGGTAGTACTCGACGCCCTGGACCAGCGAGGTGGCACAGTTACCTACGCCGACGATTGCAACACGAATCGGATGTGAAGACACGGAACTCCTTTGAGGACAACTTCATGTGCCCGGCGCGGAAGTACTCTGATGCACGACGGCGGCAGCGGGCACGGCGCCATACGGCGCCCTTAGCATTCTAGTCAACGGCGCGGCGGCCCGGCGTGTTCCCGGCCGCCGCACCGCCTGTATGACGG
Source organism: Arthrobacter sp. (assembly GCA_034376805.1). GTDB lineage: Bacteria > Actinomycetota > Actinomycetes > Actinomycetales > Micrococcaceae > Arthrobacter. Next base: position 34,808 of record JAXMJF010000040.1, read on the forward strand.
GCAGGGCAGGGAGGTTACTTCTGGGCCCACAAGTTGATGTCGGACTCGACGGCGAACTCGTCAATCGCTGTCAGCTCCCCGGCGGTGAAGTCGAGGTTGTTGATCGCGGACAGGGTGTCCTCGAGCTGCCGGACGCTGGACGCGCCGACCAGAGCGGAGGTCACGGAGGAGCCCTTGCCTTGCTCGCGGAGGATCCAGGCGATGGCCATCTGCGCGAGGGTCTGCCCGCGGCCCTCGGCGATCCGGTGCAGTCCCCGTACCCGGTCCAGCTTGTCCTCGGTGATGCTGTCCTCGGCCAGCGACTTCTCCTGGGCGGCGCGCGAATCGGCCGGGATCCCGTTCAGGTAGCGGTCGGTGAGCATGCCCTGTGCCAGCGGCGAGAACGCGATGGAGCCGGCCCCTACCTGTTCCAGCGCCTCGTACAGGTTGGGGCTGCCGTTTTCGGTCCAGCGGTTCAGCATGGAGTAGCTCGGCTGGTGGATCAGCAGCGGGGTGCCGAGCTCCTTCAGGATCCGGGCGGCTTCGAGGGTCTGCTCCGGAGTGTAGGAGGAGATGCCTGCGTACAGGGCCTTCCCGGAGCGGACGGCGTGGTCCAGGGCGCCCATGGTCTCTTCCATCGGCGTTTCCGGGTCGGGCCGGTGGCTGTAGAAGATGTCCACGTAGTCCAGGCCCATGCGGTTCAGCGACTGGTCCAGGCTGGCGAGCAGGTATTTGCGCGAGCCCCATTCGCCGAACGGCCCCGGCCACATGTTGTAGCCGGCCTTGGTGGAGATGATGAGCTCGTCCCGGTAAGGGGCGAAGTCATCCCTGAGGTGGCGGCCGAAGTTGGTTTCGGCGGAACCGGCCAGCGGTCCGTAGTTGTTGGCCAGGTCGAAGTGGTTCACGCCAAGGTCGAAGGCGCGGCGCAGGATGGCGCGCTGGGTCTCGAACGGCTTGTCGTCGCCGAAGTTGTGCCACAGGCCGAGCGAAATGGCGGGGAGCTTCAGCCCGCTGCGTCCCACGCGGCGGTAGGGCATGGAATCGTACCGGGTATCTGCTGCAAGGTAAGTCATACGTACTGTGTCCTGTCCTATTTCGAGATGATGGCGGCGCTGTGGCCGGGCAGGTCGAGCTGGCCGCCCCCGAGGTGCGCGCCGGCGTCGGTGGCCAGCGCGATCGAGGCACCGGCAACGGCGAGCCGGCGCGGTTCGGCGGAGAAGTTCATCGCGACCTCCACGTTGCCGCGGCGCAGCCGGAGCCAGCCGTCGGCCTCGCTGAAGGCCACCGCGGTGTCCTCGAAGCCGAGGCCGGCAAGCTCCGGCGTCGAGCGCCGCAGCGCGATCAGCTGACGGTACAGCTCCAGCAGCCGGGCGTGGTCACCCTCGGCGGCTTCGTCCCAGTTGAGCTTGGAGCGGGTGAACGTCTGCGGGTCCTGCGGGTCGGGCACGACGGCGGGGTCCCAGCCCATCCGCTCGAACTCCCGGATCCGGCCCTCCGCGGTGGCCTTGCCGAGCTCCGGTTCCGGGTGCGAGGTGAAGAACTGCCACGGAGTGGTGGCGCCGTATTCCTCACCCATGAACAGCATCGGCGTGAACGGCGAGGTCAGGGTCGCGACGGCGGCGAGCGCCAGCTGGCCGTAGCCGAGGGTCTGGGACAGCCGGTCGCCGGTGGCCCGGTTCCCGATCTGGTCGTGGTTCTGGCTGCAGACCACCAGCGCCGCCGGGTGGACCAGGCCGGTGTTGATGGGCCGGCCGTGGTGCCGCCCGCGGAAGCTGGAATAGCTGCCGTCGTGGAAGAAGCCATCCACCAGGACCTTGGCCAGGGCCTCGAGGGAACCGAAGTCCTCGTAGTAGCCGGTCGTCTCGCCGCTGACGTTGACGTGCACGGCGTGGTGGAAGTCATCGCTCCACTGCCCGGCCAGGCCGTGGCCGTTGAGGTCCCGCGGGTAGAGCAGCCGCGGATCGTTGAGGTCCGACTCGGCGATCATCGTGGCGGGGCGTCCGGTTTCGACGGAGATCTCGTCCGCGAGCGCACCGAACTCCTCGAGCAGGTGGACCGCCCGCTCGTCCTTGAAGGCGTGTACGGCATCGAGCCGCAGCCCGTCCACGTGGTAGTCCCGCAGCCACATCGCGGCATTCTCGAGGATGTAGCTGCGCACGACGTCGGAGCCGGCGCCGTCGAGGTTGACCGAGTCGCCCCAGGTGTTGCCCTCCCCCGACTTCAGGTACGGCCCGAAGCGGGAAAGGTAGTTTCCGCTGGGGCCGAGGTGGTTGTAGACGACGTCCTGGATGACGCCCAGCCCGGCGGCATGGGCGGCGTCCACGAAGCGCTGGTACGCGGCGGGCCCACCGTAGCCTTCATGCACGGCGTACCAGAGGACACCGTCGTAGCCCCAGTTGTGGGTGCCGTTGAACCCGTTCACCGGCAGCAGCTCCACGAAGTCAATGCCGAGGTCCACCAGGTAGCCGAGCTTGCCGATGGCCGCATCGAGCGTTCCCTCGGGCGTGAAGGTCCCGAGGTGCAGCTCATAGATTACGGCCCCCTGCAGCCCGCGGCCCTGCCACTGCCCGTCCGCCCACTTGTGGCTGCCGGCGTCGAACGTGCGCGAGAGCGAGTGGACGCCCTCGGGCTGCCGCCGGGAGCGCGGGTCCGGCAGCGGTCTGGTGTCCCCGTCGAACAGGTAGCCATAGTCGACGTCCCCGGCGGCCGGGGCGTCCGGCGCCGTCCACCAGCCGTCACCGCCGTCACCGCCGCCGGGCCGTCGTGTCATCGGGTACTGCCGGCCGTCGGCCAGCAGCGTCACGGTGCCCGCTTCCGGCGCCCAAAGGTCGAAGCGGTCATTTCCGTCAGCAGGCAAGGTGATCACAGCTTTCCGTATATCGGTGGTTCAGTCAGTGCTTGGCGGGGACCAGCAGGGCAACCGGGTAACTGGTCAGGATGGTGGCCACTTCCACGGTGCCCGGGCCGAAGGTGGCGCCCGTCAGTTCGTCGGTCATGCTGGCGTCCAGGTGGATGGCGGTGTCCCGCCAGCCGCCCTGCTGCTCCAGTCCCCGGGGCAGCCGGGTCGCGAGCGTAACGGCCCCCGCACCCGCGGCACTGCACCGGTCGAAACCGACCAGGTGCCCGGCCGCGGAGCCGGTTGCCGTGACGGGGCGGTAGCCCGTGAACAGCTCCGGGCGGTCGCGGCGCAGCCGCAGCGCCCGCGAGGTGACCAGGAGTTTCGCCGCGTCGTCGGTGTACGACGCCGGGCGGTCACCGGCGTCGAGCGCGGCCAGGGCCGCGCGCCGCGCACCGTAGTCGAACGGCCTCCGGTTGTCCGGATCCGTCAGCGAGCGGTCCCAGAACTCGGTGCCCTGGTACACGTCCGGGACCCCGGGCATGGTCAGCTGCACCAGCTTGGTCCCGAGTGAATTGACAGCCCCGTAGGGCGCCAGGAGCTCCACGAGGGAGTCCAGTTCCGCCCGGACGCGGGCGTTGTCGAAGGCCGCGTCGACGGCGGCGGCCAGCTTCTCCTCGAATCCGGCATCCGGGTCCAGCCAGTCCGTCGAGTTGCCGGCCTCCCGGGCCGCCTTCTGCGCGTATGACTGCAGCCGGTCCCGGTCCGCGGGCCAGGCACCGGCAATGGCCTGCCACAACAGGTTGGCCAGCGGCCCGTCGGGCAGCGGCGCCAGTTCCTGCAGCCGGGCCAGGGCGGCCCGCCATTCCGGCGCCAGCTCCGCGAGCACGGAAATCCGGGCCCGGGTGTCTTCGCTGCGTTTGGTGTCGTGGGTGCTCAGCGTGGTCATGGACAGCGGAAGCTCGGCCTGCCGCCGGGCCATCCGCTGGTGGAACTCGTCCGGCGCGACCGAGAACTCGGTGGGATCGGCCCCGACCTCCGTCAGGGTCCCCAGCCGGGTGTAGCGGAAGAACGCGGTGTCCTCCACGCCCTTGGCCATGACCATGCCGGAGGTCTGCTGGAAGCGGCGTCCCAGTTCGGCGCCGGGCTCCGGGCCAGCGTCCAGGAGCAGCGGCAGCAGCTGCCCGACGGCGTCTGCCAGTTCCGGACGACGGCGGACGGCAAGTTCGCACGCCTCCGTCAGGACATCCGCGCCCTCGGGCAGGTAGCTGCGGTACACCGGGAAGGCGGCGATGATTTCGGACAGGGCATCGGCCGCCGCCTCGACGCTCAGACCGGTTCCGGCCGGCACCAGCCGTGCCAGCCGGAGCATCTCGGAGTGGAGGATCCCGTCCGTGATCCGGCGCTTGGTGCCCCGGATCATCTCCTCGTAGTCCGCCGCCTGGCCGCCCCGCAGCTCGGTGTCGAGCGCATCGAGGGCGTCCTGCCCGGCAGGGTCGACGAAGAGCCGGTCCACGTCCGCGAGGGCGTCGTAGCCGGTGGTTCCCTCGCAGTCGAAGCCCGCCGGAAGCACCTCCCCCGGTTCCAGGATTTTCTCGATCAGCAGGTAACTGCCGCCCGTGACCTCGCGGAGCCGGTGCAGGTAGCCCTCCGGATCCGCCAGTCCGTCCGGGTGGTCGATCCGGAGTCCGTCAACCAGCCCGTCGCGGAACCAGCGGACAATCTCGGTGTGGGCCTCATCGAAGACCTCCGGGAGCTCGACCCTGATGCCGGCCAGGCTGTTGACGGCGAAGAACCTGCGGTAGTTCAACTCGTTATCGGCCCGGCGCCAGCCGACCAGCTCGTAGTGCTGCCGGTCGTGCACCTCGCGGGGGTCATCCCCCTCGGTGTAGCTGCCCTCGGCCAGCGGGAAGCGGTGGTCGTAGTACCGCAGCTCCCCGTCCTTGATCTCCAGCGCGTCCACGTCGGAGTCCGTTCCCAGCACGGGGATCCGGATCCGGCCGCCGCCGAAGTCCCAGTCGACGTCGAACGCCGGGGCGTAGTGGGACTGCTGCCCCTCCTTGAGCAGGGACCACCACCACGGGTTCTGCACGGGTGTTGCGACGCCGACATGGTTGGGCACGATGTCGACGAGCACGCCCATCCCGGCGGCCCGTGCCGCCTTTGAGGCAGCGATCAGGCCCTCCGGTCCGCCCCGGTCCGGGTCGATCGCGGAGGGGTCGGTGACGTCATAGCCGTGGTCCGAGCCCTTCTCCGCGGTCAGGATCGGCGAGAGGTAGATCCAGTCCACGCCGAGCGACTTCAGGTAGGGCACGGTCTCGGCAGCATCCTGGAGGGTGAAGCCGGGCCGGATCTGAAGCCGGTAGGTGGAGACGGGTGTCCTCATTTGGCGGCAGCTTTCGCGGCGCTGGTGGCGGCGGCCTCTTCCTGGGCTTCCACCATCTCCTCGTGGGCGTCCTCGTGCTCGGCCATGGAGGCCAGCGACGCGGCCGCGGAGTAGTCCACTTCCACCTCGGGGCCGGAGTGGGCGCGGAGCACCACCATGGACTTGGCGGCGAGTTTCAGCACTGCCCCGGCCTTGAGCGGCTCCTCGGTGTCGGCCTGATCCGCGGTGTCCACCAGTACGTCCCAGAACGGTGAGTATTCCTCGGACGGCAGCGCAAAGTCCACGTCGTCGTCGTGGGCGTTGAACCCGAGCAGGAAGCTGTCGTCGGTGATCCGGCGGCCGCGGGAGTCCTGTTCCTGGATGCCGTGGCCGTTGTAGAACACGCCAATGGTCCGGCCGAAGCCGCTGTCCCAGTCCTCCGGGAGCATTCCCGTGCCGTCCGTCTTCAGCCAGACGATGTCCGGCAGCTTCTCGCCTTCACCCCGAACGACCGGGCGGCCGTCGAAGAAGCGGCTGCGCCGGAAGGTCGGGTGATCGCGGCGGATCTTGTTGACGACCGCGGTGAACTCCACCAGCGGCTGGTCCATCGCATCCCAGTGGATCCAGCTCAGCTCGGAGTCCTGGCAGTAGGTGTTGTTGTTGCCCTGCTGCGTGCGGCCGAGCTCGTCACCGTGCAGGAGCATCGGAACACCCTGCGAGAGCAGCAGGGTGGCGATGAAGTTGCGCTGCTGGCGGGCACGGAGGGTCAGGACGCGGTCATCGTCGGTGTCTCCCTCTTCGCCGCAGTTCCAGGACCGGTTGTGGGATTCGCCGTCGTTGTTGCCCTCGCCGTTGGCGTCGTTGTGCTTCTCGTTGTAGGACACCAGGTCGCGCATGGTGAATCCGTCGTGGGCGGTGACGAAGTTAATCGAGGCCACCGGGCGCCGCGCCGAGCTTTCGTACAGGTCCGCGGAGCCGGTCAGGCGGGACGCGAATTCGCCCAGGGTGGAGGGCTCGCCGCGCCAGAAGTCGCGGTCCGTGTCGCGGTACTTGCCGTTCCACTCGGTCCACTGCGGCGGGAAGTTGCCCACCTGGTAGCCGCCCGGGCCGATGTCCCAAGGCTCGGCGATCAGCTTGACCTGGGAAACGATCGGGTCCTGCTGGATGAGTTCGAAGAAAGTGGAGAGCTTGTCGACGTCGTAGAACTCGCGGGCGAGCGTGGAGGCAAGGTCGAAGCGGAAGCCGTCGACGTGCATTTCCGTCACCCAGTAACGCAGGGAGTCCATCAGCAGCTGGAGGGAGTGCGGGTGCCGGACGTTGAGGGAGTTTCCGGTGCCGGTGTAGTCCATGTAGTGCTTCATGTCGTCATCGACGAGACGGTAGTAGGCCTGGTTGTCGATGCCCTTGAAGGACAGGGTGGGGCCGAGGTGGTTGCCTTCCGCGGTGTGATTGTAGACCACGTCGAGGATCACTTCCATGCCGGCCTTATGCAGCTCCCGGACCATGGCCTTGAATTCCTGGACCTGGTGGCCGACGTCGCCGGAGGAGCTGTAGGTGTTCTGCGGGGCGAAGAAGCCGATGGTGTTGTAGCCCCAGTAGTTGTTGAGGCCCTTCTCCTCGAGCGTGCCGTCGTTGACGAACTGGTGCACGGGCATGAGCTCGATCGCGGTGACGCCGAGCTTCTTCAGGTGGTCAATCACGGCCGGGTGCGCGACGCCGGCAAAGGTGCCACGCTGGTCTTCGGGGACCTCCGGGTGCAGCTCGGTCAGGCCCTTGACGTGGGCCTCGTAGATAACCGACTGGTGGTACGGGATCCGCGGCTGGCGGTCGCCGTCCCACTCGAAGAACGGGTTGATGACCACGCCGTGCATGGTGTGTGGCGCCGAGTCGGCGTCGTTGCGGGAATCGGGGTCGCCGAACTCGTAGGTGAAGAGCGCCGGATCCCAGTCGATCTGGCCCTGAATGGCCTTGGCGTACGGGTCCATCAGGAGCTTGTTCGGGTTGAAGCGGTTGCCGTTCTCGGGCTCGTACGGGCCGTGGACCCGGTAGCCGTACTTCTGGCCGGGCTGGATGTGCGGCAGGTAGCAGTGCCAGACATAGCCGTCCACCTCGGTCAGCTCGATGCGGGTTTCGGTCAGATCATCAGCAAGGATGCACAGCTCCACCCGCTCGGCACGTTCGCTGAACAGGGCAAAGTTGGTGCCGGTGCCGTCAAAGGTGGCTCCCAGCGGGTATGCCGTTCCGGGCCAGACTTCCATGTGTACTCCTCGTGCGTGGCGAAAATTCTCTAGACAGACTACTTGTAAGTAGGGTTACCAATTGACTCGGCGCACTCGACGTGCGCGTTTGTTACAGCTTCGCGATGACCTCCCGCACGGATTGCGCGACGTCCGAGGCCGTCACCGGCCCACCGTCCGAGGCAAGGCTCCCGGCCCGGCCGTGGACGCTGGCGGCCAGCGCCGCGATGCCGGCCCAGCGGTCGTCGGCACGGATCCCGAGGGAAGCGAACGTCCCGGTGCCCCCGGCCAGCTGCGCGAGCAGGGCTCCCAGAATGCCGGCCAGGACGTCCCCGCTGCCGGCGGTGGCCAGCCAAGGGGTCGCGTCGTCCTGGCTGAAAACGGCCCCCGAGGGAGCGGCCACGAGCGTCGTGGCGCCTTTGAGCAGGACGGTGGCCCCGGTGAGGTCGCTGGCCCGCCGGGCGGCCGCGAGGGTGGCGCCCTCCACTCCGGGCCGGCCGGGGGCGGCGCCGTAGCGCGCCAGCAGGGTTTCAAGCTCACCGGCGTGCGGTGTCAGCACGAACTGCGGGGTGAGGGCCCGGGGCAGGGCCGGCAGCGCCCCGGCGTCGGCCACGACGGGAAGCCCGGTGGCTGCGGCGTCGCGGACGCGTTCGAGCTGCTCATGGGCGTGTTCGTCGATCCCCGGTCCCAGCAGCCAGGCCTGGACGTGGGCGTCCGCGGCGCTGCCGGAGCCGCACACGACTTCCGGGCAGGACCGGCGGACCAGGTCCGCGACCTCCGGAGGGCCGAGGTAACGCACCATGCCCACACCGGCTGCCAGCGCGCCGCGGCAGGCCAGCACCGCGGCGCCGGGGTACTGCTGCGAGCCGGCCACGACGCCGAGGACGCCCCGGGAGTATTTGTGGGAGCGCCGCCCGGGGTGGGGCAGGAGCATGGCGAGGTCCCCGGACTGCAGCCGGCGCATCGCCGGATCCGGCAGGGCAGCCTCGATCCCGATCGGGATCACCTGCACACGTCCGGCGAAGTCCGCTCCGGGATCGGCCAGCACTCCGGCCTTGGCCGCCCCGAACGTCACGGTCAGCTCCGCACGGAGTACGGGGGGATGGGCTTCCCCGGTGTCAGCGTCCACGCCGCTGGGAATGTCGCAGGCCACCACGAACCCTGGCCGGGAGCGCCCCACCGCCTCGACCAGCTCCGCGGCCGGGCCCCGAAGCCCGCCCTGCGCGCCAGTGCCGAGGACCGCGTCAATAACGACGCCGGATGACGCGGCTGCTGCCGCCGCGGCGGTGACGTTTCCCTGCGTCAGGCGGATCACGTGGCCGCCGGACTTTTCGAAGGCCGCGAGTCCTTCCGGGTGGGCCTCCCCGCCGGTGAGCACCGCCGTCGTCCGCATGCCGCGGCCAGCCAGCATGGCGGCCGCGAACAGCCCGTCCCCGCCGTTGTTGCCCTTGCCGGCGAGCACGGTGACGCTGGCGCCGTAGAGGCGCTCCCCGCGGGTCCGGAGTTCGCGGACCACCGCGTTGGCCAGCCCGTAGGCGGCCCGTTGCATAAGAACAGCGCCCGCACCGGCTTCAAGAAAAGGCGTTTCAGCCTCTCGTATCTGGGTTCCGGTGTAGGCGCTGATCATGGTTTCAGTCCATTCGCGGTGCAGTCGCTGTGGGAAATGCGTCGTGGTTCGCCGCTGGTAAAGCTCAGCCTTCGGCGATGACTGTCGCCGTGGCGATGCCGCCGTCGTGGCTCATGGACAGGTGCCAGCGTTTGACGCCTTTCGACTCGGCCACGGCCAGCACGGTGCCCTTGACCTGGACCGTGGGACCGTTCTGGTCCAGCCCGATCCAGCAGTCCTGCCAGTTCATGCCGGCCGGGGCGCCGAGGACCTTGGCCACGGCTTCCTTGGCGGCGAACCGGGCCGCCAGGGAGCGCGTGTTCAGTTCGCGCTCCGCGGGGACGAACAGCCTGTCACGCAGCCCGGGGGTGCGCTCCAGCTGCCGGCCGAACCGTTCAATGTCTACGACGTCTACGCCAATGCCAACAATCATGGCGCTATTCTACGGTTACGCTCTTGGCCAGGTTGCGAGGCTGGTCCACGTCGTAACCCTTGGCGGACGCCAGGGCGAGGGCGAAAATCTGCAGCGGGACGGTGCTGAGCAGCGGCGCGAGCAGCGTGGGGGTCTCCGGGATGTAGAAGACGTGCTCGGCGTAGGCCTTGACGGCCTCGTCGCCTTCTTCGGCGATGACGATCGTCTTGGCTCCGCGCGCCCGGACTTCCTGGATGTTGGAGACCACCTTGGCGTGCAGCGAGTCGCGGCCGCGGGGCGAGGGGACTACCACGAAGACCGGCTGGCCCTCCTCGATCAGCGCGATCGGGCCGTGCTTGAGCTCACCGGCGGCGAAGCCCTCGGCGTGGATGTAGGCGAGCTCCTTGAGCTTGAGCGCGCCCTCCATCGCCACCGGGAAGCCAACGTGGCGGCCCAGGAACAGCACGGACTTGGCGTCGGCCATGGACTGGCCGAGCTCCTTGATCTGGCCCTCATTGTCGAGGATCTGCTGGATCTTGGCCGGAATCTTGTTGAGGTCCGCGAGGATGTCCTTGATCTCGCCCTGGAACTTGTTGCCGCGCAGCTGGGCCAGGTAAAGGCCCAGGAGGTAGGCGGCGGTGATCTGCGCCAGGAAGGCCTTGGTGGAGGCGACGGCGATTTCCGGGCCCGCGTGGGTGTACAGCACGGCGTCGGATTCACGCGGGATGGTGGACCCGTTGGTGTTGCAGATCGAGACCGTCTTGGCGCCCTGTTCCTTGGCGTAGCGGACGGCCATCAGGGTGTCCATCGTCTCGCCGGACTGGGAGATCGAGACGATCAGGGTGTTCTCGTCCACGATCGGGTCGCGGTAGCGGAATTCGTGGGAGAGCTCCACCTCGGTGGGGATCCGGCACCAGTGCTCGATCGCGTACTTGGCGACCTGTCCGGCGTAGGCGGAGGTACCGCAGGCGAGGACGATGATCTTGTTCACGTGCTTGAGCAGTTCCGGATCAACCCGGAGCTCGTCCAGGGTCAGCCGGCCGTTTATGTCCGAGCGTCCCAGCAGGGTCTGCAGCACGGCGTCCGGCTGGTCGTGGATTTCCTTTTCCATGAAGGACGGGAAGCCGCCCTTCTCCGCGGAGGCCGGATCCCAGTTGACGTGGTATTCCTTGCCTTCGGCCGGGGCGCCGTAGAAGTCCGTGATTTCCACGGTGTCGGCGGTGATGGTGACGATCTGGTCCTGGCCGAGTTCGACGGCGCGGCGCGTGTAGTCGATGAAGCCGGAGACGTCGGAGCCTAGGAAGTTCTCGCCGTCGCCGAGGCCCACGACGAGCGGGGAGTTGCGGCGGGCCGCCACGACGACGTCGGGCTGGTCCGCGTGGATGGCGAGGAGGGTGAAGGCGCCTTCGAGGCGCTGGCAGGCCAGCTGCATGGCCTTGGTGAGGTCGCCCTTGGACGAGCCGTGGATCTGGTTCCGGTGGATGTCGCCCAGCAGGGCGGCAGCAACTTCGGTGTCGGTCTCGGACTTGAAGGTGACGCCCTTGCGCACGAGCTCCAGCTTGAGCTCGGCAAAGTTCTCGATGATGCCGTTGTGGATCACGGCCAGCTTGCCCTCATCGGCGAGATGCGGGTGGGCGTTCAGGTCGGTCGGGCCGCCGTGGGTCGCCCAGCGCGTGTGACCGATGCCGGTCAGCGAGTCCGGCAGCGGGCTGGCCTCGAGTTCGGCAATCAGGTTGCTCAGTTTGCCCGACTTCTTGCGGGACGAAATGGCTCCGTCAGCTACCACGGCGATGCCTGCAGAGTCGTAGCCCCGGTATTCCAGGCGCCGCAGTCCCTCAAGGACAACATCCAGGGCATTGTGTCCAGTATTTACCCGGCCAGCGGAGTGGCCCACATATCCAACGATTCCACACATGGACATAAGCCTAGCGGGTTTCCCGGACAGCGGACGTAGGACCAGCGCGTCCAACACCCCTTGCGCGGCCCGGGCGGGGCGCGTCTGCTGCACGGACGGGCTCGTCCATTTCGCTCTCGGCCCGGCGGAGGGCAGAATCTCTAGGGTGACTTTGCAACGCAATGAAGCGAACGGCGACGGCGTCTCCCCGTTCGTGGAGCTGGACCGGCAGACCTGGTCCCGGCTCGCTGCCCAGATGGAGCAGCCCCTCAACGAGGAGGACGTACTCCGTCTCCGCGGCCTCGGCGATCCCCTTGACATGAAGGAAGTCCGCGAGGTCTACCTCCCGCTGTCCCGGCTGCTGCACCTGTATGTCGAGGCGGCAGGCCAGCTCCATGCGGCCACCACCACCTTTCTGGGCGAGCAGACCCAGCGCACGCCGTTCGTGATCGGCGTCGCCGGTTCGGTGGCCGTGGGTAAATCGACCATCGCCCGTGTGCTCCGTGAGATGCTCCGCCGCTGGCCCGGCACCCCCAATGTTGAGTTGATTACCACCGACGGCTTCCTGTACCCCCTGTCGGAGCTCAAACGCCGCCAGCTGCTCGAGCGCAAGGGGTTCCCCGAGTCCTATGACCGCCGTGCACTGCTCCGCTTTGTGAGCGAGATCAAGGGCGGCGCCGAGGAAGTCCGGGCGCCCTGGTACTCCCACGTGACCTATGACATCGTCCCGGGCAAAGAAGTGGTGGTGCGCCGCCCCGACGTGCTGATCGTCGAGGGCCTGAACGTCCTGGCGCCGGCCCGGCCGCGGCACGACGGCCGGCAGGGCCTGGCCCTGAGTGACTTCTTCGATTTTTCCATCTATGTTGATGCCAAAACGTCCTACATTGAGGAGTGGTACGTGGACCGCTTCCGCAAACTCCGGACCACCGCGTTCGCGCAGCCGGAGTCCTATTTCCACCGCTACGCCACACTCTCGGACGCCGAGGCGGAAGTGACTGCCCGCGAGATCTGGAAGCGCATCAACGAACCGAACCTGGAGGAGAACGTCCTCCCCACCCGCGGCCGCGCCCAGCTGGTCCTCACCAAGGACGCCGACCATTCCATCCGCCGTATGCTGCTCCGCAAGGTCTAGCACACGTGTGCTACGACGGGTCCTCGGAGCGTCCGGCTGGTCCGGGTAATATGGCCGGCGCGCCCAGCCGGCGGGCTTTTAGCCGGCTGCTGATGGCCGGTTCGGGCCTCGCGGCCCTGAGCGCCTGCACCCCCGGCGATGCCCCTCCGGCGGCGTCCGCCCCCGCATCCCCGTCCTTGTCAGCGACGACGGCGGGAACCACCGCGACGGCCTCCGTCACTGCCACGCCCTCCGCTGAGCCCCTGCCGGACAGCCCCGCGGCCACGGCGCCGGCAGACACACCGCCGGCTCCGGAGCCATCCCTTGCGGCACCGCCCGCCCGCCACTCGCTCACCGACCCGGCGAGTCCCTGGGTGGTCGTGAACAAACACCGGCCGCTCTCCCCCGCCGGCTACGTGCCAGCCGACCTGGTCCAGCCGCGCGTGCGCCTGGCCACCTCCGGCGAATCGGCCCTGCTCAACAGCACGACGGCGGGTGCGGCGGAGAAGATGTTCGCGGCGGCCGCGGCGGCCGGCGTCGTCATTACCCTGGCGAGCGGCTACCGCTCCTTCAATACCCAGATCACCACGTACAACCGGTGGGTGAACGCGGAGGGCCAGGCCGCGGCGGACACCGCCTCCGCGCGGCCCGGCTATTCGGAGCACCAGACCGGCTGGTCGTTCGACATCGGCGACGGCAGCGGGCGGGACAGCTTCACCCCCGCGTTCGCCAACCAGCCGGCCGCGGTCTGGGCGAAGTCCAACGCACACCTCTTCGGCTTCGTGGTGCGTTACCCGTGGATGTTCCATGAGATCACCGGCTACTACTACGAGCCCTGGCACCTGCGCTTCGTCGGCGTGGAGACGGCGGTCGATATGCACACCCGGGGCATCGCGACCCTTGAGGAATACTTCGGACTCGAAGCGGCCCCAGCGTACCTGTAGGGGCCCGGCAAGCCAGAGCACCGACACGGACCGCAGAACTTACCTCCACGACACAAGGCGTTCACGCGGCCGGGTTAACTTGGGGACATGTTAAACGGATTCAAGAGCTTCATTCTCAAGGGCAACGTCGTAGACCTTGCCGTCGCAGTCGTAATCGGTGCCGCGTTTGGCGCCGTGGTCACGGCTCTCGTTCAAAGTGTCCTCATGCCCTTCATTGCGGGCCTGGTTGGTTCGCCCAACTTCGACAGCTTCGCCGTCGTCACGCTGAACGGCAACGACATCAAGTTCGGTGTATTGCTGACGGCGATCGTCAACTTCCTCCTGATTGCGGCCGCCATCTACTTCGTAGTGGTTGTGCCCATGAACCACTTGATCGAACGGCGCAACCGCCGCCTCGGCATCAACCCGGACGTGAAGGAGGAGGCAGCCGAGGATCCTCAGATCGCGCTGCTGACCGAAATCCGGGACGCCCTCCGCACAGACCGTACCCTGTAGCAGCACCACAACCAGCAATGGGAACTCAGTCCGCGACAAGCTCCAGGGCCAGCTCGGTCCGGACCACCTGCGCGAGGCGCTCCGCGACGGCCTGGGCGGTCTCCTGCGATGCTGCCTCCACCATGACGCGCACTACCGGTTCGGTGCCGGAGGGGCGCAGGAGCACACGGCCCGTGTCGCCGAGCTCAGCCTCGGCGCGGGCCACGGCCGCTGCCACGGCGTCGTCGCCGTTGACCCGGGTGCGGTCCACGCCCTTGACGTTGATGAGGACCTGCGGGAGTTTGGTCATCACCTTGGCCAGTTCCTTCAGCGGGCGGCCGGTGAGTGCCACCTGGGCGGCGATCTGCAGGCCGGTGAGGACGCCGTCGCCGGTGGTGGCGTGGTCGGCAAAGATCACGTGGCCGGACTGCTCGCCGCCGAGGTTGAAGCCGCCTTCCCGCATCCCTTCCAGGACGTAACGGTCGCCCACACCGGTTTCGCGCAGGCTGATGCCGGCCTCGCGCAGTGCGATCTTGAGTCCAAGGTTGCTCATCACAGTGGCCACGAGGACATCATCCTTGAGCTTGCCCGAGGCTTTCAGCGCGACGGCGAGGATGGCCATGATCTCATCGCCGTCGACTACGTTCCCTTCGTGGTCCACGGCGAGGCAGCGGTCCGCGTCGCCGTCGTGCGCGATGCCCAGGTCGGCGCCGTGTGACAGGACTGCCTCGGCCAGCGGCCCCAGGTGGGTTGACCCGACGCCGTCGTTGATGTTGAGGCCATCCGGTTCGGCGCCGATGACAATGACGTTGGCGCCGGCGTCCTTGAAGACCTGGGGGGAACAACCGCTGGCCGCGCCGTGGGCGCAGTCCAGCACTACCTTGAGTCCGTCCAGGCGGTGCGGGAGGGTGCCGAGCAGGTGGACGATGTAGCGGTCCTCGGCGTCGGAGAAGCGCTGGATCCGGCCGACCTCGCCGCCGACCGGGCGGCGCGGCTCTTTGCCGAGCTGTGCCTCGATGGCGTTTTCCACGTCATCGGGCAGCTTCTGGCCGCCGCGGGCAAAGAACTTGATGCCGTTGTCCGGGGCGGGGTTGTGCGAGGCGGAGATCATCACGCCGAAGTCCGCGTCCAGGTCTGCCACCAGATAGGCCGCGGCCGGGGTGGGCAGCACGCCGGCATCGTAGACGTCGATACCGGAGCTGGACAGCCCCGCCTCCACGGCAGCCGCAATGAACTCACCGCTGGCGCGGGGGTCGCGGGCCACCACGGCGCGCGGCCGGGTTCCGCTGGTATTGCGGTCATGGCCAAGCACGACGGCGGCGGCCTGGGCCAGCTGCAACGCCAGTTCGGCCGTCAGCAGGCCGTTAGCCAAACCCCGGACACCATCTGTTCCAAATAATCTAGACATCGGGTCAAGTTTAGACGATGAGGTGGGCGCTTCCGGCCCCGAGGCCACTGGGCGGACTCGCGGCGCCGCCCGGTTACCGGCCATACGCCGTGTTTGCGCTGGTTTAACGGCGAAAGCCCGCCCCGCCACAAAGGGCGGAACGGGCTTTCGTGCAAGCGCCAAAGGCGCTTGGAAGCGGGATTAGCGCTTCGAGTACTGCTGTGCCTTACGGGCCTTCTTGAGACCGGCCTTCTTGCGCTCGATGACGCGGGCGTCACGACGCAGGTAACCGGCCTTCTTCAGGGTGGCGCGGTTGTTCTCGGTGTCAATCTCGTTCAGCGAACGAGCGATGCCGAGACGCAGGGCACCGGCCTGGCCGGAGATGCCACCACCGTGGATGCGGGCGATGACGTCGTAGGCGCCATCAAGATCGAGGATCTTGAAGGGCTCGTTGACGTCCTGCTGGTGCAGCTTGTTCGGGAAGTAGTTGGCCAGTTCGCGGCCGTTGATGATCCACTTGCCGGAACCGGGCACAACGCGAACGCGTGCGACGGCTTCCTTGCGACGGCCAACTGCAGCGCCGGCGACGGTCAGTGCCGGGCGTTCCTTCTTCGGCGCAGCTGCTTCTGCAGCACCGCTTTCCGAGGTGTAGCTGGTCAGGTTTTCCTCAGCCTCAACGGCTTCGGTGGTCAGTTCTTCGTTCTGAGCCACGATTCTCCTTGATTAAAAGTTGGTTGGTGGCCAGGACTACTGGGCGACCTGGGTGATTTCGAAAGTCTTGGGCTGCTGGGCGGCGTGGGGGTGCTCGGCACCCTTGTAAACCTTCAGCTTGCCCAGCTGCTGTGCAGCGAGGGAGTTCTTCGGGAGCATGCCCTTGATGGCCTTCTCCACGGCGCGGACCGGGTTGGATTCCAGCAGCTCCGCGTAGGTGACGGAGGTCAGGCCGCCCGGGTAACCGGAGTGGCGGTATGCGCGCTTCTGCTCCAGCTTGGCGCCGGTGAGGGCAACCTTCTCAGCGTTGATGATGATGACGAAGTCGCCCATGTCCATGTGGGACGCAAAGGTGGCCTTGTGCTTGCCGCGCAGCAGGATTGCGGTCTGGCTCGCGAGACGACCAAGGACAACGTCTGTGGCGTCAATGACGTGCCACTGGCGGTTGATATCGCCGGGCTTCGGGGTGTACGTACGCACGGTGTTTGCCTCGTTCTTGTTCTGGCGTTCTTGTTTTAGGCGTCACGCGAAGGTGCACCTACTATCTATGCGCTACCGGAACAGAGGTGAGGGCTCTATGTAACCAGTCGTCCTGAAGTCTCGAATGTGCACGTTGGGTAGTCATCCTGCAACCGGATTCCCAAGCGGGCACGCATCATCGAGAAGGACACGCACAACGACTACCAAGAATAGCGGAAGAGCAGTCACTGGGTCAAAATGGGGTGTCCGGATGCATTCTGCCCGCCCCCGGCCCGCCGCATCACTGGAGGAACCGTGTTCGAGACCGCCGCCGCTGCCTCCGCCTCGCCGCTGTTTATTGCCGGGGTCGGGCTGGCCGGCATGTGCCTGGGACTCCTGGCCGACGCCGATATCCGGCGCGTCCTCCCCCAGCTGGCCGGCGACGCCTCCAATCGGCTGCAAATCACGACCGCGGCGGTCACGTTTGTTCTCTCGGCCCTGCTGGCCTGGCGCTTCGGTGGTGCAGCCGAACTTCCCGCGTACGTATTACTAGGCGTTTTAGCCGTTCCGCTGGCACGGATCGATATTGTGCACCATTTGCTGCCTAACCGGCTCGTCGGCCCCCTGCTGGGGGCCGGCCTGGTGCTGCTGGCCTTCGCCGCGCTGGCTCAGGGAGCCGCCGGGGACCTGTATCGCGGAGCCGCGGGGTCCGTAATCTTGTTCATTTTGTACCTAATTTTGGCGTTGACCAGCGGTAACGGCCTCGGAATGGGCGATGTGAAGCTCGCAGCACCTCTTGGACTGTACTTAGGCTACCTAGGCTGGGCGCACCTCTTCTACGGCGGAGCCCTGGCCTTCGTTGCGGGCGGCCTCGCCTCCGTCATCCTGGTGCTGAAAAACCGTGGAAACAAGCCACAAGAGGTTGCCTACGGCCCCTCGATGCTGGCGGCTGGCCTGGCCATCATCCTGCTTCTTCCGTAACTCCAGCAACTGCCGTATCTCTGCCCCCATTAGTAAGCGGGCGTATCAATCCAAGTAGTGGGCGACCACCTGCCGGGACGAACTGAGTACACCCCCGGATTGTCCTAGGTGGCGGCCCCTTTTGCACCCCAAAAAGTCGAGTATTCCAATTCATTGCTGTGCCCTTAATCGCCGTGCAAATGTTGTCCCAACGGAACTCCAGGGGGTTGGCAACAGGGGATTTGCTGGAATTTCGTTACTCATTCAAAACTCTGGAAAAGGAACTTCAAAATGACTGGTCTCATGGTTTCAATGCTCGCATTTGTCGCCGGCATCAAGGACAAGATGGAATCCGAAAAGGGCGCAACCGCGACGGAATACTCGCTGCTCGTGGCCTTCATCGCCATTGCAATCATCGTGGGTGTGACTGCCTTCGGCGGTGCCCTCAACACTTGGTTCACCAACCTCGGCGCCGAAGTCGCCAAATGGAAGACCAGCTAACACACATCAAGTCAGGTCTCATTAACACCGAGTGTGCCGCGTCCGCAAGCGGGCGCGGCACACTCAGCTTTTCAAATGGCATCTATCCCTTGGGGGGATCCAATGAAGCGCAGCAAGTCAAGGAGGCGGGGCGCAGGCTCCGACGACCGCGAGAGGGGGGCCGCCGCCGTCGAATTTGGTCTTGTGGCTCCGCTTCTGCTGGTCCTGGTCGGCGGGATCGTCGAATTCTCGCACATGTACAACCTTCAGATTTCAGTCACCCAGGCTGCCCGCGAGGCCGCCCGCACAATGGCAGTGGAGCATGACGAGGCTGCTGCCAGAGCTGCCGGAATAGCCGGCGCGCCAGGGCTCACAGCCGCATCGTTCGGTTTTGATTTCTCCAGCGTCTGCACAGGATCTCCCGGGAATGCTGTGGTCACTGTTACCTATACGGCTGGCGCTCTTACCGGGTTGCTCGGCACGAGTCTCGAGCTCGAGGGGAAGGGGGCCATGCGATGCGGAGGCTGATGCGCGGTCAGGATAACGAGCGGGGTGCCACCGGCGTACTGGTCGCCGTGATGATGCTCGTCCTAATCGGCGCCGGAGCGATTGCAGTGGACGTGGGCCAGATCTATGGCGAACGTGCTCAGCTGCAGAATGCGGCGGATGCAGGCGCCATGGCAGCCGCACAGCAGTGCCACGCGGCCGGCGGTTGCACTACCGCCGAGGCCACGACGTGGGCGGCCGAGTTGAGCGGCGGAAATTCCAAGGACGGCGCCACGAGCATCGATTCGGTGGATCTCTCGGTGCCCAACCAGGTCACAGTGGCAACGTCCACCCTCAATGGAACAAGCGGCGCAGGATTTCTCACAAAAATGTTCGCCAGCGCCCTGAACGCACCGCCTGTCACAGTCGGAGCGCATGCAACAGCTTCCATGTCCCCACCCATTGGTGGCTCGGGTTTTCCGCTGGCGATCTCGGACAACTGTTTCAACCTCTCAACGGCAAGCCCCACCGGCGAGGTGCAGAAAATCTCGTACAAGCCAGGGGGGACTTGCACAGACCCTTCCGGGGCGGAGATACCGGGGGGCTGGGGCTGGCTCGACCAAGACGAGCCCTGTGAAGCAGAGACGACACTCGGCAGCAACGACCTCGGTTCCGACCCGGGCAACAACCCGCCAGCTGGATGTTCCGCGGTTCTCACGGACTGGGCCGCGACCATTACCGGAGGAGGAGAGGTCAATGTCCCCTTCCCCGTTTTCGACGACGCGACCAACCAAGGCCAGAACGGCACTTTTCATATCATCGGATACGCCACATTCAAGGTTTGGGGCTGGAAGTTCGGCAACAACCACGAATACGAATTTCGCAACACGAAAGATGATCCAGGTATGAACGAGTCTTTGGCCTGCAAGGAAGGAAACGCCCGCTGCATTATCGGCCAGTTCGTCAAGTTTGAATCCATAGCCTCCTGGACAGGGGGCGGCGGCACAGGTGCAGATCTTGGAACAGTTGACATCAAATTGATTAAATAGGTAATTTCTAAGGGGAAAATAAGATGAGAACACGCCTGCTGGGGGGCATCGCCGCATTAATTGTGGCAATTATCGGAACCGTATTACTAGTCTCATACGTCCAAAATGCGGATAATCGCGCGTTGGCCGGCACGGAAACAGAAACAATCTACGTGGTGCAGAAGGCCATTCCGGCCGGAGCTGGCGCTGACGAGATCGCTTCCGCGGTCATCCAGAAGTCTGTGCCGAAGGTTGCGCTGGCAGAACACAATGTCACCGATCTGACGACGCTGGGCTCCAAGGTGGCAGCCGTTGATCTGGTGCCGGGCGAGCAACTGCTGTCCACCCGGATGGTCGAAGCAAAGTCCTTCCTGGGCCCGTCGCGCGTCGAGGTCCCCGCTGGGCTTCAGGAGCTCACGCTGAAGTTGCCGATTGAACGCGTGGCCGGTGGCAAGGTGGCCGCCGGTGACACGGTGGGTATCTTCCTGTCACTCGATCAGGCCAGCGGCCCGGAAGGCGAAGCGGGTACCAAATCGAGCAAGACGCAATTGAGCTTCCACAAAGTGCTCGTGACAGGGGCACAGTTCAGCAATGGAACGGCGGCACAGACCGGCGAGGCCGGCACCGCGTCGGGAACCAGTCAGGTGGCCTCCACGTCGGCCAGCGACAAGGCGCAGACTGACGACACGTACCTCATCACCATCGCCAGGAACTCGGCGGACGCGGAACGGATCGTATACGCTGCGGAGTTCGGTAAGGTCTACCTTTCTAAGGAACCCAGCGATGCAGTCGAAGATGGGGCATCCTACGTTGACTCATCAAGGTTGTTCCGATGAGCCGCTTCGTACTCCTCACGCCCAACGGCGATTTTGAACGGTTGGTCCGACTCGCCATAGCCGGCATGCACGGCTCCTTGCAGGTCTTTCAGGTTGACTATCTTCCCGACGGGCCGGGGGACGTGCTCCGCCAGATGGTGGGAGAGCCTCCTGAGGTCTTGATCCTTGGACCCGGCATCTCCGTCGACGGGTCGCTGAAGCTCGCCTCAGTCGTGGACCTTCAGTACCCCGAAATCAGTGTCATTCTGGCGGCGCCGTCTACCCCCGAGACGGTGCTGCAGGCGATGCGTGCCGGAGTTCGTGATCTCTTGGACCCTGGCGCTGACCCGGATACCATCCGTGTCATGCTGGAGCGGGCAAGCCTCGCCGCTGCTGGCCGGCGTCGGGGCCTGGCACCACAGGCTTCGGAGCACATGGAGAATAGCGCACCAGGTCGGGTCATTGCGGTCATGTCGCCCAAGGGCGGCGTTGGCAAGACCACTGTGGCCACCAACCTCGCGGTCGGACTTGGTAAGGCAACTCCGATGAGTGTTGTCATCGTCGACCTTGATCTGCAGTTCGGGGACGTCGCCAGTGGCCTGCTGCTCGAACCGGAGTTCACCATCACCGATGCCGTAATGGGTGCCGCCAGCCAAGATTCAATGGTCCTCAAGACCTATCTGACTGTCCATCCGGCCGGCATTTACGCCTTGTGCGCACCGCGCTCCCCCGTGGAGATGGACCGAATCACGGCAGCGCATGTCACCCACCTGCTCAACCAGCTCCGTCAGGAGTTCCAGTACATCGTGGTGGACACCGCTCCGGGCCTTGGTGAGCATGTGCTGGCCACGCTCGAACAGGCCACCGACGCGGTGTGGATCTGCGGTATGGACGTCCCAAGCATCAGGGGAATGCGCACGGGCTTCCAGATCCTGGAGGATCTGGGATTGGTTCCGGAGCAACGCCACATCGTGCTGAACATGGCCGACCGTCGCGCCGGACTGACTCTGAAGGACGTCGAAGCCACAATCGGGGTGCCGGTTGACGTAGTTCTTCCGCGTTCCCGAACGCTCCCGTTTTCGACCAATAAAGGCGTTCCAATCCTGCAGGAGGGCAACCGGGACCCGGCCGCCAAGGGTCTTCGCCAGCTCGTGGACCGTTTCAAGCCTGGTTGGGAAGCCAGACCGCATAAGCAACTGCACAGAAGGGCGGTATTCCAGTGAGCCTCACAGACCGATTCCAGCAATTGCGCGGCGGAGCCCAGTCCGGTTCAACGTCTGACCGTGAGACTTCGGCGGCTGGTCCTTTCCCTCCCCAGGCGCCACCGATAACACTGGGCAGGATACATGAGGCCAAGGCGGCCGCCGAGTTGCAGAGCGACGCCGTCGAGGTCCAGCAAACAGCGTCCGTCGCCAGCGAGGCACTCAACGCCCTCAAGGAACGGGCCAGTCAGGCGCTGTTCGAGCGGCTAGGCGGGCGGATCACGGACTCTTCCATCGAAGAAGCGGAACTTCATCAGTCGGTCAAAGACGAACTGAAGGTGGTTCTCGAGGAGGAGCAAATTCCCCTCACGGCCCTAGAACGGCAACGCCTGATCCGCGAGATCACGGACGACGTCCTGGGGCACGGACCAATCCAGCGGTTCCTGGACGACCCGGCCGTCACTGAAGTCATGGTCAACCGTTTTGACCAGATCTACGTTGAGCGCGCTGGGCAGCTCCACCTGACGGACACGAAATTCACCTCGGATGATGCTTTGCGGCGGGTCATCGAACGGATTGTGTCGCGAATAGGGCGACGCATCGACGAGTCCTCGCCTTTGGTTGACGCCCGGCTCGCCGACGGCTCCCGCGTCAACGCGATCATTCCACCCCTCGCAGTAAATGGTCCGGCGATGACCATCAGAAAATTCGGCCGGGATCCCCTGACCGTTCAAAACCTGATCAGTATGGGCAGCCTCTCGCCCGAGATGGCTGAACTCCTTCAGGCCTGTGTACTGGCGAGGATGAACATCATCGTTTCGGGTGGCACCGGCACGGGCAAGACGACCCTCTTAAATGTGCTCTCCTCTTTCATTCCTGCCACCGACCGGATCGTGACTATCGAGGATGCCGTGGAGCTTCAGCTGCAGCAGGACCACGTGGTCCGGCTGGAGAGCCGGCCCCAAAACATCGAGGGCAAGGGCGAGGTCTCCATCCGGGACCTCGTGCGCAACTCGCTGCGAATGAGGCCAGACCGAATCGTCGTCGGTGAAGTCCGCGGCGGCGAGTGCCTCGACATGTTGCAGGCCATGAACACCGGCCACGACGGCTCCATCTCCACAGTGCACGCCAACTCGCCCCGCGATGCCATCGCCAGGCTGGAAACGCTCGTGCTGATGGCGGGCATGGACCTTCCGCTAAGGGCGGTCCGCGAGCAAGTCGCCTCGGCGGTGAACCTGATTGTTCACATTTCGAGGCTCCGCGACGGCAGTCGCCGCGTTACCCACATCACCGAGGTCCAGGGCATGGAAGGGGACATCGTCACCCTCCAGGATGCCTTCGTCTTCGATTATTCGGCCGGGGTCGACACGAACGGACGTTTTCTCGGGAAACCGATTCCCACCGGAGTCCGG
This sequence comes from Arthrobacter sp., assembly GCA_034376805.1. GTDB lineage: Bacteria > Actinomycetota > Actinomycetes > Actinomycetales > Micrococcaceae > Arthrobacter. The sequence continues at coordinate 57,606 of JAXMJF010000040.1, forward strand.
CCTCGTTTCACGGACCGCTTCGTCGAACTCGGGATCGCGGTCTCCCCGTCAGTGTTTGGCGCACCAACGGTCAGGGGGCGGTAACCATGCTTCCCCAGTTGTCGCCCTTGGCCTTCGTAGGCGGTCTGCTGCTGGTCTATGCCGCGCTCGCCATCGCCGTGTCTGTACTGTTCAAATCCCAGCAAGTAGAGCTCGCGCGGCGTCGCCCGGACGTCGCCCAGGCCCGCTCATCGAACCTGACCAAGCTCACGAACCAAGCCGTGCAGACTCTGAACAAAGGTCTCCGACGCCGCGGCTCCGGACTCCTCAGCCGGGACAAGCTCGAGGAGGCCGGGCTGAAGAAGCAGCCGGGCGACTATCTCCTCATTGCCGGGGCCTCAACTTTTGTGGCTGCTGTATCGGGGTTCCTCGTCAGCGGCCTCTCCCTCGCTGCGCTCATGCTGATCCTTGCCCCGGTTGTCCTCATTCTGTCCCTAAACCTGCTGGTGGCCCGGCGGCGGAAGAAGTTCGACGAACAGGTCCCGGACACCCTGCAGATGTTTGCGGGCGGACTGCGCGCCGGACACAGCCTATTGCGTTCTGTCGACGCTGCAGCGCAAGAGAGCGACGCGCCCATGACGGAGGAACTGAATCGGGTGGTGAATGAGACCAGGATCGGCAGGGATCTCGGCGATTCGCTGAATGATGTGGCGCGCCGGACCGCCAACGAGGACTTCAGCGCGATTGCGAGGGCCATCGATATCCACCGTGAAGTCGGCGGAGATCTGGCCCAGGTACTCGACCACGTGGGCGAGACCATCCGGGATCGGAACCAGATCCGCGGTCAGATCCGGGCGCTTAGTGCGGAGGGAAAAATGTCTGCAATGGTGCTGATGGCACTTCCGATCGTGATGTTCATTGGGCTGACCTCGTTCAATCTGCTCTACCAGGAGGTGTTCCTCAGGACCCTTCCGGGCTACGGCATGATAGCGGCCGCCTTGGTGTTCCTTACCGGGGGCGGATTCTGGCTCACTCGAATCATCAAGCCGAAATTCTGAGTAGGAGAGAACCGTGCAAATCATTGCCTATGCCGCCATTCTGGCGGTCATCCTCCCAATCTCGGTCATGACCTGGCTCGTGTTCACCGGAGACCGTGCCGGACTTAGAAATGTCCAGTCAAACCTTGGCCGACGTCCCAGCTCAAGTGGATCGTCTCTCAGCGCCAATGAGCAGCTCGCTTCATTGACCAAGAAAGCAATGCCGCAGGGCTACGCCGCCTGGTTGGACCGGCAGCTCGCCGGCGCAGGCCGGCCCAAGGACTGGCCTCTGGCACGGGTTGTTATGGTCAAGCCTTTACTGGCCTTGGCCGGAGCGGTGATGGGCATCGTACTCATTTCCTCAGGACCCACACCGCCAAAGGTGCTGCTGATGGTGGGGGCCACGGTGCTGGCTTACCTTGTGCCGGACATCCTGATCAGGAATTACGCACAGAAGCGCCGCGAGGCCATCAAACTGGAACTCCCGAACGCGCTTGATCAGATGCTGATTTCCGTTCAGGCTGGGCTCGGCTTTGAATCCGCAATGGCCCGGGCGGGGCAGAATGGCAAGGGACCACTTGCCGATGAGCTGATCAGGACCTTGCAGGACATCCAGGTGGGCCGCTCCCGCAAGGAAGCTTACCTGGCCATGGCCCAGCGGGTTGACGTTCCGGATTTGCGGTCGTTCGTCCGGGCGGTCGTCCAAGCAGACGCCTACGGCATCGCCATCGCCAGGGTGCTGGAGTCACAAGCGAAGGCCATGCGCGTCAAGCGTCGCCAGCGGGCTGAAGAGCACGCGATGAAGATGCCGGTGAAGATGTTGTTTCCGCTCATCTTCTTCATCCTTCCCACACTCTTCATCGTGGTGCTCGGACCAACAGTGATGAGCCTCATGGAGCTCTTCGCCAACAAATAGCCGGGGAGCTGGCAGCCGTCAACAAAACTGCCCCAATAGACCGGACCCCCTTGGACCCCAGAGCCGAGGGGGTCCTCCTATGTGTCCCGGGGTGGCAGGCATCCAGCGCAGAATCTGCGCAGAGAACGTACAGGAAACGTGCAGTTTGGGAAGCCTTGGCACAAGATGCGTCAAGGTCGAATCCCCGGCGTGTCGGCGGTTGCTAAGTTCCTCTCAGTGCTGGTGCAGGGCCAGCCCCTAACTCGCTCAGGAGTCCCCATGCGTTCCTTTTTCTCCAACCTCGCCAACCGCCTTCGCCGCGACCAGCGCGGCGCCACCGCCGTCGAATACGGCATCATGGTCTCCCTCATCGCAGTCGTGATCATCGTTGCGGTCACCCTCCTCGGCAACAACTTGGTCACCACGTTCAACGGCGTCGCTTGCAGCGTCAAGGGCGGAACCATGTCCGCAGCCACCACTGTCGGCGATGTGACCACGCCGGGAACCTGTTCGAAGTAGCCAACCACGATTTGCCAGACAGGGTTGGGGTAGGGTCCGGCCTTTCCCAACCCTGTCTAGTTCAGGCGCCCGGCACACGACTCAGGAAGGCGGTCCCCCATGTCCAAAACGTCGGAACGGGGCGCCGTCGCGGTGGAGTTTGCTCTCCTGGCCCCGGTGCTGGTGATGCTGCTGCTCGGCATCATGGAATTTGGCCGCGCCTACAACGCGCAAATCACGCTCTCCAGCGCGGCCCGTGAAGGCGTCCGCGTCATGGCAATCAACAACAATGCCGCGGCCGCCCGCACAGCGGTTAAAGCCGCAGCCAGCGGGCTGAACCCGGCACTGTCGGATGCCAGCATCGTTCTCAACCCCACCAATTGCACCGCCGGCGCCCAGATGACACTGAAGATCACCTACAGCCTCTCCACCATGACCGGAATCGCAGGCCCGTTTCCCATGGAAGGCAAGGGAGTGATGCTGTGCGGCGGTTGAACTGGTTCTCCGGGCCACCGGACCGCGAGCGCGGCGCCGTCAGCGTCCTCATCGCGATCCTTATGGTGGCGCTGCTGGGATTCGCCGCCGTGGCGGTCGACGTCGGAATGCTCTACGCCGAGCGGACGCAGCTGCACAACGGATCCGATTCCGCTGCCATCGCCGTTGCCCAGAAGTGCGCCAAGAATGTTGCCGACGTCGACTGCGCTGCCTCCTCAACTCTGGCGCGCAACCTGACCAGCAGCAATGCCGGCGACGGGCTCAGCAATGTCGCATCCCTGAACCTGGATACGGCGGCCCGCACGGTCACGGTCACTGCCGGAGCCCAGGAGGCAGGCAAGGAGCCCAACCAGGTTTCGCTGTTCTTCGCCCGGGCCCTCGGTATCAACACCGCGGAGGTCACCGCCGCCTCCACCGCCACGTGGGGCAGCCCGAGGTCAGGCCCGACGGCGTTCCCCGTCGCCTTCTCGATCTGCCAGGTTAAGAACCATGTGGACGGTAGCCTCCAGCGGCTGCAGAACCATGGCAGCAACGCCAACGCGGACTGCTTGTATGGTCCATCCGGAGCCGCCGTGGAAGGCGGCTTCGGCTGGCTTACAAGCGACCCGGGAATCTGCGGGGCGCTGATCGATCTCGCTGTCGCCGAGGGAGGCAGCGACCCCGGCAACAGTGCCCCGGGCTCCTGCCAGGCAATCCTGACGCACTGGGCATCGGAGATCACCGCCGGTCGCGACGTTGTGGTCTTCCTGCCGGTCTTCGACAAGGTAACCGGCACCGGGGCCGGGGCCATCTACGGTCTCATTACCTTTGCCGCGTTCAAGGTCAAGGGCTGGAGCTTCAGTGGTGACAACAAACTGCCCAACTCATTCCAGAACACCACCGCCCACGTCCCCGCCTCCGTAGCCTGCGAAGGGAACTGCCGGGGATTCATCGGAAGCTTCATCAAATACGTTTCCCTGGCCGACGGGTTTTCCCTGGGGCCAGTTGACGAAAATGGTGCCACCATAGTCCGCCTCACCAAATAGCACGTTTCGCCCAGTAGTTCACTCACCGGTTCAGGAGCAGTTTTTTGAAGTCACGCTTATTGGCAGGAGTGGCGGCCCTCGTGCTCGCCATCGTCGGCGCCATACTTGTGGTCAGTTACGCGCAGGGTGCCGACACCAGGGCAGTGCAGGGGCTGGACCCGGTCACTGTCCTCGTCGTGAAGAAAGCCGTGCCCGCCGGCACCACGGTTGCCGCTTTGGCGCCCTTCGTGGCGAGCGAGGAGCTTCCCGGCAAGGCCGTCACCACGTCAGCGCTGAAGAATCTCGACGGTCAGGCCGGAAAGGTCACTGCCGTGGAGCTTCTGCCGGGCGAGCAACTGGTCGCCGAACGCTTGGTGGCCCCGGAAGAGTTCCAAACCAGTGGCTCCGTGCAGGTGCCCGATGGTCTGCAGGAAGTCTCATTCCAGCTGGAACCGCAGCGCGTTGTCGGCGGCAGGATCGCCCCGGGTGACCGCATCGGAATCTTCATTAACTTGAAGGACGGCGGGATCGAGGCCAAGCCTGAAAAGCCAACTACCCAGCTCTCGATCCACAAGGTCCTTGTGACCGCCGTGCAGAGGGCGCCCGTTGCCACCCCGTCACCGCAGCCCCCAACTGACGGGTCAGCGCCGCCGGCAGAGGACATGTCCCTCCCCACCGGATCATTGCTGCTGACCGTGGCCGTGAACGATGTGGATGCCACAAAGATTGTCTACGCCGCCGAATTCACGGAATTCGCCAGCATCTGGCTGAGCAAAGAACCTCTCAGCGCGACCGATAGCGGTAAGCCAGGCATCATGACGAAACCGGAGGTCTACAAGTGAGCCGCTTTGTCCTGATCACCCCCAACACCGACTTCGATTCCCGAGTCCGGCAGGCGCTGGCCGGCGGGCTTCCGGGCGGGCTGCAGACCTTCGCGTTCGTCAACCCCTCGGACCCCGGCGAGCTGTTCGCGAACCTCAACCAGGAGCGTCCCGAGGTGCTCATCCTGGGGCCGGACATTCCGGTCGAGGACGCGCTCCGTCTCGCCACGGTTTTCGACGTGCAACTGCCCGAACTCAGCGTCGTCCTGGTCGGCGAGCCGGATCCCGCCTTCATCCTGCTCGCCATGCGCGCCGGTATCCGGGATATCCTCAGCCCCGCCTCGGATCCGGCACAGATCCGGATGCTGCTCGAGCGCGCCTGCCAGTCCTACACGAGCCGGAACCGGACCTCGTCCGTCCAACCGGCCGAGGGCCCCAAAGGCCTGGTCATCGGGGTCTTCTCCCCCAAGGGCGGTGTCGGCAAGACCACCATCGCCACCAACATCGCCATCGGCCTGGGCAAGGTCGCCCCGATGGGCGTCGTCATTGTCGACCTGGATCTGCAGTTCGGGGACGTGGCGTCAGGACTGTACCTGAATCCAGAACACACCGTCACGGACGCGGTCTCCGCCGCCGCCAGCCACGACTCCCTGGTGCTCAAGGCCTTCCTGACCGTCCACCCGAGCAACATCTACGCCCTCTGCGCCCCCCGCAGCCCGGAAGAGGCCGACGACATCACCCCGCAACAGGTCTCCCGGCTCCTCGAGCAACTCGCGGAGCAGTTCCAGTACGTCGTCGTGGACACCGCTCCCGGCCTCCCCGAGGTCGGCCTGGCCGCCATGGAACAGTGCACCGACGTCGTCTGGGTCACCGCCATGGACGTTCCGAGCATCCGGGGGCTCCGCTCCGGCCTTGGAATCCTCCGCCGGCTGGACCTGCTGCCGGAAACCCGGCACGTGGTCCTGAACATGGCCGACTCAAAGTCCGGCCTCAGTGTCCAGGACGTGGAGGCGACCATCGGCGCACCCGTGGATGTCAGCATCCCGCGGTCCAAAGCCGTAGCATTTTCAACCAACCGCGGTATCCCGGTCCTGCAGGACGGCCGCAAGGACCCAGCCGTGAAAGGCCTCAGGCAACTCGTTACACGTTTCGACCCGGTGTGGCGGGCCAGCGCGCAAAAGAAGCTGCACCGCCGGGTGGTGGTCTGAGTGAAGCTGTCAGAACGGCTCCGCTCCGCCGAGGGCACCCAGCCCGCGGCCGCCGCACCCGCCCAGCACCCGGCGCCAGCGCAGCCTCCCCGGGCAGAGCCGACGGCGTCCCTGGCCCCCGTCGTCGAACTCCGGAAGCCCTCCGCCGCGGCTGCCTCCACGTTCGTCGAACCAGCAGAAGCGTACCGGTCCAGGACCCAGCAGCCGGTCGACGTCTTCGCGGCCCTCAAACAGCGCGCCGCGACCGCCTTGTTCGAGCGGATGGGCACCCGGTTCAACGACTCCGCCGCCAAGGAGGACGAACTGCGCACCTCTGCGCGGGAGGAACTCATCCGGATCATCGACGCCGAACAGGTCCCGCTCTCCGTCGAGGAACGCTCCCGCCTCGTCCAGGATGTCGCCGACGACGTACTCGGTTACGGCCCCCTGCAGCGCCTCCTGGACGATCCCGCCGTCACGGAAATCATGGTCAACTGCATGGACCAGATCTACGTCGAACGGCACGGCAAACTGACCCTCACCGAATCGCGGTTCAGCTCCGAAGACCACCTGCGCAAGGTGATCGAGCGGATCGTCTCCAAGGTGGGCCGCCGCATTGACGAGTCCTCCCCGCTCGTGGACGCGCGCCTCGAGGACGGCTCCCGCGTCAATGCCGTTATCCCCCCGCTCGCCGTGGGCGGTTCCTCGCTGACCATCAGAAAGTTCAGCAAGGTGCCGCTGACGGTCCGGAACCTGATCGAGTTCGGCACGCTAACACCGGAAATGGCCGAACTGCTGAACGCCTGCGTGAAGGCGAAGCTGAACATCATCGTCTCCGGCGGCACCGGCACCGGCAAGACCACGCTGCTCAACGTCCTCTCTTCTTTCCTGCCCGACGACGAGCGGATCGTGACCATCGAGGACGCCGTCGAACTGCAGATCCAGCAGCGGCACGTGGTCCGGCTCGAAAGCCGTCCGCCCAACACCGAGGGCAAGGGCGAAGTGACCATCCGTGAACTGCTTCGCAACTCGCTGCGCATGCGCCCCGACCGAATCGTGGTGGGTGAGGTACGCGGCGGCGAATCCCTGGACATGCTCCAGGCCATGAACACCGGCCACGACGGGTCCCTGTCGACGGTCCACTCGAACTCGCCCCGCGACGCCGTCGCCCGCATCGAAACGCTCGTACTGATGGCCGGCATGGACCTGCCGCTGCGGGCCATACGCGAGCAGATCGCCTCAGCCGTGAACCTGATTGTCCAGATCTCCCGCCTGCGCGACGGCACCCGGCGGATCACCCACGTCACCGAGGTGCAGGGAATGGAAGGCGACATCGTAACGCTGCAGGACGCATTCATTTTCGACTACTCGGCCGGGGTCGACGCCCACGGCCGATTCCTTGGGAAGCCGGTCCCCACCGGTATCCGCCCCCGCTTCATTGACCGCTTCGAAGATCTCGGCATCCACGTCTCCCCCAGCGTCTTCGCCGCTCCGCTGACCGCAGTTGGAAGGGTGTGAGCCGAGGATGTCCCTGTTGCCCATCGGAGTCGGGCTACTCTTTACGGCCCTACTGCTATTCGGTTACGCGCTGCTCGCCACAGGCGGAACCGGCGTCCCGCTGGACCGGCGTAGACCTGTCCAAAACCAGCCCGACTCCCAGCTGACAAGATTCGCGGGCTCCGCCGTGCACCTGGTCGACGGATTCTTCTCTCAACGAAAGGTCCGGCTGTTCAACCGGGAGGCTCTTGAAAATGCCGGCCTCCGCATGAGCCAGGCCGACTTTTTCGTCCTCGTGCTGGCTGGAGCGTTGGTGGGAGCACTTGCCGGTTTGGTCGTCGCCGGCCCACTGCTGGCGGTTCTCTTCGTCCTGTTGTCCCCTTTGGTGGGGCACTTCGTGATCGGTTTCCTGGCCGGCAAGCGGCGGAACACCTTTGACCAGCAACTCGGTGACACGCTCCAACTGCTGGCCGGCGGCCTGCGGGCGGGGCACAGCATCCTTCGGGCCATTGACGCCGCCGCCACCGAATCGCTAAGTCCGACGTCCGAAGAAATGCGAAGGGTGGTCACGGAGACCAGCCTGGGCCGCGACCTGCAGTCCTCCCTGAACAACACTGCCGAGCGGATGCAGAACGAGGACTTCGTCTGGATCGCCCAGGCCATCCAGATCAACCGCGAAGTCGGCGGTAACCTGGCCGAAGTGCTGGACCAGGTGAACGAAACCATCCGCGAACGCAGCGAAATCAAGGGCCACATCAAGTCCCTCGCCGCCGAGGGGAAGTTCTCCGCCTACATCCTGATGGCCATGCCCATCGGGATCGTGGTCATGCTGATGCTAGTCAACCCCGGCTACATGAACGTGATGTTCACCCACCCCCTGGGCTGGGGCATGATCGCGGCGTCCATCATCCTGATGATCATCGGCGGCCTGTGGATGCGCAAGATCATCGACCTGAAGTTCTGAGGCGGCTGTGAACTCCTTGGTACTACTCTCCTTGCTGCTGGTATCCGTTCCGCTGGGATACCTCGTGTGGTCGCTGCTCTCCGTCGACCGGTCGTCCCAGCGGGCAGTCCGCACGATGCTCGCACTTGGCACAGACACTGCAGAGCAACCGGATCAAAATCAAAGCAAGCTGCTGGAACGGATCGGCTACCGGCTGACGCCGCCCAGCTACGTGCGCAAACTCGACAAGCTGCTGTCCCTCGCCGGACGTCCCGCCTCGCTGCCGCTCGGACGGGTCCTGGCGGCAAAACCACTCCTGGGGCTGTTGGGGGCCGTACTCGGTTTCTACATCAGTTCCAGCGGCCCGACGCCGATCATCAAACTCGTCGGGGTATTCGTTGTCCTGCTGGGCTACTTCATCCCGGACCTCCTGCTGTACAGCAAGGGCCAGGAGCGCCAGAAGATCATGCAGCTGGAACTGGCCAACACCCTGGACCAAATGCTCATCTCCGTGGAGGCAGGCCTGGGTTTCGAGGGAGCCATGGCTCGCGCCGGAGAGAACGGCAAAGGACCCCTCGCCGAGGAGCTCGTGCGGACGCTCCAGGATATGCAGGTGGGCCGAAGCCGCCGCGAATCCTATCTGGCGTTGTCCGAGCGGACGAACATCCCGGAGCTGCGCAGCTTCGTCCAAGCGGTGGTGCAGGCGGATACCTACGGCATCGCCATCAGCCGGGTGCTCCGCATCCAAGCAAAAGTCATGCGGGTCAAACGCCGGCAACGGGCCGAGGAAAAGGCCATGAAGCTGCCCGTGACCATCTTGTTCCCGTTGCTTTTCTTCATCTTCCCGGTGCTCTTCATTGCCATCCTGGGCCCCGCCGTCATCAACGCGATCGAGACTTTCAGTGGCCCCTGACGGCGCCCGGGCACGGGGTGCCGCAAGGTTTCCGCAGGAATGCCCGGAGTGCGGGACCAACGGCCGCGACACGAAGTAGCGTAGTCACATGTCCATTTCAGCTGCCCTGCCCGACGAGGGAACTGCGAGCCCATCGCAGGGCCTAGATGGCGCCGCCGCCGGCGGGGCTGGCCTAGCCTACCCGGCCGAGTCGCCCGCGAGCCCGCCGGTCCTTTCCGCTCCGCCCTTGGTTGACCCGGCGGCGCTCCAGGATCTGGGTGTCCAGCTGGACAGCCCCTCCGTAGCCAAGGGGTTCGCCAGGGACTACGCCAGGATGTGGGACCAGCGCTACCGCTGCCTGGCGTCGGCGCTGGACCGCAGGGACCCAGCGGGCTCCTTGGAGGCGGTGCTGAGCCTCAAGACCTCCTCCACCATGGTCGGCGGGGTGCAGCTTGCCCGGATCGCCGGGGAGCTCGAGGAGGCGGTCCGCGGCGGGGACATGGAGCGGGCCAGCTCCCTCCTGGGCGATCTTGCCGAGAGCGGGAGCGACACCGTCGATGAACTGCAGTACAGCTACATTCTCTGGGACAGCTAGTCCCGGTGGGGAGCGAGCCGGTATCCCACACCGCGGATCGTCTGGAGCCAGCGGGGCTGCAGCGGATCCTCGCGGAGCTTCCGCCGCAGGTTCCCGATGTGGACTTCGACGGCCCGTTCGTCAGATTCGCCGATGTACGCATCGGCCCGGTAGTACTCGCCCCGCACCACCCGGACCAGGTCAGTCTTTGACCGGACGGCGCCGGCTCCCTTGAGCAGCGCGTGCAGCAGGTCGAACTCGCTGCGGGTCAGGCTGGCGGGGAGACCGTCCACCACTACCGTGCGGCTGTCCGGGTTGAGCGCCAGTCCGTTGTGGCGCAGCACGGAATCCTGCGGCGCCGCGGGGATGGCGGAGGCCGCGGCAACCGCCGGCTGGTGTGCCCCGCCGATCGTGTCCTGACGGGGCCGGCGCATCATGGCAGCCACCCTGGCCCGGAGCTCCCGAGGCCGGAACGGCTTGGTCATGAAATCGTCTGCCCCGGTATGCAGCGCCGTCAGCGTGTCGAGTTCGTCCGTTCGGGCCGTCAACATGACCACGTAGGCATCACTGAACTGGCGGATTCGACGAAGGACTTCGAAGCCGTCCATGTCCGGAAGACCCACGTCCAGGGTCACGACGGCGGCTTCCAGGCGCCGGACGACGTCCACCCCTTCGCGCCCGTCGGCGGCCGAGTGAACCTCGAATCCCGCCTGGCTCAGCACGGCTTCAACGAGGTGACGTACGTCCTCGTCGTCCTCAACGACGACTGCGACTCCCAAGTCAGTCATGGTCCCCCTCTATGTCTGATCCTGCGGCATCCACCCCCATAGAGGCCGCGTTGTTACTGCAGTGCACTCATGGTGCGCCAGTATTGTCAGAATACCCACGCTATAGCGGTTATTACCGTTTAGGCACAGCCGGGGCCACAAATATTCATCGTGTGTCAAGCTTGCGTGACCAATGCTGTTAAATTGAGGCAGCGAGAAAGGGGCGCGGCTTCATTGGATAAACAGTATTTGGTCGGTAACCCGGAAGGATTCTTCGCGGGACTCCCGCGGCGTGCGCAGCTGGCACTCGTCCGGCTGACCGGATCCCGGGAAGCCGAGCTCCATACCCGGCTCGCGGGCAGCTGTGAACGCGAAAAGCTGCTCAACGAGGAGATCATTGGGCTTGCCGAGGCGCTGAAGGCCAAAGACAGTCTTGTTTCGTCTGTCTCGCACGAGTTCCGCACCCCGTTGACCTCGATCATCGGCAACCTCGACCTGGTCCTCGGCGAATCTGCCGAGCTCTCCCCTGCCACCGTGCGCCGGATCGAGATCGCGCAGCGGAACGCCGAGCGGCTGCTGGCACTGGTCTCGGACCTGATGATGTCCGCCGACTCAGCCGTTCACGTCCACCCCCGCCGGACCGATCTGGCCAGCCTGGTCGAAGCCAGCCTCGGCTCGGCCCAGGCCCATGCCCAGGCATCCCGGGTCACGCTCACCATGGACCTGCCGGCTCCGCTCTGGGCCGACGTGGATCCGCTGCGGATCGGGCAGGCCCTCGACAACCTCGTCTCCAACGCCATCAAGTATTCGCCCGACGGCGGCTCCGTCCACGTCTCCGCCAGGAACGAGGCAGGCCGGGTACTGCTGCAGGTGAAGGATGACGGAATGGGCATGACAGCCGCCGACGCAGAACGGGTCTTCACCCGCTTCTTCCGCAGCCCCGCGGTCCGCGAGGGCTCGATTCCCGGCGCGGGGCTGGGCCTGTCCATCACCAAGGCGATTATCGAACGGCACGGCGGCTCCATTTCGTGCAGCACGCGTCCTGGCTGCGGGAGCACCTTTACCGTGGAGCTTCCCACCGAAGCGGCGTCGAAGACTTTCTAGGTCCGGCTGACGCGGGCGGCGTTACTGGCGCAGAGCACGGGTCAGCTCGGCCCGGGCCAGCAGCCCGCTGGCCGAGGGATAGGCCACCTCTTCCAGCACCAGCGGATGCGGGGCGGCCAGTATGGACTTGGCGTCCCGCTGCCGGGCAAGCAACCGTTCGTGCAGCCAGCCCGGTTCCTCGATGCCGGCCCCCACAAACAGCGCGGATCCCACGAGTGAGCGCACCATGTTGTGGCAGAAGGCATCGGCCTGGACCGTGGCCACCAGGACGCCGTCGGCGCCGCGGGCAAACTCGAAACGCTGCAGTTCCCGGATGGTCGTGGCGCCTTCCCGCGGTTTGCAGTAGGACCGGAAATCCTGGAGTCCCAGCAGCTGGGAGGCGCCTTCGTTGAGCAGCCCGACGTCGAGCTCTTCCCGGTGCCACAGGGTCGAGGTGCGGCCCAGCGGGTCCCAGAGGAGAGGGCCATCCGCGATCCGGTAGCTGTAGCGGCGCCAGAGCGCCGAGAAGCGGGCATCGAAGCCCTCGGGGGCCATGGTGACTTTGTGGACTTCGATGGAGCCGGTGAGGTCCCCGAGCCCGCGGCTGAGGGCGCCGCGGAGGCGGCGGAGCAGCGCGACGGCCGGATCCAGCTCCACGCCGCGGTTCAGGCCCATCCATTCCGTCTCGCTGAGGTCCACGTGGACCACCTGGCCGCGGGCGTGCACGCCGGCGTCGGTGCGTCCGGCCACGGTCACGCGGACCGGGCGGCGGATGAGCATCGCCAGGGCCTCTTCCAGCGTGCCCTGAACGGTACGGCGTCCGGGCTGGACGGCCCACCCACTGAAGGGTCCGCCGTCGTACGCGAGATCAAGCCGGATACGCAAAAACCCGCCGCCCCCTCTAACGGGGGCAGCGGGTTTCTGGTCGTTCATAGACTTAAGTCTATGCGAAGAAATCAGCGAATTACTTCGCGTCCTTCTCGGACTTGGCGTCTGCTTCCTCAGCGGCCGGAGCCTCTTCGGTTGCTGCTGCTTCAGTCTCAGCTGCTTCAGCGGCGGGGGCCTCTTCGGTTTCAGCGGCTTCGGTCTCAGCAACCGGTGCAGCTTCTGCCTTGTCGGCATCCTTCTTATCAGCGTCCCGCTGGGCGGCGGAGGTAGCCTCGGCTACGACTGCCTGCTTGGCGGAAACCGGCTCGAGAACCAGTTCGATGACAGCCATGGGAGCGTTGTCGCCCTTGCGGTTGCCGATCTTGGTGATGCGGGTGTAGCCACCGTTGCGGTTCTCCACTGCCTGTGCAATGTCGGTGAACAGCTCGTGGACGATGCCCTTGTCGCTGATCAAGCCGAGTACACGGCGGCGGGAAGCCAGGTCGCCACGCTTGGCGAAAGTCACCAGACGCTCGGCGTACGGCTTCAGTCGCTTGGCCTTGGTCACCGTGGTGGTGATCCGCTTGTGCTCGAACAGTGCGGCGGACAGGTTCGCGAGCATAAGACGCTCGTGAGCCGCTCCGCCTCCGAGGCGCGGACCCTTAGCGGGGGTAGGCATAATAGTTTCTCCTCATATGGAAGCCGTTGGGCTGCGCACACCGTGGTGCATCAGCCGGCGGGCCAAGATCTGTTTGTTAGAGCTCGTCGTCGCTGAAAGCGGCGTCGTCCTCTTCAATTGCTGCGGCGCGTGCTGCGAGGTCAAAACCGGGAGGCGAGTCCTTGAGGGACAGGCCCAGTTCAACCAGCTTTGCCTTGACCTCATCGATGGACTTCGCACCGAAGTTACGGATGTCCATGAGGTCGGCCTCGGAGCGGGCCACGAGTTCACCCACGGTGTGGATGCCCTCACGCTTGAGGCAGTTGTAGGACCGGACGGTGAGGTCCAGATCCTCGATTGGCAGGGCCATGTCTGCTGCCAGGGCAGCATCCGTCGGCGACGGGCCAATCTCGATACCTTCAGCTGCGGTGTTCAGCTCGCGGGCCAGACCGAACAGTTCCACCAGGGTGGTACCTGCCGAAGCAACCGCATCGCGCGGGGCGATGGCCTGCTTGGTCTCGACGTCGACAATGAGCTTGTCGAAGTCAGTGCGCTGCTCAACACGGGTAGCTTCCACGCGGAAAGTAACCTTCAGGACCGGCGAGTAGATCGAGTCGACCGGAATACGGCCGATCTCGGAGTCGCCGGACTTGTTCTGAGCTGCCGAAACGTAGCCGCGGCCGCGCTCGATGGTCAGTTCGAGTTCGAACTTGCCCTTCGAGTTCAGCGTGGCAATGTGCAGATCCGGGTTGTGGAATTCGACGCCGGCCGGCGGAGCGATGTCCGCGGCGGTGACGACTCCCGGGCCCTGCTTGCGCAGGTAAGCAACAACCGGCTCGTCGTGCTCGGAGGAAACCGACAGGTTCTTGATGTTCAGGATGATCTCAGTGACATCTTCCTTGACACCCGGAACCGTGGTGAACTCGTGCAGCACGCCATCGATCCGGATGCTCGTGACAGAGGCACCGGGGATGGAGGAGAGCAGGGTACGGCGGAGGGAGTTTCCGAGGGTGTAACCGAAACCGGGCTCCAGCGGTTCAATAATGAAACGGGAGCGGTTGTCTGAGACGACCTCTTCGGAGAGGGTGGGGCGCTGTGCAATGAGCACTTAGGTTTCCTTTCGGCGAGCATCCGCTATATGACGCAACACAGGTGGTGGAAAGATCGGTCTGAGACTTAACGCGGCTGGGCTTGCCCGGACCCGTGAAGGTCCGGGCAAGCACCGGTGCGTAGGAAAGCCTTAGACGCGGCGGCGCTTAGGCGGACGGCAGCCGTTGTGGGCGCTGGGGGTTACATCCTGGATGGATCCAACCTCAAGGCCAGCGGCCTGCAGTGAACGGATAGCCGTTTCGCGTCCCGAACCCGGGCCCTTGACGAATACGTCAACCTTGCGCATACCGTGCTCCTGTGCACGCTTTGCGGCGGCTTCGGCGGCCATCTGGGCTGCGAACGGGGTGGACTTACGTGAGCCCTTGAAGCCAACCTCACCGGACGAAGCCCAGGAGATGACAGCACCGTTCGGGTCCGTGATGGACACGATGGTGTTGTTAAAGGTGCTCTTGATGTGCGCCTGGCCCAGCGCGATATTCTTCTTGTCCTTCTTACGCGGCTTGCGAACCGCGCCACGAGTCTTCGGGGGCATTATTTCTCCTACAGAAAGTTATCGGGGGGAAGACGAGCGGTTTAGCGCGTCTTCTTCTTGCCTGCGACGGTGCGCTTCGGACCCTTGCGGGTACGTGCGTTCGTCTTCGTGCGCTGTCCGCGCACTGGCAGGCCCTTGCGGTGGCGAATACCTTCGTAGCTGCCGATTTCAACCTTGCGGCGGATATCTGCTGCTACTTCGCGGCGAAGGTCACCCTCAACCTTGTAGTTGCCTTCAATGTAATCACGCAGCTGGACGAGCTCGGCGTCGGACAGGTCCTTGACCCGAACGTCCGCGCTGATGCCGGTGGCAGCCAGGGTTTCGTGTGCACGGGTCTTGCCCACGCCGTAGATGTAAGTAAGCGCAATTTCCAACCGCTTTTCGCGGGGAATGTCTACGCCAGCGAGACGAGCCATAGAGGCAGTGCTCCTTGAATAAACCGGAGGTCGTAGGCAGTACACCCGCACATTCTGTGCGGCCCCAGCCTCCGACCGGGGGTTAGCTGTACGGGCCCATACGTCCCAGATCAGCTTGTGCTGCCTTTTATTTACTTGCGTGGGTTAGCAACCCAGGATTTCCCGAAGAGGGAAATTAGCCCTGGCGCTGCTTGTGGCGCGGGTTCTCGCAGATCACCATGACCCGGCCATTACGGCGGATCACTTTGCACTTTTCGCAGATCTGCTTGACGCTCGGCTTGACCTTCATGGCGTTCCTTTGCGTGTTGCAGTGGTCAGCTGGACCGGCCTTCGGCTGTTGCTCTGGCCGCCCAGTGTTTACTTGTAGCGGTAGACGATACGACCACGTGTCAGGTCGTACGGGCTCAGCTCCACCACTACCCGGTCCTCAGGGAGAATCCTGATGTAGTGCTGGCGCATCTTTCCTGAGATGTGTGCCAGAACGATGTGCTTGTTGGTGAGCTCAACGCGAAACATCGCGTTAGGCAGCGCCTCAGTCACAACGCCCTCGATCTCAATGACCCCGTCCTTCTTGGCCATACCCTCCGCTAACTGTTGTTTGCCGCAGCCCTTCGGCTTGCACCGGAAATCACCGCGGACGTTTTTGATTGATTGGCTGATGCCTCCCGGCCCCAAAAGGGCACAACAGGGCAGACAACCAACAGACAACACTACGCCATTACGGCCTGAATGTTAAATCCAGCAATCGTAGCGTACTCAGCGTCCGTATGCACCAAATTCGCCCGCCGGCGTGCTCACAGCCACCGCGCTGGTGATCCCGTCCAGGATGGCCAGCCGCACGACGTCGGCTGCCGCGCTCTGCAGGGTGATGAGGCTCGCCTGCCGGGCGGCCTCGGTGCTGCGGTCCAGTGCGAGCGCGCCGGTGGCGAGGCAGAAGACGGTGTCCCCGTCCGCGAGGGTGTGGCTGGGGTTCAGCGCACGGGCCAGCCCGGCGTGAGCGGCCGAGGCCGTGCGTCTGCACTCGGCCTTGTCCAGGATCGCATTCGTGGCGACGACGACAAGGGTGGTGTTGAGCGCCGGCGGCGCTGCCAGCGGCGCAGGTTCCGGCTGTTGCGGCGATGTGTCGCACGGGATTCCCAGGGCGTTCACGACCGCGAGTGCTCCGACGACTACGCCGTTGTCGAGGGCGATGGAGGCTGTGCCTACCCCGCCTTTGTACGTCCCCCGCCCTATGAGGGCTCCGGTGCCGGCGCCCACGTTGCCGCGTTCGACGTCGTGCGTGATCTTGCGGGCGGCGGCGTCCGCGGTGGCCGCGTAGCCCATGGCCGCGTCCGGGCGGGCGGCGAAGTCCCCGCCGCGGCCGAGGTCGAAGATGGCGGCGGCCGGGACGATCGGGACGACGCCGCCGGTCACGGGGAACCCCCTGCCGTTCTCCTCGCACCAGCGCTGCGCGCCGTGGGCCGCGGCGAGGCCGAAGGCGCTTCCGCCGGTGAGCACGACGGCGTCGACGGTCCTGGTCAGCGTTGTGGGGTCCAGGGCGTCGGTCTCGTGGGTTCCGGGGCCGCCGCCCCGGACATCGACGGAGCCCACCGTCCCGGCCGGCGGCAGCACCACCGTCACCCCGCTCAGCCAGCCCTCACCCGTCCTGCCGGCGTGGCCCACCCTCAGGCCCGGTACATCAGTGATCGCAGTCATGGCTCTATTGTGCTCCCCCGGTAAACGGCCACAGCCCCGCCCGGTCTTTCCACCGTCTTGAAGAAACGCGCCCGGATGCCTGTAGTCCAAACGGGCGTTATGTAATACTGCATGCAACACAGCGTTAACGGGCAACGAAGCCTTGGACAACAAAGCTCTACTGGTGTCTTGTGCGGGTTTCTGCCCACCAACCATGTGGTGAAGTGATAGCAAGGTATCCCCGCCCACCCGCCTGCCCCCGGCCGGCACGGACCCGTTAGAGACCTGAATGACGCGACAATTGACCGACCGGCCCCGCGCCGCCGTCGAGGCTAAACCCGCTCCGGCGCCGCGTGCCCGCTGGTCCGCGAGAACCCGGCGGGACTTCTTCGTCTTCCTGGCCCTGGCCCTTCCCAACCTGCTCCTGATCGCGGTGTTCACCTACCTCCCGCTCTTCAACAACATCTACTACTCCACCCTGGACTGGACCCTGGGCTCCGCCTCGGCCACGGTGGTGGGCTTCGACAACTACGTCACGTTCTTCACAAGTTCGGACGCCACCAAGGTCCTGGGCACCACCGCCGTTTTCACCCTCGTCACGGTGGGCGGGTCCATGATCCTGGGACTGCTGGTGGCCCTGGCGCTGAACTCCAAGATCCGCGGCACAACGTTCGCGCGCTCGGCCGTCTTCGCCCCCTATGTGCTCAGCGGCGTCGGCGTCGGCCTCGTCTGGCTGTTCATCTTCGATCCCGGCTACGGGGTGCTCGCCTGGCTGCTGCGCGGCATTGGCCAGCAGAGTCCGCAGTGGATCAATGATCCCCAGTTGTCCCTGGTAATGGTCATCATCGTCTACGTCTGGAAAAACCTGGGCTACTGCGCCGTCGTCTACCTCGCCGGGCTGCAGTCGCTCCCGCAGGACGTGATGGAGGCCGCGTCGCTCGACGGGGCCAACGGCTTCAAGCGCTTCGTGAGCATGGCCCTGCCGCTGCTCTCCCCGACCACGTTTTTCCTGCTCATCACCACGATGCTCAGCTCACTGCAGGCGTTTGACCTGATCCGGATCATGACCCCGCTGGGCAACGGCACCAGCACGCTGATCTACGAGGCCTACCTCCAGGCCTTCGGGGCGTTCAACCGGGCCGGCTACTCGGCGGCCATCTCGGTGATCCTGTTCGCCATCCTGCTCATCATCACCGTGCTGCAGCTGCGGTTCGTCGAACGGAAGGTGCACTACTCGTGAGCCTGCTCTCCCCCGTCAGTCCCGACCCCGCCGCCAATGCCGGACCTGCCGGCGCAGATCCCGAGATTCCCCTGCAGCGCCACCGGCCGTTCTCCCGGGCCAATCTGACCCAGACCATTATCGGCGGCTATGTCCCGCTGATCCTCACCACCCTGGTGGTGTTCCTGCCGCTGCTGTGGATGGTGCTGAGTTCCTTCAAGCTGCCCGGCGAGATCATCACCATGGACCTGAAGATCCTGCCGGAAAGCGTGAACCTCGAGAACTACAACATCGCCATGACAACGGTGCCGTTCGCCCAGTTCTTTATCAACAGCCTGATTGTCACGGGCGTGGGCGCCACCATCAAGGTCCTCCTGGCCATCCTGACCGCCTACGCGCTGGTGTTTGTCCGGTTCCCGTACAAGAACGTCATCTTCGTCCTGATCCTGGTGGCCCTGATGGTCCCCCCGCAGGTGTCCATCCTGCCCAACTACATCCTGATTGCAGGGATGGGCGGCAAGAACACCCTGTGGGGCATCATCCTCCCGGGCCTTGGCACGGCGTTCGGCACGTTCCTGCTCCGCCAGCACTTCATGACGCTGCCCGCCTCCATCCTGGAATCGGCGGAGATCGACGGCGCCGGCCACTGGCGCCGTCTCTGGCAGATCGTGGCGCCGGTCTCCGGACCGTCGATCGCGACCGTTGCGCTCGTCGTCGTCGTGAGCGAATGGAACGACTACATCTGGCCGCTGATCATCACGGACCGTCCCGAGACGATGACGCTGCCGGTCGGCCTGACGCTGCTGCAGAACTCCGAAGGCAACGGCTCCGGCTGGGGCATCCTGATGGCCGGTGCCGTGCTCGTGATCGTGCCCATTCTGCTGGTTTTCGCGGCCCTGCAGCGGTACATCGTGGCCGGCCTCACCCAGGGCAGCGTCACGGGGTGACGTTGCCCTCGAAAACCTGCCGTCCTGCCCGGCAAATCCGACTCCAACGCAGTAATTCCACTCAATTCAGTCATTCAACGAGTCAGCATCATCGAGAGGATCCACCATGGCATTGAATCTTGACCGCCGGCACTTCCTGGGACTGGCAGGGGCCGGCGCCGGCGCCGCCGCCCTGTCGGCCTGCGGAGGCCCGTCCACCGGAGCGCCCGCGGCTGCCACAGCGGCTGCCGATATCGATTTCAGCGGGGTCAAGCCCGCCGCCTCGATCGATTTCTGGTCCAACCACCCGGGAAAGTCCCAGGACGTGGAAAAGGCCATCATCGAGCAGTTCCATGCCAAGTTCCCGGAGATCAAGGTCAACCTGGTCACCGCCGGGGCGAACTATGAGGAAATCGCCCAGAAGTTCCAGACCTCGCAGGCCGCGAAGTCCGGCCTTCCGGGCCTCGTGGTGCTCTCGGATGTCTGGTGGTTCCGGTACTACTCCAACGGCAACATCATTGCCCTGGACAGCCTGATCAAGCAGCTGGACGTCAAGGTGGACGACTTCCAGAAGTCCCTGATCGCGGATTACCAGTACGAGGACAAGCAGTGGGCGCTCCCCTACGGCCGTTCCACCCCGCTGTTCTACTACAACAAGGACCACTTCAAGGCCGCCGGGCTGCCGGACCGCGCCCCCAAGACGTGGCAGGAGTTCGCCGAGTGGGCGCCCAAGCTGAAGGCCAGTTCCGGCGCCCAGTACGCGTACATCTACCCGGCGCTGGCCGGCTACGCAGGCTGGACCCTGCAGAACAACCTGTGGGGCTGGGGCGGCAGCTGGTCCAACGAGTGGACCTTCAACTGCGATTCCGCGGAGTCGGTGGCCGCACTGCAGTGGGCCCAGGATTCCATTTTCAAGGACAAGTGGGCCGGGGTCTCGTCCAAGGAAGCTGCCGATGACTTTGCTGCGGGGATCACCTCGTCAACGATTTCCTCGACGGGTTCCCTGCTGGGGGTCCTGAAGTCCGCGAAGTTCAACGTCGGCGTTGGCTACCTGCCGGGCGGCCCGAAGAACGAAAGCCCGGTGTGCCCCACCGGCGGCGCGGGCCTGGGCATCCCCAGCGGCGTCAGCAAGGAGGTACAGCTCGCAGCTGCCACCTTCCTGAAGTTCATGACGGAACCGGAGAGCACGGCGCAGTTCTCCGCGGCCACCGGCTACATGCCCACCCGCACCTCGGCCGACATGACCGCAGTGCTCGCCGCCACCCCGCAGATCAAGACCGCCATGGACCAGCTCGCGGTGACCCGTGTCCAGGACAACGCACGCGTGTTCCTGCCGGGCGCGGACCAGGAGATGGCCAAGTCCGCCGCGGCGATCCTCACCCAGCAGGGCGACGTCCAGGCCACCATGACAGCCCTCAAGGCCACCCTGGAAGGCATCTACACCAAGGACGTGAAGCCCAAGCTCAAGAGCTGACGCCGCGCACGATTCCTGCGCAACGACGAATCCCTGGCGATGCTGGTCTTCCAGCAACGCCAGGGATTCTTCGTGTCTCAGGCGTTTCGCGCGTCGCCCGCGGATTGGTGCGTCGCGAGGGTCCCCGGTTAGGGGATGGGGACGGGCACGACGCCGAGCGGGGCCAGCTTCGCCGCTCCCCCGTCGGGCGCGGAGAGCACCCAGATGCCCTTCTCGTGGACCGCAACGGAGTGCTCCCACTGGCAGGAGCGCTTGCCGTCGGTAGTCACCACGGTCCAGTCGTCCTCCAGCACGGCGGTTTCGATGCCGCCGCGCACCAGCATCGGTTCGATGGCCAGGCACAGCCCCGCGCGGATTTTCGGCCCGCGATGGTTGGTGCGGTAGTTCGGGACGTCCGGGGCCATGTGCATCTCGGAGCCGATCCCGTGGCCCACATAGTCCTCGAGGATGCCCAGGGGCTTTCCGGGGACGGAGGAGACGTAGTCGTCCACGGCGTTGCCGATGTCGCCGATGAATTTCCCGGTCGCCAGGGCGGCAATCGCGTGCCACATCGCGGCCTCGGTGACGTCGGAGAGCCGCTGGTCCTCCGGGTCCGCCGAACCCACGATCACGGTGCGGGCCGAGTCCGAGTGCCAGCCGCCCAGGATCGCGCCGCCGTCGATCGAGAGGATGTCCCCGTCCTGCAGGACCCGGTCGCCGGGAATGCCGTGCACGACCTCCTCATTGACAGAGGTACAGATAGTGGCGGGGAAGCCGTGGTAGCCGAGGAAGTTCGAGGTGGCGCCGGCGTCCTTGAGCACCGCGGCGAACACGGCGTCGAGGTCCTTGGTGGTCTTCCCCGGCGCGGCGGCCGCAACGGCGGCGTCGAGCGCCCGGCTGAGGACGAGCCCGGCCTCGTGCATGGAGCGCATCTGGGCGTTGGTCTTGTATTCGATGCGTGGCTGGCCGAATGCCATCCGCAACTTCCTTTCAATGGGGCTGTGCCGGCGCGAAGGCCGCCGGCCAAATGGCTGAGGCCCCTCCCGATCATCCGGGAGGGGCCTCGAGGTTCATGGCCGCTTAGGCCGTCTGGGCCTCTTTGATGGCCTGCATAACGCGGTCGGTGACCTCGTCGATGCCGCCGATGCCATCGACGCGGGTCAGGATGCCGCGGTCGGCATACTTGGCGACAACGGCCTCCGTCTGCTCGTGGTAGAGGTCAAGGCGGTGCCGGATGACGGCTTCGTTGTCGTCAGTGCGTCCGGTTTCCTTGGCGCGGCCCAGCAGGCGGGTGACGAGTTCCTCGTCGTCGGCCGTGAGCTGCAGGACGACGTCGAGCCTCTGGTCGCCATCGGCCAGGATCCCGTCGAGGTAGTCCACCTGCGCGGTGGTGCGCGGGTAGCCGTCCAGGAGGAAGCCGTTCTCCACGTCGTCCTCGCCGAGCCGGTCGCGCACCATCTTGTTGGTCACGCTGTCCGGGACGAAGTCACCCGCGTCCATGTACTTCTTGGCTTCGATGCCCAGCGGCGTCTCACCCTTGACGTTGGCGCGGAAGATGTCCCCCGTGGAGATCGCAATCACGCCGAGGCGCTCCGAAATGCGTTCCGCCTGCGTTCCCTTGCCGGAGCCGGGAGGTCCGATAATCAACATTCTCGTCATCGCAAAAGCCCTTCGTAGTGACGCTGCTGTAGCTGCGCATCAATCTGCTTGACGGTCTCCAAACCTACGCCGACCATGATCAGGATCGAGGTGCCACCGAACGGGAAGTTCTGGTTGGCATTGATCAGGACCAGTGCGACCAGCGGGATAAGTGCCACAAACGCCAGGTAAATAGCACCGGGGAGGGTGATCCTGGCAAGCACATATTGCAGGTAGTCTGCGGTCGGCTTGCCGGCACGGATACCCGGAATGAAGCCGCCGTACTTCTTCATGTTGTCAGAAACTTCTTCAGGGTTGAAAGTGATCGCAACATAGAAGTAAGTGAAGAACACAATCATGGCGAAGTAGAGCACCATGTAGATCGGCTGGTCACCGCGGACCAGGTTGTTGTTGATCCACTCCACCCAGGGTGCGATCGGCTCTCCGGGCTGGGGCTGGTTGAACTGCGAGATCAGGCCCGGCAGGTACAGCATCGAGGAAGCAAAGATGACGGGCACGACGCCGGCCATGTTCACCTTGATCGGGATGTACGTGCTGGTACCACCCACGGTCCGCCGGCCGATCATCCGCTTGGCGTACTGCACCGGAATGCGGCGCTGGGACTGCTCCACGAAGACGACGGCGGCCACGGTCAGCAGGCCGATGACCAGGACCATAAAGAAGGTGCCCGGGCCCTGCGAGGTCCAGATGGCGCCGAGCGAGCCGGGGAAGCTGGAAACGATCGAGGTGAAGATCAGCAGCGACATGCCGTTGCCGACACCCTTTTCGGTGACGAGCTCACCCATCCACATGATGAGGCCGGTGCCGGCCGTCAAGGTGATGATGATGAGGATCGTGGTGATGACGCTGTCGTCCGGGATGATCGGCAGCTGGCAGTTCGGCAGCAGCTGGCCGGAGCGTGCGAGCGACACCAGAGTCGTGGCGTTGAGGAGGCCAAGGGCGATCGTCAGGTAACGCGTGTACTGCGTCAGCTTCGACTGGCCCGCGGCGCCTTCCTCGTAAAGCTGCTGGAAGCGGGGAATGACCACCCGGAGCAGCTGGACGATGATGCTGGCCGTGATGTACGGCATGATGCCCAGGGCGAAGACAGACACCTGGAGCAGTGCACCACCGCTGAACAGGTTGACGAGCTGGTAGATGCCGCCCGTGGTCTGACCGTTCTGCAAGCATTGCTGGACATTCTGGTAGTTCACACCAGGCGAGGGGATGAAGGCACCCAAGCGGAAGATTGTGATGATTCCCAGCGTGAACAACAACTTGCGTCGCAGATCAGGCGTGCGAAAGGCCCGGCCAAATGCGCTAAGCAAGCGTCCTCCTGAGTAATAAGTAAAGTCGTGTGAGATAGGTCAAATAAACCCAACAACCGAGTCTAACGGGTGGACGCGCCCTGCGGACAATCGCAGGGCCGGGAAAAAAGAAAAACTCCCGGCACCTGGGGCCTGAGCCCCGGGTACCGGGAGTTTACACAACGGGCAACTGCCCCGCCGCCTCGTTAGAGGGCGGTGGTGCTTCCGCCTGCTGCAGCAATCTTTTCTGCGGCGCTGGCCGAGAATGCGTGGACGGTGACGTCAACCTTGACGGTGATGTCGCCGGTGCCAAGCACCTTGACGGGCTGGTTCTTGCGAATGGCACCCTTTTCAACCAGGTTCTCCACGGTGACTGCGCCACCTTCCGGGAACAGCTCGTTGAGCTTGTCCAGGTTTACAACCTGGTACTCAACCCGGAACGGGTTCTTGAAGCCGCGCAGCTTCGGCAGGCGCATGTGCAGCGGCAGCTGGCCGCCGGCAAAGCCAGCCTTGATCTGGTAGCGGGCCTTCGTACCCTTGGTACCGCGACCGGCGGTCTTACCCTTGGAACCTTCACCACGACCAACACGGGTCTTGGCGGTCTTGGCACCCGGGGCGGGACGCAGGTGGTGAACCTTCAGTGCGTTCTGCTTCTCAGCAGCGGCGCCCTGTGCCTTTTCGGCGGTGTTCTTCTCTGCCATTTACTTCGCCTCCTCTACCTTTATCAGGTGCGGAACCGTGTTGACCATTCCCACGGTCACGGCGTCGGCGGTGCGGACAACGGTGTGTCCGATCCGCTTCAGGCCGAGGGACCGCAGCGTGTCGCGCTGGTTCTGCTTGCCGCCAATGGCGGACTTGATCTGAGTGATCTCCAACTTTGCGCCGGAGACAAGCACGTTCTTAGCCAACTCAGACACCTGCCTTCTGGTTCAGGAGCGCCTTCACCATTGCCGGCGGAGCGATCTCGTCGAGCGGGAGGCCGCGGCGTGCTGCCACTGCTGCCGGCTCTTCGAGGCGCTTCAGCGCGTCAACGGTCGCGTGCACGATGTTGATGGCGTTGGAGGAACCGAGCGACTTGGAGAGGATGTCGTGGATGCCCACGCACTCCAGTACTGCACGGACCGGACCGCCGGCGATAACACCGGTACCGGCGGAAGCCGGACGCAGCATAACGACGCCTGCGGCGGCTTCACCCTGAACGCGGTGCGGGATGGTGCTGCCGATGCGGGGAACGCGGAAGAAGGACTTCTTGGCTTCTTCAACGCCCTTCGCGATTGCGGCAGGAACTTCCTTAGCCTTGCCGTAGCCAACGCCGACCATACCGTTGCCGTCACCGACGACGACGAGGGCGGTGAAGCTGAAGCGACGACCACCCTTGACGACCTTGGAAACACGGTTGATGGTTACGACGCGCTCTACGAACTGGCTCTTTTCGGCTTCGCGGCCACCGTCGCGGCCACCACGGCCACCACGATCGCCACGGCCCTGGCCGCGGTCGCCACGCTCACCACGACGAGCGCCACCACGGGCGCCATCGGTGGTAGCAGGCGCAGCGGTCTCAGTTGCCGGAGCAGCTACAGCTTCAGTCACCTGAATGTCCTTTTCGTTATTTTCGGTCACAGTGCCAGCCCACCTTCACGTGCGCCGTCAGCGACGGCGGCGATCCGGCCGTGGTACTTGTTACCACCGCGGTCGAAGACAACAGCTTCGATTCCGGCAGCCTTGGCACGCTCGGCGACGAGCTCGCCAACGCGCTTGGCCTTGGCAGTCTTGTCACCGTCGAATGCACGAAGGTCGGCTTCCAAAGTGGAGGCGCTCGCTACGGTCAGGCCCTTGGTGTCATCGACAACCTGGACGAATACGTGGCGTGCGGAACGGTTGACGACCAGACGAGGACGTACAGCCGTTCCGGAGATGCGCTTACGGATACGAAGCTGGCGGCGGCTGCGCTGGGCAGACTTGCTCTTGTTCGTACGCTTCTTGTTAATTGCGATCGCCATGGTTACTTACCAGCCTTTCCGACCTTGCGGCGGATGACTTCGCCTGCGTAACGGATGCCCTTGCCCTTGTAGGGGTCCGGCTTCCGCAGCTTGCGAATGTTGGCAGCAACCTCGCCGACCTGCTGCTTGGAGATACCTGAAACAGAGAGCTTGGTCGGGGTCTCTACTGCAAAGGTGATGCCGTTCGGTGCCGAGACGCTAACCGGGTGGCTGTAGCCCAGAGCGAACTCCAGGTCAGAACCCTTTGCCTGAACGCGGTAACCGGTACCGACGATTTCAAGCTTCTTCTCGTAGCCTGCGGTGACACCCTGGATCATGTTGGCGATCAGGGTGCGGGTCAGGCCGTGCAGCGAACGTGAGGCGCGCTCGTCGTTCGGGCGGGCGACAGTCAGGGTGCCATCTTCCAGGGAAACCTCGATCGGGCTGGGCACAGTGTGGCTCAGCTCGCCTTTGGAACCCTTGACGTTGACGACAGAGCCGTCAACCTTGACCTCAACGCCGGCAGGAACGGTGATGGGGAGACGTCCAATACGTGACATTATTCTCTTCCTTTCCCGTTACCAGACGTAAGCGAGGACTTCGCCGCCCACGCCCTTCTTGCCGGCCTGCTTGTCAGTCAAGAGGCCGGAAGAGGTGGACAGGATTGCGACACCCAGGCCACCGAGCACGTGCGGCAGGTTGGTGGACTTTGCGTAAACGCGCAGTCCCGGCTTGGAAATACGACGAACGCCAGCGATTGAACGCTCGCGGTTCGGACCGAACTTGAGCTCGAGGGTCAGCTTCTTGCCGACTTCAGCGTCTTCTTCTTTCCAGGAGGCGATGTAACCTTCGGCCTTCAGGATGTCGGCAACGCGTGCCTTGAGCTTGCTGTACGGCATAGACACGGAATCGTGGTATGCCGAGTTTGCGTTGCGCAGACGCGTAAGCATGTCTGCGACGGGATCTGTCATTGTCATGGTGGGCTCTTGCCCTTCCTCATAACGGTTTCCGCCGTGCAGTCGTCCCCAGGGGGAACCAGCACGTAACGGACCTTTTACGTAGCTAGATTAATCTTCGGTCTTGAACGGGAAGCCAAGCGCCTTGAGCAGCGCGCGGCCTTCGTCGTCGGTCTTGGCAGTGGTCACGACGGTGATGTCCATGCCGCGAACGCGGTCGATGGAATCCTGGTCGATCTCGTGGAACATAACCTGCTCGGTCAGACCGAAGGTGTAGTTGCCGTTGCCGTCGAACTGCTTGCCGCTGAGGCCCCGGAAGTCGCGGATACGCGGCAGAGCCAGCGTGACCAGACGGTCCAGGAATTCCCACATGCGGTCCCCACGCAGAGTTGCGTGTGCACCGATCGGCATGCCTTCGCGCAGCTTGAACTGTGCGATCGACTTGCGGGCCTTGGTTACCTGCGGCTTCTGGCCGGTGATCAGGGTCAGATCGCGGACAGCGCCGTCGATCAGCTTGGAGTCCTTGGCGGCATCTCCAACACCCATGTTCACAACGACCTTCACCAGGCGGGGAACCTGGTTGACGTTCTCGTACTTGAATTCCTCAACGAGCGAGCTCTTGATGGAATCCGCGTACTTGGTCTTCAGACGAGGAACGATCTTGCTTGCCGGAGTCTCGAGAGTCTCAGTCATTAGATGTCCTTCCCTGAGCTCTTGGCCACGCGGACACGCACTTCGCGCTTCACGCCATCGCGCTCCACGGTCTCGGTGCGGAAACCGACGCGGGTGGGCTTCTTGGTGGACGGGTCAACCAGAGCCACGTTGGAGATGTGGATCGTAGCCTCGACGACTTCGATGCCACCGGTCTTGGTGCCGCGCTGCGACTGACCGACCTTGGTGTGCTTGGTTACGCGGTTAATGCCTTCGACCAACACGCGGTTGGTCTCGGGGAATACGCGCAGAACCTTGCCCTGCTTGCCCTTGTCGCCGCCGCGCTCAGCCTTGGCGCCAGTGATGACCTGAACGAGGTCACCCTTTTTGATCTTAGCCATGGACTAAAGCACCTCCGGAGCCAGAGAAACGATCTTCATGAACTTCTTATCGCGAAGTTCACGACCAACCGGTCCGAAGATACGGGTACCGCGGGGGTCACCGTCATTCTTCAAGATCACAGCTGCGTTCTCGTCAAACTTGATGTAGGAACCATCCGCACGGCGGCGTTCCTTCTTGGTACGGACGATGACAGCCTTGACGACGTCGCCCTTCTTTACGTTGCCGCCCGGAATTGCGTCCTTGACGGTAGCGACGATTACGTCGCCAATGCCTGCGTAGCGACGGCCAGATCCACCGAGAACGCGAATGGTAAGGATTTCCTTAGCACCCGTGTTGTCGGCGACCTTGAGTCGCGACTCCTGCTGAATCACTATTTACTCCTTGCGTCGCGCTGGTTCTCAGACCGAAAATCTTCCTACGGAATGAGCCTTGCGGAACGGTTGATCGGGGTGTCTCTTGACCTGCCTGGATTTTGCCAGACCAGGCCTAAACTCCCGTGCCAAAAACATTTGCTTCCCAGGCGGATTCCGACGAATCGGGGCGCTAGGGGGCACTATGCCGTGGCACGATTGTTTACGAGGTTGATGACGGCGCACAGAGGGCGCCATACAAACTCAAAATCTTAGCACGTTTCGGGCGCCAGTCAGAATCAGCCCTTACCACAGACGACGGCGTCACGCACGGCAGCCTCTTGGCCTTCCGGCCGGTATGCTCCCCCGGAAACCCGGCCCGCCGGCGTCGGACGCCTGCCAAAAGTTTGCAGCGCGTGGCGCGGCGCCCGCTGCCTGGCACCGGTACTCCCCCGGAAACGGAGAAACCCCCGCTCCCAAAAGGGAACGGGGGTTTCCCGACAGCCAGGCTGCAGGTGTTACTTGGCCTTCTCGAGGATCTCCACCAGACGCCACCGCTTGGTAGCGGAGAGCGGGCGGGTCTCGGCGAGGAGAACGAGGTCGCCGATGCCGGCGCTGTTCTCTTCGTCGTGAGCCTTGATCTTCGTGTTGCGGCGAAGGACCTTGCCATAGAGGGCGTGCTTCACACGGTCCTCGACCTGGACAACGATGGTCTTTTCCATCTTGTCCGAGACCACATAGCCGCGCTTCGTCTTACGGTAACCGCGCTCGTCAGCCGTAGCTGCGCCGGAAACAGTTTCCGTCACGTTCTCGTCCTTTTCACTCACTTGGCGTCCTCCTCGGTCTCAACCTTTTCAGCCTTGTCAGCCTTCTTGGTTGCAGCCTTCTTGGACTTCTTTTCTTCCTTGGCTTCCACAACCGGTGCGGCAACCTCGGCACGAATGCCCAGCTCGCGCTCACGGAGAACGGTGTAGATGCGTGCGATGTCCTTCTTTACCGCGCGCAGTCGACCGTGGTTCTCCAGCTGGCCGGTGGCGGACTGGAAACGCAGGTTGAACAGCTCTTCCTTGGCCTTACGGAGTTCCTCAACGAGTCGCTCGTTGTCGAAACCGTCCAGCTGTGCGGATGCAAGTTCCTTGGATCCTACTGACATTTCTATTCACCACCTTCGCGACGCAGAATGCGTGCCTTCAACGGGAGCTTGTGGATCGCCAGGCGCAGTGCCTCGCGGGCAACCGATTCCTCGACACCGGAGATCTCGAAGAGAACCCGGCCCGGCTTGACGTTTGAGACCCACCATTCCGGAGAACCCTTACCGGAACCCATGCGGGTTTCGGCAGGCTTCTTCGTCAGCGGACGGTCCGGGTAGATGTTGATCCAGACCTTGCCGCCACGCTTGATGTGGCGGGTCATCGCGATACGGGCAGATTCGATCTGACGGTTGGTGACGTATGCCGGGCTCAGAGCCTGGATACCCCATTCACCGAAGGAGACCTTGGTGCCGCCCGTAGCAGCGCCGGAACGACCCGGGTGGTGCTGCTTACGGTGCTTGACTCGACGTGGGATAAGCATTTAAGCCTGTCCTCCTTCTACTGCCGGTGCAGCTGCTTCGACCACCGGAGCTTCGGCAGCAGCGGGTGCAGCCTCGGCCGGACGGTCAGTGCGACGACGGCGGTCACCACGGTCAGCGCCACCCGGGCGGCCCGGGCGGTCGCTGGCACCACGGCCACGGGACGGAGCAGCAGCTGCCTGCTGAGCCAGTTCCTTGGCGGTGACGTCACCCTTGTAGATCCAGACCTTCACGCCGATGCGGCCGAAGGTGGTCTTGGCCTCGTAGAAGCCGTAGTCGATGTTCGCGCGGAGGGTGTGCAGGGGCACACGGCCTTCGCGGTAGAACTCCGAGCGGGACATTTCTGCGCCGCCCAGTCGACCCGAGCAAGCGATACGGATGCCCTTGGCACCTGCACGCTGTGCGGACTGCATGGCCTTCTTCATCGCACGGCGGAAAGCCACGCGGGAAGTCAGCTGCTCAGCAACGCCCTGGGCAACAAGCTGAGCTTCCATCTCGGGGTTCTTGACCTCGAGGATGTTCAGCTGAACCTGCTTGCCCGTGAGCTTTTCGAGCTCGCCGCGGATGCGGTCTGCTTCTGCGCCGCGGCGGCCGATAACGATGCCCGGACGTGCTGTGTGGATATCCACACGGACACGGTCGCGGGTGCGCTCGATCTCAACCTTGGCGATACCGGCGCGCTCCATGCCCGTGGACATGAGCTGGCGGATGCGGATGTCTTCGCGGACGAAGTCCTTGTACCGCTGGCCGGCCTTGGTGCTGTCAGCAAACCAGTGCGATACGTGATCGGTGGTGATGCCGAGTCGGAACCCGTGCGGGTTAACTTTCTGTCCCACTTAGCGAGCCTCCTCTTTCTCCGGGGTAGCGACTACCACGGTGATGTGGCTCGTGCGCTTCTTGATCTGAAATGCACGACCCTGGGCTCGCGGCTGGAACCGCTTCATGGTCGGGCCTTCATCAACAAACGCTTCGCTGATGATGAGGTCACCTTCGTCAAACGCCACGCCGTCGCGGTCCGCGAGGACCCGGGCGTTGGAGATTGCCGACTGAACTACCTTGAATACCGGCTCCGAAGCTGCCTGGGGGGCAAACTTCAGAATTGCCAGAGCCTCATTCGCTTGCTTACCACGAACAAGGTTGACGACGCGCCGGGCCTTCATAGGCGTTACGCGGATGTGACGCGCAATTGCCTTGGCTTCCATTGCTTTCCTTCTCTCGTCTTTGACGTAAGTGCAGGCGCCTAGCGGCGCTTGCCCTTACGGTCGTCCTTGACATGGCCGCGGAATGTCCGCGTGGGAGCGAATTCGCCGAGCTTGTGCCCGACCATCGACTCAGTGACAAACACGGGGATGTGCTTGCGTCCGTCGTGTACGGCGATCGTGTGGCCGAGCATGTCGGGGACGATCATCGAGCGGCGGGACCAGGTCTTGATGACGTTCTTGGTGCCCTTTTCGTTTTCCCTGGCTACCTTTACAAAGAGGTGCTGGTCAACGAAAGGACCTTTTTTCAGGCTGCGTGGCATGTGTCCAGGCTCCTATCGCTTGTTCTTGCCAGTACGACGGCGACGAACAATAAGCTTGTCGCTCTCTTTGTTGGGACGGCGGGTGCGGCCTTCGCGCTTACCGTTCGGGTTGACGGGGTGACGTCCACCGGACGTCTTACCCTCGCCACCACCGTGGGGGTGATCGACCGGGTTCATGGCGACACCACGGACGGTCGGGCGAACGCCCTTCCAGCGCATACGGCCGGCCTTACCCCAGTTGATGTTCGACTGCTCGGCGTTGCCGACCTCGCCGACGGTTGCGCGGCAGCGCACGTCAACGTTGCGGATTTCGCCGGAAGGCAGACGCAGCTGGGCGAAACGGCCTTCCTTAGCAACGAGCTGGATCGATGCGCCGGCGGAGCGGCCCATCTTGGCGCCGCCACCCGGACGCAGTTCGACTGCGTGGATTACGGTACCGACCGGGATGTTGCGCAGCGGGAGGTTGTTGCCGGGCTTGATGTCAGCGTCGGCACCTGCCTCTACGGTGTCACCCTGGGACAGCTTGTTCGGGGCAATGATGTACCGCTTGGTGCCATCAATGTAGTGGAGGAGCGCGATGCGAGCCGTACGGTTCGGATCGTACTCGATTTCGGCAACGCGGGCGTTGACGCCGTCTTTGTCGTGGCGACGGAAGTCGATCAGACGGTACTGGCGCTTGTGGCCACCACCCTTGTGACGGGTCGTGATCTTACCGGTGTTGTTACGGCCACCCTTTTTCGGGAGGGGACGTACCAACGACTTTTCCGGCGTCGACCGCGTGATTTCAGTGAAGTCCGCTACGCTCGAGCCGCGACGGCCCGGGGTAGTCGGCTTATATTTACGGATTCCCATAATTTATTTCCTCGTTAAAGTGGTCTCCGCTACGAGAGCGGACCGCCGAAGATGTCGATCGTGCCTTCTTTGAGGCTCACAATTGCACGCTTGGTGTTCTTGCGGGTACCCCATCCGAATTTGGTCCGCTTGCGCTTACCGGCACGGTTGATGGTGTTGATCGAGTCGACCTTGACGGAGAAGATTTTCTCCACGGCCAGCTTGATCTCGGTCTTGTTCGAGCGGGGGTCCACCAGGAAGGTGTACTTGCCCTCGTCGATCAGGCCGTAGCTCTTTTCCGAGACGACGGGTGCAAGCACGACGTCGCGCGGATCTTTGATGGTGGCTGCACTCACTTGGCATCCTCCTCGTTCTTTGCCACTGCCTTGGAAGCAACGAATGCTTCGTAAGCAGCCTTGGTGAAGACAACGTCATCGGAGACGAGAACGTCGTAGGTGTTCAGCTGGTCTGAGTACAGAACGTGAACATCAGTGAGGTTGCGCACGGAGAGTGCAGCAACATCGTTGGCGCGCTCGATGACAACGAGCAGGTTCTTGCGCTCGGAGACACCCCGCAGAGTTGCCAGTGCTGCGCTGGAGGACGGCTTGGTGCCGGGAACCAGTTCAGCAACGACGTGGATGCGGCCGTTACGGGCGCGGTCAGAGAGAGCGCCGCGCAGTGCAGCAGCAATCATCTTCTTGGGGGTGCGCTGGCTGTAGTCACGCGGCGTGGGGCCGTGGACAACGCCACCACCGGTCATGTGAGGAGCACGGATTGAACCCTGACGGGCGCGGCCGGTGCCCTTCTGCTTGAACGGCTTGCGACCTGCACCGGAAACCTCGGCGCGGGTCTTGGTCTTGTGGGTACCCTGGCGAGCAGCAGCGAGCTGGGCAACGACGACCTGGTGCAGCAGCGGCACGTTGGTCTGTACGTCGAAGATCTCTGCAGGCAGGTCAACCTTGACAGTGCTAGTCATTGAACTAGGCTCCCTTCACGGCGGTGCGTACGAGTACGACCTGGCCGCGGGCGCCGGGGACGGCACCCTTGATCAGGAGCAGCGACTTCTCGACGTCAACCGCGTGGACCGTGAGGTTCAGCGTGGTGTGACGAACGGCGCCCATGCGGCCGGCCATTTTCATGCCCTTGAAGACGCGGCTCGGGGTGGATGCGCCACCGATTGAACCGGGCTTGCGGTGGTTCTTGTGTGCACCGTGGGAAGCTCCAACGCCGTGGAAGCCGTGACGCTTCATAACACCGGCGAAGCCCTTACCCTTGGTGGTGCCAACGACGTCGATCTTCTGGCCGGCTTCGAAGAGCTCTACGGAGAGCTCCTGGCCCAGCTCGTAAGAGTCAGCATCTGCAGTGCGCAGTTCGACGACGTGGCGGCGAGGCGTGACGCCTGCCTTTTCAAAGTGACCAGCCAGCGGCTTGGTGACCTTGCGGGGATCGATCTGGCCGTAGCCGATCTGAACGGCGACATAGCCATCAGTGTCTGCATTGCGCAGCTGCGTGATGACGTTCGAGTCAGCCTGGACCACAGTGACGGGGATGAGCTTGTTGTTCTCGTCCCAGACCTGGGTCATGCCGAGCTTCGTGCCCAGCAGGCCCTTTACGTTACGGGTTGCGGTCATAGTCTCTCAGCACCTCCCTACAGCTTGATTTCGATGTTCACGTCGGCCGGCAGGTCGAGACGCATAAGCGAATCAACAGCCTTGGGCGTGGGGTCGATGATGTCGATCAGACGCTTGTGAGTACGCATTTCGAAGTGCTCACGGCTGTCCTTGTACTTGTGCGGAGAGCGGATGACGCAGTAGATGTTCTTCTCCGTCGGCAGCGGCACAGGGCCTACTACCGTGGCGCCTGCGCGCGTGACCGTCTCAACGATCTTCCGTGCTGAAGAGTCAATGACCTCGTGGTCGTATGACTTCAGCCGGATGCGGATTTTTTGTCCCGCCATGTCGCCTGACTCTCTTTCGTTAGTGCTGCTCCAGTGAGGGCTGCTCTGTTTACTTGCGTGTTGCATGTGGCTGCCGAAGCAATTGAAGTCGTAACTACCACCCGCCGCACAAGCTGAATCCGGATAAATCCGGGTTCCTCAACCTGCCGACGTAACCGACCCCCGCGGTCGGGCGTGTCGCGCTTTTCACGCGTACTCGTCCGCAATTCCTTGGGGCGTGGGTTATGTTTGGTCTCCTACTTGGACCCTGACACCCGGCATTATCCGGATCGGGACGCGAAAGAGCGCTTGAACAACTCATCTAGTATGCCGGAATTGCCGGGCAGAAGCGAATCGACGGCCGGGCGGGCCGGGCTGCCGCCGTGCCGGCGTCGCACGGTTCACGCGCCGGGCCACGCGGCGTTGGGGCGGACGACGGCGGGACTGGACTTCCGATCATTGCCATCAGCGGGCACCGTGGGGATGATGGGGGCATGACTGTGCAGGACTCCGTAGCAGTTCAGGCCCTCGCCGCGCGCCTGGGACCGGATTTCCAGCTGGGAGTTGCCTCGGCAGCTTTCCAGATTGAAGGCTCCCTCGCTGCCGGCGGCCGCGGGCCCTCGGGCTGGGACGCCTTCGTCGAGAAACCCGGCACCATCCAGGACGGCCACTCCCCCGCCGTCGCCTGCGACCACTACAACCGCACCGCGGAAGACGTCGAGCTGATGCGTACACTCGGCATCGATTCCTACCGATTCTCCCTCTCCTGGCCGCGGATCCAGCCGGACGGGACGGGTCCGTTCAACAGCGCAGGGCTCGACTTCTACGACCGGCTCATCGACCAGCTGCTGGAAGCCGGCATCTCCCCCATGGCCACGCTGTACCACTGGGACACCCCGCTGCCGCTGGAACACCGCGGCGGCTGGCTGCAGCGGTCCACCGCAGAACGCTTCGCCGAGTACAGCGCGGCGGCCGGCCGCCGCTTCGGCGACCGTGTCGCCCAGTGGGTAACGCTCAACGAACCGGTCTCCGTCACGCTCAATGGCTATGCCCTGGGGGTCCATGCCCCGGGCCACGACCTGCTCTTCGATGCCCTGCCCGCCGTGCACCACCAGCTTCTGGGGCACGGCCTCGCCGTGCAGGCGCTGCGCGCGGAGGGGGTCACCGGCGCTGTTGGCGTCACCAACCTGCATTCACCGGTCCGTCCTGCGTCCACATCGGTGACGGACCGGTTCCTGGCAAACATCTTCGACCTGGTCCTGAACCGGGTCTATGCGGATCCGATCCTCCTGGGCAGCTACCCGAAAGTGCCGCTCATCGCCAAGCCGTGGTTCCGTTCGCTGGGGAAGATCTCCGACGCCGACCTGCGGACCATCCACCAGCCCCTCGATTTCTACGGACTGAACTACTACTACCCCGTGAAGGTCGCGACCGGACGCGGCCCGGGCGAGAGCCCCGCGGGCACCGCCGACGCGATGCTGAAGATGCCGTTCCATATGGCGGCGTTCCCGGAATACGCGACCACCGGTTTCGGCTGGCCGGTGGCGCCGGACCATCTGGGCCCGCTGCTGCGCGAGCTGAAGGACAGGTATGGCGGGGCGCTGCCTCCGCTGTACATCACCGAGAGCGGGGCCAGCTTCCCCGAGCCCGAGCACGTGTCCGGCCCCATCGCTGACACGGACCGGATCAGCTACATCGCATCCCACCTGGGGCACGCCCTGGAGGCCACCGCGGCCGGCGGCATCGCCGAGGACGTTGAACTGCTGGGATATTACGTCTGGACCCTCATGGACAACTTCGAATGGGCGGCCGGGTACTCGCAGCGCTTCGGGCTGGTCCATGTCGACTTCGACACCCAGGAACGCACGCCCAAAGATTCCTACTACTGGTACCAGGCACTCAGCAGGGCACGCAAGGGATGAACTGAAAAGCCCCGCCGGCGACCGGCCCGCGTGGCCCGGCCGCCCACGGGGGCGTGGTACGCCATTGCGCGCTACTTCTCCCGGTTGGCCCGGTTAATACGCTTGGCCCGCTCAATCTCGTGGCGGAAGTGCTTCTTGGCCCAAAAGACGGCGGCGACGACGGCAACGGCCACCAACAGGAAAATCAACCAGCCCATTGTGAGCTCCCTTCGTTGGGAGCAACGATATCAGCGCCTTGCCCCTGTTAACTATGGTCCGCCGGCTCACGGCGCGGTGCCGGCTCGTCAGCGACCGGCTTGCTGCGGTTCAGCCGCCAGAGTGCCAGCGCTATGAGTGCCGCGGCAATGAGGGCGAGCAGCGCGAAGGTGTACTGGCGCATCGCCCACAGGATGCACAGCGCCACTCCTGCCGCGCCCCACCAGACAAACAACCGTTCGCCGAAGGCCAGGCCGGCCATGAGCAGCACGGCCATCAGCGCCAGGACCCAGAGCTGCTGCCCCGCATCGCCGCCAAAGATGATCCCCAGCCCGGACAGCGTCAACAGCCCGGCTCCGCCGGACAACAGCACCCGGCCCGTTTTGCGGTGGCCTTCCCTGAGGTTCCCCGACATCAGGCGAAGGGCACCCAGCAGCCCGGCCAGGACCACATACCACTGCAGGGTCCAGAACGCATCGGGCCAATCGGAGCCGGAGTCGAGTCCGGTGAACAGCACCGCACGCTGCACCGCTGCGGTCGTGGCGAAAAGGCCCAGTTCCGCACCGGCCCTGCGGGCCGCCGCCGGCACTTCGGCGCAGCACATCGCGGCGGTAGCGGCCACGAGCGCAGCCCCGGCCCAGGCGGTTTCGTCCCACCGCAGCCCGGCGGCCGCGGCGAGGCCAACACCCAGGACCGCTGCAGCCGCCAGCGACCAGCGACGGACCGGATCGCCGGCCAGCACGTCGCGGCGCAGCCAGCGGACGGCATACAGCGCTGCCGCCGCCGGGACGCAGCCCGCCAGCCAGGGCACGTAGCTGCCCCAGGCACCCGGCGCGGCGTCGAGCAGTTCGGAGGCTGACAGCGTGGCACCGGTCAGCGACGCCGCAACGGCTGGCACGTAGAGCGCCGGCCACCGCTCCAGGTGCGACGCCGCAAAACAGGCCACTGCCAGCACCAGGACCGATCCCCCGGTCAGCCAGTCAGCGGCGAGCGGCGCCAGCAGCAGGGCGGTCATCACGAAAGCGCCGGAAGCTGCCAGCCAGAGCCAGCGTTCGACGTCGGCCCGCACGTTCCGCCGGAAACGCAGGCCTGCGCCGGTGGCGGCCAGCGACAGCACGAGCAGCATCACCACGACCCCGTTGTGCCTGAGCACCGGCTGGTCAAGCCCACCGCCGGCAGAGGAGCCGCCGCCGAACTGCACCAGCGGCCCCAGAGCCACGGTGCCCAACACGGCGGCATAGACCGTCAGGTAGGCCGCCCCGCGGGCCGCAAACACCCGGCTGGCCACCGCTGCGGAGACCAGCAGCAGCCCCGCATGCAGCAGGACCACCCAGCGGCCGCCGTCGTCCGGCGCTGCCACAAGGTAACCGAGTGGAAGTGCGGCCTGGGCGGCGAGCGTGATCCACACCGCTGCCTGCTGGAACGGGACGTCTGTCAGGCGGTGCCGCATGAGCCAGCGGATCACGTGCTGGGCTGCAAGGGCCAGCCCGAAGGCCACCGACACGACGGTGACCGAGGCCGTCGCGTCATAACTCAGGACGAGCGCCAGCGCCAGGGTCAGCACCCGGGCTGACGCGAAGTATGCGCCTTTGGCGGTGCGCGAGGTGGCGGCCACCACCATCGCGGCGCTGAAGGCGGCAAAGATGCCCAGAACCAGCTCGACGTCGAGCGCCGAACCCGCACGAGCCAGCAGCAGCACCGCCAGCGCGGCCGGGGCAAACACCGACGCCCGTGGGCGGGCTCGCAGCACGAACCCCGCTGCCGCTGCGCTGAGGGCAATCACGACGACGGCAGCGGTCAGCTGCCAGCCCCCGGACGACCGATACTGCAGGCCGGACGCCGTGAGAACAGCCAGTGCGGCGGCCTGCAGCGCCAGTACCGCGGCGGCGTCGGCGACAACGCCGTCAGGAGCCCGGCCCCGGAGCTCGGCCAGCAGGGGGAAAGCCAGCTGCAGCCCCAGCACCAGCAGCGCAAGCGAAGCGCCCATGAGTTCCTCGCCGCCAAGCAAGAGCGGACCGTTCTCCTGCCGCACCTGCTGGAAACCCGTGAGGACCAGGAGGGTGCCGGCCGCCCGGGCCAGCCACCAGTAACTCCATCGCTGCTGCAGCGCACCGCGGCGCAGGGCGGTCGCCACGAGAAAAAGCACTGTCAGGGCCAGGACGATGTTGCCGCCCCGGAGCGAGACGCCGGCGAACGCCAGCCCGATCAGCGCTGCCGCCATGCCCAAGGGCAGCAGTTCACGGACGCCGGGCCGCCAGCGGGTTCCTGCCGCAGCTCCTCCGGAGAGTGCCCAACCGATGCCAAAGGATGCCAGCAGCTGGAGCACGACCGCGGCGCCGGCGAGCGTTCGCCCCGGCGTGTCTTCCATGAAGGTCAGCGCTGCGAGGGCTGGGAGTGCCGCGAGGGAGAATACCGCCAGGCTCGCGTCCGGGGCCAGCGACGGCACGCCCGCCCGGATCAGGGCTGCCGTGGCGAGCTGCTGCACCACGAGGGCCAGCAGGAAAGCAGACAGCACCGGAACAGAGCCGTCGTCGGTCGCTGCTGCAACAACCGCGGGAACGGCCAGTGTGACCGCGATACGGGCGGCGAGAACGAAGTGCCGGCGCACGGGCTCGGTGGACGGCAGGGAGCGCACGGCCCAGAACAGCGCGACCAGCAGCAGGAACCCTGCCTGGGTCCAGCTGCCGGCTCGGTCGCCGAAGGCCGCTGCCAGTACCAGGGCAGCCACCGGGGCCCATTCCGCCAACCCGCCCAGGCCCGCCGCGAGGGCCATGCCGGTGAGCAGCGCCAGCACCAGCGGCAGCCACACCGGGACGTCACCGCCTTGGTCGACGGCGGGATCGAACAGGGTCGCCGCACCCCAGAGCAGGGTCAGGAGCAGTTGCAGCCCGAAGGTGGCGAGGGCGTCCGCCTGCCGCCGGGCAGCCGAACCCAGCAGCGTGGCAGGTACGACGTTCAGCCCGGAGGCCAGCAGCACAGCCTGGACGGCTGCCAGCGCAACGGCGGTCAGCAGCATCCACGGCAGGCTGTCACTCGCAGCCCAGACCGCGGCCGCAGGCGCCGCCGTGAGGCTCAACCTCGCTCCGTAGTACTGGGCGACCCGGAAGCGGCTCTGCGGCACCGCCGCCACAAGGGCGAAGTAGGTGCCACACAGGAACATGATGAGCGCGTACTCCCCCTTGCCGAGCAGCATGGGAATGAAGGTCACAGCGGTGGCGACGGCGGGGACCACAAAGGGGTGCAGGTCCATGAGCGGCTGGAGGAACACCGATGGCACCCATCGTGGACGGGTCATGGCCAGCAGCGTCAGGATGACCGCGATCGCGATCAGCGCCGCGAAGTACCAGACGAGGGCTCCGCCCAGGACCGAAATTCCGGACCACGCCGTCGACACGACGAATGTCAAGGACAAGTAGGCCAGGACCTTGCTGTCCATCCGGACTGCAGCGGCAAGATAGGCCACAGTACCGATGGACGAGGTGACCAGCCAGGCGGCCGAGCCGCCGAGCGGGGTGAAGTTGTACAGGGCCAGGCCCGCCACCGGGATCAGCGCCAGGCCGGTTCCCGTGAACGCGACGGCGGCCGGCCTGAGGCGCGGGGCCTTCGAGTGCAGAACCAGCCCGCCAGCGTAGAACAGCGCGGTGATGGCGACGACGCCAGCGAACCGGAGGACTTCCGGCAGGCCGGTGCCGATGAACAGGGAACCGGCAGCCACCAGCAGGAGGCTCGCGACGTAGAGGGTGGTGTTGATGTTCTGCCGGTCCCGCTTTTCCTTGCGGGCGGCCCGGTCCGCGGCGGATTCCTGGGGAGGAGCCGGACGCGGGGGCTGCGGCGGAGGGGAAGACCCCTGCACCGGAAGAGGCCGGGGCTGTCCCTGCGGTGCGGTCCAGGCTGTCGGGGCGGTCTGGTCCTGGCCGGTCCAGACGGGCTGGGCTGGCTGGGCCAGCCGGGCTGGCCGGGCCTGCTGGGCCGGCTCGGCTGGCCAGGCCTGCTGGGCCGGCTCGGCTGGCCAGGCCAGAGGTGGAGCCGCGGCCGGTTCCGGCAGGATGGACGACGCCCCCGGCACCGGGGCGGCCTGGCCGTCCCGCCAGCCCTGCAGGTGCCCGGCCCGGAAGCCGTCGGCGAAGGCCTGACCTTTCGCAGCAGCGGCACGCCTGCGTTCCCGTGTCCTCCCCCAGCGGAGGCCCAGCAGGAGGGCGCCCGCCACCAGGAGCATGACCAGCAGGAGCGGGACGTCGGTCGACATAGATATCCTTCGTGACTGCGGCTGCCCGAACCCGCCCAGCCCCCCCATTAAATCCAATGACTAGATGAAATATAGCACCGCTTGGTGGTCAGCGGATGCTCGTTCATCACCCCATCGTGCGGCCCGAGGTCGGGCCCGGGAAGGGGCCTAGGTCCTGCCGGCCCGGATTGGGGACCGAAGCGCAAAAAAGAACAGCCCCGCTGCGAGTGCAACGGGGCTGTTCTTTACTTCACGGGGGCCGTCAGACGGCCAACCCGATCAGGGATCTAACTCAGATCAACAAGTATTACTTGAGGATCTTGGTGACGCGTCCCGAACCAACGGTGCGGCCGCCTTCGCGGATAGCGAAGCCGAGGCCCTCTTCCATGGCGATGGGCTGGATGAGCGCAACGGTCATCTCAGTGTTGTCGCCGGGCATAACCATTTCCGTGCCTTCCGGCAGGGTGATAACGCCGGTTACGTCCGTGGTGCGGAAGTAGAACTGCGGGCGGTAGTTGGAGTAGAACGGGTTGTGACGCCCGCCTTCGTCCTTGGAGAGGATGTAGACGTTAGCCTCGAAGTCGGTGTGCGGGGTGATGGAACCCGGCTTGACGACAACCTGGCCACGCTCGACATCGTCGCGCTTCAGACCGCGGAGCAGGAGGCCACAGTTCTCGCCGGCCCATGCTTCGTCGAGCTGCTTGTGGAACATCTCGATACCGGTAACCGTGGTCTTCTGGACCGGGCGGATGCCGACGATCTCGACCTCGGAGTTGATGGCGAGGGTTCCACGCTCGGCGCGGCCCGTAACAACGGTGCCACGGCCGGTGATCGTGAAGACATCTTCGATCGGCATCA
Organism: Arthrobacter sp.; assembly: GCA_034376805.1. Lineage (GTDB taxonomy): Bacteria > Actinomycetota > Actinomycetes > Actinomycetales > Micrococcaceae > Arthrobacter. The sequence continues at coordinate 98,475 of JAXMJF010000040.1, forward strand.
GGAACGGCTTGTCGCGGTCACGTACCGGGTCCGGCACGGAGTTGTCGACAGCTTCCATGAGGTCCTCGACGGACTTGACCCACACCGGGTCGCCTTCGAGGGCCTTCAGACCGGAAACGCGAACGACCGGAGCCTCATCGCCATCGAAGCCCTGAGCCGAAAGCAGCTCGCGAACTTCCATTTCGACGAGGTCGAGGAGCTCTTCGTCATCGACCATGTCCGACTTGTTCAGTGCAACCAGCAGGTAGGGAACGCCGACCTGGCGGGCGAGCAGGACGTGCTCGCGGGTCTGAGCCATCGGGCCGTCAGTGGCGGCAACCACGAGGATTGCACCGTCCATCTGTGCAGCGCCGGTGATCATGTTCTTGATGTAGTCAGCGTGACCCGGAGCGTCTACGTGTGCGTAGTGGCGCTTCTCGGTCTGGTACTCAACGTGGGAGATGTTGATGGTAATGCCGCGCTGACGCTCTTCGGGAGCAGAGTCAATGGACGCGAAGTCGCGCTGCTCGTTGAGAGTCGGGTACTTGTCGTACAGCACCTTGGAAATCGCGGCCGTCAGCGTCGTCTTACCGTGGTCAACGTGACCAATGGTGCCGATGTTGACGTGCGGCTTAGTCCGCTCGAACTTTGCCTTTGCCACAGGTTCCTCCTAGAACGTTTTCAAATGACTTACCCTTCGACCGCGCTTGTCGCGGCGAAACTTCAGTAAGTCTACTTGGGGGGCTTTGGATTGATGAAATTGCAGATTCAGGAACTAATACTAGTCCCTCGAGCCTGCCGGTGCAGATGGCCGTCCGGCTTGCCCGGAAAAGCGGCTGACCGGAACCGGCCATCTGCACCGGGTGAATCTCCGTTGACGGAAACGCACCCGAGTTTGTTGCTGCGAGAGCCTTTGGGGCTACTCGCCGCGGTTCTTCTGGATGATCTCGTCGGCAAATGCCTTCGGGACCTCGGCGTAGCTGTGGAACGTCATGGAGTACACAGCGCGGCCCTGGGTCTTCGAGCGCAGGTCACCGATGTAGCCGAACATGCCGGACAGCGGGACGTGCGCGCGGATGACCTTGACGCCCTGGGCATCTTCCATGGACTGCATCTGGCCACGGCGGGAGTTGAGGTCGCCGATAACTTCACCCATGTATTCCTCAGGGGTGCGGACCTCGACATCCATCATGGGTTCGAGCAGGATGGGGTTCGCCTTGCGTGCGGCTTCCTTGAAAGCCATACGGCCGGCGATCTTGAACGCCATTTCCGAGGAGTCAACATCGTGGTACGCGCCGTCAATCAGCGTGGCCTTGATGCCAACAACCGGGTAACCGGCCAGGACGCCGTCGTTCAGTGCATCCTGGATACCGGCGTCAACCGACGGGATGTATTCGCGCGGAATACGTCCACCGGTGACCTTGTTCGAGAACTCGTACATCTCGCCCTCGGACGTGTCCAGCGGCTCGATCGCGATCTGGATCTTTGCGAACTGGCCCGAACCACCGGTCTGCTTCTTGTGCGTGTAGTCGTGACGCTCTACAGCACGCTTGATGGTTTCGCGGTACGCAACCTGGGGCTTGCCCACGTTGGCCTCGACCTTGAATTCGCGGCGCATGCGGTCCACCAGGATGTCCAGGTGGAGCTCGCCCATGCCGGCGATGATGGTCTGACCGGTGTCTTCGTTGAGGGAGACCTGGAAGGTCGGGTCCTCAGCGGAGAGCTTCTGGATGGCCGTGGAGAGCTTCTCCTGGTCACCCTTGGTGTTCGGCTCAATCGCAACAGAGATCACGGGCTCCGGGAAGCTCATGGACTCGAGGACGATCTGGTTGTTGGAGTCGCACAGGGTGTCGCCCGTGGTGGTGTCCTTCAGACCGATCGCTGCGTAGATGTGGCCAGCGGTAGCGCCGTCAACGGGCATTTCCTTGTTGGCGTGCATCTGGAACAGCTTGCCGATGCGCTCCTTCTTGCCCTTGGTGGAGTTGACCACCTGGGAGCCTGCTTCCACGTGACCGGAGTACACGCGGATGAAGGTGAGCTGACCGAAGAACGGGTGCGTCGCAATCTTGAACGCCAGAGCCGAGAACGGCTCCTCGGAGGAAGGCTTGCGCGTCAGTTCCTTCTCTTCGTCGCGAGGATCGTGACCGATCATCGGCGGGACGTCGAGCGGGTTCGGCAGGTAGTCCACGACGGCATCAAGCATCGGCTGGACGCCGCGGTTCTTGAACGCGGAGCCACAGAAGACCGGGTAGAGCTCGGAGTTGATCGTCATCTTGCGGATGCCGGCCTTGAGCTCGTCTTCGGTGATTTCTTCACCTTCGAGGTACTTCTCCATGAGCTCTTCGGAGGACTCTGCAACGGTCTCAACGAGCGTTGCACGGTACTCTTCGGCCTTTTCCTTGAGGTCAGCCGGGATCTCCTGGATCTCGTACTTGGCACCCATGGTGACGTCACCCTTGGAGTCGCCCGGCCATACCAGTGCGCGCATGTAGAGCAGGTCGACGACGCCGACGAAGTCGTTCTCGGCGCCGATCGGCAGCTGCATGACAAGCGGCTTGGCACCGAGGCGGCTGATGATGGTGTCGACGGTGAAGTAGAAGTCAGCGCCGAGCTTGTCCATCTTGTTGACGAAGCAGATGCGCGGGACGTTGTACTTGTCAGCCTGGCGCCAGACAGTCTCAGACTGCGGCTCCACGCCTTCCTTGCCGTCGAACACGGCAACTGCACCGTCGAGGACGCGCAGGGAGCGCTCAACCTCAACCGTGAAGTCCACGTGGCCGGGGGTGTCGATGATGTTGATCTGGTTGTTTTCCCAGAAGCAGGTCACGGCGGCAGACGTGATGGTGATGCCGCGTTCCTTTTCCTGTTCCATCCAGTCAGTCGTCGAGGCGCCGTCGTGCGTCTCGCCGATCTTGTGGTTCACACCTGTGTAGAACAGGATGCGCTCGGTAGTAGTGGTCTTGCCGGCATCAATGTGGGCCATGATGCCGATATTGCGGACCTTGCTAAGGTCGGTAAGCACGTCCTGTGCCACGGTGTCTCCCTTTCGGATGGACTGCACGTTCGCCGCCGGCTCGGTAGAGCCGGCGGCGTCCGGGAAGTATTACCAGCGGTAGTGTGCGAAGGCCTTGTTGGACTCGGCCATCTTGTGGGTGTCTTCGCGACGCTTCACAGCGGCACCGAGACCGTTGGAGGCATCCAGAATCTCGTTCTGGAGGCGCTCGGTCATGGTCTTCTCACGGCGGGCCTTGGAGTAGCCAACCAGCCAGCGCAGGGCAAGCGCGGTGGAGCGGCCCGGCTTGACCTCAACCGGAACCTGGTAGGTGGCGCCACCGACGCGGCGGGAGCGGACCTCGAGGGAAGGCTTGACGTTCTCCATGGCCTTCTTGAGGGCTGCAACCGGGTCGCCGCCGGACTTGGCGCGAGCACCTTCGAGTGCACCGTAAACGATGCGCTCTGCGGTGGACTTCTTGCCGTCAACGAGCACCTTGTTGATCAGCTGGGTGACCAGCGGGGAGCCGTAAACGGGATCTAGAACTAGCGGCCGCTTGGGGGCCGGACCCTTGCGAGGCATATTACTTCTTCTCCATCTTTGCGCCGTAGCGGCTACGAGCCTGCTTACGGTTCTTGACACCCTGGGTATCGAGGGCGCCACGGACGATCTTGTAGCGGACACCCGGAAGGTCCTTAACGCGGCCGCCGCGGACGAGCACAATGGAGTGCTCCTGCAGGTTGTGGCCTACACCGGGGATGTACGCGGTAACTTCAACGCCACCGTTGAGGCGCACACGTGCAACCTTACGCAGAGCCGAGTTCGGCTTCTTCGGGGTCGTCGTGTACACGCGGGTGCAAACACCGCGGCGCATCGGGCTGCCGTTAAGCGCGGGAGCCTTGGTCTTCTTGACCTTAGGCGTGCGGCCCTTGCGGACCAGCTGGTTAATCGTAGGCACTCTCGTGTTCTCCGTTTTATCCGGAGCGGCCGTTGGCAGCCGCTCTCTTGTCGCTGCGCCCCGCCGCTCGAGCTTTGAAGTTCTCTCCAGAGCAGCTGAGGCGAAGCCTTAATAGTCGGACCGCACGCCGGGGCCACGGACTTTCATCCTGAATTGCCCCTAGGCATGCGAAAATGTGGCATACGTTGCACAAGAACCCTGCAAACCGGAAACGTCGTCCTGATTAAGCCATTCAGCTGCAAGCTGTCTAACTAACCGGCGCACTCATCCACTGCCACAATAACAATTAGTCTCAAGTCTAACACGGACAGGTCCCAGCCCTTAATCGGCGGGGAAACAGGCCCCTCCTCCCCCATCGATTGCTCCGTAACTGCCCTTCTGGGGACCCAAAAGGGCAGTTGTGGAGCAATCGATGGGTTAAAAGGGGATGGTCCCCCACCTTGCGGTGCGGGACCATCCTTGGAAAAGCTGCCCGTTTAGCGGAAGTCGCTGCCCAGGTCGTAGTCATCCAGCGGGATGGCGTGGAACTCAGGAGCTCCGTCGCCGCCCAGGGAATCGTAGGAGAAGTCACTGAACGCGCTGGGGCCGGTGAACAGGTTGGCCTTTGCTTCTTCAGTGGGCTCCACGGTGACCTCGGTGTAGCGCGGGAGACCCGTGCCGGCCGGGATGAGCTTACCGATGATGACGTTTTCCTTGAGGCCGAGCAGCGGATCGCTCTTGCCTTCCATGGCCGCCTGCGTCAGGACGCGGGTGGTCTCCTGGAAGGAAGCTGCGGACAGCCAGGACTCGGTCGCCAGGGACGCCTTGGTGATGCCCATGAGCTCGGGACGGCCGGAGGCCGGCGTCTTGCCCTCGGACACAACACGGCGGTTGGCATCTTCGAAGCGGCTGCGCTCGGCGAGCTCGCCGGGGAGCAGATCCGATTCGCCGGACTCGATGACCGTGACGCGGCGCAGCATCTGGCGGACGATAACCTCGACGTGCTTGTCGTGGATACCGATGCCCTGGCTGCGGTACACGCCCTGGACCTCGTCCACCAGGAACTTCTGCGCGGCACGGGGGCCCATGATGCGCAGAACCTGCTTGGGGTCGACCGGACCGTTGATGAGCTTCTGGCCGACGCTAACGTGCTCGCCGTCTTCGATGAGAAGACGTGAACGGCGCAGGACCGGGTAAGCGATCTCTTCGGATCCGTCATCCGGGGTGATGACCAGGCGCATCTGGCGCTCGGACTCTTCGATGGTGATGCGGCCGGCTGCTTCAGCAATCGGTGCGACACCCTTCGGAGTACGGGCTTCGAAGAGCTCCTGGATACGGGGCAGACCCTGGGTGATGTCGTCGCCACCGCTGGAGGAAACAGCACCACCGGTGTGGAACGTACGCATGGTCAGCTGGGTACCCGGCTCACCGATGGACTGTGCGGCGATGATGCCCACTGCCTCACCGATGTCGACGGTCTTACCCGTGGCCAGCGAACGGCCGTAGCACAGGGCGCAGGTGCCGACGCTGGACTCACAGGTGAGTACGGAGCGGACCTTGACCTCGGTGATGCCGGCGGCGAACAGTTCGGCAATGACGACGTCGCCGCAGTCAGTGCCGCCCGCTGCCAGGACCTTGCCCTTGGCGTCAACGACATCCACGGCCAGGGTACGCGCGTACGCGCTGTTCTCGACGTTCTCGTCCAGGACCAGCTCGCCGTTGGAGTCAGCGACCGCGATGGCGGTCATGAGACCGCGCTCGGTGCCGCAGTCCTCTTCGCGGACGATGACATCCTGCGACACGTCCACCAGACGACGGGTCAGGTAACCCGAGTTGGCGGTACGCAGCGCGGTGTCAGCCAGACCCTTACGGGCACCGTGCGTGGCGATGAAGTATTCCAGCACCGACAGGCCCTCGCGGTAGGAGGACTTGATCGGACGCGGGATGATCTCGCCCTTAGGGTTGGCCACCAGGCCACGGATACCCGCGATCTGGCGGACCTGCATCCAGTTACCACGTGCGCCGGAGGACACCATGCGGTTGATGGTGTTCATCGGGGACAGGTTGTCACGCATCGCCTGGGCGATCTCGTTCGTTGCCTTGTTCCAGATCTCGATCAGTTCCTGGCGACGCTCGTCGTCGTCGATCAGGCCCTTGTCGTACTGGCCCTGGATCTTGGCAGCCATGGTCTCGTAACCGGCGAGGATCCGCGGCTTGTCCTTGGGCACCTCGATGTCGGAGATGGCGACGGTGACACCGGACCGGGTGGCCCAGTAGAAACCGGCATCCTTCAGGTTGTCCAGCGTTGCCGCCGTGACCACCTTCGGGTAGCGCTCGGCGAGATCGTTGACGATGGTCGACAGTTCGCCCTTGTCCGCAACGTTCTCAACCCACGGGTAGTCCGCGGGAAGCGTCTCGTTGAAGAGGACCTGGCCCAGGGAGGTCTGGACGAGCACGGTCTGACCCGGCTCGTAGCCTTCCGGAGCTTCCCAGCCGGCGTAAGGGACAAAGCCCTCGAGACGGATCTTGACCTGGGAGTTCAGGTGCAGCTCGTGCAGGTCGTACGCCATGATGGCTTCCGCGACGGAGGAGAAGATCCGGCCCTCGCCAGCTGAACCGACACGCTTGGTGGTCAGGTGGTAGAGGCCGATGATCATATCCTGCGAAGGCAGCGTCACCGGGCGGCCGTCAGACGGCTTCAGGATGTTGTTCGAGGACAGCATCAGGATGCGGGCTTCAGCCTGGGCTTCGGGGCTCAGCGGCAGGTGAACTGCCATCTGGTCGCCGTCGAAGTCAGCGTTGAAGGCGCCACAAACCAGCGGGTGAAGCTGGATTGCCTTACCTTCAACAAGCTGCGGTTCGAACGCCTGGATGCCGAGACGGTGCAGGGTAGGTGCACGGTTCAGCAGCACGGGGTGCTCGGTGATGATCTCTTCGAGAACATCCCAGACCTGCGGGCGGTAGCGCTCGACCATCCGCTTGGCCGACTTGATGTTCTGGGCGTGGTTAAGGTCAACCAGGCGCTTCATCACGAACGGCTTGAAGAGCTCCAGCGCCATCTGCTTCGGCAGGCCACACTGGTGCAGCTTCAGCTGCGGGCCGACGACGATCACCGAACGGCCGGAGTAGTCAACGCGCTTACCCAGGAGGTTCTGGCGGAAACGACCCTGCTTGCCCTTGAGCATGTCGCTCAGGGACTTCAGCGGACGGTTGCCCGGTCCGGTGACCGGACGGCCGCGGCGGCCGTTGTCGAAGAGGCTGTCAACAGCTTCCTGAAGCATGCGCTTCTCGTTGTTGACGATGATCTCCGGAGCACCGAGATCAAGCAGGCGCTTGAGGCGGTTGTTGCGGTTGATCACGCGGCGGTAGAGGTCGTTGAGGTCGGAGGTCGCGAAGCGGCCACCGTCCAGCTGGACCATCGGGCGCAGTTCCGGCGGGATCACCGGGACGGCGTCCAGCACCATGCCGAGCGGGCTGTTGTTGGTCGTCAGGAACGCGTTGACCACCTTGAGCCGCTTCAGGGCGCGGGTCTTGCGCTGGCCCTTGCCGTTGGCGATGATGTCGCGGAGCATGTCCGACTCGGCCTGCATGTCGAAGTTCTCAAGACGCTTCTTGATCGCTTCGGCACCCATGGAGCCTTCGAAGTACATGCCGTAGCGGTCGCGGAGTTCGCGGTACAGGCCTTCGTCACCTTCAAGGTCAGCGACCTTGAGGTTCTTGAAGCGGTCCCAGACCTGCTCGAGGCGCTCGATTTCAGCATCCGCGCGCTTGCGGACGTTGGCCATCTGGCGGTCAGCGGAGTCGCGGGCCTTCTTCTTGTCGGCCGCCTTGGCGCCTTCGCCTTCGAGACGGGCAAGCTCGTTCTCGAGGTCGCGGGCGATCGTGGCGATGTCCGAGTCGCGGTTGTCGATCAGCTGCTTCTTCTCGATGTCGTGCTCAACCTGGAGGTTGGGCAGTTCTTCGTGGCGGCTGTCAGCGTCGACGCTCGTGATCATGTAGGCGGCGAAGTAGATGACCTTTTCGAGGTCCTTCGGTGCCAGGTCAAGGAGGTAGCCCAGGCGGGACGGAACACCCTTGAAGTACCAGATGTGCGTGACCGGGGCGGCCAGCTCGATGTGGCCCATGCGCTCACGGCGGACCTTTGCGCGGGTGACCTCAACGCCACACCGCTCACAGATGATGCCCTTGAAGCGCACGCGCTTGTACTTACCGCAGTAGCACTCCCAGTCGCGGGACGGGCCGAAGATCTTCTCGCAGAAGAGGCCGTCCTTCTCAGGCTTGAGCGTGCGGTAGTTGATGGTTTCCGGCTTCTTAACCTCGCCGTAAGACCAGCCACGGATGTCTTCCGCGGTGGCGAGGCCGATCTGCATGAGGCCGAAGGAGGATTCGCTGGACATATGGTCCCTGTTCTCTCTTGTTCTCTAAATTCTGAAGTCTTGGGTTACGGGAAGAGGGAGGGGCGTACGACGGCGGGTGGGAACCCGCCGTCGTACCCCACCTGCTAAACCTCTTCTACGGAACTGGGCTCTGCACGAGACAGATCGATGCCCAGTTCTTCCGCAGCCGTGAAGACTGCGTCATCAGAGTCACGCATTTCAATTGTGGTTCCGTCCGTGGAAAGAACTTCCACGTTCAGGCACAGCGACTGCATTTCCTTGATCAAGACCTTGAAGGACTCAGGAACGCCCGGCTCCGGGATGTTCTCGCCCTTGACGATGGCTTCGTAGACCTTCACACGACCATGGATGTCATCCGACTTGATCGTGAGGAGCTCCTGGAGCGTGTATGCGGCGCCGTACGCTTCGAGGGCCCACACTTCCATTTCACCGAAGCGCTGGCCACCGAACTGTGCCTTACCACCCAGCGGCTGCTGCGTGATCATGGAGTACGGGCCGGTGGAGCGCGCGTGGATCTTGTCGTCCACCAGGTGGTGGAGCTTCAGGATGTACATGTAGCCGACCGAGATCGGATCCGGGAACGGTTCGCCGGAGCGGCCGTCGAACAGGCGGGTCTTGCCTGAGGAGTTGATCAGGCGGACACCGTCGCGGGTGACGTTGGTGGAGTCGAGGAGACCAGTGATTTCCTCTTCACGCGCACCGTCGAAGACCGGCGTTGCGACAGTGGTCGAGCCACTCTCGCGCGGCAGGTTCGGCAGCTGCTTGACCCACTCGGGCTCACCCTCGATCTTCCAGCCGGTCTTGGCAACCCAGCCGAGGTGCGTTTCCAGCACCTGGCCGACGTTCATACGGCCCGGAACACCCAGCGGGTTCAGGACAATATCAACCGGGGTACCGTCGGCAAGGAAGGGCATGTCCTCGATCGGGAGGATCTTGGAGATAACACCCTTGTTGCCGTGACGGCCGGCGAGCTTGTCGCCGTCGGTGATCTTGCGCTTGGCGGCCACGTAGACGCGGACCAGCTGGTTGACGCCCGGGGGCAGCTCGTCGTCGTTGTCGCGGTCGAAGACGCGGACACCGATGACGGTGCCGGACTCGCCGTGCGGAACCTTCAGGGAGGTGTCGCGCACTTCGCGGGACTTCTCACCGAAGATGGCGCGCAGCAGGCGCTCTTCCGGGGTCAGCTCGGTCTCGCCCTTGGGCGTGACCTTTCCAACCAGGATGTCGCCGGCTTCAACCTCGGCACCGATGTGGATGATGCCACGCTCGTCCAGGCCAGCCAGGACTTCCTCGGACACGTTCGGGATGTCACGGGTGATTTCCTCGGCACCAAGCTTGGTGTCGCGGGCATCGATCTCGTGCTCCTCGATGTGGATGGAGGAAAGAACGTCCTCAGCCACGATGCGCTGGGACAGGATGATGGCATCCTCGAAGTTGTGGCCTTCCCATGACATGAATGCCACGAGCAGGTTCTTACCGAGGGCAAGTTCGCCCTGGTCCGTTGCCGGGCCGTCAGCGATGATGCCGCCGACCTCCAGGCGCTGGCCTTCGCTTACCAGAACACGGTTGTTGTAGCAGTTGCCCTGGTTGGAGCGGGCGAACTTGTTGATGCGGTAGTTGGTTTCCGTGCCGTCATCGTTGAGCATGATGACCAGCTCGGCGGAAACCTCGGTGACCACACCGGCCTTCTTCGCGATGGTGACGTCACCGGCGTCCACTGCTGCGGCGCGTTCCATGCCGGTGCCGACGAACGGCGCCTCGGAACGGACCAGCGGCACGGCCTGGCGCTGCATGTTGGCACCCATGAGTGCGCGGTTAGCATCGTCATGCTCGAGGAACGGGATCAGGGCGGTAGCCACGGACACCATCTGGCGCGGGGAAACGTCCATGAACTCGACGTCGGCGGCGGGAACCAGCACGGGCTCGCCTCCACCACCACGGGCGCGGACCAGGACGGTCTCTTCGGCGAACTTCTTGTTCTCGTCGAGCGGAGCGTTGGCCTGTGCAATCAGGACCTCTGCTTCGTCGTCGGCGGTGAGGTACTGGACCTCATCGGAGACGACACCCTCGGCCACCAGGCGGTAGGGGGTCTCGATGAAACCGAACGGGTTGATGCGTCCGTAGGAAGCCAGCGAACCGATCAGGCCAATGTTCGGGCCTTCAGGAGTTTCGATGGGGCACATACGTCCGTAGTGGGACGGGTGAACGTCTCGGACTTCCATGCCTGCACGGTCACGGGACAGACCACCCGGGCCAAGCGCCGACAGGCGGCGCTTGTGGGTCAGACCCGACAGCGGGTTGTTCTGGTCCATGAACTGGGACAGCTGGGAGGTTCCGAAGAACTCCTTGATCGCTGCCACGACGGGGCGGATGTTGATCAGCGTCTGCGGCGTGATGGCCTCGACGTCCTGAGTCGTCATACGCTCGCGGACAACGCGCTCCATGCGGGACAGGCCGGTGCGGACCTGGTTCTCGATGAGCTCGCCGACGGCGCGGATGCGGCGGTTGCCGAAGTGGTCGATGTCATCGATCTCAACGCGCAGCTCGTGGTCCTGGCCGTCGCGCTTGCCCGTGAGGGTCTTCTCACCGGCGTGCAGGGCAACGAGGAACTTGATCATGGCGACGATGTCTTCAACGTGCAGGACGGACGCTTCCTTGTCACCAAGGGAGCGGTCGATGCCGAGCTTGCGGTTGATCTTGTAACGGCCAACCTTGGCCAGATCGTAGCGCTTGGAGTTGAAGTACAGGTTGTCCAGCAGGGACTGGGCAGCCTCGACCGTGGGCGGCTCGCCCGGTCGCAGCTTCCGGTAGATGTCCAGCAAGGCGTCTTCGCGGGTTTCGGTGGCGTCCTTCTCCAGCGTTGCGCGCATGGAGTCGTACTGGCCGAACTCTTCGAGGATCTGGCCTTCGGTCCAGCCGAGGGCCTTCAGCAGCACCGTGACGGACTGCTTGCGCTTGCGGTCGAGGCGAACGCCGACCTGGTCGCGCTTGTCGATTTCGAGTTCGAACCAGGCGCCGCGGGACGGGATGATCTTCGCGGTGAAGATGTCCTTGTCGCTGGTCTTGTCGGCGGTGCGCTCAAAGTAGGCGCCCGGGGAGCGGACCAGCTGCGAGACAACGACACGCTCGGTGCCGTTGACGACGAAGGTGCCCTTCTCGGTCATCAGCGGGAAGTCACCCATGAACACGGTCTGCTGCTTGATTTCGCCCGTGTTGTTGTTCATGAATTCGGCCTTGACGTACAGCGGAGCCGAGTAGGTTGCGTCCCGGTCCTTGCACTCGGCCATGGTGTACTTCGGATCAGCGAACTCCGGCTCGGAGAAGCTCAGGGACATGGTGCCCTGGAAATCCTCGATCGGGGAGATCTCTTCGAAGATGTCGGACAGACCCGACGAGGTGGCGACGCTGAGGTCGCCTTCTTCGACGGCCTTGGCTACGCGTGCCTGCCAGCGTTCGTTTCCGACCAGCCAGTCAAAGCTGTCCGTTTGCAGGGCAAGCAGATTCGGAACGTCAAGAGGTTCGTGAATCTTTGCGAATGAGAGCCGGCGGGTTGCACCGTCGGTGCTGTCGGCATTGATAGCGGTTGCAGCGTTGTTTACATTAGAGGTGCTCGAGGCGACCAAGAGGGATCCTTCCACAGACCTTCAGGCGTTTTCAGATCTCCCCCGTTATGCACCCTGCGGAGTGACTCCGCAGTGCTACCAATCCGGTTCCGCTATATGACCCGGGACCCGCGCTGGCCATGTTGGTGCCGTTGTTGACGGCACATTGATGGCGCAGCTGCCAGGCTAAGCCCACCGCTATATGAAGGCTGAAGGTAAACAGGGAAGACGCAAATATCTACGATACGGCAAAGCAACCTACTTGTCTACCCCACTTCGTCCGGGATTGCAAGCAGTGGCCCCGGCCTCCGGATGAGGTATAACGCCCGCGGATCGCGGCGCCCTACCGGCGGGCGGATGGCTCCGTGACTGGGGTCACGATAACCTTGCTGTACATCGTTCAAGATCGGAAGAGAAAACCATGAGCAACTCTGCAGACAACAATGATGTTGTCATCCTCGCCGCCGCCCGCACGCCCCAGGGGCGCCTCAACGGGCAGCTCGCCAGCTTCACGGCCGTGGAGCTCGGCGCGCACGCCATCCGCGCAGCGCTGGCCGCCAGCGGAGTGAAGGCCGAGCAGGTGGACTCGGTGATCATGGGCCAGGTGCTGCAGGCCGGGGCAGGCCAGAACCCCGCCCGCCAGAGCGCCATCGGCGCCGGCATCGGCTGGAACGTTCCCACCGTGACCATCAACAAGGTCTGCCTGTCCGGGCTCACCGCAGTGATTGATGCGGCGCGGATGATCCGCAGCGGCGACGCCACCGTCGTCGTCGCCGGCGGCCAGGAGTCCATGACCCGCGCACCGCACCTCCTCCCCGGCTCCCGGCAGGGCTGGACCTACGGTTCCATCCAGGCGCTCGACGTCGCGGCCCATGACGGCCTGACCGACGCCTTCGACGGGCAGTCCATGGGCCTGTCCACCGAGACCAAGAACCTCACGCTGGGGATCGACCGCACGTCCCAGGACGAGGTGGCGGCAGCGTCCCACCAGCGCGCCGCCCGTGCCGCCAAGGACGGCGTGTTCGACGTCGAAATCGCCCCGATTAGTGTCAAGCAGCGCAAGGGGGACCCGGTCATTCTGGCCGCGGATGAGGGCATCCGGCCGGACACGACCGTCAGTTCGCTGGCGGGGCTGCGGGCGGCGTTCGTCACGGACGGCACCATCACCGCCGGCAACTCCTCTCCCCTGTCCGACGGCGCCTCCGCGCTGGTGCTGTCCTCGCGGAAGTTTGCCGAGGACAACGCTCTGGAGTACCTCGCCGTCGTCGGGAAACCCGGGCAGGTGGCCGGTCCGGACAACTCGCTGCACTCCCAGCCCTCCAACGCGATCAAGAGCGCGCTGGACAAGGCCGGCTGGTCCGCCGCGGACCTGGACTTCATCGAGATCAACGAGGCCTTCGGCTCCGTCGCCGTTCAGTCGCTCAAGGACCTCGACTACCCGCTGGAGAAGTGCAACATCCATGGCGGCGCGATCGCCGTGGGCCACCCGATCGGTGCCTCCGGTGCCCGGCTTGCCCTGCACACGGCGCACGAGCTGAAACGGCGCGGTGCCGGCAAGGCTGCGGTGTCCCTGTGCGGCGGCGGCGGCCAGGGCGAAGCGCTCCTGCTGTTCCGCGACTGAGCGCCGTGCCGGACCCCGTGCTGCCCGGGCAGGGCCTGGGAAGTGGTGGCGCTGCCGATGGTGGTGGCGCCACCGGCCGCGAGCGGTTCCTCGCTGACGCCGCCGCCCGCGGCCTCAGCGTCCAGCTTGTGGAGCGCCTGGCTGCGAACAGCCTGGTGGAGGCGGCCCGGATCCTGGGGATCCAGCCCGGGGACATCGTGAAGTCCCTGGTGGTCAAACACAAGGACGGCAGTTTCCTGTTCGCCCTGATTCCCGGCGACCGGCAGATCTCCTGGCCCAAGCTCCGCGCGCTGATCGGAGTGAACAAGCTATCCCTTCCGACCGCGGACGTGGCCCTGGCCGCCACGGGCTACGAGCGCGGCACCATCACGCCGCTCGGAAGCACCGTCGCCTGGCCGGTCTATGCGGACACGAGCATCACCGGACGCAGGATATCCATGGGTGCCGGGGAGCACGGCTACAGCGCCTTCGTGGACGCCGACGCCCTGACCGCCGCCCTCGCCGCCGTCGTCGCGGACATCTCCGAACCCAACTGACCCACCCAGGCCATCTAGCCCGGCCGGGTTAACTCCCCCGGGTTAACAAATCAACGCGGGGTCACTTGCGGCCCAATCCGGGCGTCCGGATGGGCCATAAGTGACCCCGCGTTGCTGTTGGCGGGGCGGACGGCCTGTCGAGCGCCCGCGGAGTCCCCTGTGCCTTTAACGCAGGAAACCCCGCCCACCGGAGTGGACGGGGTTTCCCGGAGCAGGACGGGAACGCGGGGTTCCCGGACAGTTCCTGAAGCGGCGAGTTACTTGAGGGTAACGCGAGCGCCGGCTTCTTCGAGCTGTGCAACAGCCTTCTCGGCAGCTTCCTTGGTGACACCTTCGAGGATGGCCTTCGGAGCGCTGTCAACAACGTCCTTGGCTTCCTTGAGGCCCAGGGAAGTGATCGCGCGAACTTCCTTGATGACTGCAATCTTCTTGTCGCCCGGGTGCTCCAGGATGACGTCGAATGCGGTCTGCTCTTCTTCTTCTGCAGCGCCGCCGGCAGCGGGGCCAGCAACTGCAACAGCAGCAGCCGTAACTTCGAAGGTCTCTTCGAAGAGCTTGACGAACTCAGAGAGTTCGATGATGGTCAGTTCCTTGAAAGCTTCAATGAGCTCTTCGTTGGTGAGCTTCGCCATGGTGTGGCGTCCTTCCTATAGTGGTGCTCGGCGGCCGGAGCCGTGCCTTCGCACCGGAGTCTGGTTTAGAGAGTTAGTTCTCTTCGGGGGCTGCAGCGTCGGCCGGAGCTTCAGCGGCGGCATCAGCCGGAGCTTCAGCTGCTGCGTCGGCCGGGGCTTCGTCAGCGGCGGGCGCTTCGGCTTCAGCCGGTGCACCGTTCTCTTCTTCAAGCTTGAGGCGCAGTGCGTCGATGATGCGGACAGCAGCGGCAGCAGGAGCCTTGAGGATGCCTGCAACCTTGGCAAGCTGCAGCTCGCGGGACTCGAGTGCTGCCAGGGCAGCAACTTCGCTGGCGTTCAGTGCCTTGCCCTCGAAGTAACCGGTCTTGATAACCAGCTGCTTGTTGGTCTTGGCAAAATCCGTCAGGCTCTTGGCAGCGGCAACTGCGTCACCCTTGATGAACGCGATTGCAGTGGGGCCGGCGAGCTGGCCGTCGAATGCTTCGACACCAGCTTCCTTGGCTGCAATGGCGGTCAGGGTGTTCTTGACGACCGAGAACTTGGTGTCCTGGCCGAGAGAGACACGCAGCTGCTTGAGCTGTGCAACGGTGAGCCCACGGTATTCGGTCAGGACAGCGGCGTTCGATTCCTTGAAATCGTTAGTGATCTCAGCTACTGCTGAAACCTTGCTAGGCGTTGCCATAACCCTCCTTCCGGGGATAGTGCCGGTGTTTCCCGGTCCCCGCTCAAAAGAGCTAAAAGCTAAAAACGCCCCGCGCAGATGCACGGGGCTTGTCTCGACGCAGTCCAAGACTGCGGAGCTTTGCTTCGTTCACCTGCGCCGGCCGCCCTATGTTCAGGGTCCTTCGTCTGGAGATCCACTGGCTCTCCCGGCGCGACTGCAGAAGTGAGTCTTGCTTGGGAGAGTGGATTTCCAACAACCGACGGTCTTTGGTCCTCCCAGCTTACGCGACCCGGGGCGTGTGCTCCAAATCGGGCCGCCCGGGTGCGGTTCAGCTGTTGCTGGGGCTGAAGTCCGGGAGTTCCTTTTGCCAGATCCCCGTCACACCGGCGGTCTTGAACCCAAGCTGCAGGTTGACCTTGAGCAGGTACCGGTTTTCGGGTGCGTTCCAGGTGTAGAGGACCCGGGCATCCGGGAACTGCTCCGAGAGCCGCTCCATGTTCGCGACCTTGATCAGCAGGCCCAGCTTGTTGCCGCGGTGCTCCCGCAGGACCACCGTATCGTCCTGGAACACGACGTCGGGGCGCATCGCGAGGACGCTGATGGTGGTCAGGCCCACGAGCACACCACTGTCAATGTGTTCGACGGCGGTGACTACCGTCCGGCGGCCCTGCGCGATGGCGACGTCTTCCGCCTCCCGGAGGATGCCGCCGTCGAACACCATATCCGTGTCGTCGACCCCGGGCACGCCGTCTTCGCCCGCACTGTTTTCCAGCGCCGCGACAGCCTCCAACCACTGCTCCGGGCACCGGTCCGTCCAATGGTGCAGGCGGTAGCGGCCGCCGTTGGCTTCCTCGGCCTCGGTATGCAGCTCCTCCACGAGTTCGCTGTCCAGCGGCAGCGCGCAGGCACTGAATTGCTCGATGTGCTGGAGGGTGTAGCCGCTGTGGCGGGCGAACTCCACCTCCCGGCTGTCCACCGGTACGAAGCCGAGGCCAGTGCCGGGCACCAGCTGCCCGGCTTCATTGTCCCCCAGCGAGGACCTCGGATGGTTCGTGTCGATCAGGATGGTGTGGCGGCCCTCGTCGCGGGCGAAGTGCTCCGCAGCCTCAAGCAGTTGCCGTCCCACGCCCCGGCCCTGGAACTCAGGCAGGACGTCCAGGTCGAATTCGGCCAGGTCGAGGTTCTCCGAGAGAGGCAGCGCGATATCAACTGTTCCGACGATCTCCCCGCCAATCTTGGCCACGAGAATCACCTGGCGCTCGTAGGGGTCCGCCATTTCGAGCAACTTTTCCCGCGGTGCGTAGGCCAGATCGTCGCTGCCCCAGGTTTGCATGCGCACCTTGCGGCCCACTTCGACGGCGGCAATGAAGTCCGCGGCGTCCGGCCCGTCCAGCGAATCGGGGATCCAAAGCTGTTCAATCCGTACGTCGTTTGCCATAACGGGCATCATCCCCAGCTGTTCTGCCATCTACGGGTACCGGATTTCCTGCAATAACAGGGCTCCACCGTCAGCATATGCCGGTTTGCGCCGGCGTT
Organism: Arthrobacter sp.; assembly: GCA_034376805.1. Taxonomy (GTDB): domain Bacteria; phylum Actinomycetota; class Actinomycetes; order Actinomycetales; family Micrococcaceae; genus Arthrobacter. The sequence continues at coordinate 115,371 of JAXMJF010000040.1, forward strand.
CCATCAGTGACCTGCGCCGGGACCATTACGATTCCCGGCCGGCGGCGCCGACTCTCCGCTGCCATTCGCCGTCGTAGCCTGCGGGCCGGAAACCGAGCGCGACGTTGATGGCGAGCATATGGTCGTTCTCCGCGGCGTTGAACGTGTTGACCCGTTCCACCGCCGGGTACCCGGCGAGCAGGCGGCGGAGGTTGCGGATTTTCACCAGCATGCCCAGGCGGTGCCCGCGGTGGCCGGCGGCGACCAGGGTGTCGTCCTGGTCCGCCAGCCACGGTTTGCCGGGCGCCAGTTCGAGCACGGTGTAGGCCGCCAGTTCGTCTCGTCCGCGGTGCCGGGCGGCGGTGACCAGCGAGGTGTTTCCGGCCTGCTTCCAGGTCTCCTCAACGTGCCGGACGCGGGCGGCGTCCCAGGTCTCTTCGTCGTAGCTAAGCCCTCCCGTCGGCGCGTCCGTGCTCATCCGGGACATCAGCACGGCCATTTGCTCCACGTACGCCTCCGGGCAATGGTCGGTCCAGGTGAGCAGCTCGTACGCATCCGCGCTGGCCAGCGCCTCCCGCTCCAGGGCGTCCAGCAAGGCCGGCGCCGGCGGCACGGCCAGGGAGCTGAACCGCTCCACCTGCTCCAGTTGGTAGCCCGCCTGCTGCGCGAAGCGGACCGCGCGCGCGGTCGCTGGCAACGTGCCGGTACCGGTGGCGGGCCGGAGGATGTCCGGGCCCTCGGCGTCGAAATCGGCGGGGTGCTCAGTGAACGTCATCAGGACGGTGCGGCCGTCTGCGGCCGCCAGGGCCTCGGCATGGGCCAGCAGGGTCCGTCCGATCCCGCGGCCGGCGAAGTCGTTCAGGACGTCCACATGGACGAGTGCGCTGCCCAGGTTGTCCTGGAGCTCGAAACGGATCCAGGAGCGCGCGGCCATCCGGCCGCCGACACGGACGAAGAAAAGCTGCATGCGCTTGTAGGGGTCGTCCCTCCAGTACCGGAGCCGGGCTTCGGCGGGGGTGGCGCGGTCCAGGTTGCCCCAGGTCTCCAGCACCAGGGCGTCGCTGAGCTTGCTGAACTCGTGGAAGTTACCGGCGTCCGCGGAGTCGAGGGCGTCCGGAAGCAGGAGGCGTTCAATGCGGTACGGCGCGGCGGTCACCGGGACAGCGTAACCGGTGCCCCGGAACGCAGAAAAGACCGTCCCGCGGATGCGGGACGGTCTTTTATGGTGTTGCTCGGGTCAGGTGAAGCTTAGACCTCGGTCAGGACCTTGGTGACGTTGGGGTCAACCGAGATGCCCGGGCCAAACGTCGTGGCGACGGTGGCCTTCTGGATGTAGCGGCCCTTGGAAGCGGACGGCTTGAGGCGGAGGACCTCTTCCAGAGCGGCTGCGTAGTTCTCGGCCAGCTTGAGGGCGTCGAAGGAAACCTTGCCGATGATGAAGTGCAGGTTCGAGTGCTTGTCGACGCGGAAGTCGATCTTGCCGCCCTTGATGTCGTTGACGGCCTTGGCGACGTCAGCGGTCACGGTGCCGGTCTTCGGGTTCGGCATCAGGTTACGCGGACCCAGGACCTTACCGAGGCGGCCAACCTTGCCCATGAGGTCAGGGGTGGCGACGGCGGCGTCGAAGTCGGTCCAGCCGGCTGCGATCTTTTCGATCAGGTCATCGGAACCAACGAAGTCGGCGCCGGCTGCGATTGCTGCCTCAGCCTTGTCGCCCGTTGCGAAAACGAGGACGCGGGCGACCTTACCGGTGCCGTGCGGCAGGTTGACGGTGCCGCGGACCATCTGGTCAGCCTTACGCGGGTCTACACCCAGGCGGAAAGCAACCTCAACGGTGGCGTCGAACTTGGACGGGTTGGTGTCCTTGGCCAGCGTCACTGCCTCGAACGGCGCGTAGAACTTCTCCGCGTCGATCTTGGCTGCGGCTGCCTCATATGCTTTGCTGCGCTTTGCCATGCTGCTTATTCTCCTTGTGCAGTTGTGGTCTGCGGACCGCGCTGGGCCCTGCCACAGTTGGAATTCCGAACGGTTTGTCCGTCCCGGATTCTCAACATCTCAATGTTTAGGTGGTGCCGGTTGCCCGGCGGAAAAGGCTATTAGCCTTCGACGGTGATACCCATGGAACGGGCGGTGCCGGCGATGATCTTCGCGGCGCCTTCCAGGCTGGTGGCGTTGAGGTCTTCCATCTTGGTGGTGGCGATCTCGTTGACCTGGGCCTGGGTCAGCTTGGCAACCTTGACGGTGTGCGGGGTCGGTGAACCCTTAGCAACGCCTGCAGCCTTCTTGATGAGCTCCGCGGCCGGCGGGGTCTTGGTGATGAACGTGAATGAACGGTCCTCGTAGACCGTGATTTCCACCGGAATAACGTTGCCGCGCTGGGCTTCCGTCGCAGCGTTGTACGCCTTGCAGAATTCCATGATGTTGACACCGTGCTGGCCAAGCGCAGGACCGATCGGCGGGGCCGGGTTAGCGGCACCTGCCTGGATCTGCAGCTTGATGAGGCCGGTGACCTTCTTCTTGGGAGCCAATGTAGGGTCCTTCTCTCAATTACGTCCTGGGACACAGGAGCGTGCCTCAGGTTGTTGGCCGCCATGGCGAGGCGGCCGGCCGCCCCTGGCTGCTAAAGCGGGCAGTCCGGGGCGAATTCTGTGGGGATGACTAGATCTTGCTGACCTGGTTGAACGCCAGCGTGACCGGGGTCTCGCGCTCGAAGATGGAGACCAGCACCACGAGGGTCTGGGAATCCACCTTGATTTCCGAGATCGTGGCCGGAAGGGTCTCGAAGGGACCTTCCTTGACGATGACGGACTCGCCGACCTCGAAGTCGACGTCGACCTGCGCGGCAGCGTGCTTGACCGGCTTGCCCTTCTCGGCCTGCTCTTCTTCGAAGACCGGGGCGAGCATGGAGAAGACCTCGTCGAGGCGCAGCGGGACCGGGTTGTGGGCGTTGCCCACGAAGCCGGTAACGCCGGGGGTATGGCGGACGGCGCCCCAAGAGGCATCCGTCAGGTCCATGCGGACCAGGACGTAACCGGGGATGCGCACGCGGTTGATGACCTTGCGCTGAGCATTCTTGATCTCAACGACTTCCTCCATCGGAACCTGGATTTCGAAGATGTAATCTTCCATGTCCAGGGTCTGGATGCGGGTTTCAAGGTTGGCCTTGACGCGGTTTTCGTAGCCGGCGTAGGAGTGGATGACGTACCAGTCACCTTCCTGGCGGCGCAGCTTGGCCTTGAACTCGTCGGCCGGATCGACCTCGGCGGCGGCTGCAGCAGCGGCCAGCGCGTCGCCCGACTCCTCGTCGGTTTCTTCGCCGGCGACGGTGCCTGCCTCGTCAACGGCGACGGTGCCTGCCTCGTCAGCCTCGGCGGACTCGTCAGCGGCCTCTGCCGTGTCAACGGCCTCGTCAGCGACGTCGGATTCGGGCGCAGCAGACACAGCCTCGGACTCTTCCCCGGCTTCCACCGCGGCGTCCTGGCTCTTATCCAGCTCAGTCTCAGTTACCTCGAGCTCCTGCTCAGACACTTGGTCTCCTGCTTCCTCATTGCCTAACATGCCTATTTAAATGACTCAATTCCGCACACCCCGCGGAACCTCCGGAATCCCGGTGGTAATCCACGCAGTCTGCGGACCGGTCGCCTTAGCTGTCCGTGGGGCCCGTGCCGCCGAAGACCCAGCCCACTCCGGTCCCGAAGGCCAGATCCAGCAGGGTGACGATGAGCATCATGATGACCACGAACACCAGCACCACGAGGGTGTAGTTGATCAGTTCCTTGCGGGTCGGTGCAACGACCTTCTTCAGCTCGCCGATGACCTGGCGGACGAAGAGCGCGATTCGAGAGAAGAAGCCTGCCTTGGGGGCATTCTTGGCGGGGCGGCCACTGGAGCTGCTTGCAGCCGTTTCGGTCACCTGGTCCTCACTCATCCTCGCAATGTCGGATACCCGGCTCTGAACTGAACCATGGTTGCTGCGCTTGTTCCGGAGAAACCGGAACAGCTTGCGCAGGGCAGACAGGACTCGAACCTGCAACCTGCGGTTTTGGAGACCGCTGCGCTACCAATTGCGCCACTACCCTATGGATCGAAAACCGGTTCGGCCCGATTCCCCAGATTTCCCTGAGGCGCAGACCATCATCGTGTTTTCAACACCGGAGAACCAGTCTACGCAACAACTGCGCCTACGTCGAACCGGCCCTCACGGACCCCCCGCCCTAGCAGAGAAAACCTAGAGAGAAAGGCGAGAACACCAGAGGAAAAAGCAGGCACTATAACCAGCTGGAAAAACCCTCTGATGAACATGCAGTCACATTTCCATCCCGGCACCGCGGACGATCCGGTGAACAGCATAGAGTAGGTTCCGTCGAATCCCACAAACAGCCACCGAAGCTGCTAGCGAAGAATGGACCCGCGATGCCTGCCGCCCGCATTTCACAGCGAATTTCCGCCATAGCCGAATCCGCCACATTGGCTGTTGATGCCAAGGCGAAGGCGCTGAAGGCGGCGGGCCGCCCCGTCATCGGCTTCGGCGCCGGCGAGCCGGACTTCCCGACCCCCGATTACATCGTGCAGGCAGCCATCGAAGCCGCCAGCCAGCCCAAGTACCACCGCTATTCGCCGGCGGGTGGCCTGCCGGAGCTAAAGCAGGCGATCGCGGACAAGACGTTCCGGGATTCCGGCTACAAGGCCGAGGCAGCCCAGGTGCTGGTCACCAACGGCGGCAAGCAGGCGGTGTACAACACCTTCGCCACACTGCTTGATCCGGGCGACGAGGTCATTGTCCCCACGCCGTTCTGGACCACTTACCCGGAGGCCATCCGGCTCGCGGGAGGCGTGCCGGTCGAGGTCTTCGCCGGACCGGAGCAGGAGTACCTGGTCACGGTGGCACAGCTCGAGGCCGCCCTCACGGAGCGCACCAAGATCCTGCTCTTCGTCTCCCCGTCCAACCCCACCGGCGCCGTTTACACGCCGGAGCAGGTCAGGGAAATCGGCCAGTGGGCCGCCGCCAAGGGCCTGTGGGTGGTTACGGATGAGATCTATGAGCACCTGACCTACGACGGCGTGCCCTTCACCTCGATTGCCACGGCCGTCCCCGAGCTGGGCGACAAGGTAGTCATCCTCAACGGTGTGGCCAAGACCTATGCCATGACCGGCTGGCGCGTGGGCTGGATGATCGGTCCGGCCGACGTTATCAAGGCCGCCACCAACCTTCAGTCGCACGCCACGTCCAACGTCTCCAACATCCCGCAGATGGCCGCCCTCGCCGCTGTGTCCGGGCCGCTGACCGCCGTCGACGAGATGAAAGTCGCCTTCGACCGCCGCCGCAAAGCCATCGTGGCCGGGCTGAATGCGATCGAGGGGGTCGAATGCCCGACGCCGAAGGGCGCCTTCTACGTCTACGCGGACGTCCGTGCCCTGCTCGGCAAGGAGTTCCCGGCCGCGAACGGTCCCGTCCGGCCGTCGACGTCGGCTGAGCTGGCCACGCTGATCCTGGAAGAGGTCGAAGTGGCCGTGGTTCCGGGCGAGGCTTTTGGCCCCTCCGGCTACCTGCGCCTCTCCTACGCTCTGGGCGACGAGGACCTCGCCACCGGCGTCGCCCGGCTGCAGGACTTCCTCGGCAAGGCCAAGTAGCAGCCCCAAACCCCGATGCCCTATCACTTAGGGTCCTTATTCCAGGGGGATAAGGACCCTAAGTGATAGGGCATCCTTGGCTAAAGGAGCCGGCGTTCAGCGGCCCAGCGGGTGAGTTCGTGCCGGCTGGAGAGCTGGAGTTTGCGCAGCACCGCCGAGACGTGGGTCTCCACGGTCTTGATCGAGATGAACAGCTCCTTCGCGACCTCCTTGTAGCTGTAGCCGCGGGCGATGAGCCGCATCACCTCGAGCTCGCGGGCGGAGAGCCTGTCCAGCTCGTCGTCGGCGATGTCCGCCGGGGCGGTACCGAAGGCATCCAGCACAAAACCCGCCAGCCGGGGCGAGAAGACGGCGTCCCCGCCGGCGACGCGGCGGACGGCGTCGGAAATTTGCGTTCCGGAGATGGTCTTCGTGACGTAGCCGCGGGCCCCTGCCCGGATCACCGAGACAACGTCCTCGGCCGCGTCCGAGACGCTGAGGGCCAGGAACCGGGTGCTGCCCAGCAAGGGCGCGGAGCCGGCCAGCACTTCGCGTCCGCCGCCGCCGAGTCCGCCCGGCAGGTGGACATCGAGGAGCACGACGTCGGGCCGCACGGCAGCGATCACGGCAACGGCGTCCTCCACCGTTCCGGCCTCGCCGGCCACGACGATGTCCGGGTCCAGGTCCGCCTTCAGGCCGGACCGGAAGATGGCGTGGTCGTCCACGATCACCACCCGGATCCCCCGGGCCGGGGTCCCCGCTTCGGTGTTGCTCACAGTCTTGCCTCTCCGTTGCTGTTGCTGGTGGTGGCGCCGGCAGGCGCCCCCGTGGGAAGGGGCAGCCTGAGCCGCACCTCGGTGCCGTCCTGGGTGCTGGTGATGGTGGCCGTGCCGCCGTGGCGGTTCATCCGGCCGACAATCGACTCGCGGATTCCCATCCGGTCAGCGGGGACGGCGTCCGGATCGAAGCCGGGACCGCGGTCCTTCACGAAGACCTCCGCCGCGCCGTCGGTGACTTCCAGGTACACCGATACGGTGCCGCCGCCGTGCCGGGCCGCGTTCAGCATGGCCTCCCGGGCGGCCTGGACGAGCGCCTCGTGGCGTTCGGTCATCGCGCAATCGCCCACCGTGACCACCTCCACCGCGTGGCCCAGGGAGTCCTCCACTTCCGCCGCCGCGGTCGTGATGCCCTCGGACAGCTGCCCGGCTTCCTTGGCCGGGTCCCGGTACAGCCAGCCCCGGAGCTCGCGCTCCTGGGCACGGGCAAGGCGGACGACGTCGGTCTCGTTGCCGGCGCGGCGCTGGATCAGGGCCAGCGTCTGCAGCACGGAGTCGTGCAGGTGGGCGGCGATCTCGGCCCGCTCGGTCGCGCGGACCCGGCCGGCCCGCTCCGTCTCCAGGTCCCGCCAGAATTTCAGCCCCCAGGGCAGGAGGACCAGGGCCACGCCGCCGAGTACCGCCACCGAGGACAGCAGGGCCAGCCAGGTCTGTTCCCAGGACCCGGAGCCGGACACCATGACCAGGACACCGGTCACGACGAGGGCCAGCCCGGCCGCAAGCCGGGCCCAGCCGCCGGCCTGGTCGGCTTTGGTCTTGTCCACGAGGCCGGCCCTGCGGGTCTCGTCCAGTTGCATCCAGGCGATGGCGGCGCCGCCCAGAATGGCCGCCACCGGGATGAGGGTCCCGAGCGGAACATCAACACCGAGCAGGCGGGCGATCAGGATGCCGGCAGCCAGCAGCAGACCCGCCCCGAGCAGAATCTCCTTGCCGTAGCGCATGCCGGTGACACGGCTCCGCCAGGAGTCGGCAGCAACCGCCCCGGCCGGTGCGGCCGCCGTTCCCCCGGCTGCGTTGCCCGCGGCTGCGGCCGGTCCCGGCGTCGTGGCTGCTGTGAGGGGGTCGGCGGGCCCCGCATAGGGGGCCGCGAACGGTGCGCTGACGGCCGGGGCAATCGGCGACGCCGGCTGGCGGGCGTCGCGCTTGGCGCTTTCGTCCGCGGTGGGAACCATGATCCAGAGCCAGGCATAGAAGGCGACGCCGGCGCCGCCGGCGAGCGCGGCCAACGCCATGCCGAGGCGGACCATACGCACCGGCCAGCCCAGGTGCTGGGCGAGGCCGGCACAGACCCCGGCAATCACCCGATCGCTGCCGCGGACCAGCGGAGGGCGCGAAGCGGCGGTTGTCATGACTCAATCCAAGCATGGATCGGGGTGCCCCGGACCCGTTTGCAGCCCTAACCGGGGGTGACTCAGGGACAGTTCAGGGTGTTCCCCAGTAGAGCGGATCCGTAGCGGACGGGAGGATCGAAGTATGAATCCGCACACTGAGCACCCCGATGAAGGCCCCGACCCTGCGGGCCGCAAAGCCGGGCAGACGGCAGACACGTCCGCCACCCTTCCGCTGGATACTTCCGCGACCCTCCCCCTGGACTTTCCGGCCAGCGCCGGCGCCGGCGCCTCCCGCGGTTCCGCTGCGGATGAACCTCCCGCGGCCGGCACCTCCGCCACTCCTCCGCCGGATACTTCCGCGACCCTCCCCCTGGACTTTCCGGCCGGCGGGCCCGGCGCCGGGGCTGGTGGCACGCCGCCGCCCCCGCCGCCTCCGCCGCCGTACTACTACGGCCCGACTCCCCCGCCGTCCGGCAGCCAGCCGCAGAATTTCTTCGACTGGATCCGCAGCCAGGGTATCCATCGCGGCCGCGAGCGCTGGGTCGGGGGCGTCGCCAGCGGCATCGCCCAGCGCTTGGGCGTCGACCCGCTGATTGTCCGCGGCATCCTGATCGTCCTGACGGTCTTCGCCGGCGTCGGCGTCCTCCTGTACGGCATCGCCTGGGCCCTCCTGCCCGAACCGGACGGCCGCATCCACGTCCAGGAGGCCGCCGCGGGCCGCTGGTCCTCCGGGATGACCGGTGCCCTGATCACCACCATCATCGGCTTCCCCTCCCTGGGCACCGGTGTCTGGGGCTGGGACCGCTACGGCTTCGGCGCCCTCGTCTGGACCGTCGTCTGGGTGGCTGGCGCCATCTACCTCATCTACTACCTGACACAGCGCAACAACTCCCGGAACGGAGTCACCCCGATGTCCTCGAGCCCCCAGTCCGGCGGCCCGGCAAACCCCGGCTACCCGGCGAACCCGAACCCGTCAACACCGGCAACGCCGTCAACCCCGTCAACGCCGACGGCTTCCTTCGCCGCGACCGGCTACCGCGGCTCGGAGACGCTGCCCCGCTACGGCGAGTCAACGGTTCCCGGCCCGGGCTGGGGTACGCCCCCGCCCGCCGGTCCCACTCCTCCCCCAGGGGGCGGCTACCGGCCGGTACCGGGCGGCGGCCCTGTCCCGCCGGCCAAGGACCGGAACTTCGGCCCCGGCGCCCCCGCCGTCGCGGTCACCGCCGGCCTCGCCCTGCTGGTGGGCGGCGGCCTCAAGGCCCTCGACGTCGCGAACGTGATCGAGCTCGGCACCTCCAGCAACGCTGTCGTCTGGGCCAGCGCCGCGGTGGTCCTGGGTCTGGGCATCCTCTTCGCCGGCCTCAGGGGCCGCACCTCGGGCATCCTTGGCTTCTTCGCCGTGGTCGCCCTGATCGTTGGCGGCATTTACAGCGCGCTTCCGAACGGCGACCGCTTCCGCCCGCAGAACGCAGACTGGTCACCGGTGAGCATCGAGCAGGCCCGGGGTGGTTTCGACATCACAGCCGGGACCGGGACCGTGGACCTGACGAGGCTCGCGATCAACCCGCCGCTGAGGGCCGACCTGGTGGTCCCCATCGACGCGACGGCGAGCAACCTCACGGTGGTCATCCCGGACACCGTTCCGGTGCAGATCCGCGCCGACATGACCATGGGCAACCTCAATGAGGGCAGCCAGAACCACGGTGGCATGACCACCCAGCAGAGCAACTACAACACCGACAAGCCGGGAGAGACGCTGATCGTGGAGATCGACGGTACTTTCAGCAACATCACCATCAGGGAAGGGAACTGACATGAGCAGCTATGACGCACCGACCGGCAGCACGGAAGACAGCCGCCCCGCCGCTCCCCTGCGGTCCGGTGCACCGGAGCCGCCGGAGGATTCCCCGGCCCGCGTTGGCACGATCGTCTGGGGGCTGATCGTGGTGGCTCTCGCCGTCCTCATCATCGTCGCCCAGCTCGGCATCGTGGCGCTCAACGGCACCTATGTGGTGATCGGGCTGATGATTGGCGCCGGCGCGGCACTCGTGATCGGCGGGCTGCTCTCGGCCCGCGGGCGTGACAAAGACGCATCGACAAGGAAGTCTTGAGCCATGGAAAAGTTCTTTAGCACCATCCGGGGCCTCGGCCTGAAACGTGGTCCGCAACGCTGGTTAGGCGGTGTCTGCGGAGGAATCGCCGCCAAGCTGAACGTGGATGTTGCGTTCGTCAGGATCGCGGTCCTGCTCTTCGCCCTGCTGCCCGGACCAGCCTTCGTCCTGTACGTTGCGGTCTGGCTGCTTCTGCCGGACCAGCGGAACGCCATCATCCTCGAGTCGTTCCTGGCGAAGCGCCCGAACCGCCCCTGAGGCGCCACCTCGAGGAAAATACAGCGATGATTTCACGTGCCCCTGCCGCCCCGGCAGGGGCACTTCGCGTTGTCATCGTTTGTGTCCTGCCCCACATGCGCCACTAGACTTTAGGTGAGCTCAGCGTGGCGCTCTGCCTGTAACCCTTCGAACCAGGATTTGAGCCGAAACATGAAAATTGGAATCCTCACCAGCGGCGGAGACTGCCCCGGACTGAACGCCGTCATCCGTGGCGCCGTCCTGAAGGGCATCGCCGTCCATGGCCACGAGTTCGTGGGATTCCTCGACGGCTGGCGCGGCGTGGTCGAGGGCGACATCATCGATATCCCCCGCACCATGGTCCGCGGCATCGCCAAGCAGGGCGGGACCATCCTGGGCACCTCCCGCACCAACCCGTTTGAGAACAACGGCGGACCCGAGGTCATCAAGGCCAACATGGACCGGCTGGGCATCGACGCGCTCATCGCCATCGGCGGCGAGGGCACCCTGGCCGCAGCCAAGCGGCTCACCGACGCCGGCCTGAAGATCGTCGGCGTCCCCAAGACCGTCGACAACGACCTCGACGCGACGGACTACACCTTCGGCTTCGACACCGCCGTCGAGATTGCCACCGAGGCAATCGACCGGCTGCGCACCACGGGAGAGTCCCACCACCGCTGCATGATCGCCGAGGTGATGGGCCGCCACGTGGGCTGGATCGCGCTGCACGCCGGCATGGCCTCGGGCGCCCACGCCATCCTGATCCCGGAGCAGAAGGCCTCAATGGAGCAGATCGCCGAATGGGTTATCTCGGCGCGCGACCGCGGCCGCGCGCCGCTGGTGGTCGTCGCGGAGGGGTTCGTCCCGGATGACCAGGAGACACCGCATTCCGAACGCGGGCTGGACACCTTCGGCCGTCCGCGGCTGGGCGGGATCTCCGAACGGCTGGCCCCGGAACTGGAGGCCATGACAGGCATCGAAACCCGGGCGACAGTGCTGGGCCACATCCAGCGCGGCGGGGTCCCCACCGCGTTCGACCGTGTGCTGGCGACCCGCCTGGGCATGGCGGCCATCGACTCCGTTGTGGAAGAACGCTGGGGCACCATGGTGTCCCTCAACGGCACTGACATCGTCCATGTGGGCTTCGACGCCGCGCTCGGCAATCTCAAGACCGTCCCGAAGTACCGCTACGACGAGGCCGCGGTCCTCTTCGGCTGAGCCCCCTGGTCCGCCGCACTGAGCCCTACACGCCCGTGGGTAGGGTGGAGGCATGACACTTGAGCCCGGTTCGGTCGACATCATCCAGCTCGCGTGGGCCCGCCGCCTGGGGCTCGACGACGGCGCCTTCGCGGCGGCCGCGGGAGTCCGGATCACGCGGGCCGATGACGCGGCCCGCGACGTCCAGTTCGTCCGGCTGTTCGGCAACTCCGCCCTGGTGGGCCCGCAGTGGGCGCTGGACGCCGCCGTCGGGCTGTCCGACGAGGAACTCGCGCAGCATGTCACGCTGCTGACCATCACCCGGGACCACGGCGGCCACGGGCTCGGCGCCGCCGCGCTGTTCTTCGCCGACGATCTGCCCCTGCGGCAGCCCGCGGAGGAGTTGACCGTCTCGCACGGCCATCCGGAAGCGATCGAGCTGGAAGCCGCCTGCCCGCCGGATGACGTCAACGAAGTGGGCCTCGCGGGCCTGGAGCACCGCTTCACCATCCTGCATGCGGAGGACGGCCGCCGGACCCCCGTGGCGTGCGGTGCCTACACCGAATGGGAGGGCATCCTGGCGCAGATGGGGGTGCTGGTGGCACCGGAGTGGCGCCGCCGGGGACTTGGCTCCCTGGCAGCCTCCATCGCGGCCCACGAGGCACTCGCCTCCGGGCTGACGCTGCAGTGGCGCTCCGACGTCAGCAACAAAGGCTCACTGGCCATCGCCCGCAGCCTGGGCTTCACCGCCGGCGGCATCCAGACCAGCGTCCTGCTGGGCTGATCCGGAGGCCCGGGTGGCCTCAGGTTGGCTGGGCCGCGGCGGGTTCGCCTGCGGCGGCCTTCGCCGGGGAACCGGGGGCCGTGCCCCAGCCAGTCATCGGCTGGGGCTTGGCGAAGAACAGCGCCACCGCCGCGCCGAGCAGGATGACCGCGGCGGGCAGCAGCATGGACTGGCCCATCGCCGTCGAGAAGCCCTCCTGCAGGGCCTCGGGAAGGGCACCGCCAAAGGACATCGGGCTGGCCTCGCCGGCCTCTCCCGGAGCTGCCGGGAGTTCCGCCGCGAGCCTCGCCTGGATCAGCACCGCGATGGCGGCGCTGCCCAGCACGGCACCGATCTGGCGCGTGGTGTTGTAGACGCCGGCGCCGGCTCCAGCCTGCCGGGGCGGCAGGTTCCGGGTGGCGGTTGTGCCCAGCGGAGCCCAGATGCCGGCGTTGGCGAAGCCGAGCACCGCGCTGGGCAGCAGGAACAGCCAGATCGGCGTGTCCGGGTGCATCAGGAAGGCGTTCCAGAACAGCGCCACGGACATCAGGACCAGGCCGGCCGCGGTGATGAATTTCGGGTTGACCCGGTCAATGAACCTGCCCACCACAGGGGCCAGCCCGCCCGAGATCAGCGCCATCGGCACCATCATCAACGCGGATTCGGTGGGGGTCAGACCCCGGACCATCTGGTAGTAGAAGATCAGCGGCAGCGTGAACGCCGTCACGGTGAAACCCACGGTGGTGATGCCGATGTTGGCGAGGGAGAAGTTGCGGTCCTTGAAGAGGGACAGCGGCAGCAGCGGCTCGCCCTTGTTCACCTTTTGCCACACCACAAACACCACCAGCACGGCGATTCCGGAGATGATCAGCCCCCACACGGTGATGGGTCCGGTGATGGTGCCCCAGTTGTAGGTCTCGCCTTCCTGGATGCCGAACACCAGCAGGAACAGCCCGACGGCGCTGAGCAGCACGCCGGGGATGTCGAACTTGTGCGGGTGGGTGCTCAGGGCCGGCACGTAGCGCAGCGCGAGGAAGAAGCCGGCGATGCCCACCGGGACATTGATGAAGAAGATCCATTCCCAGCCGAGTCCGTCCACCAGGATGCCGCCAAGGATCGGTCCCACGAGGGTGGCGACGCCGGCCGTGGCGCCCCAGATGGCCATCGCGGCGCCGCGCCGGTCCGGCGCGAAGATGCGGGTGATGACCGCCATGGTCTGGGGTGTCATCATCGCCGCGCCGAAGCCCTGGAGCACCCGGGCCATGATGAGCGTCTCGACGTCGCCGGAGAGCCCGCACCAGAGCGAGGCCAAGGTGAAGACCACAAGACCGGAGAGATAGAGCTTTTTGGGGCCAAACCGGTCACCCAGCCGCCCGGTGATCAGCAGCGGGACGGCGTAGGCGAGGAGGTAGGCGCTGGTCACCCAGATCACCGAGTTGATGTCGGCGTTGAGGCCTTCCATGATGCGGGGATTGGCCACCGACACGATGGTGGTGTCGATCAGGATCATGAAGAAGCCGATCACCAGGGACCAGAGTGCCGGCCACGGCCTGGCTACGTTTTCCATGGGTTCCTTAGGGGCTGAAGGGGATGCGGAGGCGGTTCTGGGAGCGTGCGGTGCGTCCGGACCGGGTCCTCCGCGGCAACCCTTCGGGTGCACTCAACCCAGCAGCGCCAGGATGTCCTTGCGCTCGAACATCTGCGCGGCCGCGCGGGCGGAGGGCGTACCGGCGTCGGGGTCCGCTCCGGCGTCCACCAGCACCTGCGCCACCTCCGTGTAGCCCTTGAACACGGCTCCGGCGAGCGGCGTCTGGCCACGGTCGTTGGCGCTGTTGGCGTCTCCGCCGTGCTGGAGGATGAGCCGGACAGTGTCGGCGTGGCCATGGTAGGCCGCGAGCATCAGGAGGGTGTCCCCCGCTTCGTTGGTGAGGGTCGCCGGGACGCCGGCCGCGAGGTAGCCGGCGAGCAGCCCGGAGTCCCCTTGGCGGGCAGCGTCGAAGAGCTTGTGTGCCAAGGCCAGCGTCTCGTCGTCCGGCCCGGTGCTGTCGCTGGTCATCGCGTTCCCCTCAGGAAGCCGGTCTGGCGGCCCACGACCTGGCCGGCGTCGGGAGCCACAATGACTTCCTGCGCCGCGGTGTAGGGCTCGTCGCCGTCAAGGACGGTCAGCACGTCCTCGGGCGCGACCGATCGCTTGACCACGGCCAGTGCCACCGGCCCCATTTCGTAGTGCTGCGCCACGGAGGTCACGGTGCCGACCTTCCGGTCGCCGGAGCGGACCTCGCTGCCGACGGCGGGCATGGTGTGCTGTGAGCCGTCGAGCTGCAGGAACACCAGCCGGCGCGGCGGGTGGCCCAGGTTGTGGACCCGGGCCACGGTTTCCTGGCCCTTGTAGCAGCCCTTGTTCAGGTGCACGGCGGTGCGGAGCAGGTCCAGTTCGTGCGGGATGGTCTTGTCGTCGGTTTCGGCACCCCAGCGCGGGCGCCAGGCTGCGATGCGCAGCGCCTCGGCGGCCCAGATCCCGGCGAGCGGGCGGTCACCGAGCGTGGCTTCCAGCTCGGCGGCCGGGACAAGGTATTCGAACCAGGGCCGTTCCAGCCCGGGGTGGGAGTCCTCGGCGACCACGGCGTAGGAGTAGCCGCCAGCGCCGACATGCGGCCAAGGGTCTTCCCAGACCAGCAGGCCGGAGAACTCCGGCACCCGACGGGTGGTTCCCAGCACGGCCCAGTCCGCCGACGCGTCGGCGATCTCGACGCGGAGCATGAACTTCATCCTGTTGAGCCACTCGGCCAGCGGAGCAGCCTCGGCCGCCTCGACGATCAGCCAGGTCGTCGCGCCGTCGTCCACCACCCGCGCGTCGAATTCGATCCGGCCCTGCACGCTCAGCAGCAACAGTTCGCTGGACTGTCCGGGCGCCAGGTCGGTGAGCTGCTGGGAGGACAGCGTGTTGAGCCAGCTCAGCCGGTCCGGCCCGGTGACGGTGACCACGCCGCGGTGGGACAGGTCGACGACGGCGGTGCCGGCGGCCAGCGCCCGCTGTTCGCGCAGCGGTTCGCCATAGTGGGAGGCGACGCCGGCGTCAGCGCCGCCGGCTTCGACGGCGCCAGGGCGCGCCAGCAGGGGGCTCTTGATAGTCATATGAAGTAGAAGTCCTTAGGGGCTAGCGGTATTCCGGATTCTCGAAGTCAAACCTTGTCCCGGCTTTCCAGGCCTCGGGCAGGTTTCCGTAGGCAGGGATGCCGCCGGCGTCCTTGAGCATCCGGGCCAGGTGCAGCAGGTTCCACGTCATGAACGTGGTGTTGCGGTTGGTGAAGTCGCTTTCCGGACCGCCGGAGCCTTCGTCAAGGTAACTCGGGCCCGGCCCGACGGCGCCAATCCAGCCGGCGTCGGCCTGCGGCGGGATGGTGAAGCCGATGTGCTGAAGGCTGTAGAGGACGTTCATGGCGCAATGCTTAATGCCGTCCTCGTTGCCGGTGATGAGGCAGCCGCCCACCTTGGGATAGAACGCCCACTGGCCCTTGTCGTTGAGCTCGCCGGAGTGCGCGTAGAGGCGTTCGATCAGCTTCTTGGTCTGTGAGGAGTTGTCGCCCAGCCAGATCGGTCCGGCCACGATGACGATGTCTGCTTCCCGGACGGCCGGATACAGCTCCGGCCATTCATCACTCAGCCAGCCGTGCTCGCGCATGTCCGGGTAGACGCCGCTGGCGATATCGTGGTCCACCGTACGGATGACCCGGGTACTGACGCCGTGTTTGTCCATGATCCGGCGGCTGACCTCGATCAGGCCCTCCGTGTTGGAGGTCTCCGGGGACTTCTTGAGGGTGCCGTTGAAGTACACGGCCTTGAGGTCGCTGAAGTCAGCAGACATCCCGGGCTTAGCAGCTGTGGTATTCACTGTGGCGCTCCCTGCGGTCGCTACGGACAAAGGAAAATCAGTGAGACCTTACAACGGGCCCTGGTTTGGCCGCGTGCAGTGTGACGCCTGGTCAGGTGACCTTGTGGAGGATGGCGGACGCGTGGGCTTCCAGGCCGCTGCCCCCCGCTGGGGTCTTGCCCGTGGCCACGTCCCAGCGCCAGAGCAGGTTGCCGTCCACGAGTCCAAAGATCCGGGTGGCGGCCGTGTACTCCTTGGAGTGGCTGCCACGCATCACCATGTCGGTGCTGAGCTGGATCTGCGGGCCCTTGATCTGGCCGTAGTACAGCTCGGAGATCCCGCCGGGGTGTGAGATCGAGACGGAGATGTCGAAGCCGCCGTCCTTGTTGCGCAGGGCCTCGACTTCGTCGGCGCTTTTGAGCACGGGAACGATGTCCGCCGGGATCAGCCCGGGGCCGCCGTCTTCCTCGCGCTGCTTGCGCTCCAGGGCCCAAAAACCGGTTTCGACCGTCAACGGACGCAGCCTGGTGCCCTCGTCGTCGGTCAGCCAGCTCTCCGCACGGTACTGCAGGTACGGCAGGCCGTTATGCGTGAAGGAGACGCGTTGCACGAAGTGCTCGGAATCCTCTTCCCCGGCCCCCAGCCGGCCTCGGCCCTCCCACTCACCAATGAGCCAGGACAGCGGAACGATTTCGGGGGTCAGATCTGTAGGTATTTCAATCGGCACAGCAGCTACCTCTGGAAACGAAGACGGCTAGTAATTTCTGGCTGTTACTTCTGGCCTTTGAAGAGGCGGTACACCACGAAGCCGGCGAACCAGGCCATGGCCAGGCTGGCAACGCCGAGGAGAACAAGGAAGAAGATTTCAAATGCAAGTACGGACATGATGCCATCCTAGCGCTTTAGAAGATGAGTAGTTTGTCTATGAAGTAAGCCAGCGAACCGACGGCGGACACCGGGCCCAATCCGATTCCGAGGGCTGCCGCAAAGCTTATCGATTCACCGCGGAGGATGACCAGCCGGCGGAAACTCACCAGCACGGCCCCCACCACCACCCCGACGATCGCGGCCGGAAGCACGGCGATGTCCGAGAAGACGAGGCCCGCGAGCGGTCCGGCCAGTCCGGCGGCGACGACGCCCAGCGGCGCCACGACCCGGTCCGGCCAGCGGATCAGGCCCGCCAGCAGGGCGACCGCTGCGCTGATCGCGGCGACCAGGACCATCTCGCGGACGCCATTGAAGCGGGAGCACGCGATCCAGCCGGCGCCCAGGCTGGACAACATAACACCGGCGGACGAACCGAGCGTTGACTCCAGGCGCTGCGCCTGGCCGGTGCCGCGGATCAGCTGCATCACGAAGATTGCCATCACGCCTGCCGCCATGAACGACGGCGTCCAGTCCAGAAAACCCGGGGCGGGAACGTAAGTGGCGGCAACGGCGGCGCCGATGCCCGGCAGGCCGATCAGGACGGCGAGGGTTTTTTTGGCCGGAATGCCCAGGAAATGCGGCCAGCCGATTCCGACGCCGGCGGCGATGAGCACCGCCACCGCCAGGAGTGCCTCCGGCGAGGTGTAGGACGCGCCAACAATCGCGGCGAGTCCGGCCAGGCCGATGACGCCGATGGACCAATTCCTCACTGCATACCCGACATGTGTATATCCGTCCTTCGTCTTCCGGCCATCGTCGTTCTTTCGCTCACTGCGGACCCCAATTCGACCTGGTCTTTCGTCAGGGGGGCGGCAGGCCCCGACGGATCAATCCTGCCCTATATGACCGTTTTGTGTCGCAAAAGAACCCGACGCAGGTGACGGAAGCATGTCCGGCAAGGGGCCTTTGGGTATACTCGGACACAGCTACAGACGCCCAACGATGCGCGGACACCCCTTGGAGGAAACATGTCGCACATCCTGTTACTGACGAACAGCACCGGCTCATCGGTGGACGTCCTGCCCGCGCTGGAACTACTGAACCACCGGGTCCATATTCTCCCCGCTGAGCCGACGGCGCTGCTGGAGACGGACCCCTGCGACATCGTCCTGCTGGACGCCCGCAAAGACCTCGTCGGCGCCCGCTCCCTGACGCAGTTGCTCAAGGCCACCGGCCTGAGCGCCCCCCTCATGCTGATCCTGACCGAGGGCGGCATGGCCGCCGTGTCCTCGGCGTGGGCGGTCGATGACATCCTGCTGGAGTCCGCCGGACCCGCCGAGGTTGAAGCCCGCATCCGCCTGGGCGTCGCCCGGGCCGTGCCGGACCAGGACGACGCCCCGACGGAGATCCGGGCAGCCGGCGTCGTCATCGATGAGGCCAGCTACACCGCCCGGGTCAACGGCGCACCGCTGAACCTGACCTTCAAGGAATTTGAACTGCTCAAGTACCTCGCGCAGCACCCCGGCCGGGTCTTCACCCGCCAGCAGTTGCTGACCGAAGTCTGGGGTTACGACTACTACGGCGGCACCCGCACGGTGGACGTCCACGTCCGGCGTCTGCGGGCCAAACTCGGCGCCGACCACGAGAACCTGATCAGCACGGTCCGCAACGTGGGTTACCGCCTGACCCTGGTCCGGCATCCGGAGGAAGAGCTCACCGAGGCCTGACGTGCAGCGGGCCCGGGCACCTGCCGGGCCCTCTTGAGTGCAGCCCGGTAACTGCCGCAGGGAACTAACTACTGCAGGGAACAACGCAAAAGCCCCGGACATCAGTCCGGGGCTTTTTGCTGCTTCAGTGGAGGACATACGGGTCGAACGTATCGAGGCCACCCCAGTGGTGGATCCCCCTCGTGTCCAAGCCTGCGGCACCGAGAAACAAGTTCTGGATCGAACAGCCGGACGAGTTAACGACTATACGTAAGAGTTCCGGAAACAACAAAATCGGCCCCGCCCCGGCGGCACCGTATAGCCTTGCACCATGAGTCCTGCGCACCCTGAGAACTGGCCCGTCGTCACCGCCACAGGAGCGGCGGACCCGCAACTCCTGAAGGACGTCAAAGCCCTCGCGGCCGCCGCGGAGGAATCCGACGGCAATCCGCCGCTGTCCGAGCAGACACTCGTGACCCTGCGCGCCGCGGACGCAGGCGGGGCCGCCGGCACACCCACCGCGCTGACCCTCGCCCTTTACTGCCCCGACGAGAACTCCGACCCGGCGACGGCGCAGGATCTGGCCGGGGTCGCCGTTGTGATCGAGGAACCGGACGGCACGGGGGTGCTGGAAATTGCGGTCCACCCCAGCTACCGCAACCAGGGCGTGGCGAACCGGCTGGTCGGCGAACTCCAGGCGACCCGCGGCTTCGCCGGCCTGAAGGCCTGGTCCCATGGCAACCACGAAGCCGCGGCCGACCTCGCCGCACGCTACGGCTACGGCCCGGTCCGCGAGCTGTGGAAGATGCGGCTCGCCAGCTCGACGGCGGAGCTGCCCGACGTTCCGCTGCCCGACGGAGTGAGCCTGCGCGCCTTCGTCCCGGGCAAGGATGAGGACGCCTGGCTCGCAGCGAACCGGGCCGCGTTCGCGCACCATGCCGAGCAGGGCAACATGAGCCGCGGCGACCTGGCCGCCAGGATGGACGAGCCGTGGTTCGATCCCGCCGGTTTCCTCCTCGCCGTCGATGCCGCTGACCGGATCCTCGGGTTCCACTGGACCAAGGTGCATCCCCGGCACGGCGACCACCCGGCGATCGGCGAAGTGTACGTCGTGGGCGTCACTCCCGAGGCGCAGGGCACCGGACTGGGGAAAGCGCTGACCGTGGCCGGCATCCGTCACCTGCAGCACCAAGGCCTGCACGCCGTCATGCTCTACGTCGATGCGGACAACATTCCGGCCGTTTCGCTGTACCGGCGGCTGGGCTTCACCCGCTGGGACGTCGACGTTATGTATGCCCCGCTGGAAGGGCGTTAATCCAGTCGGCGGACATCTTCTCTACGCCCGGGGAAATCTGGGCTCCGCGAAAGCTGATCGCCGGATGATTGCTTGTAAGGTTGAAGCTAAATCGAGCCAGCATTAGGAGAGACCATGCAACGGGATTCTGCCCGGACAGCCACGTCTGAGGCCGCCACGTCGGACAAAAAAGTCCGACCCGCGCGTGCCCAATTCGGCTCCTCCGAAGTGCCTGCCTCACGTGCCACCCAGGACCGGATCGACATCCCGGAATTCGCACCCAACCTGGAGCCGGAGGGCGACTTCAGCCCGGACCGCTTCCTGGACCGCGAGCTGAGCTGGCTCTCGTTC
Source organism: Arthrobacter sp. (assembly GCA_034376805.1). Classification (GTDB taxonomy): domain Bacteria; phylum Actinomycetota; class Actinomycetes; order Actinomycetales; family Micrococcaceae; genus Arthrobacter. The sequence continues at coordinate 135,524 of JAXMJF010000040.1, forward strand.
AACGCCCGGGTGCTGGAACTCGCGGAAGACCCGAACCTGCACCTGCTGGAACGCGTCAGCTTCCTGTCCATCTTCGCGTCCAACCTGGACGAGTTCTTTATGGTCCGTGTCGCCGGGCTGAAGCGCCGCATCGCCACCGGCCTGGCCGTCCCCTCCCCCGCCGGGCTCAGCCCGATGCAGGTCCTCGAGCAGATCGGCGAGGAAGCCCACCAGCTGCAGCAGCGCCACGCCCGCGCCTACGCCGAGCAGATCCGCCCGGCGCTGGCCTATGAGCACATCCATCTCATGCACTGGGAAGAGCTCGACTCCCAGGCCAAGGACCAGCTCAGCGCGATGTTCGCCGAGAAGGTCTTCCCGATTCTGACCCCGCTGGCCGTGGACCCGGCCCACCCCTTCCCGTATATCTCGGGACTCTCGCTGAACCTCGCCGTCGTCGTCCGCAACCCGGTCAGCGACAAGGAACTCTTCGCCCGCCTCAAGGTCCCGGACCAGCTCCCCCGGCTGATCTCGATCGACGGCCCGCGCGCCGGCTCCGTGCCGGGCCGGGTGGCACGCTTCATCGCCCTCGAGGAAGTCATCGCCGTCCACCTGGACCAGCTCTTCGCCGGGATGGAAGTACTGGAGCACCACACCTTCCGCGTTACCCGCAATGAGGACGTCGAGGTCGAAGAGGACGACGCTGAGAACCTGCTGCAGGCCCTCGAAAAGGAACTGCTGCGCCGCCGTTTCGGCCCGCCGGTCCGGCTCGAAGTCACGAACGACATCAATCCGAACATCCGGGCGCTGCTGATCCGCGAGCTTGGCGTCGAGGAGTCCGAGGTCTACTCGGTCCCGGCCCCGCTGGATCTCCGCGGGCTCTCGGTCATCGCCGGAATCGACCGCGCCGACCTGCATTACCCCAAGCATGTCCCGCACACCTCCCGGCACCTCAACGAGTCGGAGACGTCCAAGGCGGCGAACGTCTTTGCGGCCATGCGTCGGCGGGACATCCTGCTGCACCACCCCTATGACTCGTTCTCCACCTCGGTGCAGGCGTTCCTGGAACAGGCGGCCTCGGACCCGAAGGTCCAGGCCATCAAACAGACGCTGTACCGCACCTCGGGCGACTCGCCGATCGTCGACGCCCTGATCGACGCCGCCGAGGCCGGCAAGCAGGTCCTGGCCCTGGTCGAAATCAAGGCCCGCTTCGACGAGCAGGCCAACATCTCCTGGGCCCGGAAGCTGGAGCAGGCCGGTGTGCACGTGGTCTACGGCATCGTGGGCCTCAAGACCCACTGCAAACTCTCCCTGGTGGTGCGTCAGGAAGTGGATGGCCTCCGCCGCTATTGCCACATCGGCACCGGCAACTACCATCCGCGCACGGCCCGCTACTACGAGGACCTGGGCCTCCTGACGGCCAACGAGCAGGTGGGCGAGGACCTCTCCAAGCTCTTCAACCAGCTCTCCGGCTACGCCCCGAAGTCGACCTTCAAGCGGCTCCTCGTGGCCCCCCGGTCGGTGCGTTCAGGACTCATCGACCGGATCGAAACCGAAATCCGGAACGCCCGGGCAGGCCTCACCGCCCGGGTCCAGATCAAGGTCAACTCGATGGTGGACGAAGCCATCATCGACTCCCTGTACCGGGCTTCCCAGGCCGGTGTTCCCGTGGACATCATCGTCCGCGGCATCTGCTCCCTGCGCCCCGGGGTGCCCGGCCTCAGCGAGAACATCACGGTCCGCTCCGTGCTGGGCCGGTTCCTGGAGCACTCCCGCGTCTTCGCCTTCGCCAATGCCGGGGACCCGGTGGTCTACATCGGTTCGGCGGACATGATGCACCGCAACCTGGACCGGCGGGTGGAAGCCCTCGTCCAGCTCACCAGCGGGGACGACACAACGTATGTCATGGACCTGCTGCGCCGTTACATGGATCCCGGCACCGCCAGCTGGCATTTGAACAACGAGGCGGAATGGACCCGCCACCACCTCACCGAGGACGGTCAGGACCTCGAAGACATCCAGTCCTGGCTGCTCAATTCCCGCTCGCGCCAGCGCTCGTCCGGGCTGCGGTAGGGGCTCTGGCATTGAGTAGCGATTCACTGGTCGCCGACCAGACAGACCATCCCGGCGATGTAATTGCGGTGGTGGCTGCGGGCGCCCTGCCGTGGCGCGTCGCCCCGGGCGACAAGGACCAAGTCGAGGTCCTGCTGATCCACCGCCCGCGGTATGACGACTGGTCCTGGCCCAAGGGCAAGATCGACCCCGGCGAGACGGTGCCCGAGTGCGCCGCCCGCGAGGTCGAAGAGGAAATCGGCCTGAAGGCGACCCTGGGCATTCCGCTGCCCGCCATCCACTACCACGTCCCCGCCGGGCTGAAGGTGGTCCATTACTGGGCCGTCGACGTCGACGGGGCCGCCCTCCTGCCGGACGGCAAGGAAGTGGACAGCGTCATGTGGTGCTCGCCGGAGAAGGCGGCCCGGCTGCTGAGCAACCCCAGCGACGTGGCCCCGTTGGAGCACCTGGCGGCCGCCCACGCCCGAGGCGAACTGAAGACGTGGCCGATCCTGATCGTGCGCCACGCCAAGGCCAAGCCGCGCTCCTCATGGTCCAAGGCCGAAGGGGACCGGCCCCTGGCTGTCACCGGGTTGCGGCAGGCGCAGGCGGTGGGCCGGCTGCTGCAGGCCTGGAAACCCAAGCGCGTTGTCTCCAGCCCGTGGCTGAGGTGTGTGGCCACCATCGCCCCCTACGCCAAGGCGTCCGATGCGAAGATCAAGCTGACCGAAGCCCTCACCGAGCACCGGCACGGCCGCCATCCGCACAAGACCGCCGCCGCCGTCGAGGGCCTGTTCGACAAGCAGCGGGCCGTGGCTCTGTGCACCCACCGCCCCGCCCTCCCCACCGTCTTCGCCCAGCTGGGAAAGCACATGGGGTCCCGGTTGCGGGCCCTGTTGCCGGACTCCGACCCGTTCCTCGCTCCCGGCGAGATTGTCGTGTGCCATGTGGCGCACCACAGCAAGGACAAGGTGGTCGCGGTCGAGCGGTTCAGGCCTTTCGACGACTGAGGTCCTTGACCCTCCCCCCTGCCGGCCATAGTTTGTATCAAACACCTGATACATTGCCGCTGAATCTTTGGGGGATTTCATGCCGCTACAGTCCGAGCTGCCGCCGCTGCTGTTGCTTGGCCCGCTCCTCGCCGCCGTCGTCGTGTACGGGGTGCTGCGCTGGGTAGTCTGGGCGCCGCGCACGGGAACCTCTCCGGCGTCGGTGTCGGAGCACGCGCTGTGGGTGGGAGTCATCGGCTGGCTGGCAAGCTCCCTCCAGGGGGCCATGAACCTGGGCATCATTCCGGCCAATCCGACCTCCGGCGGTGGCCTGACCAGCGCCGGGATGATCCTGCCGGCACTGCTGTGGCCGGTTCTGGGCTGCCTGACGGTGCACGCCATCGGCCAGGTCAGTTACCCGGGCCCCCGGCGGATGCGGCGGCAGGCCGTGCTGTCAGTCCGGCACATCCAGGACTTCCTGCCCCGCCGGCTGGGCCTGACCACGGCCGCCATCTTCCTCAGCGCCGCCGCGGCCATCGCCCGGACGGCCACCCTCCCCGGGTTCGCGGCCCTGGCACCCACCCAGGTCAGCGACGGTCAATCCACCTATTACAACGGCGGCGGTGACGGCCGGATCCCCGGGCCCGAAGTAGCCGGCTGGCTCGGCGGCGCCCTGCTGGTGCTGGCCGGGGGGACGTGGCTGGTGCTGTGGCTGATCGCCAGCCGCCGCCAACTGGAGTCCCTCGACGCGGCCGATAACGCCGTGCTGCGGACCATCGCGATGAACCGGCTGCTGCGCACGGTGTCCACCGTGGCTGCCGGGCTGGCAGCCATCGCGGGGAACTTCGCGGCCCGGCCCGATCCGGCCCAGGGCATGACATCGTGGGCGAACCCGGAAGGCCTGGCGTGCGCCGCGGTCCTGCTGGTTATGTGGTGCTGGCGGCCTCCGCGGCTCGCGGCCGCCGGACTGGGAGTCCGGAACCGCCCGGAACCTGGGATCACCACCGACGGGCAGCACCCTGCGGCCCGGCTCGTCGCCTCCCTCGGGGCGCTGCTGGGGCTGGCGGCCGCTGTGCCGCTGCTGTCCGGAGTTTTCCTCTCCCAAGCCCTCATGGCCGCCGCCAGCTACGGTTTTGCCGGTTTCGTGGCGCTGATGGCCGCCTCCGTGCTGCTCGTCATTGCCGCCGGCGAGCTCCTGCTGCAGCACAACTACGGACGCCCGGAGGCGCCGCGGCCCTGGCCTCGGCAGCCGGTGAGCCCGGCCCTGCTGACCACGGCTGTCCTGGGGCTGCTGGCCTTCCTGATCGTCCTGGTTGTCACGGCGCTGGGTCAGGCCCGTCCCGCCGAGGGCCTGGGCTGGGTTCCGGCCGGGCTTCTCACGGCCGGAGTATGTGCCCTCGCCCTGCCGGCGCTCGTCCTGGCCAGGCGCCGCCAGGGCGTTGCCGGCGCCCCGGCCGGCCTGGACGCGGCCCTTCGCGCCATCACTGTCCACCGGGTGGTTCGGACCCTGGCGGCCACCCTCACCGCCCAGGCCGCTGTCCTGCTGCTAACCCAGAGCAACGTCTGGGCGGCGGTGCTGGGACGGGCGGCGTTCGGGGAGACCGACCCCGCGGCGACAACCTGGTGGCCGGCGATCGCGGCCGGCGCAGTGCTGGGCGTCGCGGCCACCGTCATCGCCGTCATCCCGGTGCGCGGTCCGGCGCTTTCCGCACCGGCTCCCCTGCCGAGGACGGAAGTCTCCGCGTGACGGCCGGGATCTCGGTGGACCTGGGCTCGGCCACCCCGCCGTACGAACAGATCCGGGCGCAGATCTCCTCGCTGATCGCCCTCGGAGCGCTGGCCCCGGGTACCCGGCTGCCGACCGTCCGGCGGCTCGCCGCTGACCTCGGGATCGCTGCCGGGACCGTCGCCCGGGCCTACCGGGAACTCGAGCAGGCGGGGCTGATCCACACCCGGCGGCGCAACGGTACCGTGGTCGCCGGAACGCCGGCCGACGAAACAGAGTCCCGGGCCCGGGACCTGGCCAACACTCCCGCGCCGGAGGCCGTCGCCGCCCAGGTGACTACCGCCGTCGAGCATTACATTGCCGAGGGCCGGCGCGCGGGCTTCGACGACGCCGCGCTGCTGGCAATCCTTCGGGCGAAGCTCAGCCAGCAAGACGGATAAGGTGCCGCAGCGAGTTCTCAGTAGACTGGGACCGTGAGCATTCCAACGCCCTATGAAGACCTGCTGCGCGATGTGCTGGAGCACGGCACCCACAAATCGGACCGTACCGGGACGGGCACCCTGAGTGTGTTCGGCCGCCAGATGCGTTTCGATCTGAGCAAGAGTTTCCCCCTGATCACCACCAAACGCGTGCACTTCAAGTCCGTCGCCGTGGAGCTGCTCTGGTTCCTCCGCGGGGACACAAACGTGAAGTGGATGCAGGACCAGGGTGTCACCATCTGGAACGAATGGGCCGACGCCGACGGCGAACTTGGCCCGGTCTACGGCGTCCAGTGGCGCTCCTGGCCCACCCCGGACGGGGGCCACATCGACCAGATCGCCGAGCTCATCGAGAACCTCAAGAGCAACCCGGATTCCCGCCGGCACATCGTCTCCGCCTGGAACGTCGCCGAGCTCAAGGACATGGCCCTCCCGCCGTGCCACGCGTTCTTCCAGTTCTACGTGGCCGACGGCAAGCTCTCCTGCCAGCTCTACCAGCGCTCCGCAGACACGTTCCTGGGCGTGCCGTTCAACATCGCCTCCTACGCCCTGCTGACCTGCATGATCGCCCAGCAGACCGGCCTGGAACCCGGCGAATTCGTCTGGACCGGCGGCGACGTCCACATCTATGACAATCACATGGACCAGGTGCTCAAGCAGCTCGCCCGCGAACCTTACGAGTACCCGCAGCTGAAGATCACCCGCAAACCTGCCTCCATCTTCGACTACACCCTCGATGACTTCGAGGTGGTCGGATACCAGCACCACCCGACGATTAAGGCCCCGATAGCCGTATGAGCAACGACGAAATCCAGGGCACGCAGCCCGCCGGCTTCACGGACACACTGGCCGCCCTCACCGGGCTCGGCGTCGTCTGGGCCCAGACCAGCACCGGTGTCATCGGCAAGGACGGCGGGATGCCGTGGCGCCTGCCCGAGGACATGCGCCACTTCACCCGGCTCACCACAGGCCACCCGGTGATCATGGGCCGCAAGACCTGGGAATCCTTTCCCGACCAGTACCGCCCCCTGCCCGGACGGACGAACATCGTCATCACCCGGCAGGAAGAGTGGGGCGGGACGCCCGCGGCGGAGGGCGCCATCGCGGTCAAATCCCTGGACGACGCGCTCCTGGAATCCCAGTTCGCGCCGGGCAACGAGATGGTCTGGATCATCGGTGGCGGCAACATCTATGCGCAGTCCATGGACCTCGCCAACGTCGCAGTGATCACCACCATCGACGCCACGACGGAAGGTGACACCTTCGCACCGGACCTGGGCTACGACTGGACCATGGGCGCAAGCCTGCCGGCCGACGGCTGGGAAACCGCCGGGAACGGCACCCGCTACCGCATCAACGTGTGGCGCCGGACGGAGCACTGAACCCATGTTGAAGAAACCCGAAACCCTCTTTGTCCTTGGCTACATGCTGCTTCCGCTTCTGGCGCTGCTGTCCGCTATCGTGGGGCTGACCATGATCCTGGGCGGCAACAAGATCGCCGGGGCAATCGTCCTTGTGGTGGTCACCCAGGCCTTCGCCTTCGGAGCGTTCTTCGCCCTCCGGAAGCGCAAGCACGCCCTGCTCACGGAGCACGGCGGCGAGTAACAGCGCGTTGGGTTCCGGCTCCGGGCGATGGGGAGATCACCCCATCGCCGGGTGCCGCCGTCCCGGCTACATTGGGACCGGTTAGATACTCACGCCGGAATACACCAGGTCCCGGTTGCAGCCGGTTAGGCTGATGCAGGTAAAAGGGGGATGCCGCTATGGCAGGAAACTTGTGGGGCGCCGACGTCGCCCAGCTGCGCACACTTGCGCAACAGTTCGGCAAGACGTCCGAGACACTGCTGCAGCAGTCCACGACGCTGACGTCGGCCATTAACGGCAATACGGCTTGGAAGGGGGCCGACGGCGCCCGCTTCACCTCCGAGTGGAACGGCAGCCACCGCGCCCTGATCCAGAAGACCGCGCTGGCGCTCAAAGCAGAGTCCAAACGGCTGATGACCCACGCCGAGCAGCAGGAGAAGGCCAGCAACAACGGATCCGGGGCCGGCGGCGGGACAGGTGCCCCCGGTCCGGGAGGCAATGGATCCGGCGGCAATTGGGCTCTTCTCGGCGGCGCCGCCGCCGTGGGCGGCCTCCGTGCCGCCATGGGCATCCAAAAAAACATCAAAGCCCCGCTCACCCTGGCCAAGCATGTCGGGCAATTCGGCTGGGTTCTCAAGAACCAGCGCGCGGATTTCATCAAGTCCTTCGTGCAGGGGAAGCACCGGATCGGCGGCCCCGGCTTCGCCCCGCACCGCCTGATCAGCAACCCGGCCCTCGACGACCTGCTCAAGGGTTCGACAGCGGCGAACCGCGGCCTCGCCGCGGTCGACAAAGCCTCAGACATCGTCTCCCTAAAAAACCTGAACAAGTACATCGGTCCGCTGGGCAAATTCGAGGGGTTCTTCGCGGAGAAGCCCTGGCTCGGAGCCGGCACCAAGCTTGAATGGCTCGGAAAATCAGGGCTCGCACGTGGGCTCGGCTGGGCTGGCGTCGGCTTCAGCGCCGTCGACTCCGTGCGCAGTTTCGCCGACGGTGACCTCAAAGGCGGCGCGGCCAGTCTCGGGAGGACCGCGCTCGGAATTGGCTGCTTCCTGCCGCCGCCCGCCGGAACCGTCTGCCAGGTGGCCAGCGTCGGCATCGCCGTCTACGAGAACTGGGACACCATCTCCAGCGTCGGCAAGAATGTCGGCGAAGGAATCGTCAACGCCGTCAAGGATCCAGGCAAGTTCGTCAGCGATGCCGCGGATACTGTGACAGATGCAGGCAAATCCGTGGCCAATTTCTTCGGCTTCGGGGATTAGGAGAACCACATGACTGTCCAGGATGAGACACAGCAGGAGCCGCGGCTCGGCGTCGACGTGATCGGCTTTGGCGTGGGCGAATTCGCCTACCTGCTCAATGTGTTCGAAGGTCCCGCGCGGGACCGTTCGGTCAGCGTCTTTCGCGCCCAGGACTTGGTGGACGACGTCACGCTGTCCACGGCGGGCGCATCGTCCCTGCTGGCCCGGGACATGGCCTCCATCGATGACGACGGCGATCTCGGCGTCACCGGGGTCGCTGCCGCCGTAGCCACGGCCCTCGGCCAAGCCACCCGGTGGACTGAAGTTTCCCTGCTCACCGGGGACACCATGGACAATGTCGTGCTGATCGAGGCCCCGGGCGTGGCCCTCATGCTGCAGCCGCGGCTGCTGGGAACCTGGTTCGTCTTCGCCCAGGACCCCGCCATCAGTTCTGCCGAGGCGACCCTCCGCCTGGTACGCCAGCACACCGAGCAGAATGCCGGGGGCTCCGCCTACCTCGTTTTTAAGACCATCGACGGCGAACGTCACCTGCTGGTCCGCAGCGAAGGTGACACCTGGACGACAGGCATCCCCAACTTCGCCACCGACGAAGTCGCGGAGTCGGAAGGCCTGGACGACGGCAGGCTGCTGCGCGCCATCGAGGAGTCCCGTGGCCAGGCGTAGTCCGGACATGCCCCAGGAACCGGGCTACACGCCCGGCCGGTCCGGGGAGGAAGGCCTGATCCGCCGCCGGGCCGAGAACGGCGAACTAGCGGCCTACTCGGCAGAGGAGTACGGAGTCCGCAAGGACGACGGCGGCGGACTGGTCAAACCCGTCAACTCCTCCGGAGGCCTGCTCTTCCTGGCCATCTTGCTGACCGCTGTAATGGGCGGACTCGTCTACTTTGTCGTCCAAGTGATCAGGCAGGACGCCTGGAACATCGCGGGCGAGGTGTGGTGGGTTTTTCCCGCCTGCATCTTCCCCTTTGTCGCGGCTTGGTACAGCTACGCCAAGGAACGCAAGGCCGAGAAACTGCGCAAGGCCCGCAACCTCCCCCGGCCAGTTGAGTAGCGTGCATGCCTTCAAGGAGTCCCGCGGCCAGGACGGCGGCAGTCGAACTAAGCGGTGACGTAACCGACTGCGCCGCTGGGCCGGCAAAGTCTAAACTGGGCCAATGACTACAGCAGCTACTCCGTCCGTTGGACTCGTCGGTTGGCGTGGTATGGTCGGCTCCGTCCTGATGCAGCGCATGCAGGACGAGGGCGACTTCGCCAGCATCAACCCGGTATTTTTCTCCACCTCGAACGCGGGAGGTGCCGCCCCCTCCGTCACCGGTTCTGCCGGGGGCGATGCCGGCAAGCTTGAGGACGCGTTCGACGTCGAGACGCTCGCGAAGCTGCCGATTATCGTCACCGCCCAGGGCGGGGACTACACCAAACGGGTCCACGGCGAGCTGCGCGGCCGCGGCTGGGACGGTCTCTGGATCGACGCCGCGTCCACCCTCCGGATGAACGACGATTCGATCATCGTGCTGGACCCGATCAACCGCGACGTGATCGACAAGGGCCTCGCCAACGGCACCAAGGATTTCATTGGCGGCAACTGCACCGTCTCCTGCATGCTGATGGGCCTGGGCGGGCTGTTCAAGAACGGCCTCGTCGAATGGGGCACCTCCATGACGTACCAGGCGGCCTCCGGCGGCGGTGCCCGGCACATGCGCGAACTGCTGAGCCAGTTCGGCACGCTCAACGCCCAGGTCAGCACGGAACTGGACGACCCGGCGTCGGCCATCCTGGAGATTGACCGCAAGGTCCTGGCCCACCAGCGCACCGACATCGACGCCACCCAGTTCGGCGTGCCGCTGGCCGGGTCGCTGATCCCCTGGATCGACGCGGACCTCGGCAACGGCCAGTCCAAGGAAGAGTGGAAGGCCGGGGTCGAGACCAACAAGATCCTCGGCACCTCCGGCGATGAGCACATCATCATGGACGGGCTGTGCGTCCGGATCGGCGCCATGCGCTCGCACTCCCAGGCGCTCACGCTCAAGCTCCGCGAAGACCTCTCCGTCGCCGAGATCGAGAAGCTCCTGGACACCGACAACGAGTGGGCCAAGGTGGTGCCCAACACCAAAGACGATTCCATGGCGAACCTCACCCCCGTGGCAGCCTCCGGCACCCTCGACATCCCGGTGGGCCGCATCCGCAAGCTGGAGATGGGCCCGCAGTACATCAGCGCCTTCACCGTGGGCGACCAGCTCCTGTGGGGTGCGGCCGAACCGCTGCGCCGTATGCTCAACATCGCCACCGGCAAGCTCTAGGGGCTTCACCACCCCCCGGTCAGGTGCCGAGGAATCTCCGGTACTTCGCGGCCTGCAGCTCAAAGGATCTTTGGGCGGCAGGCCGCAGCCCGTTAACGTCGTCGAAGGGTTCGGGCAGGACCACCGGAGCCTTTCCGCTGCGGGACACGTCCCAGGTGCCGACGATCTGGCCGCCGGCAACAATCGTTTTCCGGAAGACTCCATTGCCGCCCGGCACGATCTTGTCCGCATGCTCCGGCGGCAACACGAGCGACCGGTCCGTGTAGCCGAGCAGGAACTCGTCGAAGCCGGGCAGTGCCAGCACCAGACGCCCCGCGGGGACGCCTTCGTCCAGCAGCGCGGCCACCTCCGGGGAGAGCCAGTAGCTGGTGCGCTCGAACGTCAACTCCGCCAACTGGTCCTTCACCCGGGCCAGGGCCGCGCGGACCTCGGTCAGGGGAATCCCGGACCACCAGGAAAAGTCACGTTCCGTGGCGGGGCCGTGGCTGCGCAGGTACCGCAGCAGCCACTCGTCGGTGCCTTCCGCACGGTCGAGGGTCCGCGACTCCGTGATCCAGTCGCCGAAGGCAACCACCAGCTGCTGGTTGCCGGCCAGCGGGCCCTGCACCAGCAAGCCCCGCTGGCACAGGATCCCCAGCAGGTGAATGCCGCGCTGGCCGGCCGTGGACTGGCCAGCCCGTTCGAAAGCCTGGAACAGCTCCGCCCGGCTGGCGGCTGCACCGCCGGAGACCAGCTGCAGCGCGGTTCCGGCAGCCGCGTCGACGTCGGCGGGAGTGATGTCGAGTTCCCGGTGGCGCCCCGCCAGGCCCCGGATCAGCCGATCGGCGGTGATGGCCAGCATCCATTTGAGGTCTTCGGGCGCCAGCAGGTGCAGGGTGCCGCGCATCGGCCAGGAGCGGACTATTTCACCCCGGTCCAGGGCGCTGCGGACATCGCCGATGCGGGACCCCGGCACGCGCTGGCCCACAGCCCACAGGGCAGACTGCAGATCCTGCGCCTGCATGGCCGTCATCCAGCGCACAGCCTCCGGGACACTGCGGAATCCGGACCCGGCCAGCCCCTGCGAGGCCAGCCGCAGACGTCCCAGGATCGCCCGGCTCAGGCGGGCACGCGGCGTTGCTGCCATGCACCCATGCTAAGACTCCTGGCCGGTGGTTCCCAGCCGCCGTTCAGCCGGACTCCCTACCCTTGATGGATGACCTTGCGTGAGATGTGGCCGCTGCTGCGGCCTCTGAGCCGGAGGCTGGCCCTGCTGGGCTGGGTGGCCAGCGCCGCCGGCATGAGCGCCGGGCTCGCCGTTGCCATTGCGAGCGGGACGCGGCTTTCGCCCATCATGAGCACCCTGCAACTCGTGGCTGTGGCGTCCATGGCCGTGGCGGTCACCAGTTTCGTCACGGCCGCCTCCGTGCAGCCGCATCACGCCGTGCGGGCCGCCGGTGAATCACTTCCCTCACCGGAGCGGCTGGAAGTCGGTGGATTCCCGGACACCGTGCAGAGTTTCCTGCTCTGCTCGCTGGCCCTGCTGGCCGGGGCAGTCGTCTTCGCCCTCGCCGGCCTGGTGCTCCGCAGCGGCCCCAGCGCGCAGTCCGTGGCGTTTTGCCAGGTGTTCTTCCTCGGCGCCGCCGCGTCCGGCTTTACCTTCATGCTCTTCAGCAGGGTCAGTCAGCGCCGCAGGACCTGAGGGCGTCCGTTTCCTAGAGCTCCACGCCGATGAGCAGCGGTTCCGGGTGCAGTTCAATCCCAAAACGTTCGACGACGCCGCGGCGCACCTCACGCGCGACCGCCAGCAGGTCCGCGGCGCTGGCGTTTCCCCTGTTGGTGATGGCCAGGGTGTGTTTGGTCGACAGGGAGGCCCGGCCACCGGAGACGCTGCCCGCCTCGAGCCCGAATCCCTTGCCGTAGCCTGCCTGGTCGATCAGCCAGGCCGCCGAGAGCTTGGTCAGCCCGTCCGCGCCCCCCGGGTAGCGCGGCGCGTCGTCGGGCAGCCCTGCGGCCACGGCTGCCGGCACAATCGGGTTCGTGAAGAAGGAACCGGTGGAGTAGGTGTCCCGGTCCGTGGCGTCCCACACCATGCCCTTGGATGCCCGGAGCCGGAGCACCTCACGCCGGACGTCGTTGGAATAGGCCCGCCGGCCGGCCTCGACGCCCAGCGCCCGGGCCAGCTCGGCGTAGCGGATGGGGGCGCTCATCCGGCCCAGCGGCAGCTGGAACTCGACCGTGAGCACGACGTAGCGCGGGGAACCGTTGACGGTGGTCTGTTTGAGGATCGAATCGCGGTAGCCGAACTTCAGCTCCGAATTGGTGAAGGTCTGCACGGCGTTGCGCTGCCGGTCCCAGGTCCGCACGGTGGCGATGGTCTGGGAGACGTCCGAGCCGTACGCACCGACGTTTTGGACCGGCGTGGCGCCCGTGGCGCCAGGAATGCCGGAGAGCGCCTCGATGCCGGACCAGGCGTGCCGCACGGCGTGCTCCACCAGGGCGTCCCAGTTGTGGCCGGCCTGGACCACCACCGCGACGCCGCCGCAGGAGTCCTCCGCGTTGACGGTGAACCCTTCGGAGGCGATCTTCAGCACGGTGCCCGGGAACCCGTCGTCGGACACCAGCAGGTTCGAGCCGCCGCCAATGATCAGCAGGGGCTCACCGGCGGCGTCCGCTGAGCGGACGGCCTCGATGATCTCTGCCTCGGTGCGGGCCTCAATGAAGCTGCCGGCGGGGCCGCCGACGGCGGCCGTGGTCAGGTCGGAAAGCAGTGTCTGGGTCACCCGACCAGCCTAGCCGGGTAACGCCGGACTCCCCTAAGCAGGGCCCGCGCGCTACCCGAGCTTCCGGGCCACCGGGGAGAGCAGGAAGCTGACCACGAGCATCACCATCACGGCCAGCAGGGAGTGCAGGATGCCGACGTGCTCGGCCAGCAGGCCCAGCAGGGGCGGACCGCAGAGGAACGCACCGTAGCCGATCGTGGAGACCACGGACACCCGGGCGGCAGCCTTGAGCGGATCGTCGGCAGCGGCGGACATGCCCACCGGGAAGCCCAGCGAGGCGCCGAGCCCCCAGACCGCGAGGGCCACATACGCCACCCACGGCACCGGGGCGAAAACGAACAGGCTCAGGCCCAGCACGGCAAGGGCCGCACACCAGCGCATCACCGGGACCCGGCCGAAGCGGTCCAGCACCACGGTGCCGGCAAACCGGCCCACGGTCATGAACGTGACGAACAGACCGTAGCCGGCGGCGCCCGCGGCGTCGGACTGGCCGTGGCCATCGGCGAGCGCCAGGGCCACCCAGTCCCCCGCCGCACCCTCGGCGAGGGCCAGCCCCAGTACGAGCACCCCCAACAGGAGCGTCCGGCGGTCCCGCCAGGCCAGGGCAAACTGGCGCTTGTTGTCCAGCGGGGCCTCGGCCCGGCCTGTCTCCTGCCGGATGATCGGGATGGGCCCGGTGGAGGGATCCTCGAAGGTATCGGGCCTGGCCGGCCTGAAGCTCTGCCTGCCCTCGACCGGAGTGATGTCCGCCCGGAACCAGGAGGCTGCGGTCGCCACGGAGCCCGCGACCAGCAGCCCCGCCGCGGCGAAGTGCCAGAAGACGGGAACGCTCGCGCCGGCGGCCCAGGCGCCCGCCGCGGCACCGGCGACAGTGCCCAGGCTGAACGCTCCGTGCAGCCGCGGCATGATGTGCCGGCGGACGGCGCGTTCCACCGCGGCCCCCTCGACGTTGGAGGCGGTGTTCCAGCTGGCCGTCCCCAGGCCGATCACGGCCAGCCCCGCGGCGACGGCGGGCGGACTGACCAGGACCGAGGTTCCCAGGCCGGTGAGGACCAGCCCGGCGCCCACCATGATGCTGCCGATCCGGATGGTCTGATTGGAGCCGAAACGCAGCACGATCAGACCGGAGGCGGAGACCGAGATGAAGGAGCCGAGGGTCATGCACAGCAGCAGCAGCCCGACATTCCCCGGCGTGAGGTCCAGCCCGTCCCGGATGGCCGGCAGCCGGGACACCCAGGTGGCGAAGGGGACGCCGCTGAACGCGTAGGCGGCCACGACGGCGTTCCGCCAGTGCGTGACCTACGCGGACTGGCCCGTGGAAACGCTCACGGCATCGCCATGCAGCTAGGCCAGCCTGACGACGGCCTGGGCCTTCATCAGCACCTTCTGGCCGGCGCAGGTGACGGTGAGGTCCACGCGGGCGGTGCCCTTGTCGGCGTCGATCGCTCCGATGGCGCCGCTGACCTCGACCACGGCGCCGGCCTCGGCCGTCCCCGTGGTGTCGGACACCGGGACCGGTTTCGTGAAGCGGGTCTGGAAATCGACGACGGCGGCAGGGTCGCCGGCCCAGTCGGTGACGAGCTGCACGGCGGAGCCCATGGTGAACATGCCGTGCGTTATGACGCCGGGCAGGCCCACGCTGGTTGCGAAGGCTTCGTTCCAGTGGATGGGGTTGAAGTCGCCGGAGGCGCCGGCGTACTTGACCAGGTCCGTGCGGGTGACGTCGATGGTGCGGCTGCCGATGTCCTGGCCGACGGTGAGTTCCGAAAGTGTGGGTGTCATGGCTACTGTCCCTCTCCGCGGACCAGGAGGGACGAGGTGGTGGTGGCGACGGCCTCGCGGGCTGCATCGCCGGCAGCACCGGGCGCGTCGCCGGCGGCCAGGGCGAAGATTTCCGAGCGCGTGGTGATCATGGCTCCCCCGCCCATTGCCCGGACGCCGTCGACGTGCAGTTCCGCAACCAGCCGGTCCCCGGCGACGATGGGCCGGTGGTGGATGAAGCGCTGGTCGGCGTGGACCACACGGGAGAAGTCGATGCCGGACTCGGGGTCCTCGATCAACTGGGCGTCAGCCCGCTGCGCCACGATGATGGCGAAGGTCGGTGGTGCCACGAGGTCGCTGTGCCCCAGTGCCGTGGCCGCCTCCACATCGAAGTGGGCGGGGTGGGTGGCCTTGACCGCGCGGGCGAACTCGCGGATTTTCTCGCGGCCGACGTCGTACACCTCTTTGGCAGGGTAGCTGCGCCCCTGCAGATCCGGATTGATAGTCATGGGTTCCAGCCTAGCGGCAGGCCTCCGGCCGCCCGCCCCGATGACACGAGCCTCACAGGCTCGCGAACATGCGGTATGATGAAAACATCATTTCATCAATTCATGGCCGGTTTCCCGGCTCCGCGGACGAGAAAGCCCAGGCAGCGATGATTTCCCCAGCGCAAACCCCCCTGTACGAGATCAAGGCGAACCTGTTCAAGGCCCTCGCTCATCCGGCGCGGATCCGCGTGCTCGAACTGCTGGCCGCCGCGCCGGACAACTCGGCGCCCGTCAGCTTCCTGCTGGCAGAGACGGGCCTCGAGGCCTCGCACCTGTCCCAGCACCTGGCCACCCTGCGCCGGCATGGCGTGGTCACGTCGTCCCGGTCCGCAAACGCCGTGACCTACCGGCTGGCCCACCCAAAGATCGCCGAGTTGCTGGCCATCGCCCGGACCTTCCTCCTCGACACCCTGGCCGATTCCAACGAACAGCTCAAACTCGCCCAAAGACTCCCCAGCGAGCACCTGCAGGGTTCCGCTTCATGAGTGCCGTGCTCGGCCAGCTCAGCCGGTTCCTGCCCTCCCGCCGTGACTACGAGGGGCTGGGCTCAACCTGGAAAACGGATCTGCTGGCTGGCATCACGGTAGGCATTGTGGCCCTGCCGCTGGCGCTGGCCTTCGGCGTGAGCTCCGGCGTCGGCGCCGAAGCCGGGCTCATCACCGCTGTTGTGGCCGGCCTGGTCGCCGCGGTCATGGGCGGCTCGCACGTCCAGGTTTCCGGCCCCACCGGCGCGATGGTCGTGGTGCTGGCTCCGGTCGTCGCCATCCACGGGGTCGGCAGCATCGCGCTGGTTTCCCTCATGGCCGGACTGCTGGTGGTGATCCTGGGCATCAGCGGACTGGGCCGGGCCGTGGCCTTCATCCCCTGGCCGGTGGTGGAAGGCTTCACGCTCGGCATCGCCGCGATCATTTTCCTCCAGCAGGTGCCCCTGGCCACCGGCACCGAGGGAGTGCCGGGCCACAACACGCTGCTGGGCGCCATTGAGAGCGCTTCCCAGGCCACCCTGCCCACCGTTCTCCAGACGCTCGGTGTCGTCGCAGGGGTGGCAGCCGTGATGTTCCTGCTTCCGAAGCTGAACAAGGCCCTGCCCGCAAGCCTGATCGCGGTGCTGCTTGCCACCGTGGCCGCCGAACTGCTGCAGCTGGACATCCCCCGGATCGGCGCCCTGCCGCATTCCCTGTCCGCACCGTCGATCCCGTCCCTGGACCCGGCGCTGCTGGGCGGGTTGCTGATGCCGGCGGTGTCCATCGCGATGCTGGCCGCCATCGAATCCCTGCTCTCCGCGCGGGTGGCCGCCGGCATGGTTGGGCCGGACGGAAGGCCCTCCGGGGCCTACAGTCCGGACCGGGAGCTCATGGGGCAGGGACTCGCCTCGGTGGCCGCAGGGTTCTTTGGCGGCATGCCCGCCACGGGCGCGATCGCCCGGACCGCGGTCAACGTCCGCTCGGGCGCCAAGACCCGGCTGTCCGCGATTGTGCACGCCCTGGTGCTGCTGGCCATCATCTACCTGGCGGCCGGCCTGGTCGGGAGGATCCCGCTGGCCGTCCTGGCCGGGATCCTGATGGTCACGGCCACGCGCATGGTGTCCAAGCACACGGTCACCGCCATTATGCGCTCCACCCGCGCCGACGCCTTCGTGTTTGTCCTGACGGCCCTGATCACGGTGGCCTTCGACCTGATTGTGGCCATCGAGATCGGCCTGGTCGCCGCGGCCATCTTCACGCTGCGGAAGTTCGCCTCGCTCAGCGGGGTGAAGCGCGAGGAGATCCCGGGACCGCGCGAGGACGGCGACGAGCACATCGCGATCTTCCGGCTGGACGGCGCCATGTTCTTTGGCGCCGCGGAGCGGGTCCTGCAGGAAATCAGCCAGGTCAAGGACATCCAGGTGGCCATCATCCGGCTCTCACAGGTGCGGATGCTCGACGCCACCGGGGCGCACACGCTGGTGGAGGTCATCTCGGCGCTGGAGCTGCGCGGCGTGACGGTCCTGTTGAAGGGCGTCCAGGCGCAGCACCTGGAACTCGTGACCAACGTCGGGGTGATCCGCTCGCTGCGGCACCACAAGCACCTGTTCTCGTCCCTGCCCGAGGCCGTGGCGCACGCCCGCAGCCACGTGCTGCGGAACGCCGCCGCTAACGCTTGAGGTTTTTGCGGATCGCCTGGCCGCGGACCACGATCCCGGCGATGTGCAGGACCAGGCCGAGCCCGATCACGGCCAGGGAGGCGACGGCCAGGTCCTGGTTGCCGGAGCTGTTGCCGACCAGGTTCAGGACAATGCCGACGCCGAGCAGGCCCATGGCACTGAAAACGAGCACCTTGTAGGTGGTTGGCGCGGAGTCCCAGAATTCTTTCAGCACCGTGCCAGTCTACTGGGCCGGCGCCGGGCCGGCTCCGGGGCCGGGCCTTTCCGGACGGCGGCTCAGAACAGGGACTCCTGGACTGCCGGGACGCCGGTGCCGTGGTCGCCGAGCACAATGGTGCGCGCTTTCAGCTGGCCAAGGTTGACGACGAATTCAAGATCGGCGCCGTCGAGCCGGGCCAGTGCGACGCTGCCGCTCAGCGAGTCGATCCGGAATCCGTGGGCACCTGCACTGAGTTCCTGCGGGTACGCGTGCCGCGCGGCCGGCGCGCAGACCGCATCCGAGAACCCCGGCCGCGGCCAGCGCTCATCCACGACGTCGAAGCCGCCGCCCCCGGTGCCGGCCAGCAGCCCGCGGACGTCCGCGGCCAACTTTCTGTTCCGGGCATCCAGGTCGACGGCGGGCGCCGGCCCGGTCAGGGCTGCGGCCTTGGCGGCGGAGCGGATCTGCTGCGGAATGCCGGCGTCGCGGGTCACCAGGTCCTCGAGGTTTCTGACCACCCGGCCGTCGTCGGCCCGGGCGACGTACCGGGCGGCGACGGCGCCCTGCTCCGCGAGCCTCTTCCATTTCCGCAGGTTCGCCGCGGTGCCCACCTTGCTGGCACCGTTGGCGAAGGTGGCGATATACAGCCAGTGCGGCTGCATCAGGTAGGCCCGCAGTCCGGGCGGCACGCGTCCGCCGCGGTGGAAATCGTGGATCAGCCGGGAACGTCGACGACGAAGCACCGCTCACACTGGCTGCCCTTCACGGCCGGTGCCAGGTCGGGGCACAGGATGTGGTCGCGGTCGGCGGGCCCGTGGACTTTGTGGTGCCCAAGGCAGCGCTTCCCCGCGGCGGCGAGCCGGAAGCCAAGCCGGGTTCCGGCGTCGAGCGGCACTTCGGTGAAGCCGCCGTCAGGGTCCTGCAGGCGCATCGCCGGGCACCCGCCGCCGGGGTGCTGCAGTGCCGGCCCGGCATCCCAAAAGACCCCGTGGACCAGATAACAGGTATCGGTCACGGGGTCTCCTTGGTTCGGGGCGGGCTACAGGGCCGGCTGCACCCCAAAGGCTACCGCGAGCTTCATGATCTTCTCGGCGCGGCCCAGGCGGGGCAGGTCGGAGCCGTCGCGGATGACGCGGCCGTTGGCCTCGAAGTCGGCCATGAAGTCGGTGGCCCAGGCGACGTCGGACGGCGTCGGGCTGATGACCTCGTTGATGACGTGGGTCTGGTCGATCGCGAGGCAGAGCTTGCCGGTCATGCCCATCATCACGGTGATCCCGGTCTGCTCACGGAGGATCGGGTGGTTGGTGCCGACGGTGGGGCCGTCGATGGGGCCGGGCAGGTTCCCGACGCGGCTGGCCACGACCAGCTTGGCGCGCGGGTAGGCCATGGCCTCGGGGGTGGCAGCCATGCCGGTGTCGCGGCGGAAGTCGCCCGAGCCGAAGGCCAGCCGGAACGCGCCCTGGGCCTTGGCGATGTGGTTGGCTTCCTCGATGCCGACGGCGGATTCGACCAGCGGAATGACGGGGGTCTTGCCGTCCATGCGGTGGAAGCTTTCGGTGACCTGGTCCGCGGACTCGGTCTTGGCCAGCATCACGCCGAGCAGGCCCGGGGTGCCGCGGAGCCCGGCCAGGTCGTCGGCCCAGAAGGGGCTCGTGGCGTCGTTGATCCGAACCCAGGCGCTGCCGCCGGCGGTCAGCCAATCCACGACGTGTCCGCGGGCGGCATCCTTCTGCGAGGGGTCCACCGCGTCCTCGATGTCCAGGATGATGGCGTCCGCGCGGGAGGTGGCCGACTGGTCGAAGAGCTCGGTTTTCATGGCATTGACCAGCAGCCAGGAACGGGCTATTTCAGCGGGGATGTTGCGTTGGGTCCGGAGAGTCCCGGCAGTGGTGGTGGAAGTCATGTATCTACGCTATCCGCCCGGGGGCGTTTGCGGTTAAGCGATCCGGCCCTCCGGGGCGACCATTACGACCAAAATCACGTCTCCGCCCCTCCAGCTGGCAGCAGAAGCCGTTTTCAAGGCTCATCACGGCGTCAACTGCCAGCTGGTCGGGACGGCGGGCGTCTACGGGATGTTGCTCCCGCGCGCCGTCACCCAGAGCCGGTACCACTCGGCCCGGGTCATCGCCGCGGCGACCCCGGCCGCGTCGGCGCAGGCACGGATGCGGTCCGGCCGGGCTGAGCCGATCACGGGGGCGATGCCCGCCGGGTGCTTCATCAGCCAGCCCAGCACCACCGATTCCCCGGTCGTCTTCTTCTCCGCGGCCAGCTGCGCCACCAGCGCGGCGGTCGCTTCCTCCGCGGCCGACGGCGCCGCGGCCGGGGCCCCGGTGTATAGGCCCCGGGCCAGGGACCCGTAAGCCTGCAGGGTGATTCCGTGCCGGACACAGTGCTCCACGGTGCCGTGCGGGAAGCTGTAGTCCGTGCCCTCGGCATGGTTGACCAGCGCCGTGCTCTCCAGCCAGGCGCGTTTGAACAGGCTCATCTCCAGCTGGTTGGCGACCACCGGGGTCTCGAGCCGGTCCTGCAGCACCTCAATCTGCGCCCCGGACATGTTGGACACGCCCAGCGCCCGGACCTTGCCTTCGGCCATCAGCTGCCCGACGGCGGAGGCCACCTCGGCGGGGTCCATCAGCGGATCGGGCCGGTGGAGCATCAGCACGTCCACGTAGTCCGTCCGGAGCCGGCCCAGGCTCTGGTTGACCCGGGCCAGGATGGCGTCCCGGCTCAGGTCGTAGTAGCCCTCCAGGCCGTGTTCGTTGAGCCGGATGCCGCACTTGGTCTGCAGCCGGATCCGTGCGCGCAGCCCCGGGGTCTGGGCGAGCACCTCGCCGAACACGGCCTCGGACTTGCCGCCACGGTAGATGTCGGCATGGTCGAACAAGGTGATGCCGGCCGCAAGGGCCGCGTCGACCGCCGCAGCCGCCTCGTCCACATCCGCGGACGAGTGCGGCTCCGGCGACCAGCTGCCGCCCAGGCCCATGCAGCCGTAAATCAGTTCCTGGGCGGGGGCGGGTCCGCGGGCAGGCTGGGTGCTCACCGCAGCCAGACGGTGGTGCTGCCCGGCAGGAGGTTCTTCTCCAGCGGTCCGCTGCTGAGCAGCACCGTTCCGGCGGGCAGCTCAACGGGTTCGTCACCGAAGTTGGTCACGGTCTGCCAGCCGCCGGGGCGGCTGAAGTGCAGCACCTCGGGGCTGGCGGGGCTGTGCCATTCCAGTTCTTCCGAGGTCTGCAGTTCCCGGCGCAGCTTCAGTGCCCGGCGGTAGAACTCCAGTGTGGAACCCTCCACGCCGTCCTCGGCGGCGACGGCGTAGCGGCTGAACCACGCCGGCTGCGGCAGGTGCGCCCCGCCGTCGCCGAAGCCGAAGGAGCTGCCCTCGGGGGCCCAGGGCAGCGGCACCCGGCAGCCGTCCCGGCCGATCTCCACGCCCTTGTTGCGGAAGAAGGTCGGGTCCTGCCGTTCGGCGTCGGGGATTTCCGTGACTTCCTGGAGCCCCAGCTCCTCGCCCTGGTACAGGTACGCGGACCCCGGCAGCGCCAGCATCAGCTGGGTGGCCGCGCGGGCACGGCGCAGACCGAGCTCCACGTCGAGCTCCTCGGGCGGGGCGCCGGCCAGCAGCCAGCCCTTCCCGTCCTGGCCCTTGGCGTGCTTGCCGCCGCCCTTGGGCAGCCCGTAGCGCGTGGCGTGCCGGACGACGTCGTGGTTGGAGAACACCCAGGTGGAGGAGGCGCCGGACTCGGTGGCCTCGGCGAGGTTCCGGGTGATGATTTCGCGGAACTCATCGGCGTCGAAGTCGGCCTGCAGGAGGTCGAAGTTGAACGCCTGGCCCAGGCCCTCCGGGCTCGCGTAGCGGCCGCGGCGGCTGGCATGGACCCAGGCTTCGGCGACGGCGGTGCGCGGCGGGTTGTATTCGTTGAAGACCTCGCGCCACTCCACGTAGATCTCGTGGACTTCGTCGCGGTCCCAGAACGGGTGCGAGCCGTCGTCGAAGCCGTCGGTGCCGCTGTTGGCCTCGCTGAGCTCGACCTTGGACAGCAGCGGCTCGGTGAGGTCCTTGGTCAGCGCGTGCGCGACGTCGACGCGGAAGCCGTCCACGCCCCGGTCCGACCAGAAGCGCAGGGTCTTGAGGAAGTCGTCGCGGATTTCCCGGTTGGACCAGTTCAGGTCGGGCTGTTCCTTGGCGAAGATGTGCATGTACCACTGGCCGGGGGTGCCGTCCGGTTCGGTGACGCGTTCCCAGGCCGGGCCGCCGAACACGGACTCCCAGTCCGACGGCGGGATCTCACCGTTCTCGCCCTTGCCATCGCGGAAGATGTAGCGTTCCCGCGCATCGGAGCCGCGCGGGGACGCGAGGGCTTCCTGGAACCAGACATGGCGGTTGGAGGAGTGGTTGGGGACGATGTCGGCGATCAGCTTGATGCCGGCGGCGTGCAGGGCGGCGGACATCTCAGCGAAGTCCGCCAGCGTTCCCAGCTTGGGGTCGACGTCGCGGTAGTCATCGACGTCGTAGCCGCCGTCCGCGAGGGCTGAGGGGTAGAACGGGCTCAGCCAGACGGCGTCGATCCCGAGTTCCTTCAGGTAGGGGACTTTCGCCGTGATGCCCCTGATGTCACCGAGTCCGTCGCCGTTGGAGTCGGAGAAGCTGCGCGGGTAGATCTGGTACACGGAAGCCTGGCGCCACCAGTTGGGGTCGGCGGCGAGATCGGAACCGGACAGGGTTGCCAGCGTGGCGGTGTTGGACAAGGGATGATCCTTCGGGTTCGGAGCGGTGCTTCTGATAATTTAGATACAAGCTAAATATATTGCCGGATCAATTATGGGTCCGGACTCACGGGGAGGTCAAGATTCAGATGCCGCAAGCAGCCGCCGCCACGCCCCAGCTGCTGCGCCGGGTCAATGCCCGCTCCGTGCTCGGCGTTATCCGGACCACGGACGTGGCCACCGGGACGGAGCTGATGGCCCGGACCGGGCTGACGCGGGCATCGGTCATCGCCGTCTGCGAGGACCTGATCCGGCGCGGCTGGATCCGTGAACTGGAGGCGCGCGACGAGGAACAGCCCGGGAGTTCGCGCAAGGGACGCCCGGCCCGGCGCTTCGAGCTCAACAGCAGCGCCGGGTTTGTGCTGGGCCTGGACATCGGCGCGGCCACCACCACCGCGGCGGTCGCGGACCTCCGCGGCACCATCCTCGGCCGGTCCAGCGAGAGCTTCCGGGCCACCGACATCCCCGCGGAGGAGCGGATCGACGTCGTCGACCGTGCCTGCCGCCGGGCGCTGTCCGCCGCCGGGACAGGCCCGGACAGGGTCCTGGCCGTCGGTGCCGGCATCGCCGCCCCCGTGGACCGTGACGGCAACGTGCTGGTCACCCAGCATTTCTGGAGCCTGTTCGACGTCGGGCTCCGCGCGGCGCTGAAGGAGCTGCACGGCTGGACAGTGCTGCTGGAGAACGACGCGAACCTTGCCGCCCTGGGTGAACGCTGGCGGGGTTCCGGCGCCGGCGTCGACGATCTTGTGGTGCTGCTGGCCGGCGAACGGCTGGGCGCCGGGGTGATGGAGTCCGGGCGGCTGCTGCACGGCCGTGGCGGCGCGGCCGGCGAAATGGGCTACCTGGATCTCGTGGAGGGCGTCGGCTCCAGCGACGGCATCGCCAGCCTCGCCCGGCAGTGGTCCGCGGCGGACGGCGGACCCGCCGCAGGCGGTGAGGCGAGCGCCCGCCGTGTCTTTGAGGATGCCGCCGCCGGGGATCCCGCCGCGCTGGCCATCCTGGCGCGCATCTCGGACCGGATGGCACGGGTCATCGCCTCCGTGGCGAGCTTTCTGAACCCGGAGCAGGTGGTGATCGGAGGGGCGGTGGCCGAATCCGCCGGGGTGCTCCTGCCGGGCATCACGGCCCTGCTCCCCCGGTTCACGGCGACTCCCCCGCGTGTGACGGTCTCGCCGCTGGGTGACGCGATTGTCACGGTCGGCGCGGTCCGGCATGCCCTGGACTACGTCGAGGCGAACGCGCCGGAGCTTGAACTGGAGCTGGTGCGTTAGCGCCCCGCACAATGTGGCGGCCCCGGACAATGCTCAAGATTAGGCAACGATTCGCTACCTAAGGCGAAAGTTTGGTGCAAAGTACCTGTTCTGGCGGCGCGCCATCCGTAGACTGACCTCACTTCCCGGTCTCCCGGCCGTCCTGCTGAGCGTTCAGCGGGGCGGCGGTCTCATGAAAGACAAAACGTGAACTCAATACGGAAGACGACGGCGCTGCTGACAGCGTTCGTTGTTACTCTCGCCTCGCTCACTACTGTGACGCTCTCGCCGGCTCTCGCTAATCCGACGCCCCTTCCCCCGGCGACAACATCAGCCACTCCCACGACGACGTCCGCGACGGCCTCGCCCACACCCACGTCGACGGCCACGCCCCTTCCCCCGGCGACGGCGTCAGCCACGCCGTCGCCCGTGCCGACGGCATCCGCGGCCTCCCCGGCAACGGTGGAATCGCAGACTCTGACTTCGCCGGAGCCGCTGTTCACGGAGGTCGTTGGCGGCAGCAATCCCACCTCCAGCCACGGCCTTGAGGGACACGGGACAAAAGGGGCTGAACAACACTCGGCGGCCACCGAGGCGTATTCCCTCGCCCGGAGCGGCGATATCAAGGTGAAGCTGGTGATGGTCCAGCTGGCGGACAAGAAAGCGACCATCCCGGAGGCGGACGCCCGGGCCGCAATCAGGACCAGTAGCGAGTACTGGCAAGCGATGTCGAACGGCAGGCTGTCCATGAGCGTGGACACGGTCGAAAACAGGTCGAGCAAGGCAACCTCCACCCAGAGCTATTCCTCCATGATGAACACAATCGCCGCCGAAATCGGATGGGTCCCCAGTTCATACACGGCACTCGTGGTATTCGTGTCCACCCCCACACTGTCCGATGGGGCGTACGGCGCGGGCTGGAGCTACAACGGCACAAGCGGACGCGTGCTCATGCCGCTCCCCGCAACACTGACCAGGAGCGTGCTGACCCACGAATTCGGTCACGTGCTGGGGCTGATGCATGCCAACCGGCTCAAGTGTGCGAATGGAGCAGTGGACACTGCCAGCAACGCTGACGGATCATTCGCGAACGGCACCTGCAGCATCGAGGAATACAAGGACAACCTGGACCTGATGGGCGTGTCACAGACCAGCCAGCCGGTTGTCAGCTCCCCCATTTATGAGTTTGGCGGATTCGGCTCCGGTAACGAGGTCAGAAACCTTGGAAAAGCTGTGGGCAAGAACTCCTACCAGTTGAAGGCCTGGGGAAGTGCGGACGACCACCGCGCCCTCAGGTTTACTGATCCCATCAGCGGGGAGGCCTACTATGTGGAACTTCGGCTTCCGGTGGGCAATGACGCGGCAACGGCCGTGAGCGGCAACCGCGGGGTCAAGGTGGTCCAGGCATACGGGGCAGGCTCCATCGCGCTGCAGCCGAGCACCACCACTTTCAACGGCTACTACAGCTACAACCAAACGTGGCAACCCGGACAAACGTTCAAGTCACATGCAGGGACCAAGGTAACCATCGACTGGATCTCGAATTCCGCTGCCGGCATCACTATTGATGCGCTGCCGCCGGCCAAGCCTCTGCTGGTCGCCCCCGGCGATTTCAACGGCGACGGAATCGTAGACCTCATCCAGCGCAAGGCCAACGGCGAACTCTGGCTCTACCCGGGCGATGGCACCGGCAGATCCGGGGCCGGCCAGCGGATAGGTACAGGCTGGGAGATCTTCAACAGCATCCTCGGCACGGGGGACTTCAACGGAGACGGCAGGAACGACCTGGTGGCGAGGAAGTTCGATGGGTCACTGTGGTTCTATGCCGGCACCGGAAGGGTTTCCAGTGCCAGCGAAGGTTACCAAAGCGGGATCAAGATCGGCGACTACGGCTGGGAAGTCTTCACCGCACTGCTCGGTGTCCGCGACTTCGACGGCGACGGCAAGCCAGACATCCTGGCCCGCCGGGCCGACGGTGTTCTGGTGCTGTACCCCGGGACTGGCACGGGCCGCCCGGGTGCACCCCGCAGTATCGACTACGGCTGGGAGATCTTCGACCAGCTGATCCCGATCCACGACTTCAACGGCGACGGCACCAACGACCTCGCCGCCCGGCGTCCCGACGGCTCCCTCTGGTTGTACTCCAATTCCGGGCCGGCGAAACTCGTCAAACCGCAGCAGATCGGCACCGGCTGGAATATCTACACCACGATCATGGGCACCGGAGACGCGAACGGGGACCGCACCGCCGACTTCGTGGCCAGCCAGGCCGATGGATCTGTCTACTTCTACGCCGGGACCGCGATGCGGGACGAGGGTTACGGCAGTGCACGAAAGATCGGAAATTACGGCTGGGAGGTCTTCGACTCCCTGACCGCCACAGAAGACCTCAACGGAGACAAAGTAGCCGATCTGCTCGCCCGGAAACCAGACGGTAGCCTGTGGTTCTACGCCGGCAACAGCAATGGCGCCTATGGGGCTGGTCGAAAGATTGGCGAGTACGGCTGGGAAGTTTTCAACACTCTGGTCAGCGTCCGCGACTTCAACGGCGACGGCAAGAACGACCTGATCGCGCGGAAGCCCGACGGCACCCTGTGGCTGTACCCGGGAACCGGGCGGGTGGACGCCACCAGTTCGGGTTTCTCGGCCCCGAAGAGAATCGGCGACTACGGCTGGGACGTCTTCACCACGCTGACCGGCACCGGCGATTTCAATGCTGACGGCAAGAACGACCTTCTCGCGAGGAAGGCAGACGGTTCGCTGTGGCTTTATCGCGGTACGGGTACCGTCAGCGGGAGCAACGTCGGATACACCGGGGCGCTGAAGATCGGTGAGTACGGCTGGGAAGTCTTTGACCAGCTCTTCGGCGCGGGTGATTTAAACGCAGACGGACGAAACGACCTCATCGCCAGGAAGTTCGACGGCACCCTCTGGATGTACCCCGGCGATGGCAGCGGAAAACTCTCCACCCCGCGCAGAATCGGAACCGGCTGGGACGTTTTTGACACCATTCTCGGCGCTGGAAAACTGAACGCGGACAGTTTCCCGGATATGGTGGCCCGCAGACCCGACGGTTCGCTCTGGGCCTACTCGGGAACAGGCATGCAAACGAACGAAGGATACCTCGCCCGGACATTCGGCGCTTCGGTGTCGTAGACCGCGGACCGCAGAGCCGAAAGGGCCGGATCATCAATGATCCGGCCCTTTTCTGTCGGGGGGTGACGCGGCGCCGCTGCGCGTTCCCCGTGCCAGTTAGCTCACAGGCTCCAGGGCGGCCGCCAGGGGCAGCGTGCCGTCCCTGAATTCGATGGTGCGCCCGGCCGTGAAGGGCAGTCCCAGTACTGCCGCCGCGACGAGGGCCACGTTGGCACGGGCCGTTTCCTGGCCTCCGGAGCCGTCGGCCGGGTTGACATCGATCAGGCCGTTGCCGGGCCCGTCAGTGAGCGCTCCGGGGCCCAGGATGGTCCAGTCCAGGTCCGTGCCGCGCAGGTACGCGTCCGCGGCGGCCTTCGCCTCGGCGTACGCGAAGAAGCTGTTGTCTTCGGGGACGCCATGATCCGGCCCGGCGCCGAGGTAGGAGACCATAATGTACCGCCCGACGCCGGCCTTGGCCGCCGCGTCCATCGAACGGATGGCGGCATCCCGGTCCACGGCGTAGGTCCGCTCGGGGCTTCCGCCGCCGGCACCGGCCGACCAGACCACCGCGTCGTGTTTCCGGAGCGCCTCGGCGATCTCCGCCGTCGTCGAATGTTCAACATCCAGGACAACAGGAGTGGCGCCCGTTGCCGCGACGTCCTCCCGCTGGTCCGGGTCACGGATGAACGACGTCACGTCCATCCCCTCCCCGGAGAGGTTGCGGGACAGTTCCAGAGCCACCTTGCCGTGGCCGCCAATGATTGCGATTCGCGTCATGGACCCATTCTGTCCCACAACCCCGCCGTTGCCCTATCACTTAACGCGGCCCAGAAGCCTGTTTAGGCACCCAGAGTGATAGCGCAACGGGGGTTAAAACAAAAAGACCCCGCAGGCTGGGCCTGAAGGGTCATTCTGTAGCGGCGGGGAGGCTCGATCTCCCGACCTCACGATTATGAGTCGTGCGCTCTAACCAACTGAGCTACGCCGCCATAAATGAGGAAAACCTGCGCTAAGCCGGTCAAAAACCGCCTTGACACAGGCCCTCATTCAGAGCCCCCCACCGGAATCGATCCGGTGACCTCGTTCTTACCAAGAACGCGCTCTACCACTGAGCTAGGGGGGCAACGAGTAAATACTCTACCGGAAGATTCCGCTCCCAACAAATCGGCCCGGGGACAGTCCCGAAAGCGTCAAAATCGGCGGAAATCCGGGGTCCCAGGCGCCTGGCAGCCCCGCGGGCGCAGCCCCGCGGCACCTCCGGACGCGCGGATGTGACCAAGGGAACTTAAACGAAAACGGGCCGGCTGGTGGGCCGGCCCGTTTTCAGGGTGGTGCAGTGCCTAGCGGCTGATGGTTACCACTTGGTGCGCGGCTTGCGGGCCGCGTCGGTGCCTACGCCGCGCTCGTTGCGGTCGCTGAAGGAGCGTCCGCCGCGGTCAGCGGAGGACCGCTCGCCGTCGTTCTTGCGGAATTCCCGCTTGAAGCCGCCGTTGCCCTTGAAGTTGCCTCCACGGTCGCCGCCGCCGGAGTAACCGCCACGGTCGCCGCCGCGGCTTCCGCCCTGGCCGCCACCCTGGTAGCTGCCGCGTTCGCCGGAGGGCTTGCGGCCGTTGTCCAGCTCGAGGTGGATCAGCTCGCCGCCGATCCGGGTGCGGGACAGGGCCTTCAGCTGGTCGGCGCTCAGGTCCGCCGGGAGCTCCACGAGGGAGTGGTCGGCGCGGATGTCGATGCCGCCGATCTGGGCCGAGGAGATGCCGCCTTCGTTGGCAATGGCGCCAACGATCGAACCCGGCATCACGCGCTGACGGCGTCCGACGGCGATCCGGTAGGTGGCGTTGCCCTCGGTCAGGGTGCGGGTCGGGCCGCGGGAGCCGAAGCCGTCCTTGGCGCGCTCGCGCTTCTGGAATTCAGGAGCAGCAGGCAGTTCCTTCACCAGCAGCGGCTGGCCGCCCTGCGCCATCACTGCCAGTGCGGCAGCAATTTCCGAGGCCGGAACGTTGTGCTCTTCCTCGTAGGAGGCGATGAGGTCGCGGAACGCCGAAACATCCTCGGAGGCGAGGGTCTCGGTGATCTTTTCCGCGAACTTGCCCAGGCGCAGGGTGTTGACCGACTCGGCGGTGGGCAGGTGCATCTGCTCCACCGGCTGGCGGGTCGCCTTCTCGATGGACCGCAGCAGGTACTTCTCCCGCGGCGTCATGAAGAGGATCGCGTCGCCGGAGCGGCCTGCACGGCCGGTGCGGCCGATGCGGTGCACGTAGGACTCGGTGTCGTGCGGGATGTCGTAGTTGATCACGTGGCTGACGCGCTCGACGTCAAGGCCGCGGGCCGCGACGTCGGTGGCGACCAGGATGTCGATCTTTCCGTCACGCAGGGCCTCGACCGTACGCTCGCGCTGCTGCTGCGGGATGTCGCCGTTGATGGCGGCGGCCTGGAAGCCCCGTGAACGCAGCTTGTCGGCGAGGTCCTCGGTGGCCATCTTGGTCCGGACGAAGGCGATGACGCCTTCGAACTCTTCGACCTCGAGGATGCGGGTCAGCGCGTCGAGCTTGTGCGGGCCCATGACCTGCAGGTAGCGCTGGCGGGTGTTGGCGCCCGTAGTGGTCTTGGACTTGACCTGCACCTCGGCCGGGTTGTTCAGGTACTGCTTGGACAGCCGGCGGATCTGGCTCGGCATCGTGGCGGAGAACAGGGCAACCTGGCGGCCCGCGGGGGTCTGCTGGAAGATCTGCTCCACGTCTTCGGCGAAGCCCATGCGGAGCATCTCGTCAGCCTCGTCCAGTACCAGGTACTGGAGTTCGGACAGGTCGAGCGAACCCTTGGAGATGTGGTCGATCACGCGGCCGGGGGTACCGACAACAACCTGGGCGCCGCGGCGCAGGCCGGCGAGCTGGGGGCCGTAGGCGGAGCCGCCGTACACCGGGAGGACGGTGAAGTCGTCGATGTGCTTGGCGTAGGAGGTGAAGGCCTCGGCGACCTGAAGGGCGAGCTCACGGGTCGGAGCGAGCACCAGGGCCTGGGTCTTGCGGGACGGGCCGTTGAGGTCGTGGAGCTCGGCCAGGCGGGACAGTGCCGGTACTGCGAATGCTGCAGTCTTACCGGTGCCGGTCTGGGCCAGGCCCACGACGTCGCGGCCTTCGAGCAGCAGCGGGATGGTTGCTGCCTGGATCGGGGACGGCTTTTCGTAGCCAACGTCCTGCAGGGCGGCAAGGACGCGGCCGTCGATGCCGAGGTCCACGAACTTGACGCCTTCTTCTTCGGCGTCTTCTTCCTTCGCAGGGGCAGCCGGGGCTTCGGCCTGGGTGTCGGACTGCGGAGCGGCTTCGGCAGCAGCCGGAGCGTCGTTGTTCGCAGGAGCCTCGGTGAATACCGGGGCGGAGCCGGCTGCGGGGGCAGCCGTTTCAGAAGTCTCGACGTCGACCTGGCTGTTCTCGGTGGTGAGTTCGGTTTCGACGGAGTTGTTCTGATTTTCGGGCATAGGTGAAATATCCTCATCCATAGGGGCCAAGCGGCACAACCCGAGGTGAGCGGAGCCGCAGTACGCGTGACCGAAATCGCCGGGCATACTTTGACCGGCCGGTCACATAGAAGCCCGGCGCTTTCGCAATCCCGTGGCAGGACTTCCCGCTGCATCTCTTGGCTGCTATCCCAGCAGTCTGTACAGCGTTTTCTTTAGCCGGCTCTCCCTATGAAAATGCCCGCATCTCATTTGCGCGGGCCCCAACACTTACCAGTCTTGCCTCAAGAATTGGGCAGGAAATAAGGGATTTCCGGAGTGGGGGATAGTTCAATTGTAGGGCATGGATCCACCCATGGGTAACGCAGGGGCCCACAACGGCGGTGAGCTTGCGCACACGGGCACCTGCTGCGCTACACCCCGAGGCGGCGCTGAAGCTTTGCGAACTCCCCGTGGTACTCGGGCTGGAGCCGGATCTCGCCGTCCGCGTCGGCGTCCCGCAAGGCCTCCATGTCCTCGACCGTGGGGTCGCTGAACCATTTGCCGACGGTCACTCCGTGGGTGGGGACGAAGATCTGGTGGATATGGTCCCCTGCCTGGATGCTGCCCACCCGCACCACCCGCAGATAGGTCCCCACCCGCCCGGCATCACCGAAGCGCTTGACCCAGTGCGGCTCGTGCATCCGGCGCTGGAAAGTCGCGCAGGGGGTGCGGGGCGAGGTCACCTCAACTTCGACATCGAGTCCAATCTTCCAGCGTTCGCCGATGATGGCGTTGGTGGCGCTGATACCGGCAATGCGCAGGTTCTCGCCGAAGATCCCCGGGGGCAGTTCACGGCCAAGCTCCGCGGCCCAGTAGTCGGCGTCGTCCTGGGAGTAGGCGTAGAGCGCCTGGTCCTCACCGCCGTGGTGGACCCGGCTGGCCTGGACATCCCCGCGCAGCCCGAGCCTGTGCACCCTGACCGGACCGGCCACAGGCCGTTTGTCGATCGCTGTCACGCCCACGCTTCCGGGGTCGGCCAGCAACTGGTGTACGCGGCAGACGGCGACTACAGAAGCGGTGTCCATGGCACCAGTGTAGGCCCGGGCGCCCGCGGCCGCCCGGCGCTCCTGCCCACGTACTTTCCCCCACACCCCGCAAATGACCGGCGACACCGGCGTGTTGGCCGGGAGCCGGGCCGGTGACTGGAAGTAACTGGGCGGGAAGGCCGGGCAGGCTGCTGCGCCAAGACCGTAGGATGCTGGAATGAGCAACGAGGCTGAGTTTCCCCATGGATCTGACGGAACAGACGTGTCCGACGTCCTGGCGATCGATTCCCTGCTGAGCGCCGGGGAACTGGCCGTCCGGGAACGGGTCCGCGACTTCACGGAGCAGCGGATCCGTCCGGGCATCGCGGGCTGGTACGACGAGGGGGTCTTTCCGCTGGAGCTGGCCCCCGAGCTCGGGGAACTCGGCGTCCTCGGGATGCATCTGGAGGGCTATGGCTGCCCGGGCCGCTCCGCCGTCGAATACGGTCTGGCGGCGATGGAACTGGAAGCCGGCGATTCCGGGATCCGGACTTTCGTCTCCGTGCAGGGCTCGCTGGCCATGACAGCCATCCACAAGTGGGGCTCCGAGGAGCAGAAGCAGGAGTGGCTCCCCCGGATGGCCGCCGGCGAACTGATCGGCAGCTTCGCGCTCACCGAGCCCACCGCCGGCTCGGACCCGGCCTCGATGAAGACCTTCGCCCGCCGCGACGGCTCCGGCGACGACGCCGGCTGGATCCTGGACGGCACCAAACGCTGGATCGGGCTCGCCTCGGTGGCCGACGTGCTGGTGGTGTGGGCGATGACCGACGATGGTGTCCGCGGCTTCGTGGTCCCCGCCGGCACACCCGGGGTCAGCGCGACGCCGATCGGACAAAAACTTTCGATGCGCGCCTCGATCCAGTGTGATGTCGCGTTCGACGGCGTCCGGCTGGGTCCGGAGGCCCTGCTCCCGGCGGCCCGGGGGCTGCGTGGCCCGTTCAGCTGCCTCAACGAGGCCCGTTACGGGATCGCGTGGGGTGCGATGGGCGCGGCCCGGGACTCCTACGAGGCCGCGCTGAAGTATTCGCAGGAGCGGCTGCAGTTCGGCAAGCCCCTCGCGGGGTACCAGCTGACCCAGGAGAAACTCGTGAACATGCTGCTCGAGATCCAGAAGGGCACGCTCGTGGCGCTCCAGCTGGGGCGGCTCAAGGATGCCGGGAAGCTGCGGCCCGAGCAGATCTCGCTGGGGAAACTGAACAACGTGCGTGAGGCGATCGCGATCGCCCGCGAGGCCCGGACCATCCTGGGCGGGAACGGGATCACGCTGGACTACTCGCCGCTCCGGCACGCCGCCAACCTCGAGTCCGTGCGGACCTATGAGGGCACCGACGAGGTCCACACCCTGGTCCTGGGCCAGCACATCACCGGGCTGGCCGCCTTCCGCTAGCCCGGGGTGGCGGACCACGGCAGTGTTCAGCGCCAGCCCGGCGATGTCCGGGTCGGTCAGGCGGAGAAGCCGCCGTCGGCCTTGACCAGCTGGCCCGACACCCACCGGCCCTCGGGCGAGAGCAGGAACGCCACCGTCCCGGCCACATCCGCCGGGGTTCCGAGCCGCCCGCCGGGTTGGCGCCGGGCGAGTTCTTCGCGCAGCGGCCGGTCCATCCAGCCGGTGTCCACCGGACCGGGGTTGAGCACGTTGGCGCTGATCCCCTGCGGCCCGAGTTCCCGCGCAGCCGCGGTCACGATCCGGTCCAGTGCGCCCTTGGACGCGCCGTAGGGCAGGTTGAAGGCGGTGTGGTCGCTGGTTAGGGCCACGATCGCGCCGCCCTCGGCCGGGGCCTGCCGGGCGAACGCCGCGATCAGCTGCCAGCTGGCACGGGTGTTGACGGCGAAATGCCGCTCGAAGCTCTCCAGGGACGTGTCGAGGATGCCCGAGTCCACGGATTCCGCGTGGCTGAGCACCAGTCCCTGCAGCGGCCCGGCTTCCGCAGCGATGGCCTCCATCAGCCGGTCCACGGCCTGCGGGTCCTGGAAATCTGCCGGCAGCGCGACGACGGCGGCGCCGGTGGCCTGGAGTTCCGCGGTGAGCCGTTCGACGTCGTCAGGCTGGACGCCCCACGGCATCCGGGCATCGTAGTCCTGCCAGTAGCTCAGCACGAGGTCCCAGCCCTCCGCCGCCAGCCGTCGCGCGATGCCGGCGCCGATCCCCGCCAGCCGGCCGACGCCGGTCACGAGGGCGGTCTTGCGGTGCGCAGGGGTCACGGCAGAAGGGGTGGCTTCCATGCGGACCAGCCTAGCGGCAGGCTTCCCGCAGATGCCGCAGCCGGCTAGGCCGGAACGGGCGCAGGCTCCTTCGCGCCGGCGTCCTTGCGGATGGTCGCGCTGATGACGGCGGCGATGGTGCACATCGCCGCAGCGCCGAACCAGGCGTAGGTGTACTGTCCGGTGGCGTCCCGGATGGCTCCGGCGGCCAGCGCCGCGGCGGCCGCACCGAGCTGGTGGGCCGCGAAAACCCAGCCGAACACGACGCTGCCGTCCGCGCCGAAGACCTCGCGGCAGATGGCGGCCGTCGGCGGCACGGTGGCAACCCAGTCCAGCCCGTAGATCACCACGAACACGATCATGCTGGGCTGGACGGTCGCGCTGAGCAGCAGCGGCAGGACCAGCAGGCCAATCCCCCGGAACTGGTAGTAGACCGCGAGCAGGATCCGGGGATTGAAGCGGTCGGTCAGCCAGCCGGAGGCAATTGTCCCCACGATGTCGAAGATCCCGACGACGGCCAGCAGGCCCGCCGCCGTCGTCTGGGGCATGCCATGGTCGTGGGCGGAGGGGATGAAGTGGGTGCCGATCAGGCCGTTGGTAGTGGCGCCGCAGATCGCGAACCCCGCGACGAGGGCCCAGAAGGTCCGAACCTTGCTGGCCCGTTTGAGCACCTGCAGGGCACGGACAGCTGCATTCCGGTTGTGTACCGCGGCTCCGGCGATGGCGCCCGCCCCGGACCCGGGCTCCGCTTCGGCACCGTAGGGCAACACCCCGGCGTCGGCCGGTGAGTTCTTCAGGAACTTCAGCACCAGCGGCACCACGGCCAGGGCTCCGGCGGCGATCAGCAGCGACGCCTGCCGCCACCCCGGGTCCTGGGCGAGGGCGGCGATGAAGGGCAGGAAGACCAGCTGCCCCGCGGCGCTGCCGGCGGTGAGGATGCCGATCACCAGCCCGCGGCTCTTTACGAACCAGGTGTTCGCAATGGTCGCCGCGAAGACCAGCGCCATGGACCCCGTCCCCAGCCCGATCAGCAGCCCCCAGGTCAGCAGGAGCTGCCAGGACTCGTTCACCAGCACGGTCAGGGCGCTGCCGGCCCCGATCAGCACCAGCGCCACGGACGTGACAGCGCGGACGCCAAAGCGTTCCATCAGGGCCGCGGCGAAGGGTGCGGTCAGGCCGAAGAGCACCAGGTTGATGCTGATCGCGGCCGAGAGCACCGTGGTTGACCAGCCGAATTCGCTCTGCAGCGGAACCATCAGCACCCCCGGCGCGGCGCGGAAGCCCGCGGCTCCGACGAGCGCGAGGAAGGCAACCGCGGCGACGATCCAGGCCGGGTGGATGCGCCGCCTGGGCGCGGGCAGCAGGGTGGTTTCGGGGGCGCTCATGCAGCGGATCCGTTCGCGGGGGTGGTGGTGCCGGTCGAGGGCGGGGCCGGGGCGGCGGCAAGGGCCACGGGTTCCGGGGTGCGGGCCAGGCTGTGCCAGCTCGTGTTGTGAGCCGTGAGCCGCTCCCCGCACACGGTGCAGCTGTCCGCGGACGTCGTGCGCGCGCCGCAGCCGGTGTGGATCACGAACATGTGCGCATGTTCCGACGGCGCCGGCAGGTGTTTTTCGGCCCAGAGCACAACGGCGTTCAGCACCGGCAGGGCGTCCTCGCCCATGGCGGTGAGCACATACTCCTGGCGGGTGCGGCCGCCGTCGTCGTACGGCTGCCGGCTGAGCAGCCCGGCGTCGACGAGTGCCGCGAGGCGTTTGGTGAGCACGGAATCCGCGGCCCCCAGCCGGGACTTCATGGCGTCGAAGCGACCATTGCCGAAGAAGACCTCACGGAGGACCAGCAGGCCCCAGGGGTCGCCGAGGATGTCCAGGCCCCGGGCCATGCTGCAGTTCCGCTGGGACCAGTCGGATCGAAGTGCCATGCCGACCAAACTAGCTGACTATC
This sequence comes from Arthrobacter sp., assembly GCA_034376805.1. Classification (GTDB taxonomy): domain Bacteria; phylum Actinomycetota; class Actinomycetes; order Actinomycetales; family Micrococcaceae; genus Arthrobacter. The sequence continues at coordinate 171,115 of JAXMJF010000040.1, forward strand.
TTCAAGAAAGCTAGCCTTTTATCGATCTGCCGGGCAGGCCGGACGGGGCGCTAGGCCCGCTGGCGGAGCGAGGCGCGGGAGGGGCGGTAGGCCAGCGCCCAGTACACCAGCATGGCGATCCCGCAGAGTACGCCCAGGCTCGCCACGATGAGCTGCCACTGGGTCTGCGGGTCCTTGCCCCATTCGGCCGCCCCGGCCATGACCGACAAGTACTTGGGCGTCAGGTAGAAGGCCAGGGCCGAGAACGCGACGATGATCCACCCGGCGAGGCGCATCCGTCCGTTCCGGGACGGCACCCGGTGGATCGCGAAGCCCATGCACGGCAGTGCCACGGCCATCCACACCCAGTGGTGGGACCAGGACACCGGGCTGATCAGGAGCATCAGCACGGCGGTGGCGGAGACCGCGACGAAGTTCTCGTCCGCGTCCACCGCCCACGCGATCACGAGCGCGGCAACCGCGGCCAGGGCCAGGGAGAGCACCAGCCACAGCATGCTGGTCAGGCCGGAGTCCGGGAGTCCCAGGTGTAGCAGCAGGCCTTTGACCGAGAGGTTGTCCACGTACGCCGGCCCGCCGATCCGTCCGGTGTCCGGCAGGATCTTGGTCCAGAAGGTGAGTGAGGCCGTGGGCAGGATGGCCCAGGCCAGGCCGATCGACCCGAAGAAGCCGGCCGCCATCCAGCCGAGTGCCTTGAAATCGCGGCGGACCAGGAAATACAGTCCGAACGCCAGCGGCGTCAGCTTGATCCCGGCCGCGACGCCGATCAGCAGCCCCGCGGGCCAGCGGATCTCCCCGGCCCGGGCTTTCCCGTAGAGCGCGAAGTCGGCAAGGATCAAGCCCATCAGGATGATGTTGATCTGGCCGAAGTCGAAGGTGTCCCGCCAGGGTCCCAGGAGCAGGATCGCGGCCGTGCCGGCCAGGGCTACGGCCCGGAAGCGCCAGTCGGCAAACGCGTTCCGCCAGGTTCCGAGGCGGAAGTAGTGCCGTGCCAGCCAGGCGGACACGATCGCGGCGCCCAGCAGCGCCGTGGTGATGAACACGAGACTGCCGCCGCCCTGGCCCAGCGTCGCCATGGCCGCGAACAGCAGCGCCGCGAACGGCGGGTAGGTGAACGGCAGCCCGTCCCGCGGCGCGTAGAGCTCGTTGACGCCGGTCTCTCCGGTCTGGAGTACCCGGCTGCCGCCGTAGAAGTACACCTCGAAGTCGTTCATCAGCGGGATGTAGGCCGAGTACAGCACCACCAGGGCGACGACGACGGCGAGCGCGCCGGCCGCCGTCGCGAGCCAGCCGCGCATGGTGGAGGGCGTGGCCCTGGTGGAGGTGGTGGTCACGGGTGCTTAGCTGCCTGACTTGCCGGGCGCAGAGTCAATCTGCGCGAAGGCCTGCTCGAGGTCGGCGATGAGGTCCTCGACGTCCTCGATGCCGCAGGAGAGCCGGATCAGGTTGACCGGGACGGCAAGTTCGGTGCCCTTGACCGAGGCGTGCGTCATTTCCGAGGGGTAGTTCATCAGGGATTCGATTCCGCCGAGGGACTCCGCCAAGGTGAACACGGAGGTCGATTCGGCCACCTTGCGTGCCGCCGTCTCTCCGCCCTTGAACTGCACGGAGATCATGCCGCCGAACTTCTTCATCTGCTTCCTGGCGAGCTCGTGACCCGGGTGGGAGGGCAGTCCCGGGTACAGCACGGCCTCAACCTCGGGGCGCTGCAGCAGCCACTCGGCCACGGCCTGCGCGTTGTCGCTGTGCCGGTCCATCCGGACGCCCAGGGTCTTGAGGCCGCGGGTGGTCAGGAAGGCATCCATCGGGCCCGAGACGGCACCGACGGCGAACTGCACGAAGCCGATCTTCTCGGCCAGCTCCGCGTCATTGACGATGATGGCGCCGCCGACGACGTCGGAGTGCCCGCCGATGTACTTGGTGGTGGAGTGCACCACGATGTCGGCGCCGAGGGCCAGCGGGTTCTGCAGGTACGGCGAGGCGAAAGTGTTGTCGACCACGAGGAGGGCGCCGGCGTCGTGCGCCACCTGGGCGAGGGCCGCGATGTCGGTGATCTTCATCATCGGGTTCGACGGCGTCTCCACCCACACCAGGCGGGTTTTGCCCCCGTTCGATCCACCAGCCGCCACGGCCTTGGCGACGGCGTCGAGGTTGGACATGTCCACCGGGGTGTTGCCGATCCCCCACTCCCCCAGCACCCGGGCGATCAGCCGGTAGGTGCCGCCGTAGGCATCGTTGCCGAGCACGATGTGGTCACCGGGGCGGGTGAGCGCGCGGATCATGGAGTCCTCGGCGGCGAGGCCGGAGCTGAAGGAGAACGCGGCGGTCCCGCCCTCCAGCGCGGCCAGCTGTTCCTGCAGCGAGTCACGGGTGGGGTTGGTGCCGCGGCCGTATTCGTACCCGGCGCGCAGCACACCGATCGCTTCCTGGGCGTAGGTGGTGGAGAAGTGCACGGGCGGCACAACGGCGCCGGTGCGCGGTTCGAACTCCTGGCCTGCGTGCACGGCGCGGGTGTTGAAGCCGGGGGTTTTCGCGGAGGAGTTTTCTGGCAAAGACATGTGCGGTCCTTTCGGCCGGCGGCCGGCGCCCCCGGGAGGGCGGTCCGGCTGCCGGGTCAGTTGCTGGGGTCAGATACTGAGGTCGGTTGCGGCGGTCAGTTGCTCAGGTAGGCGAGGAGGTCATGGCGGGTCAGGATCCCCACCGGAGCGCCGACGAACGTCACCATGAGGGTGTCCGCGTCGGAGAGGAGTTCGCGGGCCGTCGAGATCGATTCGAGCGAACCGATCACCGGCAGCCGCGCCTCCATGTGTTCGGAAATCTTGTCCGAGAGTTTGGCCTCGCCGCGGAACAGCTTGGCGGTCAGGGTGCGTTCGTCGACGGCGCCGAGGACCTCGCCCATCACCACGGGCGGTTCCTGGGACAGCACCGGGATGTGGGAAACGCCGTACTCGTTCATGATGTTGATGACGTCGCGGACGCTCTCGTTCGGGTGGATGTGCACGAGGTCCGGCAGTTCCCCCGTCTTGGCCTTGAGGATCTCGCCCACGGAGGCTTCGTCGCCGCTGGCCAGGAAGCCGTAGGAGCGCATCCACTGGTCGTTGAAGATCTTGGCCAGGTAGCCGCGGCCGGAGTCGGGCAGGATCACGACGACGACGGCGTCGTCCGGCAGGTCCTTGGCGACCCGCAGGGCGGCGACGACGGCCATGCCGGAGGATCCGCCCACGAGCAGGCCTTCCTCGCGGGCCAGCCGCCGGGTCATCTCGAAGGAGTCGGCGTCGCTGACGGCGATGACGTCGTCCGGGACGGACTTGTCGTAGTTGGCGGGCCACATGTCCTCGCCGACACCCTCGACAAAGTACGGCCGGCCGGTGCCGCCGGAGTAGACCGAACCGGCCGGGTCCGCGCCGATGATCCTGACCACGCCGCCGTCGGACTCCGCACGGTGGGCGGAGACTTCCTTGAGGTACCGGCCGGTGCCGGTGATGGTGCCGCCGGTGCCGGCGCCGATCACGCAGTGCGTGATCTTGCCGTCCGTGTCGCGCCAGATCTCCGGGCCGGTGGATTCGTAGTGGCTGGCCGGGGCGGCCGGGTTGGAAAACTGGTCGGGCTTGTAGGCGCCGGGGATCTCGGTGACGAGCCGGTCCGAGACGCCGTAGTAGCTCTGCGGGCTGTCAGGGGGAACGGCGGTGGGCGTCACCACGACCTCGGCGCCGTAGGCCTGGAGCACGGCGCGCTTGTCCTCGCCGACCTTGTCCGGCACCACGAAGATGCACCGGTAGCCCTTCTGCTGGGCCACGAGGGCCAAGCCGACGCCGGTGTTGCCGGAGGTGGGTTCCACGATGGTGCCGCCGGGCAGGAGCTTGCCGGTGCGCTCGGCCTCCTCGATCATCTTCACCGCGATGCGGTCCTTGATGGAACCACCGGGGTTCAGGTATTCCAACTTCACCAGGACCGTGGCCCCGATGCCGTCGGTAACGTGGTGCAGCTTGACGAGCGGCGTATTGCCGATGAGGTCCAGAACGGACTGGGCGTACTTCATAGGTACAAAGTTACCGTCTCCGCCCGCCGGGGGCGGCCCGGGGCACGTCGGAGCGGCTCCGCGCACGCCGGCGAGGTTCCGGAGGCAGCGGGTGCGAAGATTGGTCGGTGACAAGCTGGCTGTGGCGCAAGAGGCTGAGGAGCTACGTGCTCCCCGCGGGCGTGCTGCTCGCCGGTGCCGCCGCGCTGCTCACCGGACTGCTGCCCTGGCCGGCTTTCCAGGAACTGGCCGACCGCACCGTCCCCGTGCTCGCGTTCGTCGTTGCCATGTCCCTGGTTACGGAGCTGGTGGACGACGCCGGGCTGTTCCGGGTGGTGACGGAGCGCCTCGCCGCGCTGGGCCGGGGCCGGGTCTTCCTGCTGTGGCTGCTGGTGGTCGGCCTGGCCACCTTCTCCACCGTCTTCCTTTCCCTGGATACGACGGCGGTGCTGGTGACGCCCGTCGTCGTGCTGCTGGCGGTGCACGCCCGGATCCCGCCACTGCCGTTTGCCCTGACCACGATCTGGTTGGCCAACACCGCCTCCCTGCTGCTGCCGGTGTCGAACCTGACCAATCTGCTGGCCCAGGACGGGCTCAACCTGAGCCCGGCCGCCTTCGCCAGTCTCGTCTGGGCGCCGGCGCTGGTGGGGGTCCTGGTACCGATCGGGCTGCTGGGGCTGGCCTTCCGGAAGGACCTGGCCGGCCGCTACGGGCCGCAGCCGGTCCGAAAGGTGCGGGACAAGGTGCTGCTGTATTCGGCGTCGGGGGTGATGGCACTGCTGTTGCCCGCGCTTGTCTCCGGCGTGCCCGTGCAGTTCCCGGCGATTGCCGCGGCGGCGGTCCTGCTGGGCCTGTTCCTGTGGCGCCGCCGCTCGGCGCTGCGCTGGTCCATGATTCCCTGGCGGCCGCTGATGCTCACGTTTGGGTTGTTCATGGTGGTGGAGGCCCTGCACGCGAACGGCCTGACACGGTTCCTGTCCGGATTCGCCGGTTCCGGCGAGGGCCTCCCGGCCCTGCTGCAGCTCGCAGGCCTGGGCGCCGGCGCGGCGAACGCGGTGAACAACCTGCCGGCGTACCTCGCGCTGGAACCGGTGGGCGATTCGCCGGTCCGGCTCGCGGCCCTGCTGATCGGAGTCAATCTGGGACCGCTGGTGACGCCGTGGGCGTCGCTGGCCACGCTGCTGTGGCACGAACGGCTCCGCTCGCTGAACGTGGAGATCCGCTGGGGCGGGTTCGCGGTTGCCGGCCTCACCGCCGTCGTCCTCACCGTCCCGCTGGCGGTCGTGGCCCTCTGGCTCACCACCGGGATGCACTGAGGCCAGCGTGCCCCGGGGCGGCTCAGGCGCCGATGTCGTTCGCCCCGTTCGCCCCCGCCGTGGCTGCGCCTTCCTCCGGCGCGGCGTTCTGCCAGAGGCCAAGGATGTTTCCCTCCGGATCCCTAAAGTAGGCGGACCAGCCCATGGTGCCGACTTCCTGCCGTGGTGTGACAGTGCTGCCGCCCAGGGAATTGATCTTCTCCAGCGTTGCGTCGATGTCCTCAACGTCCACCGTGACAACCGGGGACGTGAGGTCCCCCTCGCGGTGGAACATACCGCCGTTGATGGACCCGGGCACGGAGGGCATGCCCGTCTCATCCGTCGGCGTGGTCATGAGCATGGCGTAACTCATCTCCGGCATGGCGCTTATTTTCCAGCCGAACGCCGAACTGTAGAACTCCCGCGCGCGGTTCTCGTCGTCTGCTGGGATTTCGAAATGTATTACTCCGCCAGCCATCACACTCTCCTTAGAACAGGAATTCGGTGCCTCAGTCCATGGCGCGGCGGTCCACGCCACAGGGAAATTCTAGGTCCGTGCCGCGTTCTGCCACAGGCCCACGATGTTGCCTTCGGAGTCCGTGAAGTAGGCGTTCCAGCCCATCCCCGGAACTTCCATCTTTCCCCGGTACGTCGATCCGCCCAGCGCCGTGATCTTTTCCAGCGCGGCGTCGATATCGTCCACGTCGATGGTGACCACCGACGTCGTGATCCCCTCTTCCCGTTTGAACAGCCCGCCGTTGATGGACCCGGGGACCGCGGGCCGGCCCTGGTCATCCAGCGGGGTGGTCATCGCCAGACTGTATTGCTGCTCCGGCATGACCTCGAAGGCCCAGCCGAACGCCGAACTGTAGAACTCCCGGGCGCGGTTCTCGTCGTCCGCGGGGATCTCGAAATGCACTACTCCGCCAGCCATCACACTCTCCTAGGAACAGGGATCCGGGCCCAAGGCCAGGCGTGGTCGCTCCACACCACAGCCGGAGTCTAGTCCCGGTCCACCCCGGAGGTAAGGGCCGAAGTTAAGGGCCGTCCGGCCCAGGCTTCCGGCGGGCAGTGACGGCCGCTGTCAGTCGTTCGTGGAATCATGGTCTGATGACCATTGCAGACGTCCCCGCCGGTGTTGCCGCCGCGGCGGACGCCTCGCTGCGCTGGCTCCCGGGCGGTCCCTTCGACTTGATGCAGACCGTCGGGACGCTGCTCCGGGGGCACGGCGATCCGTCCATCCGCACATCGCCGGACGGCCTCTGGATGGCGTTCACCACGCCGTCGGGTCCGGCCACGCTCCGGCTGACGGTGGCTTGTCCGTCGGACTGCCCGCCGGCGGGTCCCGCCGTCGAGGTCCGTGCCTGGGGGCCGGGTGCCGCCGACGCCGTCGATTCCGCGCCGCGGATGCTGGGCCGCGACGACGACTGGTCCGCCTTTGATGAGCCAACGTTCCACGCCACCCTCCCCCGGATGGTGGTTGAGGCCCGACGCCGGAACCGCGCCGTGCGGCTGCCCGCCACCGGCCGCCTGATCGACGCCCTCGTACCAACCATCCTGGAGCAGAAGGTCACCGTGATCGAGGCCAGGCGCGGCTACCGCTACCTGATGTACCGCTTCGGCACCCCGGCACCCGGCGCCGGCACCGTTGCCCCGGCGAACCTGCTGGTGCAGCCCACCCCCGAGCAGTGGCTGCGCATCCCGTCCTGGGAATGGCACAAGGCCGGGGTCGGGCCGCAGCGTTCGGCGACCGTCATGCGCGCGCTGCGCTCCGCCGTCGCGCTGGAACGGCTGGCCGGGCTCCCGGCCGCGGAGGCTGCCGCGAAGCTGCAGACCATTCCCGGCATCGGCGTGTGGACCGCCGCGGAAGTCGTGCAACGCACGCACGGCTGCCCGGACTCCATTGCGGTGGGCGACTACCACCTCGCCGCGTACGTGGGTGCGGCGCTAACCGGCCGCCGGACCGACGACGCCGGGATGCTCCGGCTGCTGGCCCCATGGGCCGGGCACCGGCAGCGCGTGGTCCGGATGATCGGCCTCAGCGGCTTCCGCAAACCAACCTTCGGCCCACGGATGACCATCCAGGACCACCGCGGCCACTAGCACCTGGCGGTTTCCAGCCATAGTCGCAACCAGTCGCAGCCATCAATTTCTCAGGTCGCTGGAGACCCCTCCACTGTGTTTCGTCACCGGAGCAGACGTCGTCGCCGGCGTCGAGCAGAAGGCCCGGCTGCTCCTCGAGCAGGTCGATGCCAACCGTGGCCTTTCCTCCTCCATGGCCATCGCGAACACTTAGGAATTTAGGAAAAGACCCCTGACTCCCGGCTGTGGACGGCCCTGCCTGTTGGGTATAGCGTGGCGGCATGGCGCCGGGCGGCCACGGCGCCTGGGCCTCACACTCCCGGAGTACCAGTGATCCACACCCAGAAGCTCACGAAAAACTTCGTCGTCAAGAAGGACACCATCGAGGCGGTCAAAGGCATCGACCTTGACGTTGCCCCGGGCGAACTCGTGGCGTTCCTCGGCCCGAACGGCGCGGGCAAGTCCACCACCCTGCGCATGTTGACAACCCTGCTGAAGCCCACGTCCGGCAGCGCCGCGGTTGCGGGCCTGGACGTCGCCACGGATCCTGCCGGCGTGCGGGCCAGGATCGGCTACATCGGCCAGGGCAACGGCGGCGGTCACAGCTTCCGGGTCATCGACGAGATGGTCATGCAGGGCCGCTTCTACGGTATGAACACTGCGGACGCACTCGCCAGGGCTAATGAGTTGCTCAAGTCCCTGGATCTGACCGACCTCGCAAAACGGACGGTGCTCAAGCTCTCCGGCGGCCAGCGGCGGCGGATGGACGTGGCCCTGGGGCTGATGCATTCACCCCGGCTGTTGTTCCTCGACGAACCCTCCACCGGCATGGATCCACAGAACAGGGCCAATCTCTGGGAGCACATCATGCGCATGCGTGCCGAACAAGGAACCACCATAGTGCTGACCACCCATTACATGGACGAGGCGGATGCAATGTCCGAGCGGGTGGTCGTCATTGACCACGGGAGAATCATCGCTGATGACACTCCCGCACGGCTCAAGGCGGATCTCGCCGGCGACCTGCTGGCCGTGCAAGTGGCGGCTGGATCGGCCGCCGCGGTGCGGGGACTGCTGGGGCGGACCGCCACGGAAGGCGAACTCGACGAATCAGAGGACAACGGTGTTGTCCGGTTCCGGTTGCGGCTCACTCATGGCTCCCGGCTGGCCCCGGACCTTCTGAGGCAAATGGACGAGGCCGGCGCACCCGCGCTGTCCCTGGAACTGAAGCCGCCCACCCTGGATGACGTGTTCCTTGAACTCACCGGGCGGAGCCTCCGGGAAGGAGCGAAGGTTTGATGGCCGAGCACGGCCTGCGGCCCGACGCCGCCCTGAAGCAGCCCGGGCCCGGGCAGCTCCTGAGTGACATCTGGTCCGTCTTCCTGCGCGAGATGCTGCTTCCCCTGCGGGACCCCTTTTCGCTGGTCTTCTCACTGCTTCAGCCGCTGATATTTCTCGCTTTGTTCGGACCTCTTCTCGGATCCGCCGTTGGAGCGCCGGCCTTCGGGGGCCAGTCGACGCTGCAGTGGTTCCTGCCCGGGGTCGTGGTCATGATCGCCTTGTTTGGCACCTCCATGACCGGTTCCAACCTGCAGTACGAGCTCATGACAGGTTCCTACGAGCGGATCCTGGCCACCCCGCTGTCCCGGTCCTCGCTGATGATCGGGCGGGCGCTCAAGGAGTGGGCCCCGCTGGTCGTGCAGGGCCTCCTGATCGCCATCGTGTGCGTGCCTTTCGGCTTCGACTTCTACCCGCTTCATGTGCTGTTCGGGCTGGTTATCCTGGGGATCTTCGGCATCGGCCTCGGAGCGCTGTCCTATTCACTGGCTCTGGTTTCCCAGAGCAAGGAGTGGATTTTCTGGGCCGTTCAGCAGACCCTGCTGTTTCCGCTCATGATCCTGTCCGGCATTATGCTGCCCATCGAGGCCGGGCCGGAATGGATGCAGGTCGCGAGCCTGTTCAATCCCCTCACGTACCTTGTCAACGCCGAACGCGAACTCTTCGCCGGAGCCGTGGGGGTGGACACGCTGCTCGGGCTGGCCGCCGCCGGTGTGACGGCGGCCCTCGGGCTGGTCGTGGGCATCCGGACGGTCCAGCGGAGCGCGAATTAGAGGCCCAGCCGGGCCACGGCCTCCTGCCGCATGTCCACCTTGCGGATCTTCCCGGAGACTGTCATCGGAAAGTTCTCCCGCACGTCCACGTAGCGCGGGATCTTGTAGTGCGCCAGCCTTCCCCGGCAGAACTCGGCCAGGCTGCCGGCATCCAGCGGGGCGGCACCGGGTTTGAGGATGACGCAGGCCATCAGTTCCTCGCCGTACTTGTCGTCCGGCACCCCGATCACCTGGACGTCCTGGATGTCCGGGTGGGTGTACAGGAACTCCTCGATCTCCCGGGGATAGACGTTCTCGCCGCCCCGGATGACCATGTCCTTGATCCGGCCCTCGATCACGATGTAGCCGTCCTCGTCCATCCGGGCCAGGTCCCCGGTGTGCATCCACCCGTCGGCGTCGATCGCCTCGGCAGTCTTGTCCGGCTGGTTCCAGTACCCCTTCATGACGGAGTATCCGCGGGTGCACAGCTCGCCGATCTCGCCGCGCTGCATCACGTCGCCGGTCATCGGGTCCACCACCTGGCTCTCCAGGTGCGGCATGGTCCTGCCCACGCTTTGGGTGCGCTGGGCCATCGTGTCCACGCTGCGGGTCATCGTGGACACCGGCGAGGTCTCCGTCATGCCGTAGCAGATGGCCACGTCCGCCATGTTCATCTCCGAGATGACGCGGTTCATCACCTCGATGGGACACAACGAGCCCGCCATCACCCCGGTCCGCAGGGTGGAGAGGTCGTAGGAGGCAAAGTCCGGCAGGGCGAGTTCGGCGATGAACATTGTGGGCACGCCGTAAAGCGACGTCCCGCCGAAGTCCTGCACGGCCTCCAGCGCCGCGGCGGGAGTGAACCCCCGGCCCGGGATGATGGTGGCGCAGCCGTGGCTGAGGGCGGCCAGGTTTCCGATCACCATGCCGAAGCAGTGGTAGAAAGGCACCGGCAGCACCACCCGGTCGTGCTCGGTGTACTCCATCAGCTCACCGATCGAGTAGCCGTTGTTCAGGATGTTGTAGTGCGAGAGCGTGGCCCCCTTCGGGAAGCCGGTGGTGCCGGAGGTGTACTGCAGGTTGATCGCGTCGTGGGGGTCCAGTTCGGCCATACGCGCCTTCAGCACGGAATGGGCGACGTCGTCGGCCCGCTTGAGCAGCTCCGCGAAGGTCCGCTCGGCGTCCGTTTCGGGGACGCCTGAGGTGAGGCCGGGCAGGCCAGCGTCGGGCAGGAACACGAGTTCGCGCAGCTCCGGGCATTCGGCCAGCGCCTGCCGGGCCATGCCGGTGTAGTCGCTGTTGCGGTCCGACGGCGCCGCGACCAGCATCCGCATGCCGTTCTGCTTGACCACGAATTCCAGCTCATGGCTGCGGTACGCGGGATTGACGTTGACCAGGACCGCCCCGACCTTGGCCGTCGCGTACTGCAGGATGGTCCACTCGGCGCAGTTCGGGCTCCAGATGCCGATCCGTTCACCCTTGGCCACGCCCAGGGCGAGCAGCGCGCGCGCAACACGGTCGACGTCGTCGTTCAGCTTGGTGTAACTCCAGCGCCGTGCCTCTTCCCCAGGAACCGCCGCAGCCTCGATCAGGGCGTCCTGATAGGGGAATCTGGCCACGATCCGCTCGAAATTGTCGCCGATGGTTTCCTCGAGCAGCGGGACGTCAGTGTCCCCGGCTGTGTATGCAAGCATGATGTGACGCTACCAACACTCGGCCGTCAAAAGAAGACTAAAGCTTGGATGTCCTACGAAATCTTCCGGACACAATGCCCCCGCCCGGTATTGTAAAACCATGAGCGCACCCATTGACCTTCAGGCCATCTTCATCCCCAACGACGGCGAGTTCTTCCGTGTGAAGCTCGCGCTGGAGATCGCGATTGACGAGGTGGTCAACGAACCCGGCTGCATCCGGTACGAGCTCACCGAGGCCAGCGAGGACAAGCTGGTGCTGACCGAACAGTGGGCCTCGCAGGAGGACCTGGACAAGCACTCGAAGGGCACAGCGGTCCAGGACCTCAATGAATCCCTCAGCGCCCTGCTGGCCGAGCCGGTCCAGATCGTAAAGCTCTAAGTCCCAGAACAAACAACGCGGGGTCACTCCGCGTTGCTGTATGCCGGTCAGGGGAGGCGCTTAGGCCTCGGGGATCTGGCTGTCGTCCTGCTTGCCGGCCGCGGCCTCGGCCTGGGACCGGGCGACGTGCGCGTGGACTTCTTCCATGTCGAGGGCCTTGACGGCGTCCACGACCTGCTCCAGCTGCTGGGCATTCAAGGCGCCAGGCTGGGAGAACACGAGCACCTTCTCGCGGAATGCCATCAACGTCGGGATGGACGTAATGCCGGCCTCGGCGGCGAGCTGCTGCTCGGCCTCGGTGTCCACCTTGGAGAAGACGACGTCCTGGTGCTTCTCGGAAACTGCGGCGTATGTGGGGCCGAACTGCTTGCACGGGCCGCACCATTCGGCCCAGAAATCGACGAGGACAATGTCGTTGTCCTCGACGGTAGATGCGAACTGTTCACCTGTAATGTCTACGGTAGCCATGGGTCAACGGTACGCGAGCAGCCCCGGATTGTCCCCTGCATTTCGCTCTTGGCACATCCATGTGACGGCCCTCCGTCGCACCCTGCCATCCGGCCCGGGGCCCTAGGACCCTAGCCTGCGCGGCGGCCACGGCCTACCATCGGCGCCATGCCCACAGACCCGGGAAACACCACCGGCCACGCCATCACGGTCGACTCCCTGACCAAGAGGTTCGGCCACCGAGAGGCACTGCACGGCGTCAGCTTCGCCATCGAGAGGGGCTCCGTTTTCGGTGTGATCGGGCCCAACGGCGCGGGCAAGACCACTGTCATGCGGTGCCTGCTGGACATCATCCGGCCCACCGCCGGATCGTCGACGGTGCTCGGGGAGAACCCCCGGACCGCTGGCCCTGCGCTCCGCCGCCGGATAGGTTATCTGCCCGGCGAACTGTTCCTCGAGGGGCGGATCACCGGCCGCAAGCTGCTGTCGCATTACGCGGACATCAGCGGACCTGTCAGACCCGGCCGTGTCGATGCACTGGCCGAACGGCTGGGCCTGGACCTGGACCGGCACACCCGCAAGCTCTCCAAGGGCAACAAGCAAAAGCTGGGGCTCGTCCAGGCCTTTATGCATGATCCCGAGCTGCTCGTGCTGGACGAGCCGACGAGCGGGCTGGACCCCCTCGTCCAGCAGGAATTCCTCACCATGGTCCGCGAGGCCCAGGCCAACGGGCAGACGGTCTTCCTCAGTTCCCATGTGCTCAGCGAGGTCCAGCAGGCCGCCGACCAGGTCGCGATCCTCCGCGACGGCCGCATCGTCACCGTCGCCTCCGTGGCCAGCCTGCGGGAGGGCGCGCTCCGGCACGTGCGGTTCACCGCCACCGGGATTTCGGCGGCCGACGCCGGCGCGCTGCTGGCAAGGCTGCCCGGGATCGGGCACGTTGAGGTGCTGCCGGCGGGCGAGGACGTCGAGCTGTCCGCCACGCTGGGCGGCGCGATCCGGCCGCTGCTCCAGGTCCTGGCCACCCTCAATCTCACCGACCTGGTGCTGGAGGAGCCGGACCTCGAGGAATCGGTCCTTGAGCTCTACGGCACCATCCGCGGCAACGGCAACGGCAACACCAACGGCGGCAACGGTCGCCGCAGCCGGAAGGGACACGGCGCATGAGGAAACCGCTGCCGCTGTTCAGACGGGCTTTCGTGGACTCCTGGCGTTCCACGCTCGGGTGGGCTGCAGGGCTCGCCGCCACGATCTTCATCTACCTGCCGCTCTATCCCTCGATCGGCGGAAGCCCGGAGATGCAGGGCGTGATGGATGCCTTCCCGCCGGAGATGATCAAGGCCCTCAACTACGACCAGATCACCTCGGGACCCGGCTACACCCAGGCCACCATGTTCGGGCTGATCGGCTTCCTGCTGATGACCATCGCCTCGGTGTCGTGGGGAGCCTCGGCAGTGGGCGGGGATGAGGAATCAGGGCAGCTTGAACTCACCCTGGCGCACGGCGTGACCCGCACGCAGGTGGTTCTGGAGCGGGCACTGGCCATCCTGGTGCGCGTCCTGCTGCTCGTGGCCCTGGTGTTTGAGCTGATCCGGCTGCTGACCGATTCCGCCCAGTTGAACATCAGGCCGGAGAACCTTTTCGGGACCTCAGTGCTGTTCGCCGGCCTGGCCGTGCTTTCGGGCAGCACGGCGCTTTTTGCCGGTGCGGTGACGGGGCGGAAAACCTACGGACTGGCCGCCGGCGCCGGCATCGCCGTCCTGGGCTATGTGTTCAACGCCGTGGGCCGTCAAAGCAAGGACGTCGACTGGCTCCTGGACCTCTCGCCCTACAGCTGGGCGTACGGCAACAGCCCTGTGGCCAACGGCGCGGACTGGGCGGCCGCCGGCTGGCTGTGGGGAATCTCGGCCCTTCTCGTGGCGCTCAGCGCAGCGGCGCTGAGCCGGCGCGACGTCGGGACCTAGGGACGGGGGGACCCAGGCGCAGGCAGGCTCAGGCCCAGACGTGGGGCGCCGGGCGCCGCGCTCCGGGCAGGGAATTCGTTTCGCGCCATTCGTGGATCCATTCAGGCAGTTCCAGGTCCGCCGGAGGCGCCCCTAATTCGCGGAGGATGTCCTCCTGGCTGACCGGCTTGCCCTTGCTGACCAGGCGGGTGGCGATGAAGGCGCGGGCGTAGATTTCCCCGTCCACCACCATGCGCTGTTCGAAGTAGATGGCCTTCTCGTCCAGGCCGATGATCTTCGTTTCGATCGTGTACCGCTGCCACAACTGCAGGGACCGGCGGAAGGCGATGGTCTCCCCAGCGGCCACGGGGCTCCATCCCCGGCGGCGCATGGCTTTCCAGGTTCCGCTGCGGGCCATCAAGTCGAACCGGCCCAGGTCCATCAGGGAAAAATACATGCCGTTGTTGACATGCATCGCAATGTCAATGTCTGTCGGCAGGACTTTCAGCGGCAGCGACGACGTGTCCCAGATGCTCAGCGGGGAGCGCCGGGAGGACGTGAACAGCAGGACGAGCGTACGGAGGAGCAGATGCATGGGGACTATGTTACCCGTGAGTAACAACGCTGCCAAGGACCGAAACCGTGGCTTTGTGTCCGGGACCGCGGACCAGCCAGCAGTTGTTGGCGCCGATCACCCGCTGCTCCCCCGGGTCCGCATGCGGCAGCACCAGGGCCGTGTTCTCGTCGACAGCCACGGCCCTGGTGACCAATCCGTGCACGACGGCGGCGACTGCCCGGCCCAGCGTTCCGGCCTGAGCGGCGTGGACATCGACAGCGAACGATACAAGGCCCAACCCCTCGCGGAGCTCCACCTCCCCGAGCCCCTCGGATGCGTCCTCGGGGCACACCTCGACGCCGCTGACCCGGTAGCCGCCGACGATGGCCCGCTCCGGCGCAATCATGGCACCGGCGGAGAAGCCCAAATAGGGGGCGCCCGCGTCGACAGCCTGGCGGATGGCGGCCGCGGCCTTCCGCAGGCCCGCGGCGTAGACCGGGGTGGGGCCTCCGCCGACGACGATCGCGTCGACGCCGTCGAACACCTGGGGGTCCACGTCTTCGCCGCGGTGGAGCAGGACCGTGGTGACCTCACTCGGCGTCCGGCTGTGTATGGGATCCAGATAGGCCGGCAGGAAGTATTCGGCGCTGCCTCCGTGGTCCACCAGCACCACAGCGATCCGCGGCGGCCGGCTGCCCCCGGCCTGTTGCCGGGCCTCCGCCATGAACTGGTCGAAGATCACGGGAGTCGTCACGGTATCCGGGCCGCCGCCTACCAAAAAGATACTCATGGCTTCAACGTACCCGGCTCGCCGCCACGTGGGGCAGAAAATGGGTATTACGCTGTCCGGATGACACCAGAGCCGACCGTTCGGACCGCCGTGCTGGACGACGCCGCCGGCATTGCCCGGGTGCACCTCCAGGCCTGGCGGGAGAGCTACGCCCACCTGCTGCCCGCCTCCTCCCTGGCCGGACTGCAACAAGGCCCGCGGGAGGCCAGATGGCGTGGGATCATCACCGGTGCCACCTCGGACATCTGGGTAGCCTGCTCGGGAAAAGAGATCGTCGGCTGGGCAAGCGCGGGGGCCGGCCGCGATGACGACGGACCCCGCCCCAGGGAACTGGAGGGCATCTACGTGCTCGCCAGCCAGTACGGCTCGGGGGCGGGGCAGCTACTGCTGGACGCAGCCGTGGGCGACGCCGGCGCCTACCTCTGGATTGCGGAGGACAATCCCCGCGCTTTCGCCTTTTACCGGCGCAACCGCTTCCTCCCTGACGGGTCCACTGCGGTGCATGAGCTGGCCGGCACCCCGGTCCGGATCCTGCGGATGGTGCGCTGAGCCACCCGCTGAGCCGACCGGGCGCGGCGTCAGTCCGTGGCGATCAGCTCGGCTTCGAAGCCGTCCGAGTTCACCAGGTACGCGGCGAAGTGGTCCGGGCCCCCGGCATGCGGGTACTTCTCCGGGAAAAGTTCACTCCAGCCGTGCCCGACGGCGGCCGCGGCGAGCGCGTCGACCTGTTGCCTGGTCCCGGCGCTGAAGGCCAGGTGGTTGAGTCCCGGAGCGGTCCGGTCATGCGTCCGGCTGCTGAGGGCAGGGGATTGCTCGACGACGATGTACGTCTGACCCCGCCGCCAGCTGCACCCGTCCGGCCAGTCCTGGAAGTCCTGATAGCCCAGCCGGGCCAGGAGCCAGCCCCATTCGTCCCTGGCGCGGCCAAGGTGCGGCACCCACAGTTCAACATGGTGCAGGGCACCGAGCGATTCATCAGTCACCCGATGAGTCTCGCACGGCCGCCGGGCGCCGGTTTCCGCCGGGTGCCGGCACCTCAGTACAGGATGCGCTGGAAGAGGATGTGGTCCTGCCAGCCCCCGGCAATGTTGAGGTAGGCCGGCGCCACACCGATTTCCGTGAACCCCGAGCGTATGAGGATCTTCTGTGAGGCGGCGTTGTGCTGCAGGGTCGCTGCCTGCAGCCGGTGCAGGCCCAGCTCGTCCCGGGCCGCGTCGACGGCGAAAGCGACTGCCGCGGAGCCGATCCCGCGCCCGTTATAGTCCTTGTCCACCCAGTACCCGAGGTGGGCGCTGAGGAACGGCCCGCGGACGATGCCGCTGAGCGTCATCAGGCCCACGATTTTTTCCCCGTCCGTCAGCACCCACGGAAGGTCGGATCCCGCGATGAACAGGGCCAGCTTGGACTGGACACTCACCATCTGGCCGTCAACGGTAAAGAACTCCTCGGACCGCAGCGGCTCCCAGGGCGCCAGGTGTTCGCGGTTACGCCGGTAGGCGGCGCACATGAGTTCGGCGTCGGAGGCTCTCAACACCCGGATCCGGACGCTGCCTGCCAGCGCCCTGCTGGTCCCGGTCATCCGGGAGCCCTGCAATGCGCCTCAGTCTTCGTCATCGTCGTCGTCGTCTTCGCTCGAATCGGTGCCCCGGACAGTCACGCTCGCCACACCGTGCAGGTCCATCAGGGGAAGGACCAGGTTGCGCAGCGGGTGGCGGCCGAAGAACCGCACCTCCATCGAGACCATCGGCTTCTGCTCGTCCCCGGTCCTCCGGGTACGCAGGATCGAGGAACTGAACCCCATGGTGGTGGCGATTTCGAGGATCTGCCGCAACACGCCCTGGCCATCGGCGTAATCGATGTGCATCACGCGGTTTCTGTCCACGGAGGGGATTTTGCGGACCGCGGGGGCGATCACGAACAGCGTGATGAGGTGGAAGATCGTCAGCACGACGCCCAGGGAGACCATGCCGGCCCCGCAGGCCATGCCGACCGCGGCAGCTACCCAGATGGTGGCGGCTGTTGTGAGGCCACGGACCACGTCCCGGCCCTTGAAGATGACGCCGGCGCCCAGGAAGCCGATCCCACTGACGATCTGGGCCGCGATCCGGGACGGGTCCAGGACGGCTCCGGGCTCCATCACAAAGGCGAAGCCGTACGCGGACACGAGGGTGAAGGCGCACGAGCCGAGTCCCACGAGCACATGGGTCCGGTAGCCCGCGCTCTTTTGCCGGACCTGCCGTTCGATGCCGATCAGCGAACACAGCATAAACGTCGCGAGCAGCAGTCCGGCTTCCACCAGGCTTGTGTCGGTGAAGAATGCGAACATGCCACCCGCCTTTCCTCGGCCCGTCAATCAGTGGCGGGCCGGCCCGGGATCACTCACGCCTTTTGCTGACTCTAGCAACGCGGCAGTCACTCGTCGTCGGACTTTTTTTCGGACCCTTCGTCTGACCAATCACCGGAGGCGTCGTCCGCTCCGTCGTCGGGCGTTTTGTCGGGGGCATCGACGCTGTACGGGGCCCGCGGCGACCCGGAATACAACTCATCCAGGCGTTCGTTCAGTGCGTGGGCGAGGATGTCGCGCTGCAGCGGGGGCAAAGCCATGGCGCCGTGGATGTAGGCCTCGACTTCGAACTGTCCGGCGTGGCCGCCGAGGGTGAAGTACCGCAGCCACAGCTCTTCAATACTGACGTCGGCATGGCGCAGCGAATCGGCGAATCGCCGCCGCTGTTCGCTCTCCTCGTCGCCCAAGGCCATGCCGTCGTCCTGCGTTAGTTTTCGAAGGGTCTGGCCGAAGCCAGCAATTCTGCCGCGACCAGGGCCAGGGGCTTCCCCGTCTGCCGCGACAGCATCATCAAGTCCCGGAGTGCCGTGTCATCACTGGTGCCGTTCCGGGCCATCAGCAGGCCCTTGGCCATACTGATCGTGTCCCTCTGCGCCAGGGATTCCTGCAGGCGGTCGCTCAGCGTCCGGGCAGCCTCACGGGCGTGCGAGTGGATCACAAAGAGCGTTGCCTGTTCGGCAAAGAGTTCGGCCAAGCGGACCGTGCCGTTGCCGGCGAACTGTCCACCGTCGGAGTAGACCTTGACTGCTCCCAGCGCAAGACCGCCGGACAGCAGTGGGCAGCTCACCGACGACGAAATTCCCAGGGAGGCCGCGGCGGGGGCCCAGCGCCTCCAGCGCAGGTCCGAGGCCAGGTCCTCGACCAGGACCGTTTCCCCGCTCGCCCAGGCCGTGATGCACGGGCCTTCCCCCAGCTCGTACTGGAGTGCGTCAGCATCAGCCACGACGGTGTCGGATGCGGCAGTGGTGTGCCGCTGACCCGAACGGTTGATGAGGGATACTCCGGCGCCGATCGCGCCGGGAATCGCCGCAGTCGCGGCGTCGGTGATCAGCCGGAGGGCGTGGGCAACTGTCTCTTCGGTCAGTAACAGCTTCGTGGCTCGGGCGAAAACAGCGGTGATCTCGTCAGCCAGCGGCAGTTCCACGCTCATCGTCACCTCAAAGGTCCATACCGGCAGGAGGCCAGCCGGCGCGCATCGCCGCAGGATTCAAGCATACGGCGGGCCGGCCGGGGGCGCGTATATTCACCGTCCCCCGCACGGCGTAGTGTCGTGACTAGCTGGATGTTGGCCTTGACGGGTCCGGGTTTCGCTATTTGGGTGGCGGGCGATCAAGAGTCCGCAACCACTGAGCCGGCGCGTCCCCGACGTCCAGGCGTTCGTAGGATTGAGGCCGGCATGGTTTCCGGTACCGGCGCATCTCCAACTCCCGAGCAACTGCAGGATCTTCTGCTGGAAAGTCCTGGATTCACCGAGTTTCTTCTGGGCCTGACCACCATCTCCGCGGCCCGCCTCGGCGGTCCGGAACCCATGCTGTGTGCCATCACGGTGGAACGGGACGGCTCCCCGGCCACCGTCGCCAGCAGCGGCGAGGACGCGAAACGGCTGGACGAGAAGCAATACGCGTTCGACGACGGCCCGTGCCTGACGGCCTTGCGGCATGGAACCACCGTCCTGGTTCCTGATGTGGCAGCTGACGACCGCTGGGAGCACTACGCCTCCGCGGTATCCGGCGAGGGCATCCGGTCGGTCCTGGCCGTGCCGATCGCCACGGATCCGGGTTCAGCCGCGGCGCTGAACTGCTATTCCCGCACGAGCGGC
Source organism: Arthrobacter sp. (assembly GCA_034376805.1). Taxonomy (GTDB): domain Bacteria; phylum Actinomycetota; class Actinomycetes; order Actinomycetales; family Micrococcaceae; genus Arthrobacter. Next base: position 190,569 of record JAXMJF010000040.1, read on the forward strand.
GTATTTGACAGTGACACTGTCCGGGAGGTGGAGCGCCATGCCGTCTCCATCTCCCGGATATTGCGGCTGGCACTGAGGGTCCATCCCCCGGAGATCTATCCGGAGCATCTCCGGTCCGCTCTGAAGTCCCGCGCCGTGGTTGACGCCGCCGTCGCCCTCATCATGGTGCAGAACCGCTACAGCAGGGAACAGTCCATGGAACTGCTCCATCTGGCCGCCAGGGCAGCCGACACGAAGCTCCACACCATTGCCGCGGATATCCTGCAGGGCGCATCCCTACCTTCGGCAGATCCTCCGCAATAGGATGGGAGAAAGCCGCCGCTTTGTCAGCCTGCGGCCGGGAATTGGGGGCAGCTATGCGTGAGGACCGTACCGTTTCGTCAACGGCGCACAACGTCAGCGGCAGCGCCGGCACGCTGTTGGATCTCTTGCTGGAAAGCACCCAGTCAGGTTCCGGCCTCGACGATTTCCTGGACGAGCTGTCCGGCCTGGCGGCGGAGGAACTCTCGCACCCGGGACGCGAAGTGTCCTGCGGGATCACCGTCGACCGGCGGAGGCAACCTTCCTCGGAAGCGGGCAGAACCGGCGAGGGATCCGCCAGCACGCTGCGGATCCCGCTCGTTCTCGACGGCGAGAGCACCGCGGTCATCAGCTTTTACTCGCCGCTGGCCGGGGCATTCTCCAACGACGAGGTGGAGCAGGCGCACCAGTTTGCCGAGGAAGCCTCGCGGGCACTCCTGCTGGCCCTGAGGATCTCGCAGCTCGGCGAATCACGGGATGACCTTGCCGCCGCGATGCAGTCGAGGACCACCATCGACATAGCGGTCGGGGCCATCATGGCCCAGAACCGCTGCGGGAGGGAACCCGCCTTCAAGATCCTTCGGAATACCTCCAACAACAGAAACATGAAGATCCGCGACGTCGCGGCGGCCGTTGTGGCCTCCATCGCCGGCGATACCGATATGACGGCACGGTTCGAGGAGTGAGTCCACGCGGAGCCGGGGAGGACCCGGTGGAGGATCCCTTCGATCTGGAACGGTTCGTTAGGGCCCAGGACTCGGGCGGAACTTACCGGCATGCCCTCGACGAACTCCGCGCGGGCTCCAAGCGCAGCCACTGGATGTGGTTCGTGTTTCCGCAGATCGCTGGGCTCGGGCAGAGCCCGACCGCCCGGAGGTATGCCGTGACCTCGCTCGATGAAGCGAAGGCTTATCTGGGTCACCCGGTACTTGGTCCACGCTTGGCCGAATGCGCCGGAGCGGTGGCCGGTCTCGAGGGGCGCACCGCGAGGCAGATCTTCGGCGGCACCGACGAGCGGAAGCTGCACTCCTCGATGACCCTCTTCCTCCGCGCGGACCCCCGGCAGGAGGTCTTCCAGGAGGTCCTTGCGAAGTACTTTGACGGGATTCCCGATGCCGCCACGGACCAGCTCCTCGGCGAGGATTAGGGCGCCGCGTCCCATGATCAGCATTGGCTCCATCGTCATCCGTGTCGATGATCTCCAGCGCCAACTGGATTTCTGGACTGCCGCCCTGGACTACGCGCCGCGGCGGCCTCCCGAGGAAGACTTCGTTGTTCTCGAGCCGCGGAACGGGGCGGGCCCGAACATCTCCCTGGACCGTGTCCCGTCGACGGTCCAGATCCCGCCCCGCATCCACCTCGACCTCTATTCGGAGCAGCAGGACCGCGATGTCGACCGGCTCCTGCGTCTCGGTGCGAGCCGGGTGGAATGGAGCAAGCGTCCCGCCGATGCGGACTACGTCATTCTGGCCGATCCAGAAGGCAACCGCTTCTGCGTTGTGGATACGGCCGGACAGTAGCCCCGCCAGCGCCGGACCCCGTCACGACAGCGGTGGTACCGCGCCGTACGATTTCGGGATCGCGTAGGGGTTGACCGGCCGGTCCTCGTCCAGGGAGGACGGCTCCCTCGTGGCGTAGCTTCGCGCAGTTTTCAAGTCGCGGGAGCGCCGGTGCAGTCCGAAGCCGACCGATCCGAGTCCGCCGGCCAGTAACGCCAGCCCCAGAATAAACAGACCAGTCGCTTCCGCATCGGCACTGCCGGTGACGACGTGGAAAAGCGGCGTCGGCAAGACAAAAATGGTCGCCGCCAGGGCAAGGCTGCCCGCCACGATTTGCCATGTTCCTTTGGACTTCAAGGTTCCCCCTCCATTGTGTGTCTCAGGGTTCAGTAAAGCCGTTTCCCGGCCAATCCGGAAGGGCGCCCCCTATATCCCGGTTCGGCAAGCAAGGTATCGACGCGCGGCAGGAGGCGGAGGAGGATTAAAGGGCAGTCACGATAAGGAGGTCAGTGATGTGCTATCAGTACAACAGGGAGTTCCGGCGGGACATCAAGAAGGATGAACCAAAGGAAACCGAGGTGCGTCCGGAGCCCCGGGCGGAGGCGTCTGGCAACAAGTTCTGGGCGTTCCCGCGCCGCAGCCGGGAATTCACCGTCGAGGAGCCGGCCACAACTGACCGGACCCGCGAGAAGGTCTAACCGGAATACCAAGGAAGGCTCCTCCACGAGGGGCCTTCCGCTCCGTCAGGCTCCGCCGTGCGGGCGTTCCGAAGGACGTGCGGGAGACTGGAAGTCCCCAATACGAAGGCAGGACCGCATTGATCAATCTCCAGCAGGACGCCGAAGGCTTCATCCGCATGAAACGGCACTTTCCCGGCAGCACCGTCATTTCCGTGACTTTCAATGATGGCTCCTCGGAGGAGTTCACCGGCCAGCAGCTCAATACCCTCTACGACGAGGCCCTCGCCGTGTACCGGGCGGAGAATCACCTCGACGCGAAGGGATATTCCCGGGCCCCGAAAAAGACGGTCCAGCCCGCCAACGCGATCGAGTACGTCGCGGTGCACCCCGGCATGGCCAAATAGCGCTCTCAAACCCGTTGACACCGCGGAACAGGCGGAATATTATACAACCAAATGGTTGTAGATGAGCTTAGAGATGCTGACCTTGACCGCCTGTTCCAGGCGTTCGCCGATGCCACCCGCCGGGACATCGTCACCCGGGTGACGGCCGGCGAGTATTCGGTATCAGGGCTGGCGGAGCACTACGCCATGAGTTTCGCCGCCGTACAAAAGCACGTGGCGGTATTGGAGCGCGCCTCCCTCGTGACGAAGGAACGGCGCGGACGGGAGCAGATCGTGCGGGCCCACCACGATGGCCTGCAGCGAGCCCGGCGGCTGCTCGATGAGTACGAATCGATCTGGCGGCAGCGGGCTGACCGGATCGCAGAGATTCTCGCAGAGGGATAGGAAGAGAGTTCCGTCATGACCGTAATCAGTTCGCAAAAGTATGCCGAAGCCCTGAGCTTCACCGTCGTCGCCGAGTTCGATGCCGGCGTCGAGCGTGTCTGGCAGGTCTGGGAAGACCCGCGCAAGCTGGAGCGCTGGTGGGGCCCGCCCACCTGGCCCGCGACCTTCGACAGCCACGACTTCGTGGCCGGCGGTAAGGCCAGCTACTATATGACCGGCCCTGACGGCGAGAAGAGCCGGGGATGGTGGCGGTTCACCGCCATCAAGGCCCCACACCATTTGGAGTTCGACGACGGTTTCGCCGACGAGAACGGCGACCCGGTCCCCGCCATGGGCACCAGCCACGCTGTCATGGAGCTTGAGGCAATCGACAACCGCACGCGGATGACCATGGTGTCGACCTTTGACTCAGCGGAGGCGCTGGAGAAGGTTCTCGCCATGGGCATGGAAGAGGGCATGAAGCAGGCCCTCGCCCAGATCGACGCCATCCTCGCCGAGACCAAGGTCAGCTGACCTCTGGCGGCGGCCCTATCCGCCGAGGATCTTCGCCTTCTGCACCCCGAACTCCTGCTCCGTGAGAATCCCCTGCTCCTTCAGCGCGGCCAACTCTTTGAGCTGCTGGATGGCGTCGTTGGAGATTCCGCCTGCGGCGGCCGGAGCCGGAGCCGGGGGCGCAGCCGGCTGCTGGTACTCAGCTTGCTGCTGCTGGCCCATCTGCGCGTTGTAGGCCTCCTGCTGCTTCGCCGCTGTCGCGGCGTCCTTTTCGGCAAACTTCGAAGCCTGCCTGCGCTGGACGCGGCCGCTGACCGCAGATGCCGTCCCGGCAACGACCGCCGTCCGCGCCATACCCCTAAGCAGTCCCATAATTTCTCTCCTCTCGCATCGCTTTGGTGTGTCAGGCTACGGGCCGCTCGGCGTCGAGGGCCTCGAGCGCCGCCATCACATCCGGCGCAGGGATCCGCGTGCTCGCAACGAGCTCGCCCCCGCCGTCGCGAACGGCCGCCACAAAAGGTGCCGCCCAGATGTTTTCGAAAACAATCAGCGCGGCGAGGGTCCCTGGCATCAGCGCGCTAGTTGCCTCGGCAATTTCCTCCTCGCCGAGAAGCCCGGACTGCGCGCCGTCGAAGTACGAGAACGACTCCGCGGGACCGCCAGGGTCGGTGAGTTCGAGCACCTCCACCGCGCCGTCCTCGTTCTTCATAACGATGAGGAGATCGAAGAGCCGGATCACACCCTGCTCCACGAGCCTGATGAGCTCTTCACTAGCCCGTCCGGTCAGTCCTGCCATGGGGAACTCGAGGAGCACAAAGTCGACCGGCCCGTGGGCCTCAGTCTCCGGCGTGGTTGTCACTGGCTTTCCTCCGTTCTGATTGGAGCGCCCTGTCCGGGCACGCTCGTCTAAGTCTGGGCGTCGCCTGCCGGGGCGTCACCACCCGCATCGGGTGATCCCGGGGGCGGGTCCTATAGACCACTACAGCGCCCGCGGCAGGTACCCACATCATCCGTTTCGGGTGAGCCCAATCGAACGGGCCGGACCCCCGCAATGAGGCAAGAGTGCGGTACGTTTCTCGGACACGACGACGGCCTCTGGCAGTCGGAACCATTCTGGCCTGAAGCGGGAACGCCGGCCCGGTTTTCCGCCGGCACGGGTGACCTTGTCCCGGCTTAATATACTGTCCATCCGGCGCTGGAAGGACGGCGCTTCTCTGCTCCCCTGCGATGGGCGGTAAGCTCATCCGAGGTTGAGCGCCCGCCGCGGCTTCGGGATGACCCGGATATTCTGACGAGTAGGTCCGTGAAGGGTGCTCCCCCTCAACGTTGGAGGACGTATGACAAGCACGGAACAACCATCCCCCACCAGCCTCCGGGGTCCTGACGCCCCGGAATGGGCGCGGCTGGAGGACCTGTCCAGGACCCGCCTGCTGGACACACCCTCTGAGGAACGCTTCGACCGGATCACGCGCTTGGCGCAGAGCCTTTTCGGGGTCAGCGCAGCCAGCGTGTCGCTCATCGCCGAGAACCGCCAGTACCTCAAATCGTTCGTAGGCCCGCTGTCCCGCGAATCGGACCGGGGTGACGCGTTCTGCGCCGAGACGCTCAAGTCCTCTGAAACCATGATCGTGGAGAACGCCCTCACCGACGAACGTTTCCGGAACAACCCGCTCGTGACGGGCAACCCCCACATCAAGTTCTATGCCGGCCACCCCCTCACCGGACCGGGCGGCACCCATGTTGGGACGTTCTGCATCATCGACCAGTCGCCCCGGTCGTTCGGTGCGGAACAGCAAAGGATCCTTGAAGACCTGACCCAAATTATCCAGCGTGAGATGAACCTTTCATGGGACATCGACCAGGGAGCCCGCACTCAACGAGCTCTCTTGCCGGTCACTCCGCCCGCCCCGGCCGGTTATTCGCTGGGAGTCTGCTTCTATCCCGCCTTCGGGCTCAGCGGGGACTTCTACGACCTCGGCACCACAGTGTCCGGACACTTCCGCATGACCGTCGGCGACGCCATGGGCAAGGGTGTCGGTCCTGGGCTCGTGGCAGGGGCGGCGCGCTCCGCCTTCGCCGACGCCGGCTGGGACACGGACCCGTCCCGCCTCCTCCGGGACGTATCTGACCGCATTGACGGGACGCTGGCCCGCGCAGGGTCCTTCGCCTCGGTCTTCCACGCCGCCATCGACCCGGCAACCGGCACCGGCCTCTATGCGGACGCGGGACAGGGATTGACCCACATCCTGCGCGCCGACGGCACCGTCGAGCGCCTGCCCCCCACAGGTCCACCGCTGGGGCTGGTCCCCGGCGCGACCTGGAACCAGCGCCCCATCGCACTGTCTCCCGGAGATGCCGTCCTGATTCCGACCGACGGACTCCTCGACCTCCACGGCGGCGACCTCGGCCTGCTCGCCACCGCCATGACGGATTGCCGCACGCAGGACGACGCGGACTCGGCTGTCAAGAAATTGTGCGACCGGCGAGGGAAATCCGTCGTCCTGGACGACATCACGGCCGTCCTTTTCCAGCGCGCGCCGGGGCGAAGCTAAGCTCCGACACCGGCCCAAGGCCGGCAGGGGTCTTCCTGGAGCTATCAGCGCCAAAGGATCGGTAGGATTCATGGGGACAAGAGCTGGGGAAGTCTGGATTTAGGGGAATCATTGGCGGCAACGGCAATGCGGGAAGCCGTCATGACAGGTGTGGACGGGCAACCACGGCAGCGGCCACGGATGCCGTCCATTGTGACGGGTGTGGACGAACTGTCGCCGCTTCGGAAACAGCTGCCGTTCGCGATGTTCTTTGTCGTCGCCGCAGCGATGAGCAGTGCGATCGCGACCCTGACGGTCAGCGACTGGACGGCGCTGGCAGCCGGGGCGGTGCTGACGGCAGCGGCCACCGGCTTCGCCGCCGTGGCGGGCAAACCGGAGCTGGCACGCTTTGCCATCATTGTCCCTTCCCTGGATTTCCTGGCAGCCGGAGCCTTGCGGCACGGCACGGGGGAAAGCCACTCCATCTATGCCTCGATTGTCCTGCTGCCGGTGCTCTGGTTCGCCGCTATGCAGGGCCGCCGCCATGTGGCCTACGCGGCTGTGGGCGCGACAGTGGCCATCATGGTCCCGTTCGCTCTCGGGTCGAGCATCGACGCGAACCCCAACGAGCTCTTCCGCGGGCTGTTCAGCACGATGATCTTCGTCCTGGGCGCCCTTGTGGTCAATGAATTGGCGCAACGGGCGCGACGCCGGCTCCACACCGCGCGCGAGCAGGCGGCCGCCGCCACTGCCGAACTCAGCCGCGCCGCCCAGATCCAGCGCTTCCTGCTGCCCAAGGACGCCGCTCCCCTCCCCGGCTACCAGACAGCCGGCGCCTGCATCCCCTCCACCGCCGTCGGAGGGGACTTCTTTGACTGGTACCTCATCGAAGAGGGGCTCGGCTTCACTCTCGGTGACGTCATGGGCAAGGGAGCCGGCGCCGGCATGATCGCCGCCACGACGCGGGCCGTCATTCGCAGTGCCCGAAACAGCGGTGACCCCGCGACCGCCCTGACCCTTACGCAGGACTGCCTGGCTACAGACCTGAGCCAGGCGGGCACCTTCGCGACGCTCTTCCACGCCCGGCTCAGGGCCTCCGACGGGCGGATCCTGTTCGCCGACGCCGGCCACGGCCTGACCCTGGTGGTCCGCGCGGCGGGCACCTGGGAGAGGCTCGCCTCCGACAACTTCCCGGTTGGCCTGCTCCCGGACACCCGCTGGGAATCACTGGAAACGCGGCTGGGCCCCGGGGACATGATTGTCAGCTTCAGCGACGGCGTCCTGGACCTCTATGACGGAACACTCGCCGCCGTCGACGAGATCGGCAGGCTCGCCGTCTGTGCGGGGTCCGCGGAAGAGCTCGTGGACGCCGTGCGCCGGCGGGCGCAGGGAAGCTCCAACCCCGACGACGTCACCATCCTGGCCGTCCGGCGCGATAACCAGAGCGGCCTGACCCCGCACGCCGGGGCAACCCGATGAGGCCCTTCTGGGTCCGGCTCGTCGTCGTCCTGACGGTGCTGACCGGGGTCAACTACATTGCCTGGCGCTGGCTGGCATCGCTGAACTGGGATGCCTGGTGGATTGCCGTGCCCCTTGTCATCGCCGAAACCTACAGCCTGATCGACGTCATGCTTTTCGGGATGACGGTCTGGCGGCTCAAGACCCGCACCCCGCCGTCACCGGCGCCCGCGGACGCCACTGTCGACGTTTTCATCACGACGTACAACGAGCCGCTGGACCTGGTGATGACGACGGCGCTGGCCGCCAAACAGATCCGGCACCCGCACAGCACGTGGATCCTTGACGATGGTGACCGGCCCGAACTCCGGGACCTGGCCGCCGCGCACGGTCTGGGGTACGTGACCCGCAGTGCGGCGTGGAGCGGGATGCCCCGGCACGCCAAAGCCGGGAACCTGAACAACGCGCTGATGATGACCTCAGGAGAGTTCCTGCTCATCCTGGACGCGGACCAGATCCCCGAACCGGACATTCTGGACAAGACGCTGGGCTACTTCAACAACCGCAGGATTGCCCTCGTCCAGACACCCCAGTACTTCATCAACGTCCCGGCGGACGATCCCCTGGGCAGCCAGGCACCGTTGTTCTACGGCCCGATCCAGCAGGGCAAGGACGGCTGGAATGCTGCCTTCTTCTGCGGCTCCAACGCCGTCCTCCGGCGGGAAGCCCTGATGCAGCTGGGGCTGGTTGGCTACGTCAAGGAAACGGAAAAGAGTGTCCGGCGCGCCCTCGGCGCATCCCAGGCCGCCATCCGCAAGGCGCGCAAAGCAGCCTCCAGTGAATCCCCCCTCCTGCAGCAGACCCTGGACGAAGTCGAAGCGGCGACCCAGGAGGCCCGGCGCCAGCTCGACGCCGGCGGTTCATTGAGCGAGATCACCTACCGGGCGCGGCGGCGGGTGGACCAGGCGGTCCAGTCGCTGGTGCTGGCTGACGTGTCCGCCCTGCAGGCCGATCTGGAGGAAATCGCAGCGATGTCCCCGGTGGAGATCGGAGCTGCCGGCGTGCCCGTGGTCACCGACGATGCGGTGCAGCGGATGGCGGCCCGTGACTGGTCCCCGCTCGGCGCCATCGAGTCCGTCCAGGCGGTGCTGGACGCCCTGTCGGTGGAACGGACCGACGAGGCCCAGCCCGTGATGCCGCTGGCCACCATCTCCGTGACCGAGGATATGGCAACGGCGATGCGGCTGCACGCCATGGGCTGGCAGAGCGTGTACCACCATGAGGTCCTGGCTAACGGGCTGGCACCGGAGGACATCGGCACCATGCTGACCCAGCGGCTCCGCTGGGCCCAGGGCACCATGCAGGTGTTCCTGCGGGAAAACCCGCTGGTCCAGCGGGGACTCAAGCTGGGCCAGCGGCTCATGTACTTTGCGACCATGTGGACCTATCTCAGCGGCTTCGCCGCCGTCGTCTACTTCGCCGCACCGATCGTTTATCTGCTCTTCGGAATCCTGCCCGTCACCAGCCTCAGCACCGACTTCTTTGTCCGGTTCATACCGTTCATGGTGGTGAACCAGCTCCTGTTCGCCATCGCCGGGAAGGGCATCCCCACCTGGCGCGGGCAGCAGTACAGCCTCGCGCTGTTTCCGACCTGGATCAAAGCCTGCACGACGGCGGCCCGGAACGTCTGGTTCGGGCGCCCGCTCGGATTCGCCGTCACCCCCAAGGACCGACAGTCCGGCGGACCGCGGTGGAGCCTGATCCGCCCGCAGATTGCGGTGTCCGTCCTTCTGGTCATCGCGGCTGTTGTGGGGATTGGGCGGCTTGCTGCCGGAATGTCCGAACCGATCGGCACACTGGTCAACGTACTCTGGGTGGTGTTTGACCTCATCGTCATGAGTATCCTGTTCCGGGCCGTCAGGTACCGCGGGTACCCGGGCAGCGATTCCCACGATGAGACCGACAGCACCACCGAGTCATCCAAAGAAAGGGCCATCCGTGGACCTGAGCTATGAAGTGAAAGACAGCTACGCCGAGATAACGGCCGCCGGCCGGCTCAACATGGTGTCAGCGCCGAAACTGCGGGAAATGGTTGCGGAAGTGGTCGCGGCGGGCTCCTCGAGGATCGTGATCAACCTGAAAGAGACGGCGTTTATGGACTCTTCCGGCCTCGGAGCCCTGATCGGATGCCTCAAGGCCGCCCGGCAGGCCGGCGGCGACCTTCGCATCGCGGCAGTCCAGCCGCAGGTTCAAATGGTCCTTGGCCTGACCAGCATGGACAAAGTCCTGACGTCGTACTCCTCCGCTGCTGTTGCTTTCGGCGATGACTGACGTCCTCGCCCGGCGGACGCTGCGCCAGGCGGCACGTCCGGAAGTCATCGAGGCCGTCCATATCGAGCTGGATGGGCTGTGGGACGACGCTTCCTTTGTTCCGGACATGGACCGCATGACGTTCGCCACGGCCGTCATCGAGGCTGCCAGCAACGTGGTGCAGCATGCCGTTCCCGAATCCACGGAGCCGGTGGAACTCGGGGTCGACATCAGCGTCACGCCCATCAGGCTCGAGGCCCGGGTCAGCGCTTTCGGCGCAGCCTGCCCGGACCCCATTGATACGGACGCTGCCATGCCCGACGGCGAGGCTGAATCCGGGCGCGGCCTCGCTCTCATCCGCGCCCTCGTCACCACAGTGACGTTCAACCGCCAGGACGGGACGAACACCTGGATCCTGTCGAAGTCCCCGCTGCACGACTGAGCGGAATGCTTGGGCAATCCTCGGGATGTCCTGCGTCTTTTTAGTCCCCGGGGCGGGGCGGCCGTAGCGGACACTGGAAGCTACGGCTTCCGGTGGGGGCCGGGTACCGTCACGACGCCCCGCCGCACCCGGCGTCCGGCCGAGGAGTTTTGCGATGAAGCCGATAAGAAGCCTGGCCTGCGTCCTGGCGCTGGTGGTCCTGAGCCTGTCGCTGGCAGCGGTCCCCGCGCAGGCCGCGGCCGCGGCCATCAGCCTCAGTCCGGCCCAGGGCCCGGCGGGAACCACGGTCACCGTCACCGGCACCGGTTTCCCAAAAAAGAGCTCCGGGACCCTCAACGCCGGCACCAGCTCCGTCGCCTTCAAGGTGGGCGCCTCCGGATACTTCACAGCCGCCGTCGTCATCCCGCAGACTTCCCAGGCGGTCCTTGACGTCCAGGCCGCTGCCGGGACCGTCACGGCCTCGGCGGCCTTCACCGTCGTCGCCGCCCCGGTGACCGACCCTGCGCCGCCGCCACCGGCCATCAGCAGCGCGCCGCTGCGCTTCGGCGTCGGCACGCCGGGCGGACCGATGGCCTCGGCGGAACTGGACCAGGCCGCGTCCCTTGCCGGCGAGGTGCCGTCCGTCATCCTGTCCTACAAGGACTTCAACCAGGCCCCGCCCGTTCCGGAGCTGGACGCCGCCCGCAGCCGGGGCGCCACAACCCTGCTGACCTGGGAGCCCTGGGCCTGGGGCGGCGGAACCGAACAGCCGGCCTACGCCCTCGACCGCGTCACCGCCGGAGACTTCGACCCCTATCTGCGGCAGTGGGGCGCGGCCCTGGCGTCCTGGGGGCATCCGGTGATGCTGCGCTTCGGGCACGAGATGAACGGCAACTGGTACCCCTGGTCCGAGGGCGTCAACGGCAACGGACCCGGTGATTACGCCGCCGCGTGGCGGCACGTTCACGACGTCGTCGCTGCCACCGGCGCCACCAACATCACATGGGTCTGGAACCCCAACGTCCCTTACTGGGGGTCAACCCCGCTCGACGGCCTGTACCCCGGCCCCGGGTACGTGGACGCGGTGGCTCTCGACGGCTACAACTGGGGCACGTCGGCGGCCTGGAGCAGCTGGATCTCGCCGACGGCGCTCTTCGGCCCGGGCCTGGCCGAACTCCGGCGGCTCGCGCCCGGCAAACAGGTGCTCATCGCAGAAACATCGTCCGCGGAACAGGGCGGCTCCAAAGCGGACTGGAACACGGCCCTGATCAGCTACCTTGCAGCGCAGTCCGATGTCACAGCGGTGGTCTGGTTCCACTTCAACAAGGAAACAGACTGGCGGATCAACAGCAGCACCAGCTCCGCGACGGCCCTGGCCGCTGCCCTCGCCGCGCGCCGCCAATAGCCGGCGGCCGCCTCCGGCGGGACGCTCTGCACGTTCCGCTGCGCATTCGGACGCGCGCTACGCGGATCCGGGGTGCCGCCGTCCGAATCCGCGCCCGGCGTCCGAAACAGGCGCGGAAACTGGGTCCTGACGGGCACTCCGGTCTGAGGCAGGCACTGCCGGCGGGACGATCTACAGCCTCTGGCGCGGGTTTTCCTGCTTCCGCGGCCCCCGAGTCGGGACGCGCAGCAAGTTCCGCTACGCTTCTGGACGCGCGCTACGCGGATCCGGGCTGCCGCCGTCCGAATCCGCGTCCGGCGTCCGAAAGAGGCGCGGAAACTGGGTCCCGGCGGGCACTCCGGTCTGAGGCGGGCAAAGAAAAAGCCTCCGGAACCTGTTGGTTCCGGAGGCTTTTCCAAGGGTGGCAGATGAGGGATTCGAACCCCCGTAGGCGTTGCCAGCTGATTTACAGTCAGCCCCCTTTGGCCGCTCGGGTAATCTGCCGAACTTCAAAAGAAGATCACTCGCGGCTTCCATCGTCAGAACGCCTGTTTCCAGTCCGTTCCGCTTCCAGTAACCGCGGGCAAGACAACTTTACAGAACTTCTGCCGAAGAATCGAATCGGCGCTTTTGGGCCCTAAAAACGCCGGAAAATCAGGCTTCTCCCAAGATGCGGCTGGCAAGTTTGGACTCGAACCTCGCAGCCTGCTCCTCCGTGATCTGGTTCAGCTGGACGGCACGCGCAAGATCGGCATGGACGCCGTCCAGCCGCGACGATGCATCCGCGGCCGGACTGAAGATGATGGAAGCCGCCAGCGTCGCGGCTGCCACCGAGGACGCGGCGGCGGCAATACCGCCGGCGGCAGCTGCCGAGGAGCGGATGACATTCCGGCCGGGCTTGTTCTGCATGAGCTCTACCTTTCGAGCGACTCTTCCAACTCCTGCAACCCTGCCCCCCGAAACTTCGTTCCCGCCCTGACTCAGCTTTGAGCGGACTGTGAACGGGACTGTGAAGGCGACAACGCCCCGCCGGCCTTCACATCAGGGGCATCCGTACTAGGCTGGATTGCAGACACAACGGCCCCTCACCGGGCACCCCCCCAACCACCAGGAGGACAGTCATGGCAGGCGAATCCACATTCGACGTCGTCAGCAAGGTCGACAAGCAGGAAGTCGCCAACGCGCTGAACCAGGCCCAGAAGGAACTGGTCCAGCGCTACGACTTCAAGGGCGTCGGCGCCGAGGTCGACTTCAGCGGCGAGAAGATCCTCATGAAGGCCAACTCCGAAGAGCGTGTCCTCGCGGTCCTGGACGTACTGCAGTCCAAGCTCATCCGCCGCGGCATCTCTCTGAAGTCTCTCGACACGGGCGAGCCGTACGCGTCCGGCAAGGAGTTCCGGCTTGAGACCACCATCAAGGAGGGCATCGCGCAGGACCTCGCGAAGAAGATCAACAAGCTCATCCGCGACGAGGCCCCCAAATCCGTCAAGTCGCAGATCCAGGGCGACGAGCTCCGCGTGACCTCCAAGTCCCGCGATGACCTGCAGGAGACCATGAACCTGCTGAAGGGCTTCGACGAGGCCGACCTGCAGTTCGTGAACTTCCGCAGCTAGTTACGTCTCCGCGGCCCGGCGTTCCCCCGGGACCCCCGGTCCGCGGGGACATGCAACCGGCCTGGGCAGTACAGCTAGCCCAGCGGCCGGCCCGCCATCCGCTCCAGCCGGCCGATCCGCTCGCTCATCGGCGGGTGCGTCGAGAACATCTTCGCGGCGCCACCGCCGCGGAACGGGTTCGCGATCATCAGGTGCGAGGCGTTAACCAGTCGCTGGTCCTGCGGCAACGGCGCGAGCTGGACGCCCTGCTCGATCTTGCGCAGGGCTGAGGCGAGCGCCAGCGGGTCTCCGGTGAGCTTGGAACCGTCCTCGTCGGCGTCGAACTCCCGGGTGCGGGAGATGGCCATCTGAATCAGCGAGGCAGCAAACGGCGCCAGCAGCGCCATCGCGATCGCGGCGATCGGATTGGCGTTGCGCCGGTCCCCGCCGCCGCCGAAAATCAGGAACATCTGCGCCACCGAGGTGATGACGCCGGCAACGGCGGCGGCCACCGAGGAGGTCAGGATGTCCCGGTTGTAGACGTGCATCAGCTCGTGGCCCAGCACGCCGCGCAGTTCCCGGGCGTCGAGCAGCCGAAGGATGCCTTCGGTGCAGCACACCGCGGCGTTTTGCGGGTTCCGTCCGGTCGCGAAGGCGTTCGGGGCCATCGTGGGCGAGAGGTAGATCCGCGGCAGCGGCTGCTGCGCCGTGGCGGAGAGCTCCCGGACAATCTGGAAGAGCTGCGGCGCCTGGGCCTCCGTCACGGGATAGGCCTGCATGGCCCGGATGGCGATTTTGTCACTGTTCCAGTAGCCGTAGGCCGTGGTGGCGACGCCGATCAGGGCCATGATCCAGATCGGTGCGGCACTGCGCATGCTGGAGGCCATCAGCGCGCCAAGGCCCAGCAGCACGGCCCACAGCACACCGAACAGGGCCGCGGTCTTCAGTCCGTTGTGATGCTGATGCACTGTTCCTCCCGAAGTAGTCCCAAGGACCCTCACCCGGAAAACGTCCCGCTACGGCACCGGGTTCCGCGCGTCATACTTCAGGAAGCCCGACTGCCAGTGCGCCACGGCCCAGGCCACCGCGATGCACACCAAGCCGCCCAAAAGCAACACCCAGCCTTCACTCAGAATTTTAGTCCACCCGCCTGCGAGCACGTCCCCCACCCGGGGGCCGCCGGCCACCACCACAATGAAGACGCCCTGCAGCCTCCCGCGCAGGTGGTCCGGCGTGGACGCCTGCAGGATCGTGGTGCGGAAGACGGCGCTGACGGAGTCGGCGATGCCGGCCAGCCCGCAGCACAGGGCCGCCGGCAGCAGCCACCACGTCACGCCTCCGGCGCCGGAGTTCCCGGCGAGGACAACCACGAGGCCGAAGCCGGCAATCGAGGCACCCCAGCCCATCACGGACCAGACGACGGCGGCCCCCTGCCGCCGCACCGCCCCGAGCGGCCCGGAGAAGAGGCCGGCCAAGAACGCGCCGACCGCGGTGGAGGCCAGCAGGATCCCCACCGTGGTTTCGCCGCCGCCGATCATCACGGCGCCGATCGCGGGCAGCAGCGCCCGGGGCTGGGCGAAGATCATGGCGACGAGGTCGATGATGAAGGTCATCTTCAGGTTGGGGCGCGTGCCCAGGAAACGGAAGCCCTCGACGACAGACCGCAGCCCAGCGGGCCGCGCATGTTCCCCCGGAGGCATGGCGGGCAGCTTCAGCAGCGCCCACAAGGCGAAGGCGAAGGTGGCGACGTCGATCGTGTAGGTCCAGGCGAAGCCGACCGTGGCCACCAGCAGCCCGGCCAGCAGCGGCCCGGCGGTCAGGGTGAGGCCAAAACTGATCATGCTCAGCGCGTTGGCGGCAGGCAGGAGTTCCTTGCGGACCAGCAGCGGGATGATGGCGCTGCGGGCCGGCTGGTTGATGGCCTGCGCGCCACTCTGCACCGCCACCAGGACGTACAGCAGCCAGACATTCCCCAGCTGCAGCCAGGCCTGCAGGGCCAGGCAGGCGGTGGTCAGCCACAGCACCGAGGAGGCCAGCAGGGCCACCTTGCGGCGGTCGTGGGCGTCCGCGATCGAGCCGCCCAGCAGCCCGCCGAAAACCAGCGGGACAAGGGCAAAGATGCTCAGCAGTCCCACGTAGAGACTGTCCTGGGTGAGCCGGTAGACCTCCAGGCTCACGGCAACCAGGGTCAGCTGGCTGCCCAGGGCGGCGACGGCGGATCCCAGCCACAGGCGGCGGAACGCCGGACTCTCGCGCAAGGGCGTGATGTCCGCCAGATATTTCCCCACCCGGATACTCTAGTGGCGCCGGAGTGCCTGGCCTGTGCACCCGGCGCCCGACGCGCAGCCTGCGGGCAGGCCGCCGGCAGGCTGCCAGGAAAGCCGTCATAAGCCGCGCCTTATTATGATGGACTCATAATAAGTGCTTGAATGGGGGCATGACGGAATCGACGGGCACCCACGAAGCATGGGCTGCCGCCTTGCGTGCCCACGGCCGCCGGGTGACCAAACAGCGGCTCGCCGTGCTCACCGCCGTCGAGCATCACCCGCATTCCCCCGCCGAACACATCCTCGCCGCCGCCCGCCAGGATCTCCCCGAACTCACCGCGCAGTCCGTCTATGTGGTCCTGGGCGATCTCACCGACCTGCAGATGCTGCGCCGGTTTGAGCCGCCGCACTCCCCCGCCCTGTACGAGACGCGGGTGGGCGACAACCACCACCACGCCGTCTGCATCAGCTGCGGCCGGGTCGAGGACGTCGAATGCGCCGTCGGCCACGCGCCGTGCCTGACGCCGAGCTGGGACGACAACGCCAGGCCGATGACCATCCAGATCGCCGATGTGCTGTACCAGGGCATCTGCCAGGACTGCCAGCGCACCCAAAAACTTCCCTCCACATCTGAACAGCAAGAAATCAACAAAGGAGAATGATGACTGCGAACCTTTCCGCGCCCATCCCGCACACCGCGACCACGACCCAGACAGGCGCCCCTGTCGCGTCCGACGAGCACTCGCTGACCGCCGGTGCCGACGGAGCCACCGCGCTGCACGACCGCTACCTGGTCGAGAAGCTCGCACAGTTCAACCGCGAGCGGATCCCGGAGCGCATTGTGCACGCCAAGGGCGGCGGCGCGTTCGGCACCTTCACGGTGACCGGCGACGTGTCCCGGTACACCCGCGTGGCTGCATTCCAGCCGGGCGCCCAGGTTGGCACCGCCATCCGTTTCTCCTCCGTGGCCGGCGAGCAGGGCTCCCCCGACACCTGGCGCGACGTCCGCGGTTTCGCGACCCGTTTCTACACCCCTGAGGGCAACCTGGACATCGTGGGCAACAACACCCCCGTGTTCTTTATCAAGGACGGCATCAAGTTCCCGGACTTCATCCACTCGCAGAAGCGCCTCCCGGGCTCCGGCCTGCGCGATGCCGACATGCAGTGGGACTTCTGGACCCTCTCCCCCGAGTCCGCCCACCAGGTCACCTACCTCATGGGCGACCGCGGCCTGCCCCGCTCCTGGCGCGAGATGCACGGCTTCTCCTCGCACACGTACCTGTGGACGAACGCCGAAGGCGAGCGCTTCTGGGTCAAGTACCACTTCCGCTCCAACCAGGGCGAGCACAACATCACCAACGAGCAGGCTGAGCAGCTGGCCGGCGCCGACGCCGACTACTACCGCCGCGACCTGTACGAGGCCATCGCCGAGGGCAACTTCCCCAGCTGGGACCTGCACGTCCAGGTCATGCCGTACGAGGATGCCAAGACCTACCGTTTCAACCCGTTCGACCTGACCAAGGTCTGGCCGCACGCGGACTACCCGCTGGTCGAGGTGGGCCGCTTCGAGCTGAACCGCAACCCGGAGAACTTCTTCGCCGAGATCGAGCAGATCGCTCTGTCTCCCGCGAACGTCGTTCCGGGCCACGACATCTCGCCGGACAAGATGCTGATGGCACGCGTGTTCTCCTACCCGGACGCACACCGCTACCGCGTCGGCACCAACTTCAACGAGCTGCCGGTCAACCGCCCGGTCTCGCCGGTGAACAACTACTCGCAGGACGGCTCGCTGCGCCACGGCTACAAGCCGGCAACGGCCCCGGTCTACGCCCCCAACTCCTTCGGCGGCCCCGTGGCCGACCCGGCCCGCGCCGGTGAAGGTTCCTGGGAGTACGACGGCGCCCTGGTCCGCACCGCTGCGACCCTGCACTCCGAGGACAGCGACTTCGGCCAGGCCGGCACGCTGTACCGCGACGTCTTTGACGAAGCAGCCAAGGCCCGTTTCCTCGACACCATCACCGGTGCCGTGGGCGGCGTGCAGAACGCCGAGATCAAGGAACGCGCCATCCAGTACTGGACCAACGTCGACGCCGAGCTCGGCGCCAAGCTGCGGGCCAACCTGGGCACAGCCTCTCTCTCCGACGCTGAGGCAGCCAACAAGATCGGCTGATCAGCTTCGAACGCCAACACCCCGCCACGGATCAAACCGTGGCGGGGTGTTTTTCGTTGCCGGCGTTACTTGCTAGGCGAGATCCACACCCGAGGCGGTGGCCGGCGTCGAGCCCGTGCCGGAGCCTCCCGCGGCGGCCGGACGGTGGCCCTTCTTGGCGAGCTGGATCTGCTCATAGACGTGGTGGCGGAGTTCGGTGAAACGCGGCAGCGACCGGGTCTCCAGCTGGTCGCGGTCCGCGGGCAGGTCGATGGTGATGTCTTCCTGGATCACCGTCGGGGAGCTGGAGAGGATGATGACCCGCTCTCCGAGGTAGACGGACTCGTCGATGTCGTGGGTGACGAACAGGACCGTGATCCCCAGCTTCTTCCACACGGTGCGGATCAGGTCCTCCAGGTCCGCCCGGGTCTGGGCGTCCACGGCCGCGAACGGCTCATCCATGAGCAGGACCTCGGGCTGGTACGCGATGGCGCGGGCGATCGCCACGCGCTGCTGCATACCGCCGGAGAGCTGCCACGGGTAGGACCGCGGGACGTGGGACAGGCCCACCGCCTCCAGCGCCTCATCGACGAGCTTGTCGCGTTCGGCCTTCGGGACGCCCTGGTTCTTCAGCGGCAGTTCCACATTGTCCCGGACCCGCATCCAGGGGAACAGCGAGCGTCCGTATTCCTGGAACACCACGGCCATCTTCTTCGGCGGGCCGACGACGCGTTTGCCGTCCAGGAGCACTTCGCCCTCGGTCGGGGCCATCAGCCCGGAGATGCACTTGAGCAGTGTTGTCTTGCCGGACCCGGAGGGTCCCACCAGGCACGCCAGTTCGCCCGCGCGCAGATCGAAGGTCAGGTTCCGCACGGCCTCCACATCGCCGCCGTCGGTCTGGTACACCTTCTTCAGCCCGCGGACGGAGAGCATCGCTTCCGGGCCCGCGTGAGTTGCGTCAGGCTGCATTTTCTACCTCTTTCTGGCCGTGGTACCAGCGCAGGATATTCCGCTCGGCCCACTGGAAGATGAATGACATGCCCACACCCAGCAGCCCGAGCACCACGATGCCGGACCACATCTCCGGGATGGAGAAGGAACGCTGGAACTGGACGATGGTGAAGCCCAGTCCCGAGGACGAGGCGAACATTTCGGAGATGACCATCAGGATCAACCCGAGGGACATCGACTGGCGCACACCGGCCATGATCTGCGGGCTGGCGGACGGCAGCACCAGGTAACGGACGCGTGCCCAGCCGTCGATACCGTAGGTGTGGGCGGAGTCGGAGAGCACCGGGTCGACTGCGCGGACGCCCTCGATCGTGTTCAGCAGCACCGGCCAGATACAGCCGGAGATGATGACGACGACCTTCATGGTGTCGGTGATGCCCATGAGCAGCATCAGGACCGGGACCAGGACCGGAGGCGGGATGGCGCGGAAAAACTCCAGCGTCGGTTCCAGCAGCGACCGGAGCCATCGGACCGATCCGATCAGGACCCCGCCGACGACGCCGATCACGATCGCCGCGAGGACGCCCACTGTGAGCCGCCCGATGCTGGGCAGCACATCCGTGAAGATCCGCTCGCCGAACCAGACCTCGCCGAAGGTTTCGACCAGGCTGGCCGGGGTGGGGACGAAGAAGTTGACCGTCCCCAGGGTGGAGGCCCACCAGATCAGGATCAGGATCACCGGCAGGCCCAGGATGTAGCCGAGATTCTTCAGGGTCTTCATACGACCACCTCGGAGCGGACCGACGAGTGCCAGGCCAGGGTCTTCTTTTCGATGAAGCGCATCAGCATATTGATCAGCACGCCGATCAGGCCGGTGGCGAGCACCAGGGCGTACATGCCGGAGATGGCACCGCCCGACTGGGCAAGGGCGATTTCGCGGCCGAGTCCCGGGGATCCGATCACAAGTTCCGCGGTGATGGCCAGGACCAGCGCCACCGCGCCGGCGAGCCGCACCCCGGTCATCAGGTAGGGCAGGGCGGTGGGAAAGACGACGTAGCGGATCCGGGCCATCCTACCCAGGCCGTACGTCTTGGCTGTGTTGTTGGCGACCATATCGACGTCGGCCACGCCGTAGAGCACCTGGATGAGGACCTGCCAGAAGGCGGCGTACACGATCAGCAGCAGCGACGACTCGATCTTCACGCCGAAGAGCAGCACGGCCAGCGGGATCAGCGCAACCGACGGGATCGGGCGCAGGAATTCAATTGTGGAGTTGGTGGCCTTCCGCAGGAAGTTGCTGGAGCCGATGATGAAGCCGAGCAGCACGGCTGCCGCCACGGCCACCAGGAGGCCCAGGAACCAGGCCTTCATGGTCTCGCCGACGGCAACCCAAAAGGCAGTGAGTCCAAAATCGACCACCAGCGCGGCAATGACCTCACTGGCGGGCGGCAAATAGTTTGCGTCGATGAGGCCGAGCCGGGGAATGAGCTCCCAGGTGAGCAGGAATCCGAGGATCCCCGCGACGCCGAGCAGTTGCTTTGTTGGTACCTTGCGGACCTGCCGGTGCTGCCGCTCCACGTCGGGAGTGGCAGCACCGGCAGCCAGAGTCTTTGAACTCACGGGAGGAGTTCGTCTGCGTTCGGAGCTTTGGTCAGCGTGCCGTAGCTGGCGGCTGCGTCGCCGAGGACCTTGAACGCGTCCTTGTTGAATTCGACCCGGTACCGCGGCAGTGTGATCGCAGCCCGGGCAGCCTCGTCGATCTTGGTGTAGGTGCCCACGATGTCGCGGACTTCCTGCGGGTGCTGCTGCGCGTACTCGAGCGACTTGTTCATGGCGCGGGTGAACTTCTGCGTGAGATCGGCCTTGCCCTGGATGGTCTCAGCCTTGGTGAAGTAGCCGGCGATGTCCAGCTCCGGGTCCATCTCGACGAAGTTCCAGGACACCACCTTGCCGCCTTCAGCGACAGCCTTGGACAGGAACGGCTCGAGGATCCATGCCGCGTCCACCTGCTTGTTGGCCAGGGCCGCCGGGGCGTCCGGGAAAGCCACTTCAACGAACTTCACACTGTTGGGATCGCCGCCGTCCTTTTCGACGACGGACTTGATCGTGGTGTCGCCGATGTTGGAGAGGTTGTTCACCGAGACGGTCTTGCCGGCGAGGTCTTTCGCGGACTGGATGTCCGAGCCTGCCGGCACGACGACGCCACCGATGTCCTTGCCGATCTCACCGGTGGTGGATGCACCGTTGGCGACGAATTTCAGGTCCAGGCCCTTGTCCTTGGCGACCATGACCGAGATCAGGTTGGAGAAGGCGAAGTCGAAGCTGCCGCTGACGACGCCGGGGACGATCGCCGCGCCGCCCGTTGCGGTCTGGATGTCCAGCTGGAGTCCCTCTTCCTTGAAGAAGCCCTGCTTGTCGCCGAGGTAAATGGGGGCGCAGTCGACGATCGGAATGACGCCGACGCTGACCTTGGTCAGGTCCGAACCTCCGCCGGAGCCCCCGGTGGCGGTTCCGCCTCCCGTGGAACTGGGCGAGCCACTTCCGCAGGCCGACAAACCCAGAACGGAGGCGGCTGCCAAGACGGCAATAAAACGACGTTTCATGTTCACTCCTATGTGCCCATTGGCATGGGAGTGACAAGCCCCCAAGCCGCAAATGTTCGCTGTTCGAACAGACGTTCAAATTAAGTCTGATCTAAACCTCTTGTGAGGTCAACCACGTCCGGCTCATTGTTACAGCTCTGAGACGGGGGCGTCCATGCGGGCCGCCAGGAAGCCCTGCCCCTGAAACACCCCTTTCACGGATCCTTCGGGGCGGGTGTCCTCGACTTTCCACATACGGCCGGCGCTCCTCGCGGAACGGCGCGCCGCGTCCTTAGGATGCACGTATGACCCCATTTGCAGGCATCCCTGACGCCGCCTTCGAGTTCTATGCGGAGCTCGAACACAACAACAACCGCGGCTGGTGGCTGGAACACAAATCCACCTATGACGCCGCGGTCAAGGAACCCCTGACCGGACTGCTGGCCGCGCTGGAGCCGGAGTTCGGCGCGGCCAAGCTCTTCCGCCCCAACCGGGACATCCGGTTCTCCCTGGACAAGTCCCCGTACAAGACCGCTCAGGGCGCCGTCGCCTCCGTTGCCGAAGGCATGGGCTTATACATCCAGCTCAGCGCTGACGGCCTGCTCATCGGCGGCGGTTACCACACCCATACACCTGACCAGCTGGCGCGCTTCCGCAGCGCGGTGGACGCACCGTCCAGCGGCGAGGTCCTGCAGAAGATCGTCGGCCAGGTCGAGGCATTGGGCTTCACAGTGGAAGGAGAGACCCTGAAAACCGTTCCGCGGGGCTTCGCCAAAGACCATCCCCGCGCAGGGCTGTTGAAGCACAAGTCACTCGCCGCCGGAATGCACGCGGGACGGCCTGCCTGGCTGTCCACGCCGGACGCGGCCCGGGAGGTGGCCCGGCGCTGGGAGGAGCTGCGGCCCCTCGTGGAGTGGATCGGCCGCTATGCCGCACCCTGAGGCGGGGAGCGGGGGGCGGGGAGCAGCCGATCATGGCCGGATGTGCCCGCCAGCTGTGCCGGGTCAGATGTGCTGGCCGTCGGTGGCGAGCCGCCGGTCCAGGTTGTTGAAAAAGACCAGCAGCATCAGGTCAAAGGCCTGGCTGGCCTCCTCAGGCTGGTTGTTCACGACGAAGTCGAACTGCAGCCCGTGGAAGGCGGCGGTGAACAGCCGGGCGTCGGTGTCGGCGAACTCTTCCCGGATGCCCTGGAGCATCAGCCAGTCCCGGGCTTTCTCGTGCAGCATCCTGAAATGTGCCTGCGCCGTTCCGCGGGGCGAATCCGCCACGATGTCCTGCGCCGTCGCCTCGAATTCAAGCCGGGCCAGATGCCGGTTGCGCTGCGCCATGGTCCAGCGCCAGGACTCGAGCAGGAATTCCCGCCAGGCGTCCCGGTCGATGTCCCGCACGTCCGCGGCCCGGATGCCGTCCAGCCGGGCTTCGATGGTGCGGATGATCTCGTTCACCAGTTGCTCGCGGTGCCCGAAATGGTAGACGAGCACATAGCTGCTGACCCCCAGGCCCTCGGCCAGGCTCCGGAAGGTGAGCTCCGCGAGGGTCTTGTCCATGAGGTAGTCCAGGATCGCGGCCAACAGCTCCGCTTTGCGTTCCGGTCGTGCTGGGCGGGCCATGGTTCCATCATAGGGATCGGCAGCCAACGCCGAAGTCGCCGGAACTGTGCCGATTCGCCGGAAGATTCCAGCGAATTCGCACAGGTTCCGGCGACTTCGGTTTGTTGGGGGCGCCGGCTCCCTAGTTGGCGTTGGCTCCGGCCTTGGCAGCGGCCTTGGCGTCGGCAACGGCTGCGCTCTTGCCGGCGGGGCCGTTCACGGAGGCCTTGGCCTCGGCGAACCTCTCGTTCAGCCGGGAGTGACGCTGGCCGTAGGAGAAGTAGATGACCACGCCGATCACGAGCCATACCGCGAAGAAGATCCAGGTCTCCACGGCCAGGTTGGTCATGAGGTACAGGCACAGGACGGCAGAAACGATCGGGAGCACCTTGCCGAACGGCACCCGGAACGCAGGCTTCAGGTCCGGGCGCTTCTTGCGCAGCACCAGGACGCCGATGCTGACCGTCACAAACGCGGACAGCGTGCCGATGTTGATCATTTCCTCCAGCAGGTCCACGTTGGTGAGCCCGGCAACAACCGCCACAGCGGCGCCACAGATCACCTGGAGGCGGACCGGCGTCGCGCGGATGGTGCTGGTCTTGGACAGCGAGCGCGGCAGCAGTCCGTCGCGGCTCATTGCCAGCACCACCCGGGAGAGGCCCATGAGCAGCACCATGATCACGGTGGTCAGGCCCACGAGGGAGCCGAAAGCGATGATCTTGGCGGCATCGGTGTTGCCGACGGCCTCGAACGCCGTGGTGAGGGTGGGGTTCTCGGCTTCGGCCAGTTCCGTGTAGGACACCATGCCGGTCAGCGCCAGGGACACCAGGATGTAAAGCACCGTGACGACGGCGAGGCCGCCGAAGATGCCGCGAGGCAGGGTCTTCTGCGGGTTCTTGACCTCCTCGGCCGAGGTGGCGACGACGTCGAAACCGATGAAGGCGAAGAAGACCAGGGCGGCGCCGGCGAAGATGCCCAGCGTGCCGTACTGCGCCGGGGCGGCGCCGGTAAGGAAAGCGAAGAAGGACTGCTTCATGACATCGGCGGCGCCGGTGCCCCCGGTCGGCTCGGAGGCCGGGACAAACGGAGCGTAGTTCTCGAACTTCACGTAGCTGAAGCCCACCACGATCACAAAGAGCACGACGCCGATCTTGACCAGCGTGAAGATGTTGCCGACGCGGGCGGACAGCTTCGTCCCCAGCACCAGCAGCACGGTGAACACGGCGACGATCAGGAAGGCACCCCAGTAGAGGTCCACGCCGCCCAGGGAGATCGACGGCGGAATGTCTGCGCCCATGAGCGCGAAGACCTTGCTGAGGTAGATGCCCCAGTACTTGGCGATCACCGCACCGGCGGTGAACAGTTCGAGGATGAGGTTCCAGCCGATGATCCAGGCCAGCAGCTCACCCATGGTGGCGTAGGTGAAGACGTAGGCGGAGCCTGCCACGGGGATGGCCGTGGCGAACTCGGCGTAGCACATGATCGCCAGCGCACAGGTGACCGCGGCAATGGCGAAGGAGAGGGTCACGGCCGGGCCGGCGAAGTTTGCGGCAGCCTTGGCGCCCACCGAGAAGATGCCGGCGCCCACCGCAACGGCGACGCCCATGATCATCAGGTCCCAGGAGCTGAGCGAGCGCTTCAGCTGGCGTCCGGGCTCATCAGCGTCCGACATGGACTGCTCGATCGACTTGGTCCGGAAGAGGTTCATAGAAAAGTCCACAATCTCGGTAGCTTGGTGGAAACAGACCTGTCTACATTAGTGTCCATCCACTGGACGGCCATTCTTATCCCACATGGTGAGACGCGCAAAAGCGGGCCGCGCAGGTTCCCCTGCGCGGCCCGCTCGCGCGTAGCCCGTTCCGGTTTAGACCGGCCAGTCCATCAGCGTTGACCGGATCAGGAACCGTTTGCCTTCGGGCGCTTCCACCGAGAAGCCGCTTCCCCGGCCCGGCACCACATCCACGGTCAGGTGGGTGTGGCTCCAGTAGTTGAACTGTTCCTTCGACATCCAGAACTCAATCGTCTGCGGCTGCAGACCGTCGGAAATGTCGAACAGGCCCAACTGCACATCCGAGTCGCCGGTGATGAACTCCCCCGCGGGATAGCACATCGGCGAGGACCCGTCGCAGCAGCCGCCGGACTGATGGAACATCAGCGGCCCGTGCTGGAGCCACAGCTTGCGCAGCAGTTCCACCGCCACGGGGGTGAGCGCCACCCGGGAGAAGTCCTCCCCGGGAAGGGTCACGGCGGCGTCGAGCTTTGTCTGTGGCATCAGAGTCCTTTCTGGATCAGTACTTGATGACTACGCGGCCGTCGATCTTGGCGTGCTTCATCTCGTCGAGGACGGCATTGACTTCGGAGAGCTCCCGGGTGGAGACCGTGGGGTGGATCTTGCCCTGGGCATAGAACTCCAGGGCCTCCTGCAGGTCCTGCCGGGTTCCCACAATGGAGCCGCGGACGGTCAGGCCCTTGAGCACAATCTCGAAGATCGGCGCCGGAAAGTCACCCGGCGGCAGGCCGTTGAACACAATCGTTCCGCCGCGGCGGGCCATCCCGATCGCCTGGCCGAATGCTGACGGGTGCACTGCCGTGACCAGGACTCCATGGCAACCTCCGGTTTCGCGCTGAATGACTTCGGCGGGATCTTCGTGCAGGGCATTGACGGTCAGTTCCGCACCGTGCTTCTTGGCCAGGGCGAGCTTGTCATCGGCGATATCCACCGCAGCGACGCGCAGGCCCATGGCAACCGCGTACTGGACGGCGATGTGGCCGAGCCCGCCGATGCCCGAAATGGTGACCCACTGGCCGGGCCGCGCCTCGGTCATTTTGAGTCCCTTGTAGACGGTCACTCCGGCGCAGAGCACCGGGGCCACCTCCACGGGGTCCGAGCCGGCCGGGATCCGGGCCGCGAAGCGCGTGTCCACCAGCATGTATTCGCCGAAGGAGCCGTCAACGCTGTAGCCGGCGTTCTGCTGCGCTTCGCACAGGGTTTCCCAGCCGGTGCGGCAGTACTGGCAGTCGCCGCAGGCGGACCAGAGCCAGGCATTGCCGACGAGGTCTCCGACGGCGAGGTCGGTGACGCCCTCACCGAGGGCAACCACTTCGCCGACGCCTTCGTGGCCGGGGATGAACGGCGGGCTCGGCTTCACCGGCCAGTCGCCTTCCGCGGCGTGGAGGTCGGTGTGGCAGACGCCGGTGGTGAGCACCTTGACGAGTGCCTGGCCCCGGCCCGGAACGGGAACGGGGAGGGTCTGGATCTGCAGGTCCTTGCCGAATTCGGTTACTACTGCGGCTTGCATTGTCGTCGTCGTCGTTGTCGTCGTCATAGCGAAATCCTTGCGTCATCAAGCGTGGGTGGAGCTGGAAAGGGCGTGTGCAGTGAGGCAGTGTCCTTCCCCGTAGGTGCACAGGTGGTGCGGGCGGGGCGGACCCATCGTGATCCGCCCCGCCCGGGTTTGGTGCGGCTTAGAAGAAGCCGAGCTTGTTCTCGTTGTAGCTGACCAGGAGGTTCTTGGTCTGCTGGTAGTGGTCCAGCATCATCGAGTGGTTCTCGCGGCCGATGCCGGAGGACTTGTAGCCGCCGAAGGCAGCGCCCGCCGGGTAGGCGTGGTAGTTGTTTACCCACACGCGGCCGGCCTGGATCTCGCGGCCGGCGCGGTAGGCGACGTTGCCGTTACGGGACCAGACACCGGCGCCGAGGCCGTAGAGGGTGTCGTTGGCGATGCCCATGGCGTCGCTGTAGTCGCTGAAGCGGGTCACGGACACCACCGGGCCGAAGATTTCCTCCTGGAAGATCCGCATCTTGTTGTGGCCTTCGAAGATGGTCGGCTGGACGTAGTAGCCGCCGGCCAGGTCGCCGGGCATCTCGGCCCGGGCGCCGCCGGTGAGGATCTTGGCGCCCTCCTGCTTGCCGATGTCGATGTAGGACAGGATCTTTTCCAGCTGGTCGTTGGAGGCCTGGGCGCCGAGCTGGGTCTCGGTGTCCAGCGGGTTGCCCTGGATGATTTTCTCGACCCGGGCCACGGCGTCGGCCATGAAGGAATCGTAGATGTCTTCCTGGACCAGGGCGCGGGACGGGCAGGTGCAGACTTCGCCCTGGTTGAAGGCAAAGAGGGTGAAGCCTTCCTGGGCCTTGTCGTAGAACGCGTCGTCGGAGTCGGCAACGTCGTTGAAGAAGATGTTGGGGCTCTTGCCGCCCAGTTCCAGGGTGACCGGGATCAGGTTCTGGCTGGCGTACTGGCTGATCAGCCGGCCGGTGGAGGTTTCGCCGGTGAAGGCGATCTTCCGGATCCGGGGGCTGGAGGCCAGCGGCTTGCCGGCCTCGACGCCGAAGCCGTTGACGACGTTGAGGACACCGGCCGGCAGCAGGTCGCCGATGAGTTCCATCAAAACCAGGATCGAGGACGGGGTCTGCTCGGCCGGCTTCAGGACGACGGCGTTGCCGGCGGCGAGGGCCGGGGCGAGCTTCCAGACGGCCATCAGGATCGGGAAGTTCCAGGGGATGATCTGGCCGACGACGCCGAGCGGCTCGTGGTAGTGGTAGGCGGTGGTGTCGTCGTCGAGCTGGGAAAGCCGGCCTTCCTGGGCGCGGACGGCGGAGGCGAAGTAGCGGAAGTGGTCCGCGGCGAGCGGGATGTCCGCGTTGAGGGTTTCGCGGATCGGCTTGCCGTTGTCCCAGGATTCGGCGACGGCGAGCATCTCGAGGTTCTCGTCGATCCGGTCGGCGATCTTGTTCAGGATCGCGGCGCGCTCGGCGACGGAGGTCTTGCCCCAGGAGGGCGCAATCTTGTGGGCGGCGTCCAGCGCCAGTTCAATGTCCTCGGCGGTGCCGCGGGCGACCTCGCAGAAGACCTTTCCCGTGACGGGGGTGATGTTCTCGAAGTACTGGCCCTTGACCGGGGCGACCCATTCGCCGCCGATCCAGTTCTCGTAGCGGTCCTTGAAGGTGACCTTCGAGCCCTCGGTGCCGGGCTGTGCGTAAACAGTCATTGCTAGCTCCTTTGCTGTGCAAGATAGTGGCGGCCAGTTCTCGGCGCCACCGTTGCGTTCAGCCTAGGAGCAAGGAGGTTGCAGTCAGGTTGCAACGACGTGACCCGGGTCACTACTGCGGTCTATTCAGCAGTCAGCACTGCGGTCACGGCTGAGGAGACGGCGGGTCAGGCGCTGAGTTCCGCCTCGAGCCGTTCCAGGTCAGCGACGACGGCGGCCCGCTTGGGCGAACGCGGCGGCAGGAGTTTCAGCGCCGCGATCCGGACCTCGACGTCGTCCCTCGCCTCGGGCAGCTCGGCATACCTCAGGAGCGACTCGGCGCTGCCGTCCGTCAGGACCGCGTCGCGGAGCAGGGAGGAAACCCGGGTCCGCAGCTCGGCGATGCCGGGGGCCTCGGAGCGGGGCAGGACGGCGCCCCGGTAGATCTCCAGGGCGATCCGGTGGGCACCGCGCTGGAGGCAGTTCAGGACCTGGCCGGAGTCCGGCACCAGGTCCAGCGGCAGCCGGTAGGGCCGTGAATCCGGAACAGCGGCCGGGTTGAGCTGCTGGAGGACTTTGCGCAGCCGGACCATCTCGGCCCGCAGCGTCATGGTGGACGCGTCCCCCGGGTACAGCAGGGCACACAGTTCCTCGGCGTTGAGCCCCTCGGGGTGGGTGCTGAGCAGGGCCAGGATTTCACTGTGCCGGGCGGACAGCGCCACGGTCCGGCCGTCGATGCTGAGCAGCGCCTGGTCCCGGCCGAGGAGCTGGAGGCTGTTGCGGTAGAGGCTGCCAGCCGTCCCGCCACCGTCCCGGCCCGCCCCGGGGGTGGCAGCGCCACGGCGTCGGGCCGGCGAGGACTGCTTCGCGGCCGCGAGCTGGAGCCGCTCCACCCGGAGGTGCGCCTGGGCGGCGGCCACGGTGGCCTCGACCAGGGACAGGGTGTGCGGTGCGACGGCGGACTCGGTGCCGGTGATGTCCACCACGCCCAGCACGGCGCCGGAATCCGGATCATGGAACGGTACGGCCGTGCAGCTCCACGGGTGGACGGAACGCTTGTAGTGTTCGGCGCCGGAGATCTGGATGCCGCGGCCCAGGGCCAGGGCGGTACCGGGGGCGCTGGTGCCCACGGTCGCCTCGGACCAATCGGCCCCGGGAACGAACATCATGCCCTCGGCCCGGCGCCGCATTTCGGCATCTCCCTCGACCCAGAGCAGCCGGCCCACCTCGTCCCCGACCGCCACTAGCATGCCGCTGTCGTGGCTGGGCAGGACCAGGAGCTTGTGGATGACAGGCATGATGGCGGCCAGCGGGTGCTGGCGCCGGTACTCCTCGAGTTCTTCGCTGTCCATCGCCAGTGGGGCTTCGGGGTTGTCCGGGTTGGCCTGCAGCTGGGCGGAGCGCCGCCAGGACTCCTGGATCAGGCTGCTGAGACCCGGCAGCTGCAGATCGGCCGGGAACACGAGCCCCTGGGGGTCCAGCTGCTCGTGGCCGGCGCTGGCATACTGCTGGCGCAGCGCTGCGGGGATCCCGCCGGCTGGCGGGAGCAGGGCTGCCGGATGGATCGGATTCCTCATTGAACTCCCACCGGACGGGCACGACGGCGTGCCGGAGGCAGCCATGTCCAGTCGAGTCTACGGGGCGGGCCGGAAGCCCGCCATAGCCCGCGCATCTGCCCTCGCAGGGATTCCGCGCCGATTTCAGACGGCCGCTACGTGGATCCGCGTGGCGGCTGTCCGTTTCCGCAGCGGATTCGGCGGCCGGGGCTTGCGGGCGCCTAGCCGCGGGAGATCTGCACCATGTCCTCGCGGGGAACCACCTTGACGCGTTCCCGGGCGATGCCGTTGGCGTCCCCGGAGGCGGTCCACTCCGCGCCGAGGGCCAGTTCGTGGGCGTCGAGCCTGTTCCAGCCTTCCCAGGTGGTGTATTCGATCCCGCGCTCCTCGAGGAGGTCGATGATCGCCTGCGGGTCCGGCTTCTGCGCCGGCGGGAGGCTCAGCCGGTCCTCGAGCAGGAAGCCGATGGTCTCCAGCGCGTCGCCCTTGGTGTGGCCGATCAGCCCCACGGGGCCGCGCTTGATCCAGCCGGTCGTGTAGATGCCCGGGACGGGGTTGCCCTCGGCGTCGAGCACCCGGCCGCCCTCGTTGGGGATGACGCCGCGGCGGGCGTCGTATTCCAGTTCGTCCAGCGCCGAGCCGTGGTAGCCGATCGCGCGGTAGACGGCCTGGACCGGGTAGTCGAGGTACTCCCCCGTGCCTTTGACGTTGCCGGTGCCGTCCAGCTGCATCCGCTCAAACTTGATGCCGGCGACCTTGCCGGGGTGGTCGGCGTCGTCGTGTATTTCCACCGGGCTGTGCAGGAAGTGCAGGTGCAGGCGGCGGGAGGACGGCTCCTCGGCCTCGGCGTGTTCCTCGACGAGCCAGTTCGTCAGGGTGTTGACCATGGTGCGGATCTGGTTGTTGCTGCGGATCGCCTCGTCCGAGGCCTCGTCGAATTCGAAGTCCTCCGGGTAGAGGACGATGTCGACGTCCCGGGCGTGGGAGAGTTCGCGCAGTTCCAGCGGCGTGAACTTCACCTGGGCGGGGCCGCGGCGGCCGAAGACGTGGACGTCCGTGACCGGGGAGTTCTTGAGTGCCTGGTAGACGTTGTCCGGGATTTCCGTCACCAGCAGATCGTCGGCGTGCTTGACCAGCATCCGGGCCACGTCGAGGGCCACGTTGCCGTTGCCGATCACCGCGATCTCCTTGGCCTCCAGCGGCCAGTCGCGCGGAACGTCGGGGTGTCCGTCGTACCAGGAGACGAAGTCGGCCCCGCCGAAGGACCCCTCGAGCCCGACGCCGGGAATGTCCAGTTCCGCGTCCTTGATGGCGCCGGTGGAGAAGATCACGGCGTCGTAGAATGCGCGGAAATCGTGCAGGGTCAGGTCACGGCCGTACGTGACGTTGCCGAGGAAGCGGATGTCGCCGCGGTCCAGGACCTTGTGCAGGGCATTCACGATCCCCTTGATCCGGGGGTGGTCCGGGGCGACGCCGTAGCGGATCAGTCCGTACGGGGCCGGATACGCCTCAAAAAGATCGATGCTGACCGCGAAGTCGCCGTCCTTGACTTCGTTGGACTTAGTCAGGATGTCCGCGGCGTAGACGCCGGCCGGTCCGGCGCCGACAATCGCAACGCGGAGCGGACGTTTGGACGTTCTGTCAGGCGAAGTTTTGGCCGAGTTGGACACCGGGAGCCCTTCTGAGTCTTAGCGACGGCGCCAGCTCATGCAGCGCACAATCCCCCATTCTAAATGTCCGCAGGAAAGTATGGGCGCGCCGGTGACCGACATCGCAGGGATCCGCACCCGGGCGCCGGGCGCCACCGGGCGAATGGCAGGAAGCCGAATGGCAGGAATAGGGGTCCCGCAGGCGGTGTTATTGATCTTGTGCCTACCCCTAACCGATCCCCCTCCCCCGCCGCGCTGAGCGCTCCGGGCACCGCTGCCCCCGGTGGAAGCCCGTCGAAGCGGCCGCCGGCCGCCCTCAAGGCAGTGGACACGGACACGACGGCGGGAATCATCTTCGGGATCGGCGCTTACGGCCTGTGGGGGCTGATGCCCCTCTACTTCTTCCTGCTGCAGCCGGCCGGTGCGGTGGAAATCGTGGCCAACCGCGTGCTCTGGTCGCTGGTGTTCTGTGCCCTGCTGATCACCATCACCCGCTCCTGGCGCGTCCTGGGGGCTGCTTTCCGGAACCGCACGGTGATCCTGCCGCTGATCATCGCCGCGGTCCTGATCGCGGTCAACTGGCTGACCTATGTCTACGGCGTGACCACCGGGCAGGCCGTCGAAGCCTCGCTGGGCTATTTCATCAACCCGCTCGTCTCGGTCCTGCTGGGTGTGGTGGTGCTGAAGGAGAAGCTGCGGCCGCTGCAGTGGGCCGCCGTCGGAATCGGCTTTATCGCCGTGGGCGTCCTGACGGTTTCCTACGGCAAACCGCCGTGGATTGCCTTGACCCTGGCGCTGAGCTTCGGCCTCTACGGCTTCGTCAAGAAGCGCGTCGGCCCGCGCGTTGATTCGATCACCAGCCTCACGGTCGAGACGATCGTGCTGGCGCCGGTGGCCGCGGCCGCGATGAGTGTCCTGGCGCTCACCGGCGCCGCCACGCTGGCAGCCCACGGGCCCGCGCACTTCTGGCTCCTTGCGGCGTCGGGCATCATCACCGCCGTGCCGCTGCTGTTCTTCGGCGCCTCCGCCCGGAGGCTACCGATGACCATGATCGGGCTGCTGCAGTACTTCGCCCCCGTGCTGCAGTTCATTGTGGCGCTGGCCGTGTTCCACGAACCCATGACGACGGACCGGTGGATCGGATTCGGCATCGTCTGGCTGGCGCTGCTGGTGCTCACCGTGGACATGCTGGCGACGACACGGAAGAACTCCGTCACCCGGAAGCTGGCCCGCGCCGCCGCCTGAGAACGGACCGGCCGCCCGGGATTGGCCCGGGCGGCCGGTGCGCTCCCGGACTGTCAGACCCCGGGGTGGGTGGTGATCCGCTCGTAGTCGCGCGGGACCACCACCATGGGTACCGGCAGGGCAAGGAGCACCTTGTGGGCGGTGCTGCCGATGAACAGTTTGTTTTTCTCCGCCAGGCGGGATGAACCGACGATCAGGATCTCGCCTTCGTCCCATTCGAGGTCGTCGATTGCTTCCTCAATTGTGCGCCCGTGGGCAACTTCAACGCTGACGTGGTGCCCCTCCGGGAGCCGGTGGGCTGCCGCGGTGAGCACTGTATTGGCGTGGACGTGCGCCGCATTGATGTTTTCGCCGCTGTCCCCTTCGGCGTCGAGCTCCACGAGGGAGACCAGCCGCAGCGGAACGCCGCGGCGTCCTGCGGCTTCGATTGCGACGTCGATCGCTGCCTCCGCGCCGGTGCGCCTGCCCACCGCGAGGGTCAGCCGCGTGATCGGCTCCGTGCGGCGGTAGCCCCGGGGCGCCAGCGCCACCGGGACCGGCGAGGCATGGAGCAGCGCGTTGGCCGCGCTGCCAATCGTGTACCGCTTGAACAGCCCGGCGCTGGCGGCGCCCACGATGATCAGGCCGGCCTGGTATTCGAGTGCCGCATCGATGAGGCCGGCTGCGTGCGAGTCGGCCTGGCGGACATGGAACCGGGCCTCGATGTCCTTGGGGATGAGCGACAGGCCTTCCCGTTCAGCGCTGAGTACTTCCTGCTCCGCGGCGCTGACACGGCTTCCCTCCGGGTTCATCGCGACGTAGGGGGTTTTCCGGTCCACTACGTAGACCAGGTCAAGGTGCGCGCCCTGTGCGCGGGCCAGCGCGGAGGCCAGCGCGACGGCGTCGGCGCCGCGGGCGCTGGGGGTGTAGCCAACTACGTATCGCATGTATGAACCCCTTATGGGTCTGTGGCAGAAGCCAGCTTTGCTCCGGGGGTTCCGGGCGACGTCGGCCGGTCTGCGTTCCTGCAGTGGTAGGAACGACTCTAGCCCAGCGGGGCCTGGAATTGGCCGTGTCAGTCCGTGACTTTCGGCCCTGAGCAGGGCAATCTTCCGTCCCTAGGCTGGCAGGGTCGAGGGGAGCTCACCATGAGTACGATTGGCACCGGGAAGATCCACGCCGCCACACGGAACACCGGGCTGGGGATGTTGGCCCTGCTGCTGGCCCTCACCGCCTGCACGCCGTCCACACCACAAACCGGCGGGACCAGCCCGCCCGCTGCCACGTCGACCGCCCCGGCCCCTGCCACCTCCACCGCGTCGGCCCCTGCCACGTCCAACGCGTCTCCTTCAGCGTCCGCCACCGTTCCGGCCGACACGGACGAAACGGCTCCGCCGCATTCGGGCGTCAGGGTGATCTCCTCCAGGATCGCGCTCGACTGGACCTGGCCGGGCCCCGGCCGCCCGTTCAGGGCAACGCATGAGAACCCGGTACCGATTTCTCCGCCGCCGGCCGCTCCCCTGCCCGCGCTGTACGCCATCGGAGCCGGGACGCACCCCGTGGAGACTCCGCCGTTCGACCAGATGAGCTTCCGGTTCCTGGGCGGGTTCCCGAGCTACGACATCGAGTTTGTGCCCGAACTGATCGCCGACGGCAGCGGCCTGCCGGTTTCCATGCCCGGCACCGGCGCCATCCTCAAAGTGGTCTTCCGCGGCGCCCAGGCGCACACGGAGGACGGCACGGCCAGCACCATCACGCGCGAACCTGGCCCGGTGCTCGGCTACCCGGCGCTCACCAGCTACGCCGCGGCCGGGGACTTCGAGGGCGTCGTCAGCTATGGGATCGGCGTCGGCCGGCCGACGGATCCGGTGCCCGAGACCAAGGTGCGGGTCTGGGAGGTCGAGAAGATCGAGCGGGGCCAGCCCGTCTACGTCGTCGCGGTCCAGCTCGACGTTACGTCCTGGAAGTAGCTCCCGAAAAAAAGCAGCACGGGTTTAACGCAGCAGAGCCGCGGACGGTTTGTCCGCGGCTCTGCTGGTGTGTGATCCGTGCTGGCCGGCTGACTTGACCGCCGGCGGACCGGCCTGGTTAGGCGTTGGCCTTGATGGCCGCGGCCAGGACCTGGAGGCCGTCCAGCAGCAGCTCGTCGCTGATGACCAGCGGCGGCAGCAGGCGGATGACGTTGCCGTAGGTGCCGCAGGTGAGGATGATGACACCCTCCTTGAGGCAGGCCGCGGCGACGGCCTTGGTCAGCTCCGGGTTGGGCTCCTTCGAGCCGGCCTGGACCAGTTCGATCGCGAGCATGGCGCCGCGTCCGCGGACGTCACCGATCACGGGCTGTTCAGTTGCCAGTTCGCGCAGCTTGCCGAGGGCGAGCTCCTCGATGTGCTTGGCGCGGGCATTGAGGCCGTACTGCTCCATGGAGCCGATCGAGGCCAGGGCCGCGGCGCAGGCCACCGGGTTGCCGCCGTAGGTGCCGCCGAGGCCGCCCGGGTGGACGGCGTCGAGCAGATCGGCGCGGCCGGTGATGGCGGACAGCGGCATGCCGCCGGCGATGCCCTTGGCCATGGTGATGATGTCCGGGATGACGCCCTCATGGTTCACGGCAAACCACTCGCCGGTGCGGCAGAAGCCGGACTGGACCTCGTCGGCGATGAAGACGATGCCCTTGTCCTTGGCCCAGGCCGCCAGTGCGGGCAGGAAGCCCTCGGCGGGGACAATGAAGCCGCCCTCGCCCTGGATGGGCTCGATGATGATCGCGGCAACCTGCTCGCCGCCGATCTGCTTCTCGATCATGGTGATGGCGCGCTTGGCGGC
This sequence comes from Arthrobacter sp., assembly GCA_034376805.1. Classification (GTDB taxonomy): domain Bacteria; phylum Actinomycetota; class Actinomycetes; order Actinomycetales; family Micrococcaceae; genus Arthrobacter. The sequence continues at coordinate 225,776 of JAXMJF010000040.1, forward strand.
CTCGGCACCGGTGATCTCCGGGTTTTCCTCGCGGTAGGGGTAGCTCATGGGCATGCGGTAGACCTCGGGCGCGAACGGGCCGAAGTTGGTCTTGTAGGGCATGGCCTTCGCGGTCAGCGCCATGGTCAGGTTGGTGCGGCCGTGGTAGGCGTGGTCGAAGGCGACGACGGCGTCCCGGCCGGTGGCCAGGCGGGCCACCTTAACGGCGTTTTCCACTGCCTCGGCGCCGGAGTTGAACAGCACGGTGCGCTTCTCGTGGTCGCCGGGGGTGAGCCGGTTCAGCTGCTCCGCGACGGCGACGTAGCCCTCGTAGGGCGTGACCATAAAGCAGGTGTGGGTGAAGTGCTCCACGGCTTCCTTGACCGCGCCGACGACGGCGGGGTCGGAGGCGCCGACGCTGGTCACGGCGATGCCGGAGCCAAGGTCGATGAAGGAGTTGCCGTCGACGTCGTGGATGATGCCGCCGTCGGCGTCGGCGACGAACACCGGGACGGTGGACGCGACGCCGGCGGCGACGACGGCCTTGCGGCGCGCGGTCAGGGCAACGGACTTGGGGCCCGGGAAGTCGGCCTGGACGCGGCGCTTCTGCTCAAGACGGTAGGTGATGTCATTCGCGGTGGTGGTCATGGAGTTTCCTTCTCAACTGATTGGGGCCACGCCGGCAGGGTTCCCTGGCCGAGCGGAGCGAGGTTGGGGCGCCGGTGGGGATTATGCGTCCAGCGCGCTCATGACGTGCTTGATGCGGGTGTAGTCCTCCACGCCGTACATGGAGAGGTCCTTGCCGTAGCCGGACTGCTTGAAGCCTCCGTGCGGCATTTCGGCGGTGAGGAGGATGTGGGTGTTGATCCAGACGGCGCCGAAGTCCAGGTCGCGGCTCAGGCGCATGGCCGTGCCGTGGTTGGCGGTCCAGACGCTGGAGGCGAGGGCGTAGTCGACGTCGTTCGCCATCTCCACGGCTTCTTCCTCGGTGCTGAACTTCTGCACCGTGATGACCGGGCCGAAGGCTTCCTTCTGCACGATGTCGTCGCTCTGCTTCGCGCCGCTGACGATGGTGGGCTCGAAGAAGAACCCCTTCTCCCCGGCCTGGTGGCCGCCGGTCTCGATCCGGCAGTTCTCCGGGAGGGACTCCACCAGGGCCTTGACCGTGTTGAAGTGGTTGACGTTGTTCAGCGGGCCGAAGTAGTTGTCCTCGTCGTTCTGCGAGCCGGTGCGGAGGGTCTTGGTGTGCTCTACCAGGGCCGCCACGAGATCGTCGTAGGCGGAGTCCTGGACCAGCACCCGGGCGATCGCGGTGCAGTCCTGGCCGGCGTTGAAGAACGCGAACTCGGCGATGGCCGCGGCGCTCTTCTTGATGTCGGCGTCGGCGAACACCACGGCGGGAGCCTTGCCGCCGAGCTCCAGGTGGGCGCGTTTGAGGCCCTTGGCGGCACCGGAGGCGACGGCGATGCCGGCCCGGACGGAGCCGGTGATGGAGACCAGGCCGGGGACCTTGTGCTCCACCATCAGGGCGCCGGTCTCGCCGGTGCCCAGGACGACGTTGAGCACGCCGGCCGGGAAGATCTCGCCGGCGAGCCGGGCCAGGACGAGGGTGGATTCCGGGGTGGTGTCCGAGGGCTTGAGCACCACGGTGTTGCCCGCGGCCAGGGCGGGGCCGATCTTCCAGATGGCCATCAGGAACGGGTAGTTCCAGGGCGCCACCTGCGCGACGACCCCGATGGGTTCGCGCCGGACGTAGGAGGTGTGGCCCTCGAAGTACTCTCCGGCGGACTTGCCTTCCATGATGCGGGCGGCCCCGGCGAAGAAGCGCAGCTGGTCTGCACCGGCGGCAACTTCCTCGGAGGCGATCAGGGACCGGACCTGGCCGGTGTTCCGGTGCTGGGCCTCGACGAGCTCGTCGCTGTTCGCCTCGACGGCGTCGGCGAGCTTGAGCAGCATCAGCTGGCGCTGCCCCGGCGTCGTGTGCTTCCAGCTTTTGAAGGCGTCCTTCGCGGCGGTCATGGCGGCGTCGACGTCGGCCTGCCCCGAGACGGGCGACTTCGCTACGACGTCGCCGTTGGTGGGATTGACGATGTCCAGCATCCCGGTTCCGGCAGGAGTGACAAACTCGCCGTTGATGAAGTTCTGCAAGGTTTGAACCACGGTGTACAACCTCTTTCGCGCTGAAAAGGACCCAATGAGACTGCTCCGAGCCTATGCCAGCCGGTCAACCCTGGGGAATAGTCACCTGCACACCGTTGCCGCCATATTTTAGTGCGCTTGCCCAGCCCGCGGTTATCCTGAATCCATGGCCATTTCACTTGCTGCCCTGCTGGGGGTGCCGTCCCTCAAACTCGCCAAGGCTGGCCTCGCGGAGACCACCTGGCACGAGGACATTGTCTGGGTGGCCGTCACCGAACAGGAAGACCCGCAGCGGTTCCTCAACGGCGGCGAACTGGTCCTCACCACGGGCATGCGGCTCAGGAGCGCCCCGGAACAGCGCCGGTTTGTCCGCCAGGTCCAGCGCGCCGGGGCGGTGGGCATCGGTTTTGGCATCGGCCTGACGCACGACGCCGTGCCGCCGGCCCTGATTGCCGAGGCCAACCGCTGGGGGCTTCCGGTGGTGGAGGTGCCGTACGAGACGCCGTTTATCGCCATCGGCAAGCTGGTCGCCGACGCCCAGTCCGCGGACCACTTCACCAAGCTGGAGCGGCTGATCGCCGGGCACCAGATCCTGGCCCGCGCCCTGCTCACCGGCGGCGGCCTCGCCGAACTCTTGAAGCACCTCGGGTCCATGCTGCGGACCGAGATCGTGCTGACCCAGTTCACCGCCCAGCTCTACAACAGCGTGGCCGGCCACCCCGCCCCTAGCGCCGAGGGCTGGGCGTCCTTCCCGATTCCCACCGGCCGCCGCGACGCCTGCACACTGTGGGTCAGGCAGCCTTTCGAGGACTCGGGGATCGTGGGGTACGCGCAGAACCTGATCAGCGTCGAGCTCAACAACATGGTCAAGCAGCGGCAGTCCCAGCGCGCCCTGGCGGGGCAGGTCCTGGAGGACGTGATCCACGGGACCCTGGACCCGAGCGAGGCCACCCGGCGGCTCGCCGGCATCGGCGTCAACAGCACCCGCCGGAACGTCGTCCTGCTGGCCGAGTCCGCCGCGCACGTCAAGCAGCTGGGCACATCGTCCTTGCCGCAGCCGCTGGAAAAGTCGGTGAGCGCAGTGGTCGGCAAGGATCTGGTGGTGGTGATTCCCGACGACGGCAGCGGTGCCAGTGCGCTGGCCAGGAGCCTCAGCGACCACCTGGCCGAGGCGGGGATCCACGCCACGATCGGGATTGGCGGGGCGTACACGAAGCCCAACGGGCTGCGCTGGAGCTACTTCGAGGCCCGCGACGCGGCAGGCCACGGACTGCCTGTCAACGAACCGGAGCGGCTCAGCCTGACCTCCCTGCTGCTGGCCAGCGAGGACGTGCCGCTTGCCGACATGGCGAACGAGTCCCTCAATCCGCTCCGGAGCTTCGATGCCACCCACGGCGCCGAACTGCTGACGACGCTGGAGAGCTACCTGAACAACAACGGCTCGGTGGCGGCCGTGGCGGAGGAGCTCACGCTGCACCGGAACACGGTCCGCTACCGGCTGGCCCAGATCACCGAGCTCACCGGCTACGACCCGGCCCAGACCGCGGACCGGGTGCAGCTGTGGCTCGCACTGGCCGTGCAGCGGCTGGGCGCCCGGCACCCGCGCTGACCGCCGCCTTCCCGCCGGCCCACTGACCGCCGCCCACACAGTGTGTATCCGCACCCTCACGACCCACCTCACCACCCACCACCAAAGCAACGCGGGGTCAGATCGCACCCATCCCGGGCGCCAGCCCCATCTTGGGCGCTATGTGACCCCGCATTGCTTGGTGGAGGGCGGCGACCGCGTCACGTGCCGAGATATTCGCCACTAAAGATGAAACTTCAAACATCAAACGTCTAACCTTTAGGAATGGCTAGCACCACGGCGACCTCCGCCCCACCCCAGACAGCACATCACGCCGCCACGGCACCTCCCGCCGTCGTGCGCGCACCGCGCGGCGTGATTATCGCCGGAGTCGTCGCGATCGTGCTGATCGGCCTCAATCTTCGTGCCGGCATCACCGGCGCGGCCGCGCTCCTGCATGACCTGCAGGCAGTCCTGGGCTACGGGCCGCTGATCGCCGCCATCATCCCCTCCATTCCGACGCTGTCCTTCGCCGTCGCCGGTGCCGCCACCTCGTGGCTCACCCGGGTCCTGGGGCTCGAGAAGGCCATCCTGCTCTCCCTGGTGCTGCTCGCCGCCGGTCTGCTGGTCCGCGGGATCCCCTCCACCGGCATGCTGATGGCGGGCACCGTCGTCGGGATGTCCGGGCTGGCGATCTGCAACGTGGCGATGCCGTCCTTCATCCGGGTCTATTTCGCGCACCGGACGTCGCTGATGACGGCGCTGTATACCGTGACCATGACGACGGGCGCCACCGTCGTTGCCGTGCTGATCGTCCCGGTCGCGCAGCAGCTCGGCTCGCCCTCCGCCGGCGTCGGGGCGATCGGGTTCCTGGCGCTAGGCGCCTGCCTCGGCTTCCTGCCGATCGCGCTGCACGCCCACCGGAACGCGCCCGCCGTCAAGGCAGGCCGGGTGTCCCCCTGGCCCCTGCTGCGGACCCGCACGGGCGTGCTGATCACGCTCGGTTTCACCGTCCAGGCCTTGCTGGCCTACGCCGTGCTGAGCTGGTTCCCCTACATGCTGGTCACGCTGGGCATGACGGCCTCCGAGGGCGGGCTGATGTTCGGCCTGATGCAGCTCGTCTCCGTCCCGGCCGGCATGGTACTGGTAGCTATCGGCTCCCGCCCCCGGATGCAGCGGACCGCGTTCTACCTGGCCACGGTCACGATGTCCGTGGGCGTCCTGTCCATGCTGGTCCTGCCGGTTGCTTGGGCGCCGCTGACCGCCGTGCTGCTCGGCTTCGGGCTGGGCATCTTCCCGCTGGTGATGGTGATGATCAGCCGCAGCGGCCGCACCACCGCCGAAACCACGGCACTGTCCACGGTTGCGCAGTCCGCGGGCTACCTGCTGGCGACGCTCGGCCCGTTCGGCATGGGGCTGCTGCACAGCGCCACCGGGTCCTGGACGCTGCCGCTGATCCTGCTGCTCGCCGTGGCCCTGGCCCAGATCGCCGTCGGGCACCTGCTGACCGCCAAACCCAAGGCTCCCCTGGTCTCCGCCCGAGAGGAACAGTCATGACACTCACCACCTCCCACCGCCCGCCGCTGGTGGAGGAGATCACCGCCAAGCTCCGTGAGCTGATCCATTCCGGCGAGTGGCCGCTGCAGCAGCGGATCCCGGCCGAACCGGAGCTGATGGCCGTCCTCGGAGTTTCACGGGGCACGCTGCGTGAAGCCATCAAAGCCCTCGCCCACAGCGGCATGCTGGAAGTCCGGCGAGGGGACGGCACCTATGTCCGCGCCACCAGCGAGATCTCCGGCGCGGCCCAGCGCATGTACCGGGACCACTCCCAAGTCCACATCCTGGAGGTCCGGGTAGGGCTGGACACCCAGGCCGCCCGGCTCGCCGCCCGCCACGCCACCGCCGACGACGTCGGGGCGATGCGCGCACTGCTGGAGGCCCGCCGGGTCGCGTGGCTAGCCGAGGACTACGCCGGCTGGGCCCAAGCCGACTGGGACTTCCATGTCCTCGTGGCGCAGGCCTCGGGCAACCCGCTGCTGCACGAGCTGTACGTCAGCTTCGGCGTCGTCTTCCACGCCGACCTGCTCCGGCAGCAGGGCCGTGCCGGCTTCAACGGACTCCCGCACGAAGGCCACGACGAGCTCGTCGACGCCATCGCCGCGCACGACGAAACGGCCGCCGTCGAGAGCGTGCACCGGAACCTGAACTCCTGCGCGGAGTGGATCCAGCAATAGCTGCCCCGCACAGCGCAAAGGCCCCCGCACCGGGATTCCGGTGCGGGGGCCTTTGTGCTTCGGCTGAATGCCGCGCGGCTGGCGCGGCAGCCGCGACTAGCGGGACAGGCCCGCGAAAACGTTCTTGGGACGCTGCATTTCGCCGTGCTTGGCGCCCATGACGATCACCGAGCCGGCAAAGACGGGGATGGCCCACTGCAGGATTTTCAGCTGCTGCTGTGCGGAGCGGAGTTCCTCGGAGGCACCGGGCTTGGGCTCGGTGGCACCCTTGGCGCCCTCGCTGGCCAGCTTGTCCACCTTGGCGCCCTGGAGCCCGGCGTAGAGGCTCACGCCGGCACCGGCGAGGGTGACGATGGACTTGATGACGCTGAGGCGCATAACGCCGTCCTGCTTGGCCATCCGGCCCTTGTTTTCCCACATGATGGCGAGGCCGGAGAGGAAGTGCGCGCCGAAGGCCGCCGTCTGGACCGGGGCCCACTTCTTCCAGCCCAGGCTCGACAGCCGGGTGCGTTCGGCCGGATCCTTGGCTTCCGCCGCCGCCCCGTTCAGCCCGATGGCGCCCATCAGCGAACCGCCGAACCAGGCACCCGCCGTCAGGTCGTGGATGGATCGGGCAACGAGATTACCTGCCATGTTGAGCTTCCTATCGTCTGAGTTCGAATCCGGAATTGTCGCCGCCCACGAAAGGCCACGACCCGGCTATGGTAAGCACACTTATGAAAAAGTTGATAGTTCGGGGGACGGAGTCCTCCCTGCGTAAACTCGACGGCATGGAATCACCGGGACCAAACGGCCAGCCAGAGTCCCGCGGGACCCGCAGCGTGGCCTCCGGCGAAACCCTCGGCGGGACCCTCGGCGCGGCCGCCGGCGGCGCGGCCGACGCAGCGGAGGCGGCGTCGGACAGCGCCACGCTCGACGTCGTCGCCCGGTCCGGTTTTGCCGTGATGGCGCTGCTGCATATCGTGATCGGCGCGATTGCGGTGGCCCTGGTCCTGGGCGCCCCGGGCCAGGCCGAGCCGACCGGGGCGATCGAACAGCTCGCGGCCAACCCGTGGGGTCCGGCGGTCATGTGGGCGGGGTTCATCGCCTGCGCCGGACTCTCCTTGTGGCAGCTGAGCGAGGCCACGCTCCGGGCCAGGCACCTCCCGCGCCGGCAGCGGCTCGGGAAGCTCGTTTCCTCCGGCTTCCTCAGCATCGCCTACGGCAGCGTGGGGCTCAGCTTCGCGGGCTTCGCACTGGGCAACGGTGGCGATTCGGGCGACTCGACCCGGGACTTCAGCACCGCCCTCGTCCGCTCCCCCTTCGGAGTGCCGGCGCTGATCGGCCTGGGCCTGACCATCATCGGGATCGGCGGGTACTTCATCGTCAAGGGCGCGGGAAAGAAGTTCAAGGAGGAGCTGCGCCATTTTGAGGGGATGCGCCGCGGCCGGCTGATCAGCGGCCTGGGCGTCACCGGCCACATCGCCAAGGGGGTGGCGCTGATCCTGACGGGCCTGCTGTTTGTCATCGCCGCAGCCACCAACGATCCCGCCTCCTCCACCGGGCTGGACGGCAGCCTCAAGGCCCTGCAGGACCACCCGTTTGGCCCCGTCCTGCTCCTGGCGATCGGTGCGGGCTTCATCGCCTATGGCCTGTTCGCGCTGGTCCGGGCCCGCTTCGGACGGATGTAGCCGGCGGCCGCCCCCCTCAGCCCAGCGGGACGACGTCGCCTTCCTGGTACAGCAGGGCGCGGACCTCGGATTCTGCGGAGTCCAGCCGTTTCGGGTCGATGGTCTCCCCCGCGGCGAAGTGGTCCAGGACCCGCGGATCCACATAGCTCTTCCGGGCGATTGACGGCGTGTTGCCGAGGACGTCGGACGCGTCCAGCATGGCGCGGCTCACTGCCCTCTTCCGGGCAGACACCTTGGGCTGCGGGCCGGTCCGCGCCAGGCTGGCGGCCGCCGCCACCGTCCCGCGCAGGGTGCGGAAGTCCTTGGCGGTGAAGTCCTGGCCGGTGCGCTCCTTGACGTACTGGTTGATGTCCGAGCTGGACACGGGGTGCCAGCTCCGGCCGTCCTTGTAGGCCAGGAGGCGGGCGTTGCCGCCACGGCGCTTGAGCTGACGCACGACGGCGGCGAGGTCGGCGTCGTTGATCCGCGACTCCCAGTTCTTGCCGCTCTTGGCGGGGAAACTGAGCCGGATTTCGTCCTTGCGCACGCCGACGTGGGCGCAGAGCAGGGTGGCGAGGCCGTGGCTGCCGTTCTCGTTCGTGTAGCGCTCGGAGCCGACCCGCAGCGAGCCGCTGTCCAGCATCCTGAAGGCGGCAGCCAGCACGCGCTCCCGGGTGAGGCCCTCCGAGCGGAGGTCCATGGTGACGAGCCGGCGCGCGGCCGGCAGGGTTTCGGCGAGCTGGAGGGCGCGGTCGAACTTGAGCCGGTCCTTCTTCTCGCGCCAGCCCGGGTGGTAGATGTACTGGCGCCGGCCGACGGCGTCGAGCCCGGTGGCCTGGATGTGCCCGTTGTCGTACGGCGCAATCCAGACGTCCGTCCACGCCGGCGGGATGCCGATGCTTTCGAGCCGCTCGCGCACCGGCCCGGGCGGCAGGGTGGAGCCGTCCAGGTCCTTGTAGCTGAAGCCGGTCCCGGCCGGGACCCGACGGTAGCCGCGGCCGGACGCGTTGCTGCGCCGGAGCCTCATCGGCGGGCTCCTGCTTGGCGGGCTCCCCGTCCGGGGGCTGCTGGCATGTGCTGCTCATCCATGACGGTAAGCCTACTGACTAAACCCCGGTTTTCCGCCACCCACACAACAACGCGGGGTCAGTTACGGCCCATAATCCCCTCCGGGATGGGCGCGGAGTGACCCCGCGTTGCAGTGTAGTGATGCTTGGTGGGTGCGTGGATCAGACCTCTGCGGCCACCCCGCCGCGGGAAATCTCCACCATGTCCTCGCGCGGGACCACCTTGATGCGCTCACGCTGGATACCGTCGGCACCGGCGTCGGCGCTGGCTTTCGCGCCGAGGGACCGCTCGTGCACGTCCAGGGCCAGCCAGCCTTCCCAGCTGGTGTACTGCACGCCGCGGTTCTCCAGCAGTTCGACGATCGTCTCCGGGGCGGGTGCCGCGGCCAGCGGCAGGTTGGCGCGGTCCTCGAGCAGGTAGGTCACGGTTTCCAGGGCGTCGCCCTTGGTGTGCCCGATCAGGCCGACCGGGCCGCGCTTGATCCAGCCGGTGGCGTAGATGCCCGGCACGTGGGCGCCGGATGCGTCCAGGACGCGGCCGCCGTCGTTCGGGACTACGCCCTTGCTGTGGTCGAACTCGACCTCGGGCAGTGACGAGCCGAAGTAGCCGATCGCGCGGTACACGGCCTGCACCGGGTAGTCGATGACCTCGCCGGTGCCGCGGGCGTTGCCCGTGCCGTCCAGTTCGGTGCGCTCGAACTTGATGCCGGCGACGCGGCCGGGGGTCTCGGCGTCGTCGTACACCTCGACCGGGCTGTGCAGGAAGTGCAGGTGCAGGCGACGGGAGGCGGTGAGCTCGGACAGGTCCTCGGGCTGCTCGGCGATCCAGTTGGTGAGCGTGCCCACCATGGTCTTGGTCTGGTTGTTGCTCTGGATCTGCCGGTCCGATTCGGCGTCGAACTCGAAGTCCTCGGCGTAGAGGATGATGTCCACGTCCTTGGAGTGGGACAGCTCGCGCAGCTCCAGCGGGGTGAACTTCACCTGGGCGGGGCCGCGGCGGCCGAAGACGTGGACGTCGGTGACCGGGGAGGACTTCAGGCCGGCGTAGACGTTGTCCGGGATTTCGGAGACCAGGAGGTCATCGGCGTGCTTGGAGAGCATCCGGGCGACGTCGAGGGCCACGTTGCCGTTGCCAATCACGGCGATTTCCTTGGCATCCAGGGGCCATTCGCGGGAAACGTCGGGGTGGCCGTCGTACCAGGAGACGAAGTCGGCGCCGCCGAAGGAACCCTCGAGTTCGATGCCGGGAATGTTCAGGTCCGCGTCCTTGATGGCGCCGGTCGCGAAGATGACGGCGTCATAGTGCGTGCGGAGGTCCTCGAGGGACAGGTCTGTGCCGTAGTCGACGTTGCCGAAGAAGCGGATGTCGCCGCGGTCCAGGACCTTGTGCAGGGCGTTGACGATGCCCTTGATGCGCGGGTGGTCCGGGGCCACGCCGTAGCGGATCAGTCCGTAGGGCGCCGGGTAGCGGTCGAAGAGGTCGATGCTGACCGTGAGCTCGCCGCTCTTGACGGCCTCGCTCTTGGTCAGGATGTCCGCGGCGTACACCCCGGCGGGTCCGGAGCCGACGACGGCGATGCGCAGCGGGCGGGCAGCAGTTCCTACAGGGGTGTTCGTTGACACGGCTGTGTTCCTTTGTTCTTCTGCATCCGTTGCTCCATAACTGCCGTTTTGAGGCTTGATAACGGCAGTTATGGAGCAATCGACGGGGGTTAGGGGGTCAGTACGCGGGTCTTGGTGGTCTGTGTGGTGCTTGGCGTGCGCGGGGCGTTCGGGGAGGTGGTGCTGTAGTCCGCGGTCTTGAAGTGCGACGGCGCGAACGGGCTGACGCGGACCACGTCACCGATCACGATCACGGCGGGGTTCGCGACGCCTGCGGCCTCCGCCTGGTCCGCGATGGTCCCGAGCGTTCCGATGGTCACCCGCTGGTTCGGCAGATAACCATTCTCTACGATGCCAACAGGCGTCTCCGCTGGCAAACCGGCACGGCCCAGCGAGGCCGTGGAATCGCGCAGTTGGCCCACGCCCATGAGCAGGATCACGGTGTGGTCGGCCCGGGCGGGGACCTCGGAGAGCTCCTCATGGCCCGTGACCACGCTGAAGCCCTTGGCCAGGCCCCGGTGCGTGACCGGGATGCCGGCGGCGGCCGGGACCGAGATGGCCGAGGTGACGCCGGACACCACTTCAACCTCGACGCCGTGCTGCCGGCAGAACTCGGCTTCCTCGCCGCCGCGGCCCAGGACGTACGGGTCGCCGCCCTTGAGCCGGACCACGCGGTGTCCCTGCAGGGCCTCCTCGACCAGGATCCGGTTGATCTCCGACTGCGGGACGGGGTGGTGGCCGGGGGTCTTGCCGACCTCGATCACGCGGACGTCGGGGGCCAGTTCGCTGAGGAGTTCGCGGGGGCCGAGGCGGTCCGCGACGACGACGTCGGCCTGGCCCAGGAGCCGCCGGCCACGGACGGTGATGAGCCCGGTGTCGCCCGGTCCGCCGCCCACGAGCGCGACTGTGCCGGCGGTTGAGTCGGCCGGGGTTCGACGCCGGCGCAGCGGCAGGTCCCCGGTTTCCAGGGCGGTGGCGACGGCGTCGCGGAGGGCCATGGCGCGGCGCGGGTCTCCCCCGGCGTTCACGGCAATCTTGACGTCATCCACGACGGCAACGGCGGGCGTCCAGGCGGCGGAGGATTCGTGGTCGGAGGCGTTGACGCACCAGATGCGCTGCGCCTCGGCGTCGGCCGATACCTGCGCGTCCACGGCGGCGTCGCCGGTGGCGGTCTGGACGAACCAGACGCCGTCGACGTCCGCCGGGCGGTAGGTGCGGGGCTCCCAGGTGAGGAGGCCGGCGTCGGCGAGGTCGGTCAGGGCCGGGCAGGCAAGGGGCGCGACGACGGTGACCTGGGCTCCGGCGTCGAGCAGTCCCTTGGCGCGGCGTGCGGCGACGGGGCCGCCGCCGACGACCAGCACGGGGCGGCCGAGGAGGCGCAGCGCCGTGGGGTAAATGTCCTGAATTGCCATGCATCGACGATAGGGCGGCGTCATGGGGCGGAACAACGGTCCGGAAACACCCGTTCACGCGGGGTAACGCCACGTCACATAGTTGTTCGTTTTTGGGGTGCCACCAGGAGGCAGCCCGGCGCGGCCATGCGCCTATTTCACCGCGATGAGCTCAATGAGTTTGATGTCGGGGTCCTTGGCCAGCAGGGCGGGGCCGTGCTCGCCGAGGGCCGCGGGGATGGCTCCGTTGAGGTGGGCCTGGCGGTCCTCTTCGGTGTCGAAGGTGTCAAAGATGCCGAAGGTGTTCTCGTTGACCCGGAAGGCGTACCAGGTCCGGGTGCCGGGCTCCGTCAGAACGATCTCGCGGCCGCCGTTGAGGAAGTCCCAGACGTCCTGTTCCTTCCCCGGCTTGGCTTCGACCAGTGCAAGCACTCCGAATTTTGGCGCCACGGCTGTCTCCTCAGAATTGGGCTGGATCGGCCGAAAACCGGCCTATAGCCGTGAGTGTAGGCCCGCGCACCCCGGCAGACAACAGCAACGCGGGGTCACTTAGCGCCGATAAACCGGGGGTTTTTGGGCGATAAGTGACCCCGCGTTGCTTGGGGTTGAAGAGGGCGGGTGGGTGGATGGGGGGCTTAGCGGGTGCTGCCGGCGAGGAGGCCACGACGGCGGAGCAGTCGCTTTTCGATCGGGGCGAAGACTAGCAGTTCGATCAGGATGCCAACGGCGAGGATCAGCAGGATCGCGGCCATCACGATGGTCATGTCGGACAGGTCGCGGCCCTGGTTGAGCATGGATCCGAGGCCAAAGCCGATGGTGCCGCCCACGGCGATAATTTCCGCGGCCATCAGCGAGCGCCAGGAGAAGGCCCAGCCCTGCTTGAGTCCGCCCAGGTAACCCGGCAGAGCGGCGGGCAGGATGATCTGCAGGGCCAGCTGGAGCCGGGAGGCGCCCAGGACCGTCCCGACGCTGCGGTACTGCGGCGGGATCTGGTCCACGCCGGAGATCAGCCCGTTGATGATTGAGGGGATGGCGCCCATGAACACCACGAAGTACACGGTGGCGTCGGTGAGGCCGAACCAGATGATGGCGGCGGGCACCCAGGCGACGGACGGCAGCACCTGCAGACCGGAGATGAGCGGGCCGAAGGCGCGGCGCAGCGGGGCAACCTGGGCCAGCAGGAGTCCGATCGGGGTGGCGATGGCCACGCTGATCAGGAAGCCCACAAGCCCGCGCTGCAGCGAGGTCCAGACCGCTTCCTGCAGCTTGCCCTCTGCCCAGAGCTGGCCGAACTGGCCGAGCACGTCCAGCGGTCCGGGCACCAGGTCCTGCCGTTTGAAGCCCATCGACACGTACAGCTGCCAGATGATGATGAGGACCACAATCGCGCCAACGGGCAGCAGGATCCGGCTCCAGTCGACGCGGGCCTTGCGCACGGCATCGGACTGCAGCGAGTCCAGCCCGGCCTCAAGCTGGCGCAGGTCGGACGGGCCGGTGGAGGACCGGGTCAGGGCCGCGGTGATGTGGTGGGTCTCGGCGGGCTCAGCCAGCGACGTTTGTTTATTTGGCATGGCGGCGGATCTCCTCGCGAAGCCGGGCGGTGATTTCGCCGGTGAGCTGGCCGGCCAGTCCGGCGTCGGTACGGTGCTCTTCGCTGACGTGCCACTCCCGCACCACGCGGCCTGGCCGTGAGGAGAGCAGCAGTACGCGCTGGCCCAGCCGGACGGCTTCGCGGACGTTGTGGGTGACAAAAACGATGGTGCGGCCGGTCTCCTTCCAGATCCTCTCCAGCTCGTCATGCAGCAGGTCGCGGGTGATAGCGTCCAGGGCGGCGAATGGCTCGTCCATCAGGAGCAGCTGCCGGTCCTGGGCGAGCGAGCGGGCCAGGGCCACGCGCTGGCGCATCCCGCCGGAGAGCTCGTGCGGGCGCTTGTCCCCCGCGCCGCCCAGGTGCACGAGGTCCAGGAGCTCATTGGCCTTGACCCTGCGGTCTTTCTTCCCCACGCCTCGCAGCTTCAGGGCCAGCTCGATGTTCTCCCGCGCGGTCAGCCAGGGGAACAGCGCCGCGTCCTGGAACATAAAGGCCGCGCCGTCGCTCGGCACCTCGAGGGCGCCCGACGTCGGCGCCTCCAGTCCCGCCATGATGTTCAGCAGCGTGGACTTGCCGCAGCCGGACGCACCGAGCAGGGCGACGAACTCGCCCTGCCCGATGCTGGCGTTGACGTCGTCCAGCACCGGGGCGCCGTCGCCGAAGCGCTTGCCCAGGTTTTCCAGTACGACTGGCATGGTCACGTCCTTACTTCTGTTGGCACTTCTGTTGGCGGGCTGGCGGCAGGAACTGCTTAGTCCTTGCCCAGTCCCTGCGCGGAGATCCTGGTGCCCGTGGGGCCCTCGCCGAGGACGCTGTTCAGCGCCGTGAGGTCGAAGATTCCCTTGATATCGGCCTGTTTGGTGGTGCCGGCGTCGACCCCGTCCTGGAGCAGCTTCTGGTACGTGCCGGCGAGCGGGTCGACCGTGTAGACGATGTTCTGGAGCGAACGGTCAATCACGTCAGCCGGCAGGGCGGCACCGGCGGAGTCCTTGAGCGCGGCATTGAGGACCGTGGACTTCTCCGCGGCCGGGGCGGCGTTGAGCCAGTCCACGGATTCGACGTGGCCCTTCAGCAGTGCCTGGACCGTATCGGGGTGCGCGGCGGCGAAGTTCTTGTTGACGATCAGGACGGTGGTGATGAACTCGCCCTTCTCCCACAGCTCCTTTTCATCAACGAGGACCTTCGCGCCGGCCTGGAGCACCAGGCGGGAGGCCCAGGGCTCCGGCAGCCACGCGCCGTCGAGCTTTCCGTCCTGGAAGAGTTTCAGGGTCTGGGCGTTCTCGGTGGGGTTGATGGCGACGTCGCCGCTGCCGTCGGTGCTGGTCCGGTAGCCCTGCTGGCCGAGCCAGGCGCGGAGTGCCACGTCCTGGGTGCCGCCGAGCTGCGGCGTCGCGAGCTTCGTGCCTGCCAGGTCCGCGGCCGAGGTGATCTCGGGTTTGACCACCAGCTGCGCTCCGCCGGACGCGGCGCCGGCGAGGATGCTGATCGATTCGCCGTTGCTCTTGACGTAGGAGTTGATGGCCGGGTTGGGGCCGATGTAGGTGGCGTCGATGGCGCCGGCGTTGAGGGCTTCGATCGCGGCGGGGCCGGCGTTGAAGACCTGGGTGCTGAGCTTGGTCTCTCCCAGGCTCTTCGCGATCAGGCCCTGGCTGGTGCCGATGAGGGCCGGGGCGTGGGTGATGTTGCCGAAGTAGCCGAGCTTGAGTTCGGCAGCCGGAGTGGCCACGGGCGCAGCGGCGGCGGCTTCATTGGTGCGGGACACCGCGGACGCGACGGCGGCACCGGCACCGATCAGCAGCACGAGGCCAACCGCCAGGCTGACCTCCAGCGTGCGCCTGCGCCTGGGCTTGGCCGATTCGCCGGCGACAATCCGGGTGGTTCCGGGGGTCTGGCCGGGGGTGGGGCTGTTAGAGCGGGATGACATGGGGAGTTCCTGTTCCTGGGGGTGCGGGGAGGCCGGGCGGGTGGTCAGCGCCGGCGACATCGCCCCCGGGGTACCCGGCTGGAGGTGCCAGGGGAAAGCCGTTCCGTGGTTGTCATTGCTTCACCATAGGGACTGTGGGGAACCCGGTTCAACGGCCCGGAAACCCGGGGTCACGCGGGTTCATGCAGCGTCATATGCGGGCCGTCATCCGGGCTCTGCAGCGGAATTATGGCGGATTAATCGCCTTTAACGTTGACGAGCTGCCGGAGCTTGTGCCGTATCTTGACAAGGTCCGCGGAGTCGCGCATCACCTGGTCTATGGGTTTGTACGCCGCCGGGATCTCGTCGATGAATGCCTTGCTGGGCCGGAATTCAATGCCTTGCATGGCGGCCTTCAGCTCGGCCAGGGTAAAGATCTTCTGGGCGGCGTGCCTGGAGTATTCCCGCCCGGCGCCGTGCGGCGAGGAGTTCAGCGACTCGCGGTTCCCCAGGCCCACCACAACGTAGGACGCGGTTCCCATGGAGCCGGGTATCAGCCCGGGGTCCCCCGCCTCGGCCCGGATCGCCCCCTTACGCGAAACCCAGACGGACTTGCCGTAGTGGTATTCCTTGGCGGTGAAATTGTGGTGGCAGTTGATCCGTTCGGCCTCCCGGACGGAGCCGCCGGTCCAGGATTCAAACTGCCGGACCACCCGGTCCATCATCTCCTCGCGGTTCAGCAGGGCGAAGTGCTGGGCCCAGCGGAGTTCCCTGATGTACCGGTCGAATTCGGGGGTGCCCTCCTCGAGGTAGGCCAGGTCCGGATGCGGCAGGGCGATGTGCCGGCTCCGGATCAGGCTGCGGGCCTCGCCGATGTGCCGTTGGGCGAGTTTGTTGCCGACGCCGCGGGAGCCGGAATGCAGGAACAGCCACACCGCGTCCGTCTCATCCGCGCACACCTCGATGAAGTGGTTGCCCGAGCCCAGCGATCCCAGCTGCAGTGTCCAGTTCGCGGCGTACTGGGCGGGGTCGAACCGGGCCTTGGCTGCCATCCGCCGCAGTTGGTCAATCCGGGGTGCGGCGGTGGCGCTGATCCTGTGGTTGAAGTGGCCGGCGGACAGCGGAACGGCGTGCTCAATGCCCTCCCGCAGCGGTTTGCGGTCCTTGGGCAGATCCTTCACGGAGTACTGCGTGCGGACGGCGATCATGCCGCAGCCGATGTCAACGCCCACGGCCGCGGGGATGACGGCGCCGAGTGTGGGGATGACGGATCCCACGGTGGCGCCCAGGCCCAGATGGGCGTCCGGCATCAGCGCCAGATGCGGATAGATGATGGACAGCTGCGCGGTGGCCAGGGCCTGCTCGCGGGTTTTGTCATCCAGGATCGACGCCCAGTTGAACAGCTTGTTGTTGATGACTTCCAACGATCTGCCCTCCCATGACGATGATCGTGGGAGGGCAGCCCGGTGGCAAGGGCCGCCGCCGTCGAAGTCGCCGGAAGCGACCGAGTTCGCCGTAAGTTTCCCTGCGAGTTCGAGCGTTTCCGGCGAAGTCGTGGCGGCCAGCGGCGTGCGTTCCCGGCGCGAGACACCGGTAAGCAGGGCAGTGCCAGCCAAACACTCAGATCGAGTAGCGCTCGTCCTCGTGGTCGCCGGGGTGGTCCTTGACGAGGCCGGCGGCGAGGGTGTTGCCGTCCTGCGGGTCAATCACCAGGAACGCCCCGGTGCGGCGGTGGTGCAGGTAGTTCTCCAGCGGCAGCGGCGCGGCGAGCCGCAGCTGGGCATGTCCAATGTCGTTGAGCTCCAGCGTGGTGGTGGGCTCGAGCTGGAAGTTGGCCAGGTCCACCTTCCCGGTCACGTTCCGGACCAAGGCCTGGACCGTGCGGGTGCCGTGCTTGACGAGGACCTTAGCGCCCTCGCGGAGCGGTTTCGGCGAGAGCCAGCACAGCGCGGCGTACAGGTCCGCCGAGGCTTCCCGGATGGTGCCGGCCGCGGCGATCGTGTCGCCGCGGGCGACGTCGAACTCGTCCGCCAGGCGCAGGGCCACGGACTGCGGGGCCACGGCCTCGGTGAGCCGCCGTCCCGCGAAGTCGATGCCGGTCACCGTGGTGGTGCGCGGCGCCTGGCCCGGGGTGAGGACGGTGACCTGGTCCCCCAGCTTCACGGAGCCCTCGGTGATCTGCCCGGCGTAGGCGCGGTAGTCCCGGTAGCCTTCGACGTCGAGCCCGGCGGCGACGGCGTCGGGAGCCAGCGCCCCCTGCGGCCGGACCACGAGCTGCACCGGGAAACGGAAGCTCTCCAGGTGGCTTTCGAGTTCGTCCGCGGCCGGCAGCGTCTCCAGGACTTCGAGCAGGGCCGGCCCGTCGTACCAAGGTGTGCGGTCCGAGCGGTCCACGACGTTGTCGCCGTCGAGCGCGGACACCGGGATCACCAGCAGGTCGGCAATTCCGTCCGCACCGAGCCCGAGCTCGCGGCCGACTTTCTGCACGTCGGCCTCGATCTCGCGGAAGACGGCCTCGCTGAAGTCCACCAGGTCGATCTTGTTCACGGCGACAATCACGTGCGCCACGCGCAGCAGCTGCAGCACGGACAGGTGCCGGCGGGTCTGCTCGAGGACACCCTTGCGGGCGTCGATGAGCACGACGACGGCGTCAGCGGTGGACGCGCCGGTCACCGTGTTCTTGGTGTACTGCACGTGCCCGGGGCAGTCCGCGAGGATGAAGCTGCGGCGGTCAGTCGCGAAGTAGCGGTAGGCGACGTCGATGGTGATGCCCTGTTCCCGCTCGGCGCGCAGGCCGTCGGTGAGCAGCGCGAGGTCGATCGCCTGGATACCGGCCGCGCCGGCCCCGCCGAACCCGCGGTCCGCGGAGGTGCGGGCGACGGCGTCGAGCTGGTCGGCGAGGATTGCCTTGGAGTCGTGCAGGAGCCGGCCCACCAGGGTGGATTTGCCGTCGTCGACCGATCCGGCGGTCGCGAAACGGAACAGGGAAGCATGGGCCAGCGGGGCCTCGTCAAGAAGGGCAGCCGCGCGGGCGGTGTCGATTTCGGTGCTCATTAGAAATAGCCATCCTTCTTGCGGTCTTCCATGGCGGCCTCGGAGATGCGGTCGTCCGCCCGGGTGGCGCCACGTTCGGTGATGGTGGAGGCGGCAACTTCGATCACGACGTCGCGCACGGTGGCGGCGGCCGATTCCACGGCGCCGGTGCAGGACATGTCCCCGACGGTGCGGTAGCGGACGGTCTTGGTGATGACTTGTTCGTTGTCGCGGGGCTGGGAGACCTCGCCGACCGCACGCCACATGCCGTCGCGGGCAAAGACCTCGCGGTCGTGGGCGTAGTAGAGGCCGGGCAGGTCGATGTTTTCGCGCTCGATGTAGCGCCAGACGTCGAGCTCGGTCCAGTTGCTGATCGGGAACGCGCGGACATGCTGGCCCACGGTGTGGCGGCCGTTGTAGAGGTTCCACAGCTCGGGCCGCTGGTTGCGCGGATCCCACTGGCCGAACTCGTCGCGCAGGCTCAGGATGCGTTCCTTCGCCCGGGCCTTGTCCTCGTCGCGGCGGCCGCCGCCGAAGACGGCGTCGAACTTGTTGCGCTGGATCGCGTCCAGCAGCGGCACGGTCTGCAGCGGGTTGCGGGTGCCGTCGGCACGCTCGGCCAGCTCGCCGGAGTCGATGAACTCCTGCACACTGCCGACGACGAGCTTGAGTCCCAGCCGTTCCACGGTCCGGTCGCGGAACTCGATGACCTCGGGGAAGTTGTGCCCGGTATCCACGTGCAGCACGGGGAACGGCACCTTGCCCGGCCAGAACGCCTTGGTGGCCAGGTGCAGCATCACCACGGAATCCTTGCCGCCGGAAAACAGCAGCGCCGGCTTCTCGAACTCGGCAACAACCTCGCGGATGATGTGGATCGCCTCGGACTCGAGGGTGTCCAGGCTGGAGAGCCTTGCCACTGATTCTCCACGCGGCTTAGACACACTCGCTCGTTCCTCGCTCGCGCGATGCGCCGCTTTCGGAGAATCAGCGTCAAGTTCCAGCACAGACAGCTCCAGGTCCTCGTTGTTGCCGGGGGCGGCATCGGGGTCGACGGCCACGAAAGTCTCAACATTGCTCATACGTGTAGTCCGCATTCTGTCTTGTCGGTTCCTGCCCAGCGTCCGGCGCGGGGGTCGTCGCCGGGCGCCACCTTGCGGGTGCAGGGCTGGCAGCCAATGGACGGGTAGCCCTGTGAAAGCAGCGGGTTGACGGGGAGGAGATTGTCGTCGGAGTACTGCACCAGCTGGTCGAAGCTCCAGGCCGCGACCGGGTTGACCTTGACCAGGCCGTTGGTGTCGTCCCAGGTCACGAGCGGGGTGTTGGTGCGGGTAGGGGCCTCGTCGCGGCGGACGCCGGTGAACCAAAGTTCGTAGCCGGCCAGGGTGCGGCGCAGCGGGGCCACCTTGCGCAGCGCGCAGCACTGGGCGGGGTCGCGGGCGAACAGGTCCTTGCCGAGCAGCCGGTCCTGCTGCTCCACGGTGTTCTCCGGCAGCACGTCGACGACGTTGACGCGCAGGCTCGCCGCGACCTCGTCACGGGTCGTGTGGGTTTCGGCGAAGTGGTAGCCGGTCTCCAGGAAGAGCACGTCGACGCCGGGAAGCTGGTCCGCGACGAGCGCCGGAAGCACCGCGTCGGCCATGGAGCAGGCCACGGCGACGGCGGGCAGCTCGAAGTTGCGCGCCACCCAGGCGATCACCTCGCGGGCCGGGGCGTCCCAGCCGAGCTCGGCGGCGCCGGACTCGGCGATGGCCTTGAGCTCGTCGTGCGTGCGGAGGACGGGGTCAGTTCCCAGCGCGTGCTTGCTCACTGCAGATCACCCTCGTCCGCGGCGAAGGCCCACTCGGCGAAGGTCTGGCCCTCGGCGTGGTCGGCCACGAACTTCCGGACCACGCGCTCGACGTAATCGGGCAGATCCTCCGCCGTGACCTTGAGGCCGCGGACGGTGCGTCCCAGGCCCGCCTCCTCGCGGCTGTCGGAAGCCAGCCCGCCGCCGAGGTGGACCTGGAAACCCGGGGTGGGGTCGCCGTCGGGCGTGGGAAGCATCATGCCCTTGAGGCCGATGTCCGCGGTCTGGATCCGGGCGCAGGAGTTGGGGCAACCGTTGATGTGCAGCGACAGCGCCTGCGGGAGCTGCCTGGACTCGACGAGGTCGGCGAGGCGGCGTTCCAGCTCGGCGACCGCGGTGGCGGCCGTGACCTTGGTTTCGACGATGGCGAGCTTGCAGTATTCGATGCCGGTGCAGGCGATGGTGCCGCGGCGGAACACGGACGGCCGGGCGGAGAGGCCGAGGGCGTCGAGCTCGGCGACGAGCGGTTCCACCTCGTCCTTGGGCACGTCGAGGACGACGAGCTTCTGGTGCGGGGTGGTGCGCAGCCGGTGCGAGCCGCGGGCTTCGAGGGTGTCCGCGAGCTTCACCAGCTGGCCGCCGGAGAGGCGTCCGGCCAGCGGGGTGGCGCCGATGAAGAACTTGCCGTCCTTCTGCTCGTGCACACCAATGTGGTCGCCTGGGGTGGAGGGCTTGGGCGCGGCCGGGCCGTCGTCGAGCTTGTAGCCGAGGTATTCGTCCTCGAGGACCTGGCGGAACTTCACCGGACCCCAGTCGGCCAGCAGGAACTTCAGCCGGGCCTTGGTGCGCATGCGCCGGTAGCCGTAGTCGCGGAAGATGCTGGTGACGCCGAGCCAGACGTCGGCGGCCTGGTCCGGCCGGACGAAGGCGCCGAGGCGCTTGCCCAGCATCGGGTTCGTGGAGAGCGCGCCGCCGACCCAGAGGTCGTAGCCGATGCCGAGCTCGGGATGGACCAGGCCCACCAGGGCGACGTCGTTGATCTCGTGGACCACGTCCTGGCTGGGGTGGCCGGTGATGGCGGTCTTGAACTTGCGCGGCAGGTTGGCCAGTTCCGGGTCGCCGATGAAGCGTTCGGCGAGCTCGTGGATCAGCGGAGTCGGGTCGATGATCTCGTCCTTGGCGATGCCGGCGACCGGGGAGCCGAGGATGACGCGGGGCACGTCGCCGCAGGCCTCCGTGGTGGACAGGTCCACCGATTCGAGGCGGCGCCAGATTTCCGGCACGTCCTCGACCCGGATCCAGTGCAGCTGGATGTTCTGGCGGTCGGTGAGGTCGGCCGAGTCGCGGGCGAAGTCGACGGAGATCTGGCCGATGACGCGCAGCTGCTCGGTGGTGAGGGCGCCGCCGTCGATCCTGACCCGCAGCATGAAGTACTTGTCCTCGAGCTCGTGCGGCTCGAGCGTGGCGGTCTTGCCGCCGTCGATCCCGGGTTTGCGCTGGGTGTAGAGGCCCCACCAGCGGAATCGGCCGTGCAGGTCCGTTCCGTCGATCGAATCGAAGCCGTGCTTGGAGTAGACGGACTCGATACGCTCGCGGACGTTGAGGCCGTTGTCTTCCTGCTTCCAGGTTTCGTTGGCGTTCAGCGGCGCGGTGCCGTCCACTTTCCACTGCCCGTGCGGCTTTGCGGCGGGGCGGGAGGTGGGGCGCTTGGTGCGGCCTGGGGCAGCCTGGTCCGGGGACGCTCCGGCTAGAGCTGTATCAGTCATGGATCGACTGTAGGGGTGGCCGTAATGCCGTCACAAAGGTCCGGAAACGCGGGGTCACCTAGGGCAACAAATCGTCACGAAGCGTCGGCGAGCCTTGAAGTGGCGCGGGTGGTGTGCAAAGGAAGGGGTGTGGGGCGGCCGCGCCGCCGCGGGTCAGGCGCCGGCGGCGAGGGCGGCGTCGTAGCGTTCCAGCGCGATTTCGGCGAGCACCGGCGACGGCAGCAGGGCCGCCGTGACGAGGTCCGCGCCGGCCTTGTGGAGCTGGTCGTGGAAGAAGCCCGGGGCCAGCAGGTAGGCGGCGATGACCACACGTCCGCCCAGGTCCACCGCCCCGGCGGACTCCCCCGCGCCCGCGCCGCCGGCGGCCTCCTCGCGGAGCATGGCCACAGCCTCAGGCACCGACGGCTTCGCGGACGCGCCGTAGGCGGCCACGATGCGGTTGGAACGCAGCGCGCGGAGCTGGACCGTGAGTTCCTCGACATTCTGCGCCGCGGTGGGGTCGGAGGACCCGGCAGCGGCGAGGATCACGGCGTCGTTGTCGGTCACGCCGGCTTCCCGGAGCCGGACGTCCAACAGCGCCGCGAGCCGCGGATCGGGGCCCAGCGGAGCGGCGGCGCGGGTGTCCGGGCGGCTCTTGACGGCCCGGGCGATGTCCACCTTGACGTGGTACCCGACGCTGAGCAGCAGCGGGACGACGACGGCGGTCTCCCCCGCCGGCAGGCCCGCGACGACGTCCGGCAGTTCGGGGTCCTGGACGTCGACGTAGGCCTCGCGGACGTCGAGTCCGGGCCGCAGCGCGGCGATCCCGTCCCGGAGGGCGTTGACTTCGGCGGCACCCTCGGTGCTCGAGGTGCCGTGGGCGCAGGCGATCAGGATGGGGCTATTCATAGCCGTTAGCGTAACCTTGGAGCCGCCCCATCCGCCCCCTTGATATCCCACCGGGACCCTCCATGACTTTTTCCTTCAGCGTTGTCCTGCTCTGGCTGGACCTGGCTGGCGTCTTCTTCTTCGCGGTCTCCGGGTCCCTGCTCGCGGCACGGAAGCAGTTCGACATCATCGGCTCCCTGCTCCTGGCCTCGGTGGTGAGCCTGGGCGGCGGCGTGATCCGCGACATCATCATCAACGCCGGCCCGCCCGCAGCCTTCACCAACCCCGCCTACCTGGCGCCGCCGCTGCTCGCCACGGTACTGGTGTACTTCCTGTTCTCCAGCGTCCAGCGCTACACCTCCCTGCTGGTCCTGTTCGACGCCGGCGGCCTGGCGCTCTTCTGCATCACCGGAAGCCTCAAGGCAATGGACGCCGGGATGAACCCCATTGCCGCGGTACTGCTGGGGGTCACGACGGCGGTGGGCGGGGGCCTGCTGCGCGACATCACCGCCAATGAGGTGCCGCAGCTGTTTGACCCAAAGGATATCTACGCGCTGCCGGCGTTTACGGGGGCAGCCCTGACCGTGTTCCTGTCCGTCACCGGCGCCTTCAACGCGGTGACTGCGGCTGCCGTGGCCGCGGTCGTTTTCGCCTTCCGGGTCACGGCCTGGCGGCGGAAATGGCACGTTCCGCTGGCGGTCCGCGGCTGGCACCGGCTGGGCCTGGGCGCTGCGGATGGCGGGTCCAAGGATTAGCTAGGATAAGAACCATGACTGACATGTTCCTCGAGAAGTTCCGCGCGCTTGTTCCGAAGTATCTCGAAGACGAATGGCAGGAAGAGGACGGCCTCCCGGCCGAGGAACTGGACGAGGCCCTCGCCGAACACCAGTTCCAGGTGCCGATGGTGCTGCGGGAGTTCTACCTCGCGGTGGGCGGCTGCGAGGACATCATGGAGGCGTACCACTACTTCTGGGACCCCGAAGAGCTCGAAGTCGATGACGAGGGCTTCCTCATGTTCCTCGAGGACGAGGAAGAACAGTTCACCTGGGGTTTCCGGGTCGGCGACCTCAGCGTCCCGGACCCGATTGTGTACCGCCGCAACAATGCCCGCGGCCAGTGGAAGAGCGAGGAAGGCACGTTCTCCGAGTTCGTCTTCGACATGTTCGAGTGGGCGTTCAACGACGAGGACGAGGACTAAGCCCCTCCAGCCGACGGATTCTCCCCACTTTTGGCTGGCGCAACCCGCGTGTTGCCCGGAACCGCCGGGGATCCCCGGCGCCAAGAAGCCAAAGGTGGGGAATCTCAGCGCACCACCCGGCCCCGCAGAACCTGCCACACTTCCCGGACGATCTTTTGCGGGTTGTAGACGACGTCTTGGTACCCGTAACGGAGTACGGCGTAGCCGGTGAGTGTGCTGGCATTGTTCCTCAGGCGGTCTTTCTTGACCTGCCGGGCTTCCAAGTGCGTGCTTCCATCGATCTCCACGATGAGGAAGCCTTCCAGCAGGAAGTCCACGATGCCGATTCCCGGCAGGTCCACCTGCGTCTGGGTGTAGATCCCTTCGCTCCGGAACAGCAGCCTGGCCACAACTTCTATCGCGGAGTCCGCGGTCCCGTCGACCAGCTCCAGGACACTGCGTGCCCCGCCGTTTCGGTTTCCCGGAAGACGCTGCCCGAGGTAGCCGAGCGTGGTGCGGCCCTGAACCAGGGCGCTTTCCACCATGACCGCGGCTTCCACGGCTGGCAGGCATCTCAGGGCATGCAACAACGAGTCGGTCAACCCGGCCACCGGGCGGGGGAAATCCGGCGGCACCACACTGCCACGATGAACCACGACGCCGGCGGCCGAGCCATGCCGGCACAGGAGGTGCAGCCGTTCCGGGGCGTGCAGTCTCCAGAGCCTGTGGTGCGGGGCCGCCGAGGCGCAGCACAGCAGGCCGTTGGCCAGCACGGCGGCAACGAGGTCCGGCTGCGCATCGTGCAGCGCCACGACTCCGTGCCGCAACCGCGCCGCCTGCCCGGAAGCCAGGGTGCTCCTGATGGTCCGTTCGGTGAACCCGGCCTGCAACAGCGTCGCCGTCCGGGCCACTGAGCCGGCGTATTTCAAGTACTCGGTGACGTCCGTGCCTCCAGCAGACCCGGCGGTGACCACGTCGTAGACCCGGCGGTTGGACTATGTGGACAAACTCTCCGCCGAATTTCCCCACGTACCAGACACCGCCACGGCGTGCCGCAGCGAAAGGCCGGGGATTCCGTCGTCGGAACGTTTAAACGTGGGGAAAGTCCACCGGGAACCACCCGAGAGGGGCCTGTGACAAGCAATTTACAGTCGGCCTAGACAACGTGACATTTCTGTCATATGCTCATTCATGGGTTCACCAAATGCCTCCGGTGGATCTGATGCGAACGGAGAAATGGCCCCGGTTCGACGCAACGTTTGACTCGAAACGTTGCAAGGAACCGGGGCCATTCCGTTTAAGCCGGAGGACCCTAAATCGGGGAAACCGTCAGCCCCGCCAAGGCGGAACCAAGGACAAACTCAGCTGGCGCGGTCCACCACGGCCAGCGCGAAGTTGCTCAGCGAGGTCTTGACCACACCCTCGGGCAGCGGGGCGAGGGCGGCGATTGCCTCATCGGCCCAGGCCCGGGCCACCACCCAGGACTCCGCCGTCACGGGGTGCTCCCGCAGGCCGGCAACCGCGGCGGAGAGGGCCTCGTCCGAGCTGAGATCGCCGTCGATGAGCTTCAGGAGTTCGACGGCGGACTCGTCGCCGGACTCGGCCTTCTTGCGCAGCAGCAGCACGGGCAGCGTCGGAACACCCTCGCGCAGGTCGGTGCCCGGGGACTTGCCGGACTTGACCTTGACGCCGGTGACATCAATGACGTCGTCGGCGAGCTGGAAGGCCACGCCCACCTTTTCGCCGTACTCGACCAGCATCGGCTCGTAGGCCTCATCGGCGCCGGAGAAGATCGCGCCGAGCTGGCCGGAAGCCGCCACCAGCGAGCCGGTCTTGTCCGCGATGACCGAGAGGTAGTGCTCCACCGGGTCCTCGTCCGGACGCGGGCCCACGGTCTCGTGCAGCTGGCCCAGGCAGAGCCGCTCAAAGGTGCGGGCCTGGATGCCCAGCGCGCGGGACCCGAGTTCGGAAACCAGGATGGAGGCCCGGGCAAAGATCAGGTCGCCGGTCAGGACCGCGACGGAGTTGCCCCAGACCTCGTGCGCGGTGGGGGCGCCGCGGCGGAACGGCGCGGAGTCCATCACGTCGTCGTGGTAGAGCGTCGCCAGGTGGGTCAGTTCAACCACGACGGCGGCCTGCACCACGGCGGGCCGGGAGGCATCGCCCAGGTGGGCGCACAGCAGCGTCAAGAGAGGCCGGATGCGCTTGCCGCCGGCTTCCACGAGGTGGCGCGACGTCGCGTCAGCCAGCGGATCGGAGTTAGCGATGGCCTCTCGCAGCTTCTTCTCCACGCGGGCCAGATTGGTGGTGATCGCCGGCCCCAGTTCGGGGTCCCCCGCGATCGCGGCAAAGCCCGCCGGCAGCTGCAATCCGGTGGCGATCGCGGTGGTGTTGAGGCTGGGCTCGGAGCTCGGCAGGCCGTGTCCGGCGTGCGTCCAGCTTTGGTCTGCAGAGTTGGTCACGGGTTAACCCTAACTTTTGTTGCTGAAACCGCGGAGTTGGCGCCGGTGTGCGCAGGGGTGTCGGTGTGGTTCGGCCCGGTCTGCGACGGGCCCGCACTGACAGCGTCCGCCCTGGACAGGCCCTGGTTGGAGGTCGCCGGGACCAGCGATTCCAGCACCCGGATGACGCGGTCCTCGAAGCCCTTCGCCGCAGGATCGGTCAGGTTGGCCAGCAGCCGCACCACGAAGCGCATCAGCACAGGGATGGGCATGCCCGTCCGAAGGGCCAGTTTCATCACGGCCGGCTTGCCGATCAGGGCCGCGAAAGCGCGGCCCAGGGTGAAGTGCGAACCCCACTGGTCCCGCACGTAGTCCGCGTACCGGGCGAGGTGCGCATCGGCGTCGGCCTCGGTCCAGCCGGCCGAGACCGAGCGGGCGGCGCCGTCGATGATGAACTCAGCCGCGAACCGGGCCGACTCCATGGCGTAGGAGATGCCCTCGCCGTTGAACGGGGAGACCATGCCGCCGGCGTCGCCGAGCAGCAGCAGGCCGGGCGAGTAGTGCGGGGTGCGGTTGAAGCCCATCGGCAGCGCGGCGCCGCGGATCTCGCCGACCTGGTTTTCCGGCGTGAAGCCCCATTCGGCGGGCATGCCGGCGGTCCATTCGCGCAGGACCTGCTTGTAGTCCAGCTTGCCGAATTCCTTGGACGAGTTCAGGATGCCCAGGCCCACGTTGGAGGTGCCGTCGCCGACGCCGAACACCCAGCCGTAGCCGGGCAGCAGCTTGCCGTCGCGGCCGGGGAGCTCCAGCCAGCCTTCCATCCAGTCGTCGTCGTGCCGCGGCGAGGTGAAGTACGTGCGGACGGCGACGCCGAGCGGCCGGTCGTCGCGCTTCCGGATGCCCAGCGACACGGCGGTGCGGCTGGAGTTCCCGTCCGCGGCGAGCACGACGTCGGCGATAAAGTCGCGGGTCTCCCCCGTCTTGCGTCCGGACTCGTCCAGCAGGGCGGCGCGGACACCGGTAACCCGGCCGTCGTCGGAGCGCAGTGCCTCGGTGACGCTGTGGCGTTCCAGCACGATGGCGCCCGCGGACTGAGCGTGCCGGGCCAGTTCCTCATCGAAGCCCAGGCGGGTCCGAATCAGGCCGTACTGCGGGAAGTCGGAGACCTCGGGCCAGGGCAGCTCGATGCTGCGGCCGCCGGCCAGCAGGCGCAGGCCCTTGTTACGGCGCCAGCCGTCGGCCTCCGGGTGCGGCAGGCCAAGCTTCTGGATCTCGCGGACGGCGCGGGGGGTGAGCCCGTCGCCGCAGACCTTTTCCCGGGGGAAACTGGTTTTCTCCAGCACCGTGACGTCGATGCCCGCCTGGGCCAAGTAGTAGGCGGCAGTGGATCCGGCCGGACCTGCTCCGACGATCAGTACTTTCACGGCGGCGACGGACTAACGCGCGGGCCGGATGATGTTGCGGCGCAGCTTCGCCACCGGTCCGGTGTGGGCGGCCAGTGCAGCGGCGGCCGCGGAGGGTCCGGCCTCGGCGCCGGGCTTGACCCCGCGGTGCACGGCGACGATGCCGCCGCTGAGGTTGCGGTAGGAGACCTTTTCCCAGCCGGCTTCCTGCAGCCAGGCCGCGAGGTGGTCCTGGTCCGGCCAGGCGCGGATGGACTCGGCGAGGTAGACGTAGGCATCCGGGTTGGAGGAGACCTTGACGGCGATCGCGGGCAGCGCGCGCATGAGGTATTCGGTGTACATGGTGCGCCACAGCGGCACCACGGGCTGGGAGAACTCGGCGATGACCAGCTTGCCGCCGGGCTTGGTGACCCGCAGCATCTCGGCCAGGGCCTTCTTCGGCTCGTTGACGTTGCGCAGCCCGAAGGAGATGGTGCTGGCGTCGAAGGTGTTGTCCGCGAACGGCAGGCGGGTGGCGTCACCGGCGATGAAGTCGATGTCGGGGCGGCGGCGCTTGCCGACCTTGAGCATGCCCAGGGAGAAGTCGCAGGCGATCACGTCGATGCCGGCGTCGGCATACGGTTCGCTGGAGGTGCCCGTGCCGGCGGCGAGATCGAGCACCCGCTGGCCGGTCTTCACATCCATGGCTTCGACCACAACCTTGCGCCAACGGCGCGTCTGCCCCATCGACAGGACATCGTTGACGACGTCGTATTTGGGGGCGACGTCGTCAAACATCGTGGCTACTTCGTCCGGACGCTTATCCAAGGATGCTCGGTTCACCCTGACATTGTCTCAAATGATCAGCACACACCCTAACCACGCCTGAACTGGGCCTGAACTGGGCATCCGCGGCGGCAGGGCCGAGCCTGAGCGGAGCCTCCGGCGGGGCGGGAGTAGTGTTGTCTCACTATGACGAGCGCGTTCCGAACCTTGACAGTGCCCCTCGATGCAGAATCATTCCCCGGGGGGCTGCCGTCGTTTCTGGTCCGGGACGACCTCCTCTGCTGGACCCGCCGCGAAGCCGGCCTGGTCGGCTTCGGCGAGGTGGCCCGGTTCACCGCCACGGGACCCGACCGTTTCCTCGAGGCGGACATCTGGTGGCGGCACCTGGTCATCGAGGCCGAGATCGACGATCCCGTTGACTGGCCCGGCACCGGCCCCGTCGCCTTCGGCTCCTTCGCCTTCTCCAAAGCCTCCGCGCACGCCTCAAGGCTAATTGTTCCCGAAATCGTCGTCGGCCTGCGTGACGGCAAGGCTTGGCTCACCCAGATGACGTTCGACGACGGCGACCTCACCGAAGCGGGCGCGCGCGCCGCGCTGGACCGCTGGCTGGCCGGCGGGAACCCCGGTGCCGACGGCGCACTGGTTGCGAGCCCGACATCGGGAGCCGGCTCCGTCGCAATCGGCGCCGGGGACGGCACCGCCGGGACCGCGGCCGCTCCGGCGGGTGGCGCCGTCGTGCGTCCCATACCGCTGGCTGCCGGAGCCACCCTGCACACCGGGTCGCTGAGCGAGGAAGACTGGATGGCAGCCGTGGCCGCAGGCGTGGCGGAAATCCGCACCGGGGCGCTCGAGAAGCTGGTGCTGGCCCGCGACATTGTGGCCACCGTCCCGGCGGGGGTGAACGCCGCCGAAATCCTCCGCCAGCTCGCCGTCCGCTACCGCGAATGCTGGACCTACGGGGTGGACGGGCTGGTGGGCGCGACCCCGGAGATGTTGATCCAGGTGGAGGGCCGCACCGCGCAGGCCCGCGTCCTGGCCGGCACCCTGGACCGCCGCGACGCCGACGGCATGGACGGCTCACCGCTGGAGTTCGCCGAGCGAGTGCTCGCCGGATCCGAGAAGCAGCGGCACGAACACGACATTGCCATCCAGTCGCTGACCACGCAGCTGGCACCGTTCTCGGAGGCGATGAACGCCCACAGCGAACCGTTCATCCTGGAGCTGCCCAACGTCTGGCACCTCGCCTCCGACGTAAAAGCGGAGCTCGCCGAGGTCGAGGGCCATGTTCCCACCTGCCTCGCGCTGATCAATGCCCTGCACCCCACCGCGGCGGTCTGCGGCACACCGACCACCGTGGCGGGCGCGCTGATCCGCAAGCTGGAGCACCTGGACCGCGGCCCGTACGCCGGACCGGTCGGCTGGCTCGACGCGGCCGGAAACGGGGAATGGGGCATCGCGCTGCGCGGCGCCGTCATTGAGTCCCCGGAGACCGTGCGGCTGTACGCCGGCTGCGGCGTCGTCGAGGGCTCCGTGCCGGAAGCCGAGCTCGCCGAAACCTGGGCGAAGTTCCGGCCGATGCTGGAGTCGCTCGGGATCAAAAGCTAGAGTCCGGGATAGGAGACACTGCGGCCCCGCGGGGGCTTGCACTAGTGTCATCAATAGTTATCCAATGGTGAAACTTAGTTTCCTGTGATGCACATCTCGTATTCGGCGATACACTATAAGCCGACTAAGTCACGTCTGCTCCTGCAACAAGAGGTAAAAAACCATGCAGCTCAAGTCCCTCGCCACGGCAAAGGTGGCCGCCAAGGCAGCCGCACTCCTCGCCGTCGGCGCCCTCACGCTCACGGCCTGCGGCGGCAGCTCCACCCCCGCAGCCTCCTCCGAAGGCGGCGTGCAGCTCATCAACGCCGGCAAGCTGACCGTCTGCTCGGACGTTCCCTACGAGCCGTTCGAATTCCAACAGGACGGCAAGATCGTCGGCTTCGACATGGACATCGCCGCAGAGGTGGCCAAGGACCTGAAGGCCGAACTCAGCGTCGTGGACAGCTCCTTCGAGGCCATCGAGACCGGCACCGCGCTGACCCAGTGCGACGTCTCCATCTCCTCCGTCTCCATCACGGACACCCGCAAATCGGTCATGGACTTCTCCAGCCCGTACATGGACGATGACCTGACCCTCGTGGCCAGCGAGGCTTCCGGGATTAACGACCTCGAGGGCGCCAAGGGCAAGAAGGTGGGCGTCCAGCAGGCCACCACCGGCGCCAAGTACGCCCAGGAAAAGGGCCTCGACGCCCAGCAGTTCGAGGATTCCGGCCTCCTGGTCCAGGCCCTGCAGGCCGGCACCATCGACGCCGCCCTGGGCAACCAGTCCGTCCTCGCCTACGCCATCAAGGATGACCCCAAGTTCAAGCGTGTGGAGAACTACACCACCGGCGAGCAGCTCGGCATCTCCATCAAGAAGGGCAACACCGCGATGGCCACCCAGGTCAACGGCACGCTCAAGCGCCTGACCGACGACGGCACCCTGAAGAAGTTCGAGACCACCTGGTTCGGCGAAGCCGCCAAGTAGCACCCCGGCCTAAGACCGACAAAGTTGAGGCCCCGTACCGCTGGACGACAGTCCGTACGGGGCCTCAACTGCGCAAAACGAATGTGAGAGCACCATGGCAATGACCGCACGTCAACGAGCCAGAGTCAGCCTGTACGTCCAGGCCGGAATCTTTGTGGTGGCCGTGATCGCCCTGATCCTGGCCACGGACTGGAAGACCATCAGCACCAGCGTCTTCAACTTCGCCAAGATCGGCCCGATGTTCCCGGACATCATCCTGGTGGGCCTGAAGAACACCCTGATCTACACCGCCCTGGGCTTCATCGTGGGCCTGTCCGGCGGCCTGCTGCTGGCCCTCATGAAGCTCTCCTCGTTCCCGCTGTACCGCTGGCTGGCCACCGGTTACATCGAGTTCTTCCGCGGCATCCCGGCCCTGCTGGTCTTCATCGCGTTCGGCTACGGCGTGCCGCTGGCCTTCGGTGTTTCCTGGAACGTGACCGTGGTGGTCATGGTCTCGCTCGGTATGGTGGCCGCGGCCTACATCGCCGAGACCCTGCGTGCCGGCCTGCAGGCTGTGCCGAAGGGCCAGCTGGAGGCCGCCCGGTCGCTCGGCATGCCGCAGTGGCGGGCGATGATCTCCATTGTCATCCCGCAGGCGTTCCGGATCGTGCTGCCGCCGCTGACCAACGAGGTCATCCTGCTGACCAAGGACTCCTCGCTGATCTACGTGCTGGGCCTCACCGCCTCGCAGTACGAGCTCACCAAGTTCGGCCGCGACGGCATCTCCAGCCTCGGCGCGGGCCTGACCCCGCTCCTGGTCGCCGGTGCCTTCTACCTGGTGATCACCATCCCGCTGAGCCTCTTGGCCCGGAAGTTCGAAAGCCGCTCCGCGCGGACGAAGCGATAGGCAGGACAGTCATGAACGACGTCGTACAGAACGCGAATGACCGCAGCGGGGCCGTCAAGGCCGCCGGCGTGTCCATCACGGACCTCCGCAAGTCCTACGGAACCAACGAGGTGCTCAAGGGCATCAGCCTCAATGTCGCCCCCGGCGAGGTTGTCTGCCTGATCGGGCCGTCCGGTTCCGGCAAGTCCACCCTGCTCCGCTGCGTCAACCTGCTGGAGCAGCCCAATGTGGGCAGCGTCCACGTGGGCGGCTTCGAGGCCACCGACCCGGATGTGGACATCGACAAGATGCGCCGCAAGGTCGGCATGGTCTTCCAGCAGTTCAACCTCTTCCCGCACCTGAGCGCCCTGCAGAACTGCACCATCGCGCAGACCAAGGTGCTCAAGCGCAGCCAGGCGGACGCCTCGGCCGTGGCCATGAAGAACCTGGAGCGCGTGGGCCTGGGACACCTTGCCGACCGTTTCCCCGACCAGCTCTCCGGCGGTCAGCAGCAGCGCGTGGCGATCGCCCGGGCACTGAGCATGGACCCCGAGCTGATGCTGTTCGATGAGCCCACCTCGGCCCTGGACCCGGAAACCGTGGGCGACGTCCTGTCCGTCATGCGGAACCTGGCCAAGGAAGGCATGACCATGCTGGTGGTGACCCACGAGATGGGCTTCGCCCGCGAGGTCGCCGACCGCGTGGTCTTCATGGACGGCGGCGTCGTGGTGGAGGAAGGCGTGGCCGAGAAGGTCATCAGCGCCCCCACCCACGCCCGCACCAAGGAATTCCTCCGCCGCGTCCTCGACCCGACGCACATCGACATCGCGGAGTAGTTTCCCTACCGCGGCGGATTCCGCGCCGATTTCACGCCGCGCAGGCGATTACGCGCCGATTTCAGACAGCCGCTACGTGGATCCACGTGGCGGCTGTCCGTTTCCGTAGCGGATTCGCGGGAGCTGCGCCGGCCTCACAGATCCAACACGAGGGCCGGGCTGAATGCGCGGGACACACAGGGGTACATGATGCCCCGGGTTTCCCGGTCCTGCTCGTTCAGGATGGAGTCGAGGTGCTGGGGGGACCCGCGGAGGACCCGGACCTCGCACGTGCCGCAGAATCCTTCCCCGCACGAACCGGGAATGGGGACCGCATGCTCCTGCAGCGCGTGAAGGACGGAAACGCCGGCAGGGACGTGTATTTCCTTGCCGCTTCGCCCGCAGGTGATGTCCACCGGCCGGGCCGGTTCGGTGGAGTCCCTCGCTACCGGCGAGAAGCGCTCAAGGTGCAGCCTCCCGGCGGGCACCAGCTCGGTGGCCTCGCGGAGGAGCGGCTCCGGACCGCACACATAGACCTCGGTCTCGGCGCTCCGGGCGGCGAGCTGGGCGGCCAGGTCCAGGCGGCCCGCATGTTCATCCCGGGCATGAACCATGACGCGGTCCGGATATCTGGAGGCCAGCGTCTCCAGGTAGGGCATCGCCGCCCGGGTCCGTCCAAGATAGACCAGCTCCCAGTGCCTTCCGGGCGGGAGGGATTCGATCATGGTCTTGATGGGGGTGATCCCGATACCGGCAGCGAT
This sequence comes from Arthrobacter sp., assembly GCA_034376805.1. Lineage (GTDB taxonomy): Bacteria > Actinomycetota > Actinomycetes > Actinomycetales > Micrococcaceae > Arthrobacter. The sequence continues at coordinate 259,149 of JAXMJF010000040.1, forward strand.
GAACAGATAGCGTCGGGCTGGAACGAGCCGGAAGAGGTTCCCCGGCCCTGAGATGCTGATCCGCAGGCCGGGCCGCGCGTGTTCATGCAGCCATTGGCTTCCTCCACGGGAAGGCTCAGCCAGGCGGACCGCGATGCTGTAACTGTCGCGCACGGCCGGATCCCCGCAGAGCGAATACTGCCGGTCCGCACCCGTCGGAAGATGGACGGTGAGATGCGCCCCGGGTTCCCAGGACGGAAGGGGTCCGCCGTCGGGCGCAGCCAGCTGCAGGGACAGCACACCGTCGGCCAGCGGTTGCGCTGAGCGGACGACGGCGGCCCTCGGCCCGGCGTCGTCCGCCGCCGGACCGGGCGCGGCCGCTTCGGGTGTGGCCGGTTCCCGGATGACCGGTGGGGTTTGCTGCTCTGATGCCGCGGTGCCTGGTACAAGGATCCGCACGAGGGTCGCAGCGACGAAAAGTAGTATCAGCAGGATCGCCGTGAGCTGGTATCCCCAGGCGCCGGTGTCGCTCCCGGACCAGCCCGCGTGGAATGATACCAGCAGAACTGACGCGTAGCTGGTGTAATGCAGGCCCTTCCAGAACCGGCGGGGCAGGCGGTGCATCAGCAGGGACGAGCCCTGGACGGCGACGAGCAGGTAGAACGCCATGATTCCCAGCGCTACCGGAACCGGACGGTAGTCTGCGGCGAAGGGGACCAGAAGGTCGTCGACGGCGAACGCGGCCCAGGGGTCCAGCATGAGCGAGATCAGGTGCATCCCGGTCATCAGCAGTGCGGCCCCGCTCATCCAGCGGTGGAGATCGCGCAGCCAGCCGGGATTGTCGATTTTCCGCAGGACCCGGGTGGAGAGCAGGATCCCCCAGACCGCGGAGACCGTCAGCAGCGTCCAGGCAATCATGGCGCTGGCCCGGGTGACGTACCACCAAATGTGCGGATCGTTCATTGGAAGTCCTTCCATCCGGTGGAAAAGAGCAGCCTTCGGTCCTCGGGCACAATCATCGCCTCGCCGCCGAGCCGGGTGATCAGCCCGAACGCGGCAGCAGGTTCGGTGTTGAAGGCCAGCTTGGTCAGAGCCTCGGCCCGGGCTCCGCTGCCGGCAATGACGGTGGCGGTGACCGCGCCTGTGGTGGAGTTCCGTCCCGACGAGGGATCGATCAGGTGGTGCGCTGGTCCCTCGGCTGTTTCAAACCGGCGATTCAGCCGGCTCGAAGTGGCGACAGCACCGGCGCCAAGCCGAACCGTCGCGATGGGTGCCGCCGAATCCACCGGCGCCTCAAACGGATCCTCGACGGCGACCTTCCACGCCGCACCGTCGGGCGCTTCTCCTGCGACCACCAGGTCGCCTCCAATTTCAGCCAGGGCCCCCGAGGCCCCGCTGCTGAGCGCGAATTCAACAATCAGGTCCGCGGCAAGGCCCTTGCCCAGGCCGCCCGGATCCAAGGTGGTGCCTCTCGGGAGGGTGACGGTACTGGACTCCACCCGGATTCCGGCCATATTTCCGGGCCAGCACGCCGAGCGGGGAAGCTCTGTCCGCAGGGCCGGGTTCGTACGGCTGGTCCGGTATCCGAGCTCCAGAAGGCGGGGCAAGGTCGACGGGTCAAAAACGCCGCCGGTCATGGACCAGGCCGCGACTAACTCCACGACCAGACGCACCGTCTCTCCGCTGAGCCGCACGGGCCTGCCTTCTGACCGGTTGAGCACGGAGATCTCACTGTCGGGAAGGAATCGGCTCCACCGGAGTTCCAGGTCACGCAGCAGGTCAAAGCAGGCGTCCAGCATGGTCTGGGTCCCCCCGACCAGGGTGATCTGGGCGGTCCCTCCCATCGCCGGGCGGCGGTCTTCTACGCAGCGCGGGCGGGCTGAGGACTGGGCGTAGGCGGAGCGCACAGCATCCCGTCCAATCTCACGGGCGGTGATGCTACCCGCCGGAGCCACGGGAGGTCCCGTTGGGGGCGGCGGGTTGGGGCGGCGGTGCGGTGGCCTTCGGCGGACGGACCGGGGCGGGGACGACGGCGGAAGCCGGGACCGGGACGACGGCGGGAGCCGGGGCCGGGACGACGGCGGGTGAGGAAGGGTCCGGCCGCGGTGATATTTGTTCAGCCGGGACCGTGGCCACCGGAACTACCTCCGGCACGGACTGCGCCTGGTTTCCGGTGGCCAAACCCGCGACGAGGGCCAGGAAAGCGGATACGGAGAGGCCCGCGACGCCGATTTTTGCGTTCCGGGCCGGCGAAACGCGCGATATGCGTCGAACGCGCGGTACCCGCGGATTAGTCATCGTCGCCGGAGGATTCGTGTTCGGATTCATCCTCCGCATGCCCGCCCTTGTCGTCGCCGGCATCGTGGCCGGAATCGTCGGATACGTGGCCGCTGGTGGGCTGTCCCGTCCCGGCAGGGGCGGGAAGGCTGCCGCTGTCATCCCCGGGTGACGGTGCGGCTGTGCCGGCGGGCGCGGGACTGACCGGCGTCGTCGCATTCTGCGGCAGTAGAACTTCGTTGGAGGTGCCGGTGAAGCTCGGAGAAGAGTTACCTAGGGTCCGGGTGTTCACCGCCAGTGCCGCGGAGCCAGTGAGGAGAACGCCGGCAACGGAAAGAACCAGGGCTGTTCGTGTCTTCATGGGTCAACTCTAGAAACCGCACGGACAGGACAGATGCGCGGCAGATCCAAGATTTGTCCAAGATCCGTGCAGCAATCGGTCCCGTGCCTCGCGAAACGGCACCATCCGCCACCATGCCGGACATAATCAGGTATGCAGATACTGGTGGTGGAGGACGATGAAGCCGTTGCCTCCGGCGTTGTTGAAGGGTTGACACGGGCAGGCTTCGAGACCGCCCACGTCGGCACCGGGTCCGCGGCGCTGGAAGCGGTCCGGGCCGGCGGTCCGGATTTCGTGATCCTTGATCTTGGCCTGCCGGATATGGACGGCACCGACGTGTGCCGGGCAATCCGGGCGTTGGTCGCGACGCCCATAATTGTTGTCAGCGCCCGCGACGAAGAGATCGACCGGGTCTTGGCCCTCGAACTCGGTGCTGATGACTATCTCGTGAAGCCGTTCGGGATGCGCGAACTCATCGCCCGGATCCGGGCCGTGTCGCGAAGGACCCAGGACCACACTGCGGAGGGCCTGCCTCCCGCGGACACCACCCGGAACGTCGGAACGCTCAGCATCGACCAACGGTCCCGGCGGGTCCTTTTGGCCGGGACCGAGATCCATCTGACGGCCAAGGAGTTCGAGCTCCTCTACTACTTGGCTGAGGAGCCCGGCACCGTGTTTCAGCGCAGCGACATCCTGCGGGCCGTCTGGGACTCCAACTGGTATGGAACCACTAAAACCCTCGACGCCCATGTCGCGGCGCTCCGAAAGAAGCTCGGCGACCCACGCTGGCTGACTGCTGTGCGGGGGGTGGGCTTCCGGCTCGAGGTGCCCCAATGAGGTTGCGGCTGATGGGTGCCTTTATGCTTGTCACCCTGGTGGTTGTCCTGGTGCAGGACATCCCGCTGGGCAACTATCTGGTGAGCGTTGAGCGGGACCGTCTCACCACTTCCCTGGAGCGCGATGCCTTCCTGCTCGGCGGACGAAGTTCGGCCGCACTGACAACCGCCGGGGCCATACCCAACGAGGTCGCCACGGACGTCCGCCGCTATGGCCAGGCCAGCGGGGCCCGGGTGGTGATCGTCAACGCCGCGGGAACAGCCGTGGCAACCTCGGATGATGACGAGTCATCCACCGGCTCATCTTACGGCTCACGCCCGGAGATCGCCGCAGCCCTGACGGGAAAAATCACCACAGGACAGCGGTACTCCCAGACACTTGGCACCGAGCTGCTGTACGTGGCCGTCCCCGTGCTAAGCGGCGAAAAGATCGTTGGCGCTGTCCGGCTGACCTATCCCGCATCAGTTGTTCAGGATGAGGCCGCCGGCCAGTTGCGGATGCTCTGGACCGTTGCGGGCACCACCGTCGTGCTGGCGGGACTCCTGGCCTTCTTTATGGCCAGTGCGGTCACGAACAGACTCAACAAACTCAGGAAGGCCACGGAACTGCTCGCGGACGGGCACCTCGAGACCCGGACGGAGGAGAACGAAGGCGCGCCGGAACTCCGTGCCTTGGGAAGTGCCTTCAACCGGATGGCATCAAAACTGGAGCATCTTCTCCTCGAACAACGCGGCTTTGCCTCCGATGCCTCCCACCAGCTGCGGACCCCGCTGACCGCACTTCGGCTCAAGTTGGAGAACGCAGCCGATACGATCGCCACAGAACCCGACGCAGGAAAGGCCATGGTGGAAGAAGCCCTGGCGGAGACCAGCAGGCTCCAACACATCATTGACGGTCTGCTGAGCCTGAGCAGGGCCGAGGGCCAGTCCATCAGCCTGACCAAAACCGATCTCAGCGAGATTGCCCGCTCCCGCCAGGAGCAGTGGCAGGCTCTTGCGGAAGAAACCGGTGTCCGCATCGGCGTGGAGGCCCCTGCCCGGGCAGGGATCATGGCCGTTCCGGGAGCTCCGGAGCAGATCATCGACAATCTGATCGACAACGCGCTGGCCGTTTCCCCGGCAGGTTCGCGCATCCAGCTGGTGGTGGCCAACGGCCAGGCCCCCGGCACCGTAGCGCTGCATGTGCTCGACGAGGGGCCGGGGCTTTCGGCCGAAGACTGCGAACGCGCATTCAGCCGGTTCTGGCGGGGCCGCTCCAATTCCGAGGGCAGCGGACTCGGGCTGGCCATCGTCCAGCAGCTGGCGCAAGCCAGCGGAGCACGGGCCGTGTTGAGCCCGAGGAAGAGCCAGCCAGGTGCCGCGGCCCCGGGGCTGGACGCATCCGTGCAGTTCACTGCCGCAGAGTGAACGCGGCCGGAAGCGGCGTCGTGGGTCCTACCGCTGCGGATTCCGCGCCGATTTCAGACAGCCGCTACGTGGATCCACGTGGCGGCTGTCTGTTTCCGTAGCGAATTCGCGGTACGCCGTTCGCATCGAGGAAAGCCGCGAACCGCTCCGGAGTGGCCAGCTCCGACCAGGTCCATCGGATGACCCGTCTGCCGGTGGCCCGGATCCGATCCTCCCGTTTCTTCTCCTCGATCACGACGTCGGAGGGCGTCTGCCCCTTCAGATAGGCCGCGTCCCGGTATTTCACCAGACCGTCGAACTCGCCGGACAGGCCATCCTCCGGCCACTCAAAGTCCGTGAAGCCGACGAGACCCCGGGCATCCCGAATCTCGTGCTGGAGCGCAGGCGCCTTGAATCCCAGCCGGTGCATCATCGCCCGGCTCACCGATTCCCCCGGAGAACCCGACGCCGGATCGCCAAACTCAAGGGCGGTGACGATCCTGCGGGCTGCGGCGGCCGTGTAGATTCCGCTGATGCCGGCTTCGAGCACCTCAAGGTTCAGCACCGGCGGCCCATTCCGTGCAGGCCGCAGGACGTGGTCGACGGCTGTCACGGCCTGCTCAAAGGACTCGAAGGCGGCTAGGTCCAGCACCGTCCGGGCCCGGGCCGTGACCAGCAGGCCCTGGCGTTCCTCGACCTGGAGGGATTGGGGATCGACGAAGTGCCGCCGTACCCCCGCCCTTGAACGGCCCCCGCCGGCGTCGGACGTGCACGCGTGAACAGGGTGCCTGGTTCCGAGCACCGGGATCTCTGAGAGAACGGCGGCTGACTGCCGGCAGAAAACGGTCCGGCTTCGCAGGGTGGATGCCGCGGCATGGATCAGCAGCGGGTACCGCGCCCAGGGCTGCAGTGCATCCCACGCCTCGGCGCGCACGTACACACCCTGGCGGAGGCGTCTGAGTTTTCCGGCCTCGGCTTGCCGGGCAAGCACACGCGAGTCGCGGCCGAGACGCGCCAGGTCGCTGCTGAGAATGAGGGCGGGCAGGTCCATGCACCGATACTGTCCCTGGCCTCAGCGCCACAACACAGCGCGGCACCCGGATGTGGACAACGCTGGCGGCGATTCCGCGGCGGTTTCGGACCGGCGCGCCGCGGATCCGCGCAGCCCCCGTCCGAAACCGCAGCGGAAACCTGTCAGGCCTACGCCGCCGCGAGCGCGCCCGGGCTCAGGCTCAGGCTTGAATTCAGGACGCCAGACGGTCGGGCTGCGGGTCCGCTACGTCTTCGCTGGAGGCTTGCGTCGGCGGGTTGATCGAGGACCAGACATCGTCGAGCGAGAGACCGAGCACGGCCGCGATCGCCGCGATCGTGGAGAACGCGGGAGTGGCCACACGGCCTGTTTCGATCTTCCGAAGCGTTTCGGGCGAGATGCCTGCGGCCACCGCCACCTCGAACATGGAGCGATCTGTCCTCGCTTGACGCAGAAGTGCGCCCAAATGTTGTCCTCGTTCGACCTCAGCGGGCGTGAGTGGGAGTCTGACCATGCCTCCAACTATAGTACCGGTATAGTATTACCGGTATATTTATTGGGCATGATGAGAGGACCATCTGGTGATCGAAATAGTCAGCCCAGCTGAACTACAGCGGGCAAAGGTGAGCGGAAGATTCATCGCCACAGTCCTGCAGAGCCTGCAGGAGCGCACCAGAGTCGGCACAAACCTCCTGGAGATCAACCAGTGGGCCGGTGAGATGATCACCGCGGCAGGGGCCCAGTCCTGCTACATCGACTACGCTCCCTCGTTCGGCCGCGGACCATTCGGCCACTTCATCTGCACATCAGTCAACGACGCCGTGCTGCACGGAATGCCTCACGACTATGCCCTCCAGAATGGCGATCTCCTCACCCTTGACCTGGCTGCGTCCCTCGATGGGATCGTCACCGATGCCGCCGTCAGCTTCATCGTCGGAGTATCCTCCAACCCCTCGGACTCCATGATGATCGAGGCGACTCAGCGGGCACTGGAAGCCGGAATCGCGGCCGCCAACCCCGGAGCACGTATCGGGGACATCTCCCACGCCATCGGCTCCGTCCTCGCAGCTGCCGGCTACCCCGTCAACACCGAGTTCGGAGGGCACGGCGTCGGGTCGACCATGCATCAAGATCCCCACATCCCAAACTCGGGCCGGCCGGGCCGGGGATACCGGCTCCGCCCTGGCCTGCTGTTGGCAATCGAACCGTGGGTCATGGCGGGCACCGCCGACCTCGTCACAGACCCGGACGGATGGACACTCCGAAGTGCGACAGGAACCCGCACGGCGCACAGCGAGCACACCGTGGCCGTCACGGACGACGGACCTGTAGTCCTCACGATCTGACCCTTCGCGCACCGAAAAGCCACACACGCAGCCTCACGCTCTGCCGTCACTGTCATTTGCCGAAGTAATGGTGCTTCCGCTTGGGCAGTTTTCGGTAGATGCTGGTCTCGTTTGCGAACGCTCTAGCCCGGGGAAACCCGGACACCCCACACAGATCGGAGGACGCGTGAGCTCGAAGGATCAGCGCCCAGAGGAGACACCCGAGCAGCGGGAGTCCAGGCTGCGCTCGGCCGCCACACATCACGGAGGCCGGATCGTGGAGGGCAGGGACTTCCGGGAGGCTGCACTTGAGCAGATACAGGACACCGTCCCGGGCTTCCCTCCTGAGCGCTACGAGGTTGAGCTCGACGCGGCACTTGCCCGGATCCACGAGGCCCAGATTGGTGTCCTGGTCCGCCGGGAAAAGATGATCGCCGACGCCCGCGAGCTGGACCTCAGCAACGCCGTGTTCGCCATCCACTACTACAACCGCCCCTTCGCCGGGCACGTCGGCGAGTACGGTCTCGGCCGAATCAGACTCGGCGACGCACTGGGGGACCTGTACTCGCGCGAGCAGATCGCCGGGGCGGTCGCCCGGGCCGATGCCCTGATCGACGAGGGCATCCGCATGGGGATCGGCCCCTGGAACTCGGAGGCCGACATGGGCCACCTGCGCCTGGCCCACCCGGGCTTCAGCGACCGGGCTCTGGGCGAGGCTTTGGACTGGGGCCACCTCATTCACCGCTGAGGCACCACCACGCAGCCTGCATATCCGCGGCGTTTTCGGACAGGCGCGCCGCGGATCCGCGCCGCGCCCGTCCGAAAGCGCAGCGGAATCGCGCCGGGCTACTGCGCGGCGAGCACCCCGGCCACGGCGGTGCCCACGGCGGCCCGGATGCGCTCGTGCAGTTCCCGCAGCCCGTGCCTGTCCGTGTGGACCTCGATAATGCTGCGGCCCTCCCACGGCTCCGCCAGCGCCTCGGCAAGCTCCGCCGTGGTGCTGACCGAGCGGTGCGCGACGCCGTACGCCGCCGCGAGTGCCGCCAGGTCCACGCTGTGCGGGGTGCCGAAGAGGCGTTCGACGGCGGTTCCGTAGCGGCCCGCTGCCTCGACGGCGCCGTGCTCCAGCAGCCCGAAGATGGCCCCGCCGGCGTCGTTGAGGACCACGATCCGCAAGGTGGGCTCCTCTTCCCCGGCGCCGAGCAGCAGCCCGCCGGCGTCGTGCAGGAAGGTGACGTCGCCCAGCAGCACGGTGGTCTCCTGCCGGCCGCCCAGGGCGATGCCGGTGGCCGTGGCAAGGGTCCCGTCGATGCCGGACAGGCCGCGGTTGGCGAAGACGACGGCGGCCGGCTCCGGGGCGGGCGCGCCGGCGAGGTCGACGTCGCGGATGCCGTTGGAGGAGCCGAGCACGAGCTGTCCGCGCGTGTGTTCCCAGACCAGGGCGCCGACGGCGGGCCCGGTCGCCGAAGGGCCGGCCGCAGGCCCGGTCGCCGCAGACCCGGTAGCAACAGGGCCAGTCGCCGCAGGCCCGGTGGCAGAGCCAGGCCCGGACAGCACCACGTCGACCGCGTGCTGCGCGGCGGCCCCGGCCAGGAGCCAGGCATCCAGCCAGGCCGCGGAGCCGCGGCCGGCGAAGTCGGCCAGGTCGCCCAGGTTGTTGAGCGGGAGTTCGGTGCGCCGGCCCGGCTCGTACCAGGCCACGGGAACCGGCTGGTACAGGGCCGAGGGGACGTCGGCGCGGGCCAGCAGCGCGCTCACCGGCCGGGAAAGGGTGGGCCGGCCAAAGAGCACCACACGCTCGATCGGCTGCGCGGACTCCGGGCCGAACGCGTCCAGGACAATCCGGTAGGGTCCCACCGCGTTGGGCCCGAACCGCGCGTTGGAGGACGGCTCGGCCAGCAGCGGCAGGCCGTGGGCGCGGGCGAAGGCCTCGGCGACCGGTCCGGCGTCGTGCCCTGCCAGCACCACGGTGCGCCGTTCAGGCAGTCCGGCCGAGGCGGGCGGGAAGTCGAGGGCCAGCGGGCCGCGGGGTGCGCGGTACACGCGGCGGCCGGACTCGGGCGGGAGCCTGTCGCCGGGCGCGGGAACGAGCGGGTCGCGGAAGGCCAGGTTGAGCTGCACCGGCCCCGGCGGGGTGTCCTCGAAGGCCCCGGTGGCGGCGCTGAGGGCGGTCTCGACGGCGCGCCGCGGGTCGCTGCCGGCGGGCACGTCGGCGGCGAAACGGACATGCTCACCGAACAGGTCCAGCTGCGCCGTGGTCTGGTTGGCGCCGGTCCCGCGGAGTTCCTCGGGTCGGTCGGCCGAGATCACCACCAGCGGGACGGCGGCGTGGTTGGCCTCCATCACCGCGGGCAGCAGGTTGCCGACGGCGGTCCCGGAGGTGGTCAGCACGGCCGCGGGCGCACCCGTGGCGAGGGCCAGGCCCAGGGCGGTGAAGCCGGCGTCGCGCTCATCGATCCGGACCAGCAGCTCGACCCGTCCGGCGGCGTCGGCCTCGGCCAGGGCGTACGCCATCGGCGCCGAGCGCGAGCCCGGCGCCACCACCACGTAGCGGACCCCCTCGAGCAGCAGGGCCGCGACGGCGATCCGCGCGGCATCCAGCGCGCTCAGCTCGGTGGCGCCCAGGGTGTCCGGCGCTGCGTCCGGCCTGGCGCCGGCGTCAGAGGCCGTGCGTGCGGTCGAGTCGGCCGGGGCGCCGGTAGGGTCGCCTTCGGAAAGCGGGGCATCGCCGGCGGCTGCATAGGCGTTGAGCGGGTCCAGCGGGTTCTCAGAAGTCACCAATCCAGTCTCCCATCAACGCCAACGCTCTCCCACTTCCTGTCGCTCTGGGCCGGGCGCTCACTCCCAGGCCCCCGACGCCAACACTCTCCCACCGGCGGGCGGTGAACCCGCGGAAACTGGGAGCGCATCGCCAGCGACGCACGGCTCACACGAGTTAGGTAAACTGCAGCAAAGCAGTGATTCCACACCCGGAGGGTATGCACCATGAACCGCAAAGCCACAGCAATGGACGTTGCCAAACTCGCCGGGGTGTCACGGAGCGCGGTTTCGCTGGTCCTCAACGGCCGCGGGGACGGAAACGTGGCCAGGGAGAGCCAGGACAGGATCCGCGATGCTGCCGCCGCGCTGAACTACACGCCCAACGCCATCGCCGTGAGCCTGCGGAACCGCCGGTCGCGCATCATCGGGATCGTCTCGGACGAGGTGGTCACCAGCCCGTTTGACGGCAACATCATCGCCGGCGCCGACGCCGTGGCCAGGACCCATGGTTTCGTCACGGTGGTGATGGACACGGAGTCGGACGAGACCCGGGACGAGGGCGCCGTGGCCACGCTTCTGGACCGCCAGGTGGACGGGCTGATGTACATTACGGTGGGCCTGCGCCCCCTGCACGTCCCGCTCAACATGCTGCAGGTGCCGTCGGTGCTGGCGAACTGCTTCGATGACCGTCCCGGGACCGGTGTTCCCGCCGTCATTCCCGACGAGGTCCGCGGCGGCCGGGAGGCGGCAACGCATCTGCTGGACCTGGGCCACCGCGACATCGCGTTCCTGGCGGGCGACAGCCTCACTCCCGCTGCCCCGCGCCGGATCCAGGGCCACCGTGAGGCGTTCGAGGCGGTGGGCCTGCCGGTGCCCCCGGGCCGCATCCTCCAGGTCGGCTGGGACATCGACACCGGTTTCCACGGGGCCATGAAGCTCCTGGACGGCGTGGCCTCGGCGGAACGTCCCTCCGCGATCGTCTGCGCCAACGACCGGCTGGCCATCGGCGTGGTCCTCGCAGCCAACCGGCTGGGCCTTTCCATCCCGCAGGACCTCTCCGTCATGGGGTACGACAACGAATTCCGCATTGCCTCCACCATGGTCCCGGCGCTCACCACCATGGCGCTGCCGTTGCGGGAGATGGGTGCCGCCGCCATGACAGGGCTCCTCCGGGAGCTGGGCCAGGTGCCCGGGACCGGGGGCGACGACGGTTCCGCAGCCGGTACGGACCACGAGGATGCCCGGCGCCAGCCGGCCGAGACCCTGGTCCCGGGCAGGTTGGTGGTCCGTGAGTCCACGGGACCGGTCCCTTCAGGCCTTCACTGATCAGGCCCTCACTAATCAGGCCGTCACTGGACCGCCGGCAGGGACCGAAAATAACCTCTACTCTGGCTGTTCCAGCCGCCACACATCGGCAACCGCGCCCGCCGGCAGCTGCAGGACCCAGCGTTCGCCGGCCGTCGGGTACGCCCGCAGGGTAGTGGCCACCGACCCGGTCCGGTACACCTCCACGAGCGAGGCATCCACGAAAACACGCAGTTCCTCCCCCGGCCCGATGTTCCCGCTGAACACCACCTGGCGGGACGCTTCCGGCCCGCTGCCGGCCACGAGGGAAAGTTCGACGACGGCGTCCGCGGCCAGCGTGTCCGCCCCACCGGAGCGGGACGTTACCGCGGTGGCCGCCCCGGCGGTCACGACGGCCTCGGCAAACGGCGGCAGCAGCACGTCCCCGCCGGTCCGGACGGCCAGTGGGGCGCCCCGGTAGGAGTCCACTTCCGGCGCGGGTGCCATGGCCAATGCCCCGTCCTCGACGGACAGCACGCGAGGGTGGGTCAGCACGCCGGCCCAGCCCGCAGCATCGATCTCCGCCTGGCTCCGGCCGCGGCGGCCATCCCGGCCCGGTCCCTCGTTGGCCCAGCCCCACAGCAGCGCCTTCGGTTCAGCCGGTTCAGCGGCACCGTCCGGCAGCTGCAGGATCTGCGGAGCATAGAAGTCCCGGCCCAGGTCCGACTTTCCGCCGGTCTGCGGGGAAAAGACGGGCAGCCCGGTGGCGGGATCCTCAGCCAGCGAGCCAATCAGGTGGCCCACCCCGTTGACGTGCTCGTGCTGGTCGCCGGACAGCCACAGCGAGAACATCATCACCCAGGCGTCGCTTCCGGATCCGGCCGGGACACGCACCAGCTGCGGGCATTCCCAGATCTCGGCCGGCGTATGCCCGGCAGCAACCGGGTTCTCGGAGGTTAGCCAGATGCCCTGGTACTTCCAGTCGGACAGATCCTCCAGGGTGTACAGCAGCAGGGCCGCGTGGCCGGAGGCGAGGCCGGCACCCTGCATGGCGTAGCGCTTGCCATTGAAGCGGAAGATGAACGGATCCCGGACTGCCGTCACCTGCGGGTCGGCCGGCATGGACGCCGCGACGTGCCCGTCCTGGTCCCAGTCCACCAGGTCCGCCGAACCCCGGGAGATGACCACCTCGGAGTGGCCTCCGTCGCCGCGCACGCCGGAGTACGCCGCGGTGGGGACACCGCCGTCGTCCGTCACTACACCGGTCCAGCAGCCGTACTCGTCCGGCCCGCCGTCCTGCGGGCGGAGCGCCACCGGGTGCTGCTCCCAGCGCACCAGGTCGGCGGAGCTGATGTGGCCCCACGCGATCCGGTGGTGGCGGGCGGACTCGGGGTTGTACTGGAAGAAGACGTGGTAGCGGCCGTTGATGTGGCTGACACCGTTGGGGTCGTTGATCCAGCCGCTGGCGGGGCGGGGGTGGAAGCGCGGGAACGCGCGGTCCGGGTGGGCTGCGGCTACGCCGGCAAAGTCGGTGACAGCAAGGTCCGGGTATGACATGGAGTGAGGCCTTTCAGCAGGGGGGAGGTTATTTGCCGGTGCCGGCGGTGAGGCCGTCCTGCAGGGCACGCTGGCCGAAGATGAACACCACCAGGGCGGGAATCATGGACAGGATGACACCTGCCAGGACCACCGAGATGCTGCCGGTACCCAGGTTGCCCTGCAGTGAGACGAGGCCCAGCGGCAGGGTGAAGTTTTGCTCGGAGATGGTCAGGATGAGGGGGCGGAAGAACTCGTTCCAATGGAAGTTGAAGGCCAGGATGCCCACAATCGCCATGCCCGGGACGGCCAGCGGCGCGTAGACCGAGCGGAAGGTCCGCCAGGGCGTGGCGCCATCGATCGCCGCCGCTTCCGCGAGGTCGGCGGGCAGCCCCAGAAAGTACTGTCGCATCAGGAAGGTGCCGAACGCCGTCGGGATGGCCGGCAGGATCAGCGCCAGCAGGGTGTCCGACAGGCCCATTCCGCGGATCAGCATAAAGACGGGCACGATCGTCACCTGGACCGGCACCATCATGGTGGCCAGCACGATCGAGAACAGCGCCCCCCGGCCGCGGAACTTCAGGTTGGCGAAGGCGTAGCCGGCCATCGCCGCTGTGACCATCTGCCCGACGGCGATCAGCCCGGTGACCAGGGCACTGTTCAGCACCAGGAGATAGATGTCCAGCTGCTGGAAGACCTGGACGTAGGACGTGAAGTCCGGGTTCACGGGAAAGAACGACGGCGGCAGCTTGAACGATTCCGATGGCGTCCGCAGCGACGTGGACAGGGTCCACATCACCGGGCCCAGGGTCATGACGGCGGCGAGGGTCAGCAGGGCAACCCGGCCCGCCAGGTTCCAGTTCGGCCGACGGCGTGGCCGGGCCGGCAGGGCCGGGTCCGGGGCCTGGGCCTGGGCCTGGCGGGTGGTCGCACGCTCTGTTGTGGTTGACATGGCTGGCCTTACTGGTAGAAGACGAATCGTTTGCTGAGCCGGAACTGCGCGGCGGTGATGGCCATGATGATCAGGGTGAGGATCACGCCGATGGCCGAGGCCTGGCCGAATTCCAGCCGCTGGAACGCGGATTCGAAGATGACCATCACGGCTGTGCGGGTCGAATCTCCGGGCCCGCCACGGGTCAGGACGTAGGGCTGGTCGAACACCTGGAGCGCGCTGATGATGGCCATGACCGAGGCCAGCAGCGTCGTGGGGCTCAGCAGCGGCAGCGTGACATAGAGGTGCTTGCGCCACCCCGTTGCGCCGTCCAGGGAGGCCGCCTCGTAGGTTTCGGCGGGTATGGAGGCCAGCCCGCCGATGAACAGCAGGAAGGAGAAGCCGAAGTTCTGCCACACGTAGACAAGGATGACGACGGCGGCGGATCCGCCGGGGGTGGTCAGCCACGGCACCGCGGGGATGCCGGCGAGGGAGAGGAACCAGTTGACCACGCCGAACTGCTCGTTGAAGAGGTAGCGCATGAAGATGGACACCGACGCGGCGGAGAGGATCAGGGGGAAGAAGAACGCGGAGCGGAAGACGGTCCGCAGCCAGGACGGCATTTTCTCCTGCACCATCACGGCGAGCGCCAGGGCCAGGCCGAGCTGGAGGGCTACGGCCACCACCACGAACAGGATGGTGTTCAGGAAGGACACCCGGACCGTGGGGTCCTGGACCACTTCGGCGAAGTTGTCGAAGCCCACGAACGTCGGGGCCGAGATGATGTCCCAGCGGAAGAACGCCAGGACCACCGACGCCGCGATGGGCACCAGGGTGAACAGGCCCATGCCCACGATGGTGGGGGCCAGGAAGATCCAGGCCAGCCAGCGCTGGCTGTGCCGTCCGGACGCTGCGGCCGCCGCCCCGGATGCAGCCGGTTTTGCGGCCTGCTTCGGCTGCTCCCGGCGAGGGATGGTGGTGCTCATGACTGCCTCCTCAGGGCAATTTCAAGATCGCGCTGCATGGAGTCGAGGGCCTGCTTGAGCTGGCGCTCGTCGCCGCTGACGGCCAGCGAAACGTTTTTCATCAGGGCCGTTTCGACGGCGGCCTGCTGGGGCGGTGCCGGAATGGGCCCGGTGGTGGGGTACTTGTCCAGCGTGTCGTAGAAGACTTTCCAGTGCGCCGGGCCCTTGCCCGTGTACAGGGCCTCGTTGACCATGGAACGACGGGCAGGCGTGGTCACCGGGTTGGGGAAGATCATTTCCATGGCCTCGCGGCTGGAACTGAACTTGATCCATTCCCAGGCGGCGTCCTTGTCCTTGGCCGTCTTCATGATGGCGTAGCCGGCCGTTCCGAACTGGTGCCGCTGGCTCCGCCACTTGGGGAAGAAGGCCACGTCGAAGTCGTTCTCCTTCATGCCGGCTTCGTGCAGGCCCTGGACCCAGTAGCCGCCGGCCGGGGTGGTGCCGATCCGGTTGGAGGCGAACAACCCCACCAGGGAGGAGCCGCCGCCTTCCTCCGGGCGGACACCCAGCCCGTCTTTGACCAGGCCGCGCAGGTAGTCGAAGGACTCGAACACGCGCGGATCGTCGGCGTTGGGTTCCAGCCACTGGTAGCCGCCGCTGCGCAGGCCGCGCGAGGGATCGTTGGCGTAGAAGCCGTCCCAGAGCCAGTCACCGCCGGCGGACCGGGTCTCCTTCAGGAAGCTGGTGTCGTTGGCGTAGAGCCAGGGCACAACACCGCCGAAGAGCCGGTTGGTCCAGTAGTACGGGGTGAAGTCGGAGGGACGGGCTTTGCGCATGGCGGCGAGGCTGTTGCGGAAGTCCACGTGGGTCCAGTCGTCTGCCGGGCGTTGCAGCCCCGCCTGCTGGAAGGCGGTGGTGTTGTAGTACATGTTGGCGGCGTTCCAGTCCATCGGGAGCTGGTAGAGGCTGCCCTTGTACATGAAGGCCTCCACCAGGCTGGGGTGCACATCGTCGAAGAACTCGGCCATGTCCGCAGCGTCGCGGCGCAGGTACTCGTCCAGCGGATGGGCCAGCTTGTCGGCAAAGAGCTGCGCGCCCTCGGTGGCCACGTAGACAACGTCCGGCGGTGTGCCCGCGGCCACCATGGTCAGGATCTTGGTGAAAAAGTCTTTCCAGTCCGCGGCCTGGATGGCCTGGACCTTGACCGGAATGTCCGGGTGGAGCCGGGTGAACGCGTCGATGGCGCGCTGGCGCGCGGCGGCATCGGCGGCGGTCCCCATAATGGCAATGCTGAGGCTGTTGTCCCCTCGCCCGGGAATGTCGGTTCCGGAGAGCCGCGGCCACGACGCCACGGTTGCTCCCACAATTCCTGCTCCCAGGGCACCAAGGGCGGTCCGGCGCGAGAATTCACGCAGGCGGCCAGGTGTGGTACCGGTCATAGCAATTTCCTTCCTAACACGTGTTAGGAACTGTAGATCGTCGGCCTAACACGTGTCAAGCATCACTCGTCTCCCGGCGTCATCCTGGCGGAGTCCGGGCAGAACGAATCCACCTGGACCCTAGGCAAGGGGGGTCGAGCCGGCTGTGCGGAACCCTTGACAGGCCGCCCGCCGCTCAGGACACTTAGGCATATGCCAAACTATCGAGCAGAAGTCGATTTGGTGCTTCGCTCGCTCGCCGATCCGACCCGGCGCGCCGTCGTCGAGATTCTCGCGAAGGGCCCCTCCCCTGTGTCGACCCTCGCTGGTCGCTTCTCGATCACTCTCCCGTCGATGCTCCAGCATCTCGGCGTGCTCGAGGAGGCGGGCGTCGTCACGTCGGAGAAGAACGGCCGTGTGCGGACCGTCAGTCTTCGCCCGGGCGCCCTCGATGTGCTTCACCTCTGGCTCGGCGAGCAGCGCACGCCGGCCGAAAGCCGAGCCGACCGGCTCGGCATCCACCTCACCCGCCACACTCAGGAGACCCAGCTATGACACGCGTCCGAGTCGACCTCAACATCTCGCTCGACGGCTTCGCCACGACCACCGATCAGACCCCTGAAAACCCGTTCGGCGATGACTGGGGGCGCCTCACCGCCGCGTACGCTGCGACGCGCACCATCCGTGAACGGGTGTTCCACGACGCAAGCGGGGAGGGAACCACAGGCGTCGATGACCGCTACGCCGCACGCTACTTCGAAGATATCGGCGCGGAGATCATGGGCGCGGGGATGTTCGGACTGCACGCGAACCCCGACGACCCCGACTGGCGTGGATGGTGGGGCGACGAGCCGCCCTTCCACGTGCCCGTCTTCGTACTCACGCACTCGCCCCGTCCGTCGATGGAGATGGCAGGGGGCACCACCTTCCACTTCCTCACGGCGTCCCCGGAGGTAGCACTTCGGACCGCCGCCGCGGCAGCGGACGGCGGCGACGTTCGCGTGGGTGGGGGCGCGTCCACTGTTCGGGACTTCCTCCGCGCCGGCCTCGTCGACGATCTCCACGTCGGCATCGTCCCCATCCTCCTCGGGCGCGGCGTGCGGCTGTGGGATGACCTGCGCGGCCTGGAGTCGGGCTATGACGTCGCCTCAGAGGCAGCACCGGGTGGCGTGACGCATGTGACCTTCCGGCGCGAGGTTCGGTCATGACCGCCGTCGCGCATGCCGGCTTCACCCTGGTTCGCGACTATCCGGCGGCACTCGCCGACCTCTGGGCCGCGTTCGCCGTCGAGGAGCGCAAACGCGACTGGTTTGGCGGCGGTGACGAGTGGACGCCGAGTGAGTGGCGCTTCGATTTCCGAGTCGGCGGCCTCGACATCGACGAGGCACGCTTCCACAACGGCGTGCTTTCGCGCTACGAGGCGCGCTACACCGACATCGTCGAGCACACGCGAATCGTCACGAGTTACGACATGTGGATCGACGGCGCGCACATCTCCACGTCGGTAGCGTCCTTCGAGTTTGAGCGTCTCGACGGTGGGTCTCGACTGACGCATACCGAGCACGGCGTTCATCTCGACGGTCTCGATGACGGCGCGGGCCGGGAGTACGGCAGCCGGCTGCTCCTCGATGCCCTCGGCCGCACGCTCGCGTCCCAACGATGATGCTGGACCAACCAACACGTAGTTCACGGGGGCATGGGGCTCTGGTTGCTTCGGGAGTCAGTCTTTCTTCAGTTTCTCGGCGAGCATCACGATGATTCCGCTGGGACCGCGCAGGTACGTGAGTTTGTATTCGTCACCGTAGGTCCAGTGACGAGCGGGGACCCAAAGCGCGTTCCCGGCCTGCGGCTACATGTTCTCCGGGGTCTCGATGCCCAGCAGGTCCAGGCCCTCGGACAGCCGGCGCAGCACCAGGGCGCACAGGGCGAGCCGCGATTCCCGGACCGAATCCTCGGACTTCAGCACGGGGCACTGGTCGTAGAAGGACGTAAAGAGCTGGGCGAGTTCGAACAGGTACGTGCACAGCCGGTGCGGCTCCAGCGCCTCGCGCACCTTGTGCAGCGTCGCGCCGTACTCGAGCAGGTGCAGGGCCAGGGCCCGTTCGGCGGGTTCGACGACGGCGATCAGCGTCGCTGCTGGGCCGCCGTCGATCCCGGTCCCGGCAGTGTCGGTCGCCCCTGTTGCCCACGGCGTGCCGCCGTCGACCCCGGTCGCGGCGGTTGTCCCCGGCGTGCCGCCGTCGATCCCCACAAAGTTCGCCGCGGTGTACCGCTCCAGCACACCGGCCTTGCGCAGGATCGAGCGGATCCTTGCGGCGGCGTACTGCACGTAGGGCCCGGTGTTGCCGCTCAGGGCCAGCATCCGGTCGAAATCAAAGACGTACTCGGTGTCGTGCCCCACGGAAAGGTCCGCGTACTTGACCGCGCCGATGCCCACCTGCCGGGCGGTCACCGCGCGTTCCTCCACGGTGAGCTCGGGCCGGCTGGCGTCAATGACGGCGCGGGCGCGGTCCACGGCCTCTTCCAGCAGGGCCATCAGCTTGACCGGGGCGCCGGAGCGGGACTTTAGGATCTTCCCGTCCTCCCCCAGCACGTTGCCGATCTGCACGTGCACGGCCTCCACCGCGTCCGGCAGCCAGCCGGCTTCGCGGGCCGTGGCCATGACCATGCGCAGGTGCATGTTCTGCGGCGCGCCCACCACGTACAGGATGCGGTTGGCCTCGAGCTCGCGGACCCGGTACCGGATGGTGGCGAGGTCCGTGGTGCCGTAGCCGTAGCCGCCGTCGGACTTGCGGATGATCAGCGGCATCGGCTCGCCGTCGCGTCCGGTGAAACCGGCAGGAAAGGTGCACAGGGCGCCGTCGCTGATCCGGGCGATGCCGCGCTCCTCGAGTTCCTGGCACAGCTGTGCCAGATGGGCGTCATAGGAGCTTTCGCCGGCGATGTGGTCGTCGGTGAGGCTGATGCCCAGCATCGAGTAGATGGCGTTGAAGTAGCGCTTGGACTGGGCCACGAGCCGCTGCCAGACGGCGAAGGTCTCCGCGTCGCCGCCCTGCAGCAGGACCACCCGTTGCCGGGCGCGGGTGGCGAAGCCGTCCTCGTCGGTGGCGGAGGCGTCGAACTTGGCCCGCGCGGCCTGGTAGAACGCACTCGGGTCATCAACCAGCAGCGCCGCCTCCGGGGAGTTCTCGCCGATCTCCAGCCAGTGCTCGATCAGCATGCCGAACGGGGTGCCCCAGTCGCCGATGTGGTTCTGCCGGATGACGCTGTCCCCCAGCGCCTCGAACACCTTCACCAGGCTGTCGCCCACCACCGTGGTGCGCAGGTGGCCGACGTGCATTTCCTTCGCAACGTTCGGGGAGGAATAGTCGACGACGACGCGCTGGGCTTCCGCCGCCGGCACGGCCGGGGCGCCGGGAGACTCGGCGTTGAGCAGCTCCTCGATCCAGGTCCCGTCGAAGGTGAGGTTAATGAAGCCGGGTCCGGAGATCTCAACCGAGGTGCAGATCCCGTCCAGGTCCAGGGCCTCGACGATCCGGGCGGCGGCGTCCCGCGGCGGCATGCCGACCTTCTTGGCCAGCGCCATGGCCGCGTTGATCTGGATGTCCGCAAACTGCGAGGGCCGGACCACGGGATCCGTCCCGCGGTACTCTTCGCCGAACGCGCTGGCAATTGCTGCCTGGACTCTGGGGACAACCATTTCGGCCGGATTATTCACACTGTTCAAATTATCAGTTCCCCCGCACCCAGGCGCTCCCTCACGTCCGGCTCCCAAACGACGAACGCTCCCGCGCCCCCAGAAGCAATCCCCAGAAGCAACGCGGGGTCAGATATCGCCCATTCCGGGCCCCAACATGGGCCGGGCCTGACCCCGCATTGGTGGTGCGGGAGGGTGGGGACCGCTGCGGGCCCGGGCCTGCCAGATTTGAAACCATTTCAGTTTCCTGACAAGCTGTCGGAAAGATGCCGACATCATGTCAGCAACCTTCTTGCCCTCACCCCCAAACCTAGGACTGCCAATGTTCCTCGCACTCCGCGAACTGATCTTCGCGCGTGGCCGCTTCAGCCTGATGGGCGGTGTCATTGCACTCATCGCCGTCCTCATGGTGATGCTCTCTGGCCTTTCCTCAGGCCTCGTCAACGACGGAGTGTCGGGCCTCAAGTCGATGCCCGTGACCGCTTTCGCCTTCGACGAAGGCACCAAGACCGACAACGCCTTCTCCCGCTCCGTGATCGATGACCAGCAGCTCACCGCCTGGCGCGGGGTCGGCGGTGTGGCCGCCGCCGAGAAGATGGGCGTCGGCATGGCCAATGCCACCACCGATTCCGGAAAGCAGGTCGACCTCACGCTTTTCGGCATCGAACCCGGATCCTTCCTGGAACCGTCCCGCTCCGCGGGCAGCGGCCTCGGCGACACGGACGGCATTGTCGTGTCCTCGACCGCCAAGGCTGAAGGCATCGACCTCGGCACGGTCGTCACGCTGGACCGGATCGGCACGCAGCTCAAAGTAGTTGGCTTCACTGATGGCCAGGCCACCTTCGGCCACGTCGACGTCGCCTACCTGCCCCTGAAAACCTGGCAGCTGATCGCCTCCGGGCAAGCCGCGGCCGGAGCTCCCGGCGCCGCGCAGCTGTCCTCGCTGGACTTCGATACCGCCAGCGTCGTTGCCGTCCAGGCGAAGCCCGGTGCAAAGCTGGACCTTGCCGCCGGCGATACTGCCGCCGGAACGTCCAGCAAGTCCCTGTCGTCTGCTTTCAATGCATCACCCGGCTATGAAGCTGAGACCATGACCCTGAGCATGATCCAGGTCTTCCTCTACGCAATCTGCGCCCTCGTGGTCGGCGCGTTCTTCACCGTGTGGACGATCCAGCGCAAGCACGAGATCGCGGTACTGCGGGCCATCGGCGCCTCAACCGGCTACCTGCTGCGGGACGGACTGGCCCAGGCCGCCATTCTGTTGGTGGGATTCACCGCGCTGGGCGTGGCCGCCGGCCTCGGACTGGGTGCCGCCATGCCCGAGGCCATGCCGTTCGCACTCGAGGCCGCACCGATCGCCATCGCCACGGCTCTCACCATTGGCCTGGGCCTGATCGGCGCCGCCGTGGCCGTGGTGCGCATTTCCCGGATCGACCCGCTCAACGCCCTTGGAGGACAGCGATGACCAACCCCACGTTCCCGGCAGCCGGCACAAGCCACGCTGACAAAGCTCTTACCGCCGGCCTGTCCATCCGCCACGCGGTGATGGAACTTGGCGACGGCGACACCCGGGTGACCGCCCTCGATAGCGTCAGCCTCGATGTTTCCCCGGGCGAGTTCCTTGCCATTGTCGGGCCGTCCGGTTCCGGCAAGTCCTCACTGCTCGCCGTCGCCGGCGCCCTGGCCTCCCCCGATTCCGGAACAGTCACGGTCAACGGCCAGGACCTGTCCCGGCTGACCCAGGGGAAGCGCGCCGCTTTCCGGCTCGCCAACATCGGTTTCGTCTTCCAGTCCGGCAACCTCATCCCGGCACTGACCGCAGCGGACCAGCTCCGGCTGGTCAACCGGCTCGCGGGCGGCCCGAAGACCTTCGACCCCGTCGCCCTGCTGGAATCCGTCGGCATGGCCCACCGTGCCGCCAACCGCCCCGGCCAGCTCTCCGGCGGCGAACGCCAGCGCGTCGGCATTGCGCGTGCACTCGTCTCCGGGGCGAAACTGCTGCTCGTGGACGAACCGACCGCGTCCCTGGACCGGGCGCGGAGCCGCGAAGTCGTGGAACTCCTGGCACGGCAAAGCCACGAGCACGGCGTCGCGACCGTGATGGTCACCCACGACCACGACGTCCTCGGCTACTGCGACCGCGTCGTTGAAATGGTGGACGGCCGCCTGGGCGCCCCCGCCCCGGTCCATTAACACGCGCCCGTAACGGGTACGACGACGGCGGCCCGCTCGGCAGGCCGCCGTCGTCCGCCGTACTCTGGAGGGGTCAGTCAGTCAGCGTCAAAGGATCCCCCAATGCCCAGAATCAGTGCCGCCACCGTCGCGGAGCACCGCGCCGCACAGGAACGCGCACTACTGGACGCTGCGCACGAGCTCCTGCAGGAGACCTCCGAAGCGCCGACCATGGCGGACGTGGCCGAGCGGGCCGGACTCTCCCGGCCCAGCGTCTACCAGTACTTCGACTCCCGGCAGGACCTCCTCCAGGCTCTGGTCCGCGACATCTTCCCGCGCTGGACCGAACGGGTCACCTCCGCCATGGCCGACGCCCCCACCAAAGCCGACGGCATCCTGGCCTACGCCACGGCCAACGTTGACCTCGTCGCCGAAGGAGCCCACGCCGTCGGGGCAGCCTTGGCCGCGCTGGCCCCTGGCGCCGAACTCGACGAGCAAGCCACCCGGATGCACCGCCAGCTCCAGGAACCGCTCATAGAGACGCTCACAGAACTCGGGGTTCCCGATCCCGAATCACTGGCCGAAATGATCAACTCCGTCGTCCACGCCGGCACCCGCATGCTCGAATCCGGGCAAACCCTGGAACAGGTCCACTCCCACCTCAGGACGCTGCTCGGGCCTTTCGTCACGGAACACCAAGGCGCTGAGGCTCCCTCCGGAAGCTGATGCCGATCGAAGGCCTAGTCGATGACGTAGCGCTGCATCATGTCGTTATCCTCGTGCTCGAGGATATGGCAGTGCCACACGTACGGACCGGTGAACGACGTCTGGAAAGCGGTCACGGAGCCGGCCGCGTTCGCACCGAACGGTACAACGATCCGGGTGACCTCCCCCGGCATGGCCACGACGGTGTCCTTCCACCCCCGTTCGTTGGCGGGCGGAGCCTGCGGGCCGCCTCTCAGGAACGAGGCAACGGCTGGCGGCGGGAAAGAGCCGCCGTCGGGCGCCAGAGGCTGCGGCCCGTAGTTGGCGGCCAGGTAGCCCGCAGAGTCGAACTTCTGCCTGTTGAGCACCTGGAACTGGGTGAAGTGCAGGTGGATCGGGTGAGCGTCGACGGTGGTGTTGACCAGATCCCACTGTTCGAGGCTGTTTGCGCCGACGGTCGTGGTCGCGCCCGGGGCCTCGAAGGTCCTGTTGTTCAGCAACGCCATCAGCGGAGAGCCCAAGGCGTTGAGGTTTTCAACCATCGTCATGGTGCGGATAGCTGCAACCGGCCGGGCCGCGGTGGCCAGCGGCGCGATGGGTACGGCGCGCAGAGTTACAGGCAGCGGTGCTGTCCACCCGGGTGCACTCGTCACCGAGAACTGCATGATCTCAGGAAGGGGCGAACCGCCTCGCCTGACTCCGCGCGGACCGTCAGGGAACGGAACACGGGCGTCGTTAGTGAGAACGACCTTCGCGCCCGGCTTCAGCCCGGCGAAGTCGATCACGATGTCGGCCCGTTCACCGGGGCCAAGCAACAGCGTCCTCAGGGGAACGGGAGCGTTGAGCAGTCCACCATCCGAGCCGATCTGAAAGAACGTGTTGGCCTGACCGGCGGACTTGAGATTGAGATTGTAGAAGCGGGCATTGGATCCGTTGTAGACCCGGAACCGGTACTTGCCCCGCGCGACGTTGAGGTTTGGCCAAGCCTTGCCGTTGACCGTTGCAACGTCGCCAAAGAACTCGGGCGCCCAAGGCCGCCCAGCTGTCCCGGGATTCTCGTTGGGCGGGTAGAGGAACGTCCCGTCGGAGTTGAACATTCGGTCCTGGATGACCAGCGGCTCCTCGAACGGGGCAGGCGGCAGGCCGGTGGTGCCGTCGCCGGGGTCATCGCCGTTGCGGACCAGATAGCCGCCGGCGAGTCCCGCGAACACGTTGAGCCTCGTGATGCCCAGGGCATGATCGTGATACCAGAGACCGGCAGCCTCCTGCGTGTTCCCGTAATGGTAGGTCTTCGATGCGCCGGTCACGAACGTGTCGGTTGGGTCGCCGTCGTTGCCCGGGCTGGTGTTCCCGCCATGCAGGTGCACGGAGGCCCTTGGGCCGGTGGCGTCCGCGGCGACGGTGCCGGCGAGGTTGTAGTCGATGGCGGACGCCAGCGGGTGCGCGCCAAGACTGTTTACCACTGTCAGGTCGAACGGGACACCCTGCTTCGCCACGATGACGGGGCCAAGGTAGTTCTGCGAGACGGTACCGCCCCGGTAGGCAAACGTCGGTGTCGCGGCCATCGCACTGTGGAATTGATGGGTTGCGTTGACCATTTCGATGGTTGCGCTGCCACCGCCCGTGGCATCGATGACGCCCAGTTCCGCCAGCGTCGGCAGTTGCTCGGTGAAGGGCGTGACCCCCGTCGGAACGGCCGCCGAGGCTGTTGATGTGATGACCGGCGCCAGTAGCAAACCTGCGCCCGCCGCAGCGCCGGCCCCAAACAGAGTTCGTCGTGTAATTTCCATGTCAGACACTCCCCCGCCTAGTCCACCTACCCCAATAAGTCGAAGGATACGGACAGGACCGTGTCACCGCAGGAGTAGCGTTCACGCGGGTTTGGACAGACCCACACTTGGTTCGTGGTCGCAACCACCTGCCGCCACCACCCCCCTCGCCCCCAGAAGCAACGCGGGGTCAGATAGCGCCCATTCCGGGCCCCAACATGGGCCGGATCTGACCCCGCGTTGCTTGGTAGTAGAGGAGGGGGAAAGGGTCAGGCGTCGGTGCGGAAGACCTGGACCACCGAGGGGCGCGGGGCGCGGGCCTGGCCCCGGGCCGGGGTTGTGCCTGCCGGGACGTAGTCCGGGAAGAAGGACAGCTGCGCGTCGAAGGTGCCGTCCTCGCCCGGGTGCTGCACGGAGACGAACACGGTGCGTTCCTCGTCGCGGATGATCGGCCCGCAGGTTTCGCCGTCGCGCGGGACGGCGAGGAACTGCTCCACGCGGCCGCGCTCGGCGCCGTCGAGGGTGACCTTGAACAGCCCGTCGGCCTTGCCGATGCCGGAGGGGGCGCCGTCGGTGGAGATCCAGAGGTTGCCGACCGAGTCGAACGCGAGGTTGTCCGGGCAGGAGATCGGCGAGACCTGGTCCACCGGGAAGCCGGAGAAGTAGGTGACATCGCCGGACGCGGGATCGCCGCAGACCATCAGCAGGTTCCAGGTGAACGCTGTGGAGGTCTGGTCGCCGGTCTCGGTGATTTCCACGACGTGGCCGTCGCGGTTGGCGTTGCGCGGGTTGACCTCGGTGGCGCCTTCCTTGCCGATCTTGCCGCGGTCCGAGTTGTTGGTGCAGGCGACGTAGACCTTGCCGGTGTGCAGGCTGGGCTCGACGTCCTCGCAGCGGTCCATCTTGGTGGGGCCCACCTTGTCCGCGGCCAGGCGGGTGTAGACCAGCACCTCCTCGACGGTCATCCCGGGCACCGCAGACTTACCGCCGACCACGAGCGGCAGCCACTCGCCGGTGCCGTCGAAGCCGCCGTCGGACGGGACGGTCCCGGTGCCAGTGATCTCGAAGGCCGGGGAGCTGCCGGTGAAGCGGGCCACGTAGAGGTCGCCGGCGGAGAGCAGGGTCATGTTGTGCTTCCGGTCGCCCTCCACGTACTTGTCGGCGGAGACGAACTTGTAGAGGTAGTCGAAGCGCTCGTCGTCGCCGGAGTAGGCCACCACGTGGCCGGATTCGGCCACGATCACGTTGGCGCCCTCGTGCTTGAAGCGGCCCAGGGAGGAGTGCTTCTTCGGCGTGGAGGTGGGATCGAAGGGGTCCACCTCCACGATCCAGCCGAAGCGGTTGGCCTCGTTTTCGTAGCCCAGGTTGCGGGTGTCAAAGCGCGGGTCATCGAGTTCCCACTGCCGGGCCGTGGGCTTGTTCGAGAGCCCGTAGCGCTTGTCCTCGGCCGAGGTGCCGGGCGCGACGAAGTACCCGTTGAAGTTCTCCTCGCCGGAGAGGATGGTGCCCCAGGGGGTGGTGCCGCCGGCGCAGTTGCCCAGCGTGCCGAGGATGCGGCGGCCGGACGGGTCCGCCGAAGTGCGGACCAGCGGCGAGCCGGCCACCGGGCCGGTGAGCTCGTACGCCGTGGTGTTCAGGTAGCGGCGGTTCAGCCCGGCACCCTTGACGTAGGACCACGGCTTGTTCTTGTTTTTGCGCTCCAGCTCCACGACGGAGAGCCCGTGCGCGGCGGCGCCGATCGCCCGGACGTCGGCTGCGGGCAGCGAGGCCGGGAACATGATGGCCTCGTTGGTGTACTCGTGGTTGGCGAAGAGCACCGCGCGGCGGCCCTTGCTGCCGGGGATCTCAAGGATGTCGGTGTAGTCGTTGTTGTAGCCGAACTGCCGCGCCTGGGCGGCCGCGCTCTGGTTGTCGAGGTCGAAGTCCGGGGCATCGTTGAAGATCGGGTCACCCCAGCGGATCACGGGCTGCCAGGTGAAGCCTTCCGGGACGGTGACGGCGTCGACGGCGGCATCCACCGGGGCGATCGCGGTGAACCGGAGTTTGGAGGCGCCGTAGCCGTTCTTGGCAGCCGCGGACAGGCCGGGACCGCCGGCCACCGCGGCCTCGGGCGAGGCCAGGGCACCGCCGAACGCGACGGCGAGGGCACCGGCGGCGCCGAAGCCCAGGGCGGCGCGGCGGGACATGGTCGCGGAGGCGATGTCGCGGAAGTAGTCGTTGGAGCTGGTGTTGCAGACCTCGCCGGTGCAGGCGTTGTCGCACTTGAGCGCGCAGGTGACAGCGCTTCGCTTGCCTTTGGTGTGGCCGAGCATGGGGAGCAGGGAAAACTTGCGTCCGGAGGAAACAGACATGGAGAGACCTTCCACGGGTGGATTGGGGGACTCCCCACCGTTCCAGCCGCGGACGACGCGGAGCCGACTCTCACATGAAGTTCCGGTGAACTCCGGCAACCAAGCGAAGGAACCTCAATGAGGTTGCCGCGTTCCCGCACTGTGGGCGTGCCTGACTTCGCGCCGGACGGAAGACGCAGACCCCGGAGAGGAGTAATCTGTGGTGTATCCGTCCGGTACGGGCGGGCTGCTCCGGATTGTGGGGTGAGGAACGTGGCTGTTAATCCAGTGCCGAGTCCATCGACGGGTCCGGACCGCGGCTCGCGTCCGGTAATTAAAGCGCCGTCCAAGCCCAAACGCCCTCCTCAAAAATCGGCACCTCACCAACCTGGGTCCACGGACGTGACGCGTGCCGGAATGATCTGGGTTGCCGTCAGTGCCGGGCTGGTTGTTTTGGTGCTACTCATCACCTTCATCCTGCAGAATCAGGACCGCGTGACCGTGAATTATTTTGGCGCCGCCGGCGAGTTGTCCCTGGGCATGGCGCTGTTCATCGCGGCCGTGGCGGGCGGCATTCTGGTTGCGATCGCTGGTGCGGCGCGGATCCTCCAGCTTAGAAGCCAACGCCGGCACCCGCCGGCCTCCCCCGGGGCCGCCGCCGGAGGCCACGGGCCCATGTCCCGGCCGTGAAATCACCGCAGCAGCTGAACGCCGGCCGGTTCAACCCTGCCGCTGATCGAAGCTGAACCCGCACGCGCACCTGTAGGTCAGCAGGTCGGCGTCGTTCCTCTCTTCGGGTGGCGCCGGGTTTACTGTCACCCGCTGCATGGGTTGACCGCAGTGGATGTGGGAGGCCAGCATGCGGCGCAGTTGCGGATCCTCAGCGGGCCTTGCACGGACTGCTCCCCTTTGGCCTTGACGACGTACCGCCTGGGGTATCTGTGAATGTGTCATTGATGTCTCTTTCCAGGGTCTATACGGCAGATGTCTGTGACGTGAAACGACGAGCCGTATTTACGTCCTGCTGATAGAGAGCTCGACCACTGTAAGCGCCGGCAGATCCGGCGCCGAAGGAAGAACGCTGGAAAAAATCCCCTCACCGGGCTGCTGCCGGTGGACCAAGGACGGCGGGTCCACCGCCCCGGTCCTCAGCGGGGCCGGTTCGCTGCGAGGGGACTGCCGCCGTTCGCAGCGGTCCTTCGGCAGCGCCTCAGGATGAACGGACGGGCCAACCTCGTGGACGACGCGGACAATCTGGGAAAACGACGCTGAAGGGTCGTCTGAACTGGCTGCGGTTTCCCCCCGCGGGGGCACGAGTTCAAGGCCGTGTTCGCCCACCGTCTGGAAGGGGTCATGACCGGGAACGATGGCATATCGGCTGCCGTGGGTGTAGGACGCGGCTCCAGCCAAGAGAAGGGACAACAGGAGCCACACGAATACGCCTCGCAGCGAAACTAGGCAGCGAAGCTTTCCTAACGAAGACCAACTCAGCGCAGCCATCGCCACTTCCTGGTGGACACCATCTGATCAGCCTAGCTTCGGGAGCCCGTTCAGATCATCACACGAGTATTACTTTTGCGCGTCGACTTTGGAGGCCACGATGTAGGAGTCTGGCCGGATGTACGTGAAGTTCGGCATTATCCTGCTGGTCAGTTTCGGGCTGATGTGGGTGTTGTCGATGTCGATGGTCCGGTCCATCGATCACTTCTACCTATATCTGAGATCGCAAACACAGGTTGGGGAACTCAGGTTGCCCCACGCAGCGGTACCACCATGACGGGGACGCCCGAGAACTCCAGAACCCGCAAGGTGTGGCTCCCGATATAAGGCGCTGCACTGCCGGGACGGTCCACCAGGGCCACGACTATCAGGGCCGCTTTGACTTCCCGGGCCTCGGCCAGGATCTCGGCTGCCACCCGTCCGGAACGCTGCGTGAAGGAAGCTTCCACTCCAGCCGCCGCTGCCAGCGCGGCAACATGCCTGAATGCCGCTTCGGCAGCCAGGTCTCCATGTCTTGCCAGTGCGGCAGGGTCGATGCTCCCGGGATGCTTGACCAGCGCCCCGGGGTCCCTGACCGTCACCACCTTCAGGCTCGCGCCGAGCCGGCGGGCATAGTCGACGGCGACTTCGGCTGCCCGGAAGGCCGCCCGGGAGTCGTTCACTGCCACGAGGATCACGTCGTTCATGCACCCACCTTCCTGTCGGCATCCGGCGCAGCGCCCCGTGTGGTCCCCGCGTTACGGTCTGCGGCCCAGCGCAGACGCAGGCTCTCTTCGAGTTCCTGCGCGTCAAGCTGCCGGCGGATATCCATCAGTTCCTTTTCCAGCCGGGGAATCCAGCGGTTCTCAACTGCCCGCTGCCGGGTTCGGGTCGCAGCGAGTTCCGCTGTCAGCAGCCTTTCGGCGCGCTGCACGGCAGCGTACCGAATCCCCGCCTCAAGCGCGCGGCGGTGCAGGGCAGCTGCGTAGGCCAGGGCGGAGCTTCCGCCCGCCGGGGGCGCCGCCGGGAGCTGGCACTGGGGATCTTCGGGATACCCCACGCCCATCGTGCTTCCCCATCGCAGCTGGACCCGGGCGCTGATTGGGCAGGGGCAACCAGCAACGGCACCCGGAACCCCTCACGCAGCGGCACCGCCATCACGGGGACACCAGGCGCCGGCCAGTCGACCATAAACGACGCTGCCTCGTCCGTCGAATGCCGCCCGCCTGGGCCGGGTACTGGCCGTCCTGTTCTCAACCGGGAATCCTATATGTTCTCCTTGTTTCCGGGGTTCAGTTTCTTTGCGTACATAAGGTCTATGGAGTCTGCCTGATCCAGCAGGCTTCTTCGTTCGGCCAGCGAAAAGTTAGCGGCACCTACGGCGTCGCGCATACGGCCCAAATGGTCCGAGATTTCCCTCCGGTAATGGCCTTCTGGGTCGCACCAGGTGAGCTCCTGAAGGAGCATAATGAGTCGTCCTGCGACGGCCGGATCGGCCGCTCCGTATTGCCTGGGCTGGTTCATCGCCATATCGAGCAGGTCCTTGAGCTCAGGAAGCGAAACCACCACCCTCACCCGCCCGTTCTCGTCGGTGAGGTGCTCGGGGCCTGGGTTTCTTTCTGCCAGCCGACCCAGGAGAACGGAGAGGTGCCCGATGACGTGCACCGCCGTGGTCGGGTCGTTGATGCCCGGGGATAGTGCCCGTGCTGCCACGTCCACCAGCTGGCGGAACCCGAATCCAGCGTCCTGGACGTTCGTGCGTTCAAATCCGGTGGCCACAGCAGCGCTGGCGTGCTCAGTCAGCTTTTCCCTGACCGTCCGGGTGAACGCTGTCCCCGGTTCGATGGGCCAGGCGGTGGCGAAGGGAACCCCCTCCACCAGGGAGCTGCCCGGTTCCCGGTCAATCCGTATTACGGCTCCGAAGTCTTCCGCCGCCCGCATCAGTTCGCCCTGATGAATCGAGGTCAGAAATCCCGAGCTGGTGGAGTGGATGAGGATCGCTTCGGACGACGGGACGGGTTCCGGTCCACGTGCGGGCCGGTCGGCGGGGAAGACCCGGTCGATGGTTTCCTGGGTTTCCACATTGACCCTGCGCATCATGGTTTCCACGCGGATCTCCCGGGTGAGATGTGCCAGGAAGAGCACCAGCCCAATGACACTTGCAATAGCGAGGCCGAACGCGACGGTGACGGAGATTTCCGGTACGAAGAGGCTCGTTCCGGGACTTTCGTCGCGAACGCTTCGAAGGACGGTTAAGGCGAAAGCGAAGGCAGCGAGAAAAAGGGCCAACGTGACGTGAACAAACCGGTCAGAGGTAAACGTCCGCAGCAACCGCGGGGAGAACTGGCTGCTGGCCAGCTGCAGCGTCACCACGGTCAGCGAGAAGGTCAGGGACGTCACGGTGATGAGGGAGCCCGAAATCGCCTGCAGGACAGACCTGGCCGCCTCAGGTCCTCCGCTGAAGAGAAAGACGGTGACGCTTTCGGGGAGCTGGCCGTCAACTGCAGCGTCCAGCGCGGGCAACACCGTCCCCGACACCACAGCCAGGGCAACCGCCAACGTCGGAAGGGGCCACAGCTGTGTCCGGAATGCATCCATCCACTGCGCGCCACGCCCAGTCATCGGGAACAAACCGCCTGTATCGCAGGTGCCTCAGTCATGGATTCCTTCTCTCAGGAGGGCCAGACGCCGACAAGCTATTCGTAGTTAGCCGTACCGTCCGTTGGCTCCAAAGCTGGCCGAACCGGAAAGACTAAGCGTACTGTCAAATTCGTTCCTCTGTCCGCGGCATAACACAAAACCTCCAGGATCGAAGGGAGCATCATGCTAACCAGAGCCCCAGTAACGCTGAAGACCGAGGCCGGGAAGGAAGCTTATTTGGTTTGAGTCCTGGGCGGAGATACTGCGCGTCCTGATCATCGGCTCGGTTTCATATGCGGCCCTGGTGATGGTCCTGCGCGTCTCGGGCAAAAGGACCCTCGGGCAGCTAAACGCATTCGACTTCATCGTCACAGTCGCCATCGGATCGACCCTGGCGACAATCCTGCTCAGTTCCGACGTCGCCTTCTTTGAAGGACTGACGGCGCTCGCGCTGCTGGCGGGGCTGCAGTTCGTCGTCGCCTGGGCGTCCGCGCACGTGCCAGGGGCCAGGGCTGCGGTGACAGCCCGGCCGGTGGCCCTGGTTATTTCCGGGGAACTTCAGCATAACCAGCTGCGAAGGAACCGCCTCAGCGAGTCCGAGGTGCTGCAGGCTGTGCGTTCCACCGGATCCGGCGACCTTTCCGACGTCGCGGCAGTGGTACTTGAAACCAATGGAACTATTAGCGTCATCCCCCAAAGCAAACTCGGGAACGGCTCAACCCTCAAAGGCGTCCAGGACACCCAAAGGCTGGAGGGCCCATGACGGACAAAAAACCTGGACCCGACCGGCACCGCTCCGTGACGCGACCGGCTTTGGCTTCGCACAACGCGACTGAAGAAAGGACTCTCATGAGCAAGGACTCCACACCTCAGAAGCAGAAGCTGTCACTGACCGGATCCGTGGCCCTCGGGACGGGAGTGATGATCGGGGCGGGGATCTTCGCCCTCGTAGGCCAGGTCGCCGAGCTGGCCGGGGGCTGGGTGCCCTGGGCGTTCTTCGCGGGGGCCGTAGTCGTGGCCTTCAGCTCTTATTCCTACATCCGCTACTCTGCCACCAACCCGTCCTCGGGCGGGATCGCCATGCTGCTCAAAGCCGCATACGGGCCCGGAGTGGTCGCCGGTTCCTTCTCCCTGTTCATGTACGTGTCCATGATCATGGCCGAGTCCCTACTGGGCCGCACCTTCGCCACGTACCTGCTGCGTCCTTTCGGACTGCAGGGTTCGAACATCTGGGTGCCGGTCCTGGCAGTGGCCGCAATCGCGGCCGCTGCCCTGGTGAATCTGGTGGGCAACCGGTGGGTCGAGGGCTCCGCCACGGTAACGGCCGCGATCAAGATCTTGGGGATCGCGGCGCTGGCAATCGCCGGCATCCTCGCGGCCGGTGTGTCGTCCCTGGGCCGGCTTTTTAATGCGGCGGACCGCACCCCGCCGGAGCAGGGGTGGCTGGGCTTTCTTGCCGGGGTCACGCTGTGCATCCTGGCTTACAAGGGCTTCACCACGATCACCAACCAGGGTGCTGACCTCCGCAAACCCGAGCGCAACATCGGCCGGTCCATCATCATTGCCATCGGACTGTGCACCGTGCTCTACCTGCTGATTACAGTAGCGGTTACCGGCAGCCTCACGGTCGACCAGATAATCGAGGCCCGGGACTACGCCTTGGCCGAGGCAGCCGTGCCAACGTTCGGATCCTGGGGAGTGACGCTGACCGTAGCGATCGCCGTGGTCGCCACGCTCTCCGGGCTGGTGGCCAGCCTGTTCTCGGTCTCGAAGCTCTACGACATGCTCAGGGACATGGGCCAGGCCCCCGGACTGCCCGGGCAGGAGGGCCACCAGTCGCTGTACATCACCGCGGGACTGGCAATGGTGATGGCCGGGTTCTTCGACCTCTCCCAGATCGCCTCCCTCGGAGCAATCCTTTACCTCGCCATGGACCTCGCCGTCCACGTCGGCGTGATCCGCCACCTCAGCAATGAGATCGATGCCAAGGCCTGGATCCCGTGGACGGCCATCGTGCTCGACACCGCCGTGCTGGTACCGTTCCTGCTCGTGAAGGCCCAATCGGATCCGCTCACCGTAGTGATCTCCCTTCTCGTGGCCACAGTGATTACCGTCTCCCAGTGGCTCGTGGTGCGCCACCGGCGTCGCAACGGCTCCCCTCCGCAGGAGGCCTCCACCCAGCACCACCCCGATTGAGCACCACCTGTCCGGACGACTCCCGGCCCGAAATCAGCGCAGTCGACGTAAAGCGAAGAATTCTGGGCCTGCCGGCCCGCCGGTGGGTGGCCGATAGCGTGGCAGGCAGGGGTTCATCAAGTTATCGACCCTCACCTACACCGCTCCTCATCACTGCTCCGTGACGGCAAGCAACCGCGATATGGACTCGTCCCGCCCTTGCTGACCCGTGAACAAGGTGGGAGTCTGGTTTGGCCCCTACAGATCACCCGGTTCGGCGCAGCGTAGTGAGATTCCGGGTTCCAGGGTGCCGGTTACGGTGACCGTAGGTTCGGAGCAAAAAGAGCTCTCCACCCCGGTGTTGGACGGCACCTTGCAGGCATACCGTCCCTTCCTTCCCTCCGTGAGCCCGTCAGCCCCGCAGAGCGACAAGTAGCGAGTCCACCTCCGGGCGCGCCCCGCTGCGTTGCGGGCTCCAGCACGTTTCAGGCCAAATATGCCCGACCCGACGCCCCTCCGCCATCGCAAAGTGCAACTTTGCCGAGGCCACTGGTTGAGCCGCCGAAGAGGGCGTATTGGCCCTGGTTCCGGCCAGAGCCGCAGTTACTCGCCGCAGCGCCATGGCCGTGTCCTTGGCCCTGTTCCTCAAGAACTACGCAACACTATCCGGCTAGCCCCGCCAGACGTGAGGGAGCTTAGCCCGCTTCCGGGTCGGTGGCGGCGGCCATCAGCCGCTCGCCGATGCCTTCGAGGAATTCGGCGATGTCCACGATGTTCTCCTCCGAGGAGGCCTGCAGCAGGGCACCGGCGGCCGCGGCGAAGTGGTCGTTGGCCCACTGCATCGCCTCGGTCCCCTCCGGGCTCAGGTGCAGCAGCACGCTGCGGCGGTCCGTGGGGTTGGGCTTGCGCACCATAAAGCCCTTGGCTTCCAGGCGGTCCACCATCGCGGTGACCGAGCCGGTGGTGATGTTCAGCGCCTTGCCCAGGTCCTTGGGGGTGAGGCCGTCCACCTCGCCCACAAACGCCATCGCGTTGATGTCGATGGTGCCGATCCCCAGTTTTTCGGACAGCCGGATGCGGAGCGCGTAGGTCCCCGTGTCCACGCGCCGCAGGCCCTGGACAATGCGGAGCAGCCCGGCGTGGTGGGTCATGTTCTGGCCCTCCGCAGGCTTGGCCTTTGCCAGCTCGTCAACTTGCTGGGGTACCGGGGTGGTCATGACGAATCTTCCGTTCTAAAGCTAATTTCGGCGGCAACGTCGCCGCGTCCGCAACTACTTTACCCGCACCCTCGCGCCTCACCGGTCGGCGGCCAGCACCCGGTGGACCCGGCGCAGGCGCTCCAGCCACCACTCGCGGCGCTCCGGCGCGGCCGCGTATTCCGCCAGCAGCCCAGGATCGGCGGCCACCTCGCGGACCCGGATGGCGCCGTCGTCGGGCACCAGGGAGTCCCGGGTGACGTCGGCGGCGAGCAGCGACACCGTCCCCAGCCCGCAGGCGTAGGGCAGCTCGGGCAGGGCGGCGGCAAGCGCCAGACCGGCGCGGATCCCCACGGAGGTGTCCAGCGCGGAGCTGACGACGGCGGGGAGCCCGGCCTGCGCCACGATGTCCAGGGCGCGCCGCACTCCCCCGAGCGGTGCCACCTTCACGACGATCAGGTCCGCGGCCCCGGCTCGGGCCACCTTGAGCGGGTCGTCCTCCTTGCGCACGCTTTCGTCCGCGGCGATCAGCACCGGGACACCGGCGGCGCGCAGCCGGCGGCGGACCTCGGCGAGGCCGGCGATGTCCGGCACCGGCTGTTCGGCGTATTCGAGCCCGACGGCGGCGAGCCGGGTCAGTGCGGCGACGGCGGCCGGGACGTCCCAGCCGCCGTTGGCGTCCACCCGGATCGCCGCGTCCGGGAGCGCCGCGCGGACCGCGGCGACCCGGGCGGCGTCGTCGTCGAGGGTCTGCCCGGGCTCGGCCACCTTGATCTTGACGGCATCCACCCGGCCGAAGCGGGCCAGGATCTCCGGGACCCGGTCCGCGGCGATGGCGGGAACCGTGGCGTTGACCGGAATCAGCTGCCGGAGCGGCTCCGGGAATCCCTGCCAGCCGGCCTCGATGGCGGCGGCGAGCCAGCGCGAGGCCTCCGGATCGCCGTACTCCGGGAACGGGCAGAATTCGCCCCAGCCCCGCGGGCCGTCCAGCAGCAGCGCCTCGCGCTGGAGGATGCCGCGGAACTTCACCCGCATCGGCAGGCTCACCACGTGCGCGCCGGCGAGGAGTTCCTCCAGATCGGGGAGCTGCACCGCTCAGCCCACCGTCGCGTCGGTCAGGTTGGTGAGGTCCGCCAGCCAGGGGAACGCAAACTCGACCAGCAGGAACAGCGCCCCCGCCAGGAGAGCAGCCGAGAGGAGGATCCGCAGCCAGAGCGGCCCGGGGAGGTGCTGAAACAGCCATAGGTACATGGTCTAGCCTTTCCCCTGCAGTGCGGCGAGCTGTTGGGCGATGGGCGCCGGAGGCCCGGCGCTGAGCGGCTGCCAGGATTCGAACACCGAGTAGGCGATGATGCGCTCCTCGGACCCAAAGAGCGGATTGCAGCTGGTCATGGTCAGCAGCCGCTGCTCCGGCACCGCCCCGGGCTGGGTCGGCACCGGCAGGATCACGTCGGTTCGGTCCGGCAGGACGATCTCCTGGTTCCGGAAGACGTAGGTGTAGAAGCCGTCGGCCGTCTGGACGTAGATTTTGTCCCCGGGCACCAGGGTGTGGATGTTGTCCAGGACCGCGCCGTGGGTCTGGCGGTGGCCGGCCATCACGAAGTTCCCGACGGCGCCCGGCATCGCCGTGCCCGCGTAGCGGCCCAGGCCAAGGGTGTCGATGACGTCGCTGCTGGTGCCCTCGATGATCGGGCGGCTGTAATCGGCTCCGAAGCGGGGAATGTAGATGACCCCGATGGCCGTTCCGTGCGCCGGCGCCGTGCCGACCGGTGTGGCCGCGGGGGCCGCCGGGACAGCCGGGTCCGCGGCCGAAGAATCAGGGATGGGCGCCTGGTGCTCCTGGACGAACTGCTTCACGGCAGCCCCCTGGGCGGCGTCCGCCTCCACGTTGGTCCACCACAGCTGCCAGGCGACAAACAGCACGGCGATCACGCCGAGGGTGATCAGCAGCTCGCCGATAACCTGGACAGCCATCAGCGAACGCCGCGGGCGGGTGCGGCGCTTTTCCTGCGCGACGGCGGCGCGGCGGTTCAGTACGTTCGTCATGCCACTCCTGTTGATTACCGCTGGACGCTGCCAATAAAGCATCGCCCGTTCGGAAGAACCGGCAAGACTGACGTTGCCACAGTTCCGGACCGGAGCTGTGCCATCACACATTCGTTCCCGCCCAGGACCCCGACCTCGACGGCGTCCGCGGCCAGTCCGGTGGGGGTGCGGGCCGCGGACACCTCGACGGCGGCCGGGGCGAACCCTGCCGCGGCCAGGCTCTCGCGGACCTGCGCCGTGCTGGGTTGCGGGGCGGAAGCCACCAGCGCCTGCAGCGCGGCCTCCACCGCGGCGGACACGCCGGACGGAGCGGCCGGGGATGCCGCGGCCACTCCCGGGGAGGCGGCATCCGTTGCCGGCCCGCCCGCGGCCGGAGCGCTGCTGGTCGGGCCGGTCGAACCAGCCGGGCTGGAGGTGACCGTGGGTACGGGGGCCGTACACGCCGCCATCCCGATCACCAACGGCAGCACCAGAGCAGCCAGCCCCACACAACGGCGGCCGCGTGAGCTGTGGAGCGCGGCGGGGGCAGGGGAAGTCACCGGATCATCCTTTCATACCGGGGCCGGCGTCCCGCCGCGGATGACGTGCTCACCGCCCGCTCACGGACGTGCCCCGGCACCCGGGGTCCGGGTACCGACGGGATGGGCATGCCCTCCCGCAGCCTGGCCAACGCGGCGGGCATGCCCTCCTGCGCGTCCAACGCTGAACATGCCCTCCCGCGGCCCGGCCAGCGCAGCGGACATGCCCAGTTTGCGCGCCCGGGAGTGGACATATTGGGACTATATCCACTCCTGGCTGTAAGGGTGGGGCATGTCCCGCGTCCCGGTGACGGTCCGCGCCGCTCATGCAGTCGGCGCGCCCGCGGGCCCCGGGCTATCGGGACATGTCCGGCCGCTCCGGGTGCCGGAGCTCCCAGATGTCCGCCGCGGCGCCGTGCGGCAGTTCGAGCTGCCACTCCTCGCCCGGGCCGGGGTAGGCGCGCAGGGTGGTGGGCACGGAGCCATGGCGGTAGACCTCCACGATCGAGGCGTCCAGGAAGATCCGCAGCTCGTCACCGCCGGCGACGGTGTCGGCGAACACGGTCCGCCGACGCTCCGCCGAGACGACGACCAGCCGGAGGGTGCCCTCTCCCCCGGCCACCCGGACCTCCGCCGCGGCCGGCAGCGCCAGGGTGCCCGCGGCGCCGTGGTGCAGCCGGTCGCCGCGGTACGCAAGGAGTTCGGGGGCGGGCTCGACGGCGAGGACCTCGCCGTGCACGGACAGCTGGCGCGGGAACGTCAGGATCCCGGCCCAGCCGGCGTCGTCAATCTCCGACTGGCTGCGCCCGGGCCGGTCCTCGCGGTCCTCCGCCTCAACGGACCAGCCCCAGAGCAGCGCCCGGTCCGGCAGCGCGAGGAGCTGCGGGGCGTAGAACTCCCGTCCCAGGT
Source organism: Arthrobacter sp. (assembly GCA_034376805.1). Lineage (GTDB taxonomy): Bacteria > Actinomycetota > Actinomycetes > Actinomycetales > Micrococcaceae > Arthrobacter. Next base: position 296,852 of record JAXMJF010000040.1, read on the forward strand.
CCGCTTTCCCGCCCGACGCCGGGGTGAAAACCGGCAGCCCGTTGCCGTTCGCCGCCAGCGAGCCGAGCAGGTATCCGACGCCATTGGGGTGGTCGTGGTGGTCCGCCGCGAGCCACAGCGAGGCCATCAGCACCCAGGTCTCGGCGCCGGAGGAATCCGGGACCCGGATGAGCTGCGGGCATTCCCAGATTTCCGCGGGCAGATGCCGGGCCGCGAGCGGGTCCTCCGAGCTGAACCAGATCCCCTCGTACGTCCAGTGGCGCAGGTCCTCCACGCTGTACAGCAGCACGGCGGCGTGGCCGGAGGCGAGCCCGGCACCCTGGAGGGCGAAGCGGCGGCCCTGGAAGGTGAAGAGGAACGGGTCGCGGACGGCGGTGACCTGCGGGTCGGGGGGCACCTCGGCCGCGACGTGCCCGTCCTGGGTCCAGGTGCGCAGGGCGTGATCCGCCCGGGCCAGGACCACGCGGGAGTGGCCGTCCAAGGTGTCGACGCCGGAATACACGGCGGTGGGGACGCCGCCGTCGTCGGTCACCACACCGGACCAGCAGCCCAGCGCGTCCGGCCCGCCGGGCTGGGGCTTCAGCGCCACCGGCTCCTCGTCCCAGTGGACCAGGTCGGGGGAACTCAGGTGCCCCCAGCAGATGCTCTGGTGCAGTGCCGAGTCCGGGTTGTACTGGAAGAACACGTGGTAGCGGCCGTCCACGTAGCTCAGGCCGTTGGGGTCGTTGATCCAGCCTTGCGCGGGCCGCGGGTGGAAGCGGGGGAAGGCTGGGTCCGGATGGTGCGCCGCGGTGTCCATGGCCAAAACACTACCCGCGCCGCAGCGGCTCGCCCTCAGAAACTTCGCAGGGTTCTGTGGGAACCTGAGATGGATGATTTTTCGGCAGGAACACACCACCATGCAGCCGGCGTCGGAACCCCCGCAGCCGGCGTCCCCGCGCGCCGCGGGCTCCCGCCCGGGCACGCGCGCGGGCACCCCCGCGGAACCCGCCGGGCGCCAGGGCCGGGGCACCGGGTTCCTGTTCCTGCTGGCCACCCTCGCCAGCATGGCGGCGCTGGCCGCCACCTACTACTTCTTTGTCCGCACCACCACGGGCCAGTTCATCGACGAATCGGCCCTCGTGGAGGCGGTCGAAACCCACGGCACCGCGGGCAAGGCCGCTACCAAGCTCCTCGACTCGCTGCCTGCGCTGTCCCTGCTGATCTCCGCGGTGGTGGTCCTGATAGTCACCGTGGTGAAGCGGCGCTGGACCGCGGCGGGGATTGCCGTGGCGGCCTGCGTGGGCGCCAACGTGGCCACCCAGATCCTGAAGGACATCGTCCCGGACCGGCCCTACCGCGGGATCGAGACGCTGGAGCTGAACTCGCTGCCCTCCGGCCACACCACCCTCGCGGCGTCGGCCGCGGCGGCGGTGTTCCTGATGGTCTCCCCGCGCTGGCGCCCGCTGGTGGGTTTCCTGGGCGGCAGCTTCGCCGTCGCCACCGGGGTGTCCACGCTGATCAACCAGTGGCACCGGCCCGCCGACGTCGTCGCGGCCTTCCTGGTGGTGGCCGTGTTTATGCTCCCGGCGGGCTGGCTGATCATCCGCAAGGGGCCGCGCTGGAACGTCTGGGACGGTTACGGCCGGCACTGGGCCTCCTCACACCTGTGGCTGACGCTGTCCCTGCTGGCGGGGCTCGCCGCGGCCGCCGTGGCTGCCTTTTCCCTGCTGAGCGTGGCCGCCGGCACGGGTCTGGAGGACAGCACCACCCACTACTTCTGGGCCGGCACCGCGCTGATCGTCATCGCCGGGTACCTCGCCACGGTCACCGGCGTGTGGCTGTTCGGGCATGCGGCACGACGGCGGCACGCACCCCGGCGCTGACCGGCACCGCCGTCCGTTTCACCAGCAGGTACGGGATCCACAACAGCGCCGGAGACACGGCAGCCAACCCGAACACAGACAAGGCCACCTGCTCGGCCGCGGGCATGACCTCGAGGGTGTTCACCACGCCGGTGAAGGAGATGACCAGCAGCAGAAGCCAGCAGACCAGCGCGTGATACCAGCGCAGGCCATGCCGCAGCGGCAGGAAAAACAGCGCAGCGGCCGGCAGGATCACGCCGACCCCGAGCGGCCAGCTGCCCGCGGGCAGCGTCCCGTCGTTCACCAGATGCAGGAGAAGGTAGCTGGACCCCAAGGCGTACATGGTGGCAAACCAGGCACCCCTGATCCAGTCCCTGGCCGTGGGTTTCAGGCGGGCGGCCCGCAGCGCAGGGTCCCGCTGTTCCGCCTGTTCCCGGAGCTGTTTGGTGTGCCCGGACCAGTGGTGGTCCAGCCGGACCATGTTCTCCAGCCAGCCGCCCGCCTCCGGAAAGGGAATGACCTCCCCGGTCGTCTTGAAGTACTCAAGCCGGGCCTCATCGCTGAGGTATTTCTCGTCCTGCCATACCAGGGCCCTGGAGGTGTAGCCCAGCTCCACGCCGCGCTTCCGGAACTCCGCGATCCAGGTGTCCACACCGGGGTCCCTATGGGAGGTGAACGGGATGCTGGTGATCTGTCGCCGCCCATCCTGGTGGAACAGGACATGGAGGACCGGTGCCGTCTCCGTAATCGTGCGCCCGCCGTTTCTTACGAGGATCATACGGCTCACGCGGATCATGCGGCGCACGATCCGGTAGGAGGCCACCACCCCGGTCACAGCGTCGAAGGGAATGGTCCGGCGCACCGGGGAGCCTGCGCGCAGGGTGTTCCACTCCGTCGTCTCGATCCCGGCCTCGCGCAGCTCAAAGCTCGAGCGGTGCCGCGAGCGCCAGGCCAGGTTCCGCACCGCAGCCACTGTCTTCACCAGGAGCCAAACCCCGCCGGCAACCACCACCAGCAGGAACAGCATCCAGGGGTTCCAGAACGTCAGCATCAGCAGGAGCGGACCTCCGATGGCGACGGCGATAATCACCGCGAGGAAGAACAGAGCGACGCCGGCGGCGACCTGCCAGAACAGGTCGGCCGCTTGCTCACGCTGAACGTGGATGGTCGGGCTGTCGGTCACGGAGGGCTCGGCCATGGGGTGGGGGTGGGGGCCCGATGTCACGACGAATGTGCTCGCTTTCCGTTACAGAGGTGTCCTGCCGCAGGGCATGGCACTGCCACGGCCCGCCCGATCCAGGCAGGCTATCCCCACCAGCGGCGAACCAGCGGGATCTGCTCCACCGGCGGCGAGCCGTGGAAGGAAGGACACCGAGGCCGGCTTCTGGTTCGGCGCCAGGACTTGGTCCACTACTGCGGTCACCACAGACCTCACCGCGGCATCAAGGGCCACTCACCCCTCGGGCGCGTTGACAACGTCCATGGGAGTTACAACGAATCAGCCACCGTCGTGGCCCGCGGCACCAGGACCGGCGGGAGCAGCGTTGAGCTCGCCGTTTTGCCGCCGATCCCCTGCAGCAGGGCCTCCACGCTGAGCCGGCCCATGGCCTTCAGATCCGACCGCACTGATGTGAGCGGAACGGGCAGGTTGTCGGCCAGGAGGAGGTCGTTGTAGCCGATGAGCGCAACGTCTTCGCGCAGCCGTTTTCCGGCGGCCCGGATGGCACCCATCGCACCAAGGGCGGTGAGGTCGTCCACGGCAAAGATCGCCGTGGGCGGCTCGGGCAGCGCCAGCAGCTGCTCTCCGGCCACGCGGCCGGCAGCGGTGCCGAATCCGGTGCTCACTACATACGGGTCCTCCACCGGATAGCCGGCGGCCTCGAACGCGCGCCGGAAGCCCTGGGACCGTTCCCGTCCGGTGCTCGCCAGTAGATCCCCGGCGATGACGCCGACCCGCCGGTGACCCAGCTCCAAAAGGTGCTGCGCCGCCAGTCTGCCGCCAAGCTCGTCATCGGTCGCGACGGACAGATGCCCCTCCAGCCGGCGCATCACGAGCACATAGGGGACGCCGCGGCTCTGCAGCTCGTAGCCGGCCGTGTCGCCGATGTGCGAATCCCCAATAATCAACCCGTCCATCCGCCGGGACAGCATGGCATCGAGCCGGGCCCGGCGGTGCCCGGGATCGTCAAAGGTGTTCGCTACCACCGTGCTGTAGCCGGCCGACTCCGCAGCCGCGTCAATGCTCTCGTAGATCGTGGCGAGCGCCAGGTCGGTTAGCCGGGGAACCAATACGCCAATCAGTCGCGAGCTTCCGGTCCGGAGCCCGGCGGCGCCAAGATTGCGGTGGTAACCGAGCATGGCAGCGAGCTCGCGCACGCGCCGGACGGTCTCGGTGCTGATCCCCGCGGGGTCGTCGCTGAGCGCGCGGGAGGCGGTGGAGACATGCACCTGGGCGTGACGGGCCACCGTGGCCAGCGTGACGGGCTTGGAGCGCCCGGGTGCGGGTGAGTCGGCCTTGGAGCGCCCGGGTGCGGGTGAGTCGGCGATGGCGGTGCCCCCTTCTGGTCTTCCCAGAAGTCTAGAGCCCTCCGGCTGAAAATCCCATGCAAAGGTTTGCGTTACGCCGCAACGCCAGCCTGATCGTCAAATGTTAATTGCCAAGAAACCTTGACGAAACAACAGGATTCTAGTGTGATGTACGAAACATTCCCCTCCCCGTTGCCCCGCAACCGGCGCAGCGCAATCGATTGCACTGACCCCACATATTCGGACCGATGCTCGACGAAGGAGCCCGATGCTCGATCTCACCGATCAGGGCCAGGAAGCCGCCGAACGACTCGGTGACGGCGTCCTGGAACTGGCCACGTACCGGGATACGGCCCGGCCCGGCTGGACCCGGGAAGTGTTCAGCGAGGCGTACCGGGAGTCCCGGCAGTGGGTTTCCGAACGGATGGCCGCCGCAGGGCTCGAGGTCCAGGTGGACCCCGCCGGCAATATCGTCGGCCGGCTGGCGGGCACCGATCCCAACGCCCCGGCGCTGGTGACCGGTTCACACACGGACACGGTCGACGGCGGCGGCCGTTTCGACGGCGTCGTGGGGGTGCTCGGCGCGCTGGAGGCCGTGCAGCTTCTCCGGGAATCCGGACAACGGCTCAGCCGCGACCTCCTGGTGGTGGACTTTCTCGGCGAGGAATCCAATGCCTTCGGCCTCAGCTGCCTGGGCAGCAGGGCCATCGCCGGCGAACTAAACCGCGCCGACCTGGACCGGCAGGATTACCGCGGCGCCAGCCTCGGGCAGGCGTACCGGGACTTCGGGCTCGATCCCGGGGCCGTGCTCCAGACACGCTGGGCCCGCACCGCGCCACTCCATGCCTTCATCGAGCTGCACATCGAACAGGGTCCCACGCTGGAACAGCGCCAGCTGCCGCTTGGCATCGTCACCTCGATCACCGGGATCGAGCGGCTCGTCGCAACCTTCACGGGAAGCCCCGACCACGCCGGCACCCGGCCGATGAATGATCGCAAGGACGCCATGGTCGCCGCGGCCGAAGCGGTGCTCTCGGTCCGCCGCGAAGGCTGCGGCGCCCCCAACCACGGGGTCGCCACCACCACCCGAATCGAATCCGAGTCGCGGTCGCCCAACGTGGTCCCGTCCCTCGTCCGGATGACCAGCGAAGTCCGGAGCGTCGACAACGGCTGGCTCAGCGGGGTCCGCGGCCGCCTGGCCGAGGAGATCCTGGCCAACGCCCGGAACCTGGGGGTCGACGTCGAGTTCGACTGGTCCACCGACAACACCGTGGTTCACGCCCACGCCGGTATCCACGACGTCGCCGCCGCAGCCGCCGACGCCGTTGGCATTCCATGGATGCCCATCCCCAGCGGGGCCACCCACGACGCCGTTCACATGGCGGCACTGGCGCCGATGGGCATGATTTTTGTCCCGTCCAGGGCCGGCAAGAGCCACTGCCCGGAGGAATGGACCGATTTCGCGGACATTGCTACCGGCGTCGGCGCCCTGGCGCAGACGCTGACCCGGCTCGACCGCACCGAGCTGAACCCGCAGCCCTGAATCGAACAGGACTGACCCGAGCTTCACTCACCCAGCAGCACGCCACTCCCTTTTCCGCTCGCATCCTCATCCAGCATCGGAGCATCCATGACTACTGCAGAAACTCCCGGGGCCTCCACGGACATCCTCTCGATCGCCAACATCCCCGTCCTGTGGGTTCTGGCCGTCGGTGTCTTCGGGGCCATCATTCTCCAATCCGTCATCTACATGCGCGCCGCCAGGAAGGCCGGGCCGGCCGCTGACATTTCACAGACCGAGTTGAAACAAGCATTCCGTGCCGGGGCCGTGGCGGCGATCGGCCCGTCCCTCGCCGTCGTGCTGGTCAGCATTGCGCTGATGACACTGTTCGGGACGCCCGCGGTGCTGGTCCGAATCGGCCTGGTGGGTTCCGCAGCCACAGAATCCGCATCGGCAAGCCTCGCCGCCACCACGATGGGGGCAACGCTCGGCGGCCCGGTTTACAACCAGAGCGTTTTTGCGGTGGCGTTCATGGCGATGAGCATGTCCGGCGCCATGTGGATGATTTCGACGTTGATCCTCACCCCGATCCTCCGGCGCGGTGATTCGAAACTGCGCAAGGTCAACCCCGCCCTGATGGCGATCGTTCCCGCGGCGGCCCTGATCGGGGCGTTCGCCAGCCTGGGCATCGCGGAGCTCGGCAAGACCCCGGTGCATATCATCACTGTCATCGTGTCCGCCCTGGTCATGGGGATCTGCCTCGCGCTGGCCAAGAAGTTCGACGTCGCGTGGCTCCGGGAATGGGGACTCGGGATTTCGATCCTGGTCGGCTTGTTCGTCGCCTACGCCGCCCACACGTCCGGCATGGCTGCCTAGGCAGCGAATCCCAGCCATATCCCGTCTCGAAAGGATTGATCTTCATGACTGCTCTCGCTACTGATGCCTCCCGCGCCGCGACCCTCCTTGAATTCGACCGCACCACCTCCCGCTGGGGCCAGATCACCATGGGCTCCGCGCTCATCCTCTCGCTCGCAGCTCCGCTCTACCTGGTGCTCTTCGGCGACCTGGGCATCACCTCCGGCCAGGTCTGGACGGCCTTCTTCGCCGTCGCGGCCGCGTTCTTTGTGCTGTGGTTCGTCGAACCCATCACCTACTACCCCGTCCTCGGCCCGGCCGCGATGTACCAGGCCTTTATGATCGGGAACATCGCCAACAAGCTGCTCCCGTCGGCGCTGGTGGCCCAGGCGACCGTCGGCGCCAAGGCAGGCACCAAACGGGGCGAGTTTGCGGCCCTCATGGCCATCTGCGGAGCCGCCATGGTGCACGTGTTCTCGATGCTGCTGTTCGTTGGTGTGCTCGGCACCTGGCTGGTCAGCGTCATCCCGGCCGGCGTCGTCGACGTCGCCCGGCTCTACATCTTTCCCAGCATCATCGGCGCCGTTCTGGTCCAGCTTGTCGTCACCATGAAGCAGCCGCGGGTGACGGTTATCGCCGTCGTCGTCGCCGTCGTCGTCCTGTTCGTCCTGGTCCCCGCCGTTCCGGCGCTCGCCAAGCCGGCCACCGGGATCGTGGTCCTGCTGACAGCGACCCTGGCGTGGTTCCTGCGGCCCCGCAAGGACGCGCCCGCCGCCACCACCCTCGTGAACTAAGCGCATCTGCACCCCCGAACCAGACCCCGAACTCTTCCGGAAGGAACACCATGACCACCAGCACTGCCTTTTTTGAACTCACCGACACCCGCCGGGCCGAAATGCACGAGCTTTACCGCCACCTCCACACCCATCCCGAACTTTCCATGCAGGAGACCAACACGGCGGCGTTCATCCAGCAGAAGCTCGACGCGCTGGGCCTGGAAACGTTTATCTGCGGCGGCACCGGCGTCGTGGGAATCCTGCGCAACGGGACTGGACCCGTCGTGGGCTACCGTGCGGACACCGACGGCCTGCCGATGAAGGAAGACACCGGTCTGGAGTTCGCCAGCACCGCCACCGGCACGCTCGCGGACGGCACGTCCGTCCCGGTGATGCACGGCTGCGGCCACGACACCCACATGACCGTCGCCCTGACGGCCGCCCAACTGCTGAGCGAGAACCTGGACGCGTGGTCCGGGACCGTGGTCTTCATCTTCCAGCCCGGCGAGGAAACCGCCGCCGGGGCCAAGGCCATGATTGAAAACGGGCTCTGGGACAAGGCCCCGAAGCCGGAAATCATCTACGGGCAGCATGTCTGGCCGGGCCTGTCCGGGACAGTCAACATCAGCAGCGGTACGGCCATGGCCATGGCCGACTCCTGGAAGATCACCGTCCACGGACGCCAGGCACACGGCTCCCAGCCGGAACAGTCCATCGACCCGATCGTCCTCGGCGCCCACATGGTGGTGCGGCTGCAGACCATCGTCTCCCGCGAGGTCCACCCGATGAAGTCCGCCGTGGTGACCGTGGGCACCTTCCATGCCGGGCTGAAGGAAAACATCATCCCGGCCACGGCTGAATTCTCCGTCAACGTCCGGACGTTCGACGTCGACGTCCGCACCCGGGTGCTCGATTCCCTGCGACGCATCCTTCATGCCGAAGCGGACGCCTCCGGCGCCCCCTCCCCCGAGATCGAGGAAATCTCCAGCTTCCCGCAGTGCTACAACGACCCCGCCTCCGCCGACGCCCTGATCAGCGAGTTCCAGGCCGCCCTCGGCGAAGACTGCGTCAATGTGGTCCCGCCCGTGATGGGCAGCGAGGACTTCGGGCTCCTCGCCGAGGTGCTGGAGGTACCGTCCGTGTACTGGATGTTCGGTGCCTACACGCAGGAAAGGCTCGACGCCGAGACCCCCCTGCCCGGGAACCACTCTCCGTACTTCGCACCGGACATCGAGCCAACCCTGAGTACGGGCCTCCGCGCCGCCTTGACCTCCCTGCTCTCCCGGGTGGGCCGGTCCGGGGCCGCGCTGTGACCGACGGCATCAGTGCGCTGTCCGCCACGGAGCTGACCGCGGCCATCCGGCGTCGGGACATCTCCGCACGGGAGGCCCTCGATGCGCACTTCGCCCGGATCGACGCCGTGAACGGACAGCTCAACGCGGTGGTGACCGAGGACCGTGAGGGTGCTGCGGCGCTGGCCGCGGCCGCCGACGCGCTCACCGCCTCCGGGGCGGAGCTCCCGCCGCTCCATGGCCTGCCCATGACGCACAAGGACACCAACAACACCAAGGGCCTGCGGACCACGCAGGGCTCGGTCGTCTTCCGGGATTTCGTGCCGGACTTTGATGACCTCATCATCGCCAGGTTCAAGGCGGCCGGGGTGGTCACCACCGGCAAGACCAACGTGCCGGAATTCGCTGCGGGCTCGCACACCTTCAACGACGTCTTCGGCACCACCGTCAACCCCTACGACACGGCTAAGAGCGCCGGCGGAAGCAGCGGCGGCGCGGCCGCCGCCATCGCGGCCCGCATCCAGCCGCTCAGTGACGGCAGCGATATGGGCGGCTCGCTGCGGATCCCGGCGTCGTTCTGCAACGTGGTGGGGTATCGGCCGTCGGTGGGCGTGATCCCGGTGGCGCCGACCCGCAACGCGTGGGCCTGGCTTGCCCGGACCGGCACCATGGCCCGCGACGTGGAAGACATAGCCCTGGCCATGGCGGCAGTGGCCGGGCCGGACCCCGCCGTGCCCTACGCCGCTCCGGTGGCGGCCGGGCGATTCACCGAACCGCTGCGGCGAGACCTGACCGGCCTGCGGATTGGCTGGTCGCCGGACTTCGGCCTGGGCGTGCCGGTGGAGAAGGAGGTGCTGCGCGTTCTGGAAAGCCAGCTGCGGATCTTCGAGGATCTCGGCGCCACCGTGGAGGAAGCCGCACCGGACCTGCGGGACGCGGATGAAGTGTTCGGCACCACCCGGGCGTTCGATTTTGCCCTGGGCCTGGGTGATCTGGTGGCCAAGCACCTGGACGTCGTCAAGCCCGAGGTGCGCTGGAACGTGGACCGGGGCCGGGCACTCAGCGGGCAGGACCTGGTTTCCGCTGCCCTCGCCCGGACCCGGCTGGACACCAGCGTGCGGCGCTTCTTCGGCCGGTACGACGTGTTCGCCAGCCCCACCGCGCAGTTGCTGCCCTTTGAGGCGTCCCTGCGGTACCCGACGTCCATCAACGGCGTCGAGTTCGAGACCTACCTGGACTGGATGCGCTCCGCCTGCCTGATCTCGGCGACCGGCATCCCTGCCATCTCGGTCCCGGCAGGGTTCAGCGACGGCGGCCTGCCGGTGGGGCTGCAGCTGGCCATGAACCACGGGCAGGATTTCGAGCTGCTCCGGGTGGCCTACGGCTTCGAGCAGGCCACCGGCCACGCGAAGCGGGAGCCGGCGCTGGGGTGACGGGCGGCCGCTGACCGGCACTGCCCGGGCGGGCCGGGGCCGCTGAAGCCGAACGTCAGCCGGGCACACGAAAAGCCCGGGAGCCCCACGGCTCCCGGGCGATTTCGTGCTCTGCGGTGGCTACCTGAGGAGCGCGCAGATGTCCACGGCTTTGCCCGCGGTGGCGTCAATGGAAGTCACCTTAAAAGTCTCCAGCGATTCAATCTGGACCACCAGCCGTCCGGTGTACTGGTAGGCCCCGCGCTCGACGTCATCCGAATCGAAGTAGACAAACCCGTTGTGGCCTGTGGCGGTCAACGTCCAGGTTCCGTCCGGATTCTGGATGTACTTGCTCACGGATCCGGACGTCTTCACAGTGTACGTTTTCCCGTTGCCGCCCGTTCCCCCAAGGCCTTCGTTGGACCAGGTGAGGATGACCCCCGTACCAACGCTGTAGAAGTTGCCATTTTTGAATTCAACCACGTTGAATTTGCCGTCCGTGCCCGAGAGACCAAGATCAAAGTCCCCGCACGAATCCACGGCTGCAATAGTGATATCCGGTTCGGGGTCAGCTGCACCCGCGGACGACGCGGCCAGAAGCACGGCTGCTGTTGCAGCCAGCGGCGCGATCCAGCGGGACTTTTTTCCTAACATGAGTTTCTCCTCCATTTTTTACGTCAAGAACGCATCACCCATTGGGCGGAGACCATGCGCGGCAAATAGTCACGGGCGAACCCTGACGGCGGCACTCGTACCGCCCAACGTAGGGCCGGCTTCTGGATGCACCGGCGCACTCGCCCGACCGTACTAAGCCCCCTTAGCTCCCGCCCGAGTAGTGGGTACTCGTAACTCGCCCCGCGGTTACCCGCCCCGGCTGAGGACAGCACGCTGCCGGCCGAAACCCCGTTTACATCCGGCCCGCCGAGGGCCAGAATTGGTCCCGCACAGCCACTGACCCAAAACCGCGTCACCAACGGTAAAGCCGCCACGTCTCGAGGGACTGTCATGAGCACTGATTCTCCGGTTTCGCAAAACGTTTCACCGGGCGTTTCACGGCGCGCCACCACCCTCGCGTCCGTCCCGTCGCAGCAGCGGATCAACACCTTCCTCCGCGACTCCGTCTACGCAAGGCGCCAGCACGTGCCGGGGATCTGCGACCTGGCCCTGGGCAACCCGCACCAGATGCCGCAGGCCGCCTACGTCGAAGCCCTGGCGGACGCGCTGACGCCCCGGAACGAGCGGTGGTTTGCCTACAAGACCAACGAACCGGAGGCGCAGGCCGCGGCGGCGTCGTCCCTGCAGCGCCTGCTGGGCATACCCTTCGAGCCGGCGGACATCCACCTCACCACAGGCGGCTTCACCGCGATCCCGCTGGCGCTGAAGGCCGTCGCCGATCCCGGCGACGAGGTCATCTTCACCCTGCCGCCATGGTTCTTCTACGAGCCGCTGGTGATCGAGGCCGGGCTGGTGCCGGTCAAGATCCGCTGCGACGCGGAGACGTTCGACGTCGACCTGGCGGCGCTGGGGGCGGCCATCACGCCGCGGACCCGGGTAGTGATCGTCAACACGCCCAACAATCCGACCGGCCGGATCTACCCGCCGGCGCTGCTGAAGGACCTGGCGGACATGCTGGAGGGGGCCTCGCGCAGCAACGGGCGGCGGGTCTACCTGCTCTCAGACGAACCCTACAACCGGATCGTTTACGACGGCGCCCGGTTCCACAGCCCCGCCGAATACTATCCGTATACGCTCCTGGCCTACTCGTACGGCAAAACCCATCTGGCCCCCGGGCAGCGGATCGGTTATCTGGCGCTGCCGCCCACCATGCCGGACCGCGGCCCGCTGCGGGAGGCGATCAGCGCCCTGCAGATGGCGATGGGCTGGATCTACCCCAACGCCCTGCTGCAGTATGCGCTGCCGCGGCTGGAACAGTTCTCGATCGACGTCGGCCAGCTGGAGCGCAAACGCGACCTGATGGTGGAGGCGCTGACCGGGATGGGGTACCAGGTGACGCGGCCGGAGGGGGCGTTCTACCTGTTCGTCCGTACCCCGGCCGGCGACGACGAGCAGTTCACCGCCGCCCTCGCGGACCAGGACGTGTTCGTGCTGCCGGGCACCCTGTTCGAGACTCCGGGCTATTTCCGGATCTCACTCACTGCCTCGGAGGACATGATCGAGCGCGCGCTGCCGGTCTTCGCCGCGGCGATCCAGCGTTCGGGCGGCGGAGAGCCGCAGCGCTGACCCGGGCGCGTTTCCGCCGACCGATGGCACAGCGGGATCATCCGGCTCGGCACCGCCGGAATCGACGCCGCCGGCGGCGTCAGAGTCCGTGGTTCTTGAGCGCTTCGGTTATTTGGTCCAAGGTCGGGACACCCGCCAGCCCACTGGGTGTCGCGTATATCCGGCAGGCCAAGTCGCTGGCGGGCGCGCCGGCCGGGAAGATGTCGACTCCGTCGATAGTGATCGTCGGGGAACCCGCGAAGGCCGTGCCCGCTATGTCCGACGGTGACGCCAGAAGCCGCGTATTCACCGGAATGCCGCTGTGTCCCAGAGCCGCCAGGGCTGATTCCAGACGCGCCTGCGCGTCAGCCGTGTTGGGGCACTCGTCGATGTGGAGCAGTTCAATCCTCATGGAGTCATTGTCCCCGTCAGGCGAGTGCCGCGGCGAGGGCCTTGGCGATCCACTCGCGGTAGGCCGCCACGGACCAGCCGGCCTCCTTTACCAGCGCCCGGTAGGTCTGGGGATGGCCCAGCGACCAGATGGCGGCGGCCCCCTCAGCGTCGGACATCCCGGAGCTGAGCCCGCCGCGGGCCCGCGCCGCGGCGGCGGCCTCCTCGTAGCGCCGGAGCCGCTGCTGCCCGCGAGCCTTCTCCAGTTGCGCCGCCGTGTCGTCCACGGCCGCGGCCTGGGCGATGACGGCGGTGATCCCGGCGGTGCGCGGATGGACCTCTACGAACCAGTCGGCCAGCATGTTGACCAGGGCCTCAAGGTCGGCGGCCTGACGGGTGCGTTCCCGCATGAAGTCCAGCACACCAGCCTGCGCTCCGGGTCCCGCGGCGGCGCTGTCCAGCACGGCGGAGAGCAGCGCGGCCTTGTTGCCCACCGAGTTGTAGACCGTCTGGACGGCCACCCCGCTCTCGGCGGCGATGCCGTCGATGGTGGTGCGGACGTACCCGTCTGCGGCAAACAGCCGGCCGGCCGCCTCTACGATCACGTCCCGGGTGCCGGCCGCCTGGAGGGCCCGCCGCGTGGTCTTTTCCATAAAATTAGACTACCGCTCCACTCACTAGAACGATATTCTAGTGAGTAAGAAAAGGGATGCTCTCAGCAAGGAGCCGGCCATGAACCAGAACAGTCAGCCATTGGATGCCGTCGTGATCGGCGCGGGACAGGCCGGCCTGGCCGCCGGCTACCACCTCGCCAAGACAAAACTGCGGTTCGAGATACTGGAGGCCGACCAGCGGGTGGGCGAGGTCTGGCGCCGCCGCTGGGACTCGCTGCGGCTGTTCACCCCCGCCCAGCACGACAGCCTCCCCGGTCTGCCCTTCCCCGGCGCGCGGAACACCTTCCCGGGCAAGGAGGAGTTCGCCGCCTACCTCGAAAGCTACGCGGCGCGTTTCGGCCTGCCGGTGCGGTCGGGCATCCGCGTCAGCAGCGTCCGCCGGGCGGGTGCGGGGTTTGCCGTCGACACAACGGCCGGCACCGCCCGGGCGCGCAACGTCATTGTGGCCACCGGGGCGAACGCACTCCCCCGCCTGCCGGACGCCTCCGCCGGGCTGGACCCCGCCATCCGCCAGCTCCACAGCTCCCAGTACCGCAGCCCGGCCGACATCGCCGACGGCGGGGTGCTGGTGGTGGGCGCCGGAACGTCGGGTTCGGAAATCGCCCGGGAGCTCGCGGCCAGCCACCGGGTGCTCCTGGCGGGCCGGCCCACCCCGCACATTCCCGATCCCCTGCTCCGCTACGCCGGCGGCGTCTATTGGGGGTTCATCCACAATGTGCTGACGCTGCGCACCCCCATCGGGCGCAAGGTCGCCGCGGGCTTCCACCAGCGCGGCGCACCGCTGATCCGGATCTCCACGAAGGAACTGGACCGCGCCGGGGTGGTCCGGGTGCCGCGGTTCACCGGCACCGCGGACGGCCAGCCCACGTTCGACGGCGGCAAGGTCGACGGTGGCAGCTCCGCCGTCGTACGGACCGTTATCTGGGCCACCGGCTACCGCCCGGACCTGGACTGGATCGACGGGCTGGAGCAGGCGCCGACGGGATGGCCGGACACGCAACGCGGCGCCATCCCCGGGATGCCGGGGCTGTACTTCGTGGGCATCCCGTTCCAGTACGCCCTCACCTCGTGCCTGATCGGCGGGGTGGACCGGGACGCGGCGTACGTCGTCGGGCAGGTCGAACGGCGTGTGCCGGCACCGTCAGTAGTTGCGCCGGTGCTTCATCCGGGGAATGGTGATGGCGAAGACCGTCGCGGCAGCGAAGCCGAGCACGCCGGTGGCGGCCACGCCGGCCCCGAGCGAGGCCACGGCGGTCACGCCTGAGAGCAGCACCGGGCCGCCGGTGGCCCCGGCGTCGGCCATGAACCGCCAGATGCCCAGGAACTGGCCGCGGCCGTTGTCGGGTGAGAAGTCGGCCCCCAGCGTCATGTTCAGGCCCGAGCTGATGCCGTTGCCGAAGCCGATCAGCAGCGCCGCGAGCAGCAGACCGACGAAGCCGGTGCTGAGCGGGATCAGCAGCATGGCGGTGCCCATGATGAGGGTCGACGGGATGGCCACCCACTGCCGGCCCTTGCGGTCCATCAGCTTCCCGGCCGGATAGAACACCAGCATGTCAATGGCGCCGGAGAGCCCGTAGATCAGCGAGGCCTGCGTCGCGTCCATCCCGAGGTGCTCGGCCCAGAGCGGGATCACCACCTGCCGGGATGCGCGCAGCGCACTGAGCAGCAGCACCCCCATGCCCACGGACAGGAACACCCCGGCGTGGGAGACGGCGACGCTGCGCAGCGTCGCCTGCTGGACGGGGACGCCGTCGTCCGGCGCGGGCTTGGCCACGAGGTCCGGGATGGTCACCGACAGGGCCGCGGCGGCCGCCATGGCGACGACGCCCACCCAGTAGGCGCCGGTGATGCCGGCGAACTGCATCACGGCGGCGCCGATGAAGGGGCCGATGAAGATGCCGATCCGGTTGACGCCGCCGAGCGTGGACAGCGCCCGGGCCCTCAGGATCACCGGGACCGCCTCGGTCAGGTACTTCTGCCGGGCCAGGCTGAAGACGCTCGCGGCCATCCCGACGACCAGCATCGCCGCGGCGAGCAGCCAGAGGCCGCCGGGCAGCAGCGGGGCAAGGGCCGCGGCGGCGAGGGCGACGGCGCTGGCGGCCGCGGCGCCGACGATGGCCCAGCGTTCACCGAACTTCAGGGTGATGAGCGAGGCGGGCAGGTTGAAGAACCAGGAGCCGAGGCCGATCAGGGTGACCACCAGGGCGGCGACGGCCACCGAGGCGCCGAGGCCGCGGGCGGACAGTGCCACCACGGGCAGGATGGCGCCCTCGCCGATGCTGAACAGCAGGGCCGGGCCGAACGCGGGAACGGCGATGCTGCGGAGGCTGAAGGGCGCAGTCTGTGTGGTGCTCATCCCCTTCATCCTAGGGCGGGAGGACCGCCGGGGCGCTCAGGCCTCGAAGTGTGTGCGGACGTCCCCGCCGGTGAGGTTCCGCAGGACCTCGGCGGCGACGTCGCGGAGCTTCTGGTTCCGGTTGCTGGAGACCTTCGTGAGGATGCCCATGGCTTCCTCCTGGGAGCAGCGGTTCTGCGCCATGATGACGCCGCAGGCCAGGTCGATCGAGGTGCGGTGCTCCATGGCGGCATGGAGGTCCTCGGCCCGGGACTGCGCGGTACCGATCCGGACGGCCAGGCGGAGGGAGCGGCCAGCGAGATCGGCGAAGCCGGCCGCCTCGGCAATGAGCTCCTGGGTGAAGATCCCGGTGCCGGGGGCGAAGAAGTTCAGGGCGGCGGTCGCGTCCGGGCCGATTTCCAGGGGCACGCCCAGGGTGCTGCGGACGCCCTGCGCCGCGAGCTGCTGCTGGTAGGCCGGCCAGCGCGGATCGGTGTCGACGTCGGCCAGCAGCACCACGGACTTGGTCCGCAGCGCGTCGAGGCACGGGCCTTCTCCAAGGCTTTGCTCGATGCGGTCCAGGATGACGGCCCGAGGGCTGCTTCCCGCCACGGTCATGGTTTTCCGCCGACGCTGCAGCGTGACGCCGCATTCGATCTCGGCGCCGGCGGCGGAGCTGAGCGTGGCCGCCGAGAATTCAGCGAGTTGGCCGAGGAAGTCCTCGACGTTTTCGGTTCCCATCAGGAGGTCCTGCAGTTGCAGGGCGGCTTCGTCCCCGGCGTTGTTGGTCATGCCTAAATCTAAGTCGGTCCCCGCCGCGAAACAACTTGCCAGCCACGCGGTAGCGCCGACAATCGAAGATTATGCGTACCCGTCCACAATTGCAGCCGCGATCTCCTTGTAAGCACGGCGGGTTTCCGGGCGCAGGACATCGAGGGTGACCAGGTCGCCG
The DNA here is from genome assembly GCA_034376805.1 of Arthrobacter sp. Taxonomy (GTDB): domain Bacteria; phylum Actinomycetota; class Actinomycetes; order Actinomycetales; family Micrococcaceae; genus Arthrobacter. The sequence goes on from JAXMJF010000040.1 coordinate 313,629, forward strand.
TCGGCCACGCCGCGGTCATGCGGGACGGCGATCAACTGGCGGCAGATGCCGGAGAGGTGATCCTCGATCGCGTCTTTGTCCACCCGCGAGGAAACCTCGTCCTTGTCCGTGATGACCACGATCGCGTTGCGGGCCAGTTCCTCGTAGCCGTGGCTGGCCAGCCACTGCAGCGTACTGCGGGCACGTTTGGCGCCGCTAACGGCGTAACCCGAGGCAATGATGAGGTTATCCGCGGACTGCAGTATGCCGCTCATGGCATTGTGCGTAACGCCGGTGCCGCAGTCGGTCAGGGCCACCGAGTAGTAGCCGGAGATGAGCTTGCGGATCCGCAGGTACTCCTCGGCCGTCAGCGAATCCGAAACCTCGGGGTCCTGTTCGCCCGCAATAAGGTGCAGCCGGCCGGCGTGGTGCATGTACCGGGACAGGGCGGTGAGGGAATCGATGGACTCTACGTTCTTGAGCAGGTCCGTGATGGTGCGCGGGCTCTCCTGCTGGTAGATGCCCTCGCCGAGGGCGCGCTCCACTAGGTCGCCGGAGTCCGGGTTCGCGTCGATCGCGCAGGGAGGGTCGCCGCGGTACTCCGCCAAGGTCAGCCCGACGCCGACGGTGGTGGAGGTCTTGCCGATGCCGCCCTTAAGGCTCAGCACGGCGGTGTTGTAGCTTCCCTGGAGTTGGCGGGAGATGCGCCGGGCGAGCTCGTCCTCTTCGCGCTGCCGGGCGCTTGGTCCGAGGTTCAGCCCGCCGCCGGTCATCGTGTAGAGGGCGCCGCGGAAACCGCCGACCGGCCGGGGCTTCTGCTCCCGGACAAACAGGCCAGGTGAGCTGATGTAATCGGGAGCCGGGGCAGAGAGTGCTGCGACCCGGCTGCCGGAGCGAGTGGCCCGGCCCGGCAGGGCAGGCACGGCGGGGGCAGCATCCGGCGCCGCAGGGACAGCCGAACGGCGCGAAGGAGGAACTTGCGCTGCGAAGGCTGGGGACTCAGTTTCGAACTCCTCGAACGCCTTCCGGTCAAAGTCAGCCGCCAGGGTGGCCGACGCAGGCGGAGCGGCGGGCGGCGCCGGTGCAGCCGGGACCTGCCTGATTACGGGGACGGCACCGGTGGCAGCATTGCGTTCGTCGGCCGCTTCGGCGGCCTCGGCCCAGGAGTTGCGGCGCATCGGGGGCGCCGCTTGGTTATCGACGGCGTCGGAGGCTGTAGTCGGCATTGTTCCTGTCCGGGCGTCGGGGTCCTCGCCGCGGCGGTGGTTACGCCGGCGACGGAGTTGGGGCCGCTCTGCCTCAGCGGCAGCATCGGCAGTGTTGTTGTCCACCGGTTCGGGCATATTGGTCCCCCCTGGGACTCACAGCGCAGACCGCTGCGGTGCTCGTTTGATTTGGTTCAAACCGCAATTCTAGGCGCTGCAGTGAGTGCCTGTACCATCGGCGGCCCGAGGCCAGACTCAGTGGTGTGCCCGGGTCTCCTGCAGGCGCCTGATGAACCAGCGGGACTGCTCTGGCCCGTAGGGCAGGATCGGGATGGCCTTGGTGGCGTCGTCCGGGGTCTCCCGTGTCGCCTGGGTGGCCTGCCGCACCGCCGTGGTCATCGTGTTGGCCATGGTCTTGACGAACTGGTCGCTGCAGGGCTCGCCATGTCCGGGAATCAGGAATTCGTAGCGGTGACGCAGGGCCGAGACGTGCCGGAGGACGTCTGCCCATTCTTCGGGGTAGGAATCCTCGAAGGACGGGTGAGAACCCTGCTCCACGAGGTCGCCAGCGTAAAGGGTTGTGGCCGTTCCGACCAGGAGGTCGCCGTCGGTGTGCCCGTGGCCAAGGTAAAAGAGCGTGACGGTCTGGCCGCCGAGGTCCACCAGCACGGGCTGGTCTTTCACGATCGCGTTCGGGACCACGAGTTCCACGTGGTCGCCCTCGCCGGCAGCCATTTCCGGCTCATCGGCCCCGACGGCGCGGCGCTGGCTGTCGCCGTTCTCCTCGATCTCGGAGGCGCAGTTTTCGTGCGCCCAGAACTCGGCAACTCCGGCGTCGGCGAACACCGCGTTGCCGAAGAAGTGGTCGTAGTGGGCGTGCGTGTTCACGACGACGAGGGGCAGCTGGGTCTTTTCCCGCACGGCGTCGAGGATTTCGCGTCCCTGCCGCGGCCCGCTGCCGGTGTCGATCACCAAGGCGCGTTCGGAGCCGACAATCAGGCCGGTGTTGAGCAGGGAACCTTGGGTGGTCAGGACGTAGTTGTCCGGGCCGACCTCGAGCCATCGTGACATGAAATATCTCCGTATTCCGGCGTAGTTCCGGCGTCGTTGGTGCGATGTTCTGCCCTCGATTGTACCCACCGGAGCTGGCCGGAAGCTGGAAGCCAACACCGCGCGGGAGGTCTTCCCTCCCGCGCCGAGCACGCTTGGTTCAGAGGTCCGCCAGCACCGAGCCCGGGTTCTCGATCGCGTCGGCCACATAGCGCAGGAAGCCGCCGGCGGTGCCGCCGTCACAGACGCGGTGGTCGAAGGTCAGGGTCAGTTCGGTGACCTTGCGGACGGCGAGTTCGCCGTTGACCACCCAGGGCTTGTCGATGATGCGCCCGACACCCAGGATCCCCACCTCGGGGTGGTTGATGATCGCGGCGGAGCCGTCCACCCCAAAGACACCGTAGTTGTTCAGCGTGAAGGTGCCGCTGCCCAGCTCCGCGGGGCTGGCCTTGCCATCCCGGACGACGGCGGTGAGGCGTCGGATTTCCGCGTCCAGTTCGCGGGCACTGAGTTTGTCGGCGTTGCGCACCGACGGAACCATCAGGCCGCGGTCGGTCTGGGCCGCGAAACCGAGGTTAACGCCGTCGAAGGCCACAATCTCCTGGGATGCTCCGCCGGTGGTGTCCTCGGTGGTGACGATCCGGGTATTCAGCTCCGGGAACTTCTTCAGGCCGGCGGTGACGAAGCGGGCGATGAACGCCAGCAGGCCCGGGGTGTGGTGCGGGTCCGCCTTCTTGAGCGCCGCCCGCATCTCGACCAGTGCCGTGGCGTCCACGTCCACCCAGACCGTGGCTTCCGGGATCTCGGAACGGCTGCGGGTCATGTTCGCCGCGACGGCCTTCCGGACGCCGCGGACGGCGGTGCGCCCGCTGATGCCCAGCCCGGTGCGGGCGTCGGTGTCACCGGCAGTCTCGACCGGCGCGGTTACAGCAGGCGCAGCCGCCGGACGATCCAGCACTGCGGGCTTGATGACCGCCTCGACATCGCGGCGCATGATTAGCCCGCTGGCCCCGGACCCCTGGAGCTCCCCCAAATCAACTCCATGGTCGCGCGCCATCCGCCGGACCAGCGGGGAAATAACCGCCCCGAGCTTCCCGGGCACCCGGGTCCGCATCAGCAGCAGGTCATCGGCGGCCTTCTCAGCCGCGGGCACCTGGGCCGCCGGCTCGGCCACCACAGTACCGGCCGGAGACTTCCGGGGTCGGCTTCTACGGGCAGCCCCGTGCCCGCCGGGAGTGCCGTAACCGATCAGGACATTTCCGGAACCGGCCTTTTCTTCCTCTCGGTATACCTCGGCTGCAATTTCAGCGGTCTCGGCAGGCTCCGCCAGGGCAGCGGCAGGCGGAAACGCCGCACCGACGGGCGTCACGGAGATGAGCGGCTTGCCGACGTCGAGGGTCTGCCCGGGCTCGCCGTGCAGCACGGCGACGGTGCCGGCGTACGGGGAGGGAACCTCGACCATGGACTTGGCCGTCTCAACCTCGGCGATGGGCTGGTCGACGCGGATTTCGTCGCCCACGGCCACGAGCCAGTTCACGAGTTCGGCTTCGGTGAGGCCCTCGCCGAGGTCCGGGAGGAGGAATACTTTCGGTTCGGTCATGGTCAGTCTTCCCACTGGAGGTCGTCAACGGCGTCGAGGATGCGGTCCACGCCGGGCAGGTAGTAGTGCTCGAGCTTCGGCGCCGGGTACGGGACGTCGAAGCCGGTGACGCGGCGGATCGGTGCGGCGAGGTGGTGGAAACAGCGTTCCTGGACCCGTGCCACGATTTCGGAGGCCACGGAGGCGAAGCCGTGGGCCTCAGCGATGACCACGGCGCGGCCGGTCTTGCGCACGGAGGCGCAGACCGTTTCGTCGTCGAACGGCACGATCGAGCGGACGTCGATCACTTCCAGCGAGAGTCCTTCCTCGGCGGCGGCCGCAGCGGCGGCCAGCGCGGTCGGGACGGACGGCCCGTAGGCGATCAGCGTGGCATCGGTGCCGGGGCGGGCAACGGCGGCGCGGCCCTCGGAGGAGGTTCCGCGTGCGGTGTTCCCGGCATGTTCGGCGCGGAGGGCGTCGAGGTCCACCTGGTCCTTGGACCAGTAGAGCTTCTTGGGCTCCATGAACATCACGGGGTCGTCGGAGTCGATGGCCTCGCGGAGCATCCGGTAGCCGTCCGCGACGGTGGCCGGGGTGAAGACCTTGAGCCCGGCGGTGTGGGCGTAGTAGGCCTCGGAGGAGTCGCAGTGGTGCTCCACTCCCCCGATCCCGCCGGCGTAGGGGACCCGGATGACCATGGGCAGCTTCACGGCGCCCTTAGTGCGGTTGTGCATCTTGGCGACGTGGCTGACGATCTGTTCGAAGGCCGGGTAGGCGAAGGCATCGAACTGCATCTCAATGACCGGGCGCATGCCATTCATTGCCATGCCGACGGCCATGCCGACGATGCCGGACTCGGCGAGCGGGGTGTCGAAGCAGCGGCTCTGCCCGAAGGTTTTGGTGAGCCCGTCGGTGATGCGGAAGACGCCGCCGAGCATGCCGACGTCCTCGCCGAAGACCAGGACCGAGGGGTCCGCGTGCATCGCATCGGCCATGGCGGTGTTCAGGGCCTTGGCCAGGGTGATGGTCTGCGGGCCGGACTGTTCTGCGGTTGCTGCCGCCGTGGCGGCGGCGCGGGCGGTGGCGGCGCTGACGTTGCCGTTCGCCTCGGACGAGGTGGTGATGGTGGGGCTCATTTCGCGGCCTCCGACTTCGATGCGGCGTCACGGGCGAGTTCGTCGGCAAGCATGGCGGACTGTTCCTTCAGCTGTGGGGTGGGGGTGGAGAAGACGTACTTGAAGAGGTCCTGCGGTTCCACCGGGACCTCCTCGCTGAGGCCTTCGCGGAGCTGGGTGGCAACGGCCTCGGCCTTCTCAGCGATCCCGGCGGCGCGGCGGTTGTCCAGCAGTCCGCGGTCCGTCAGGTAGGTCTTCATCCGGCTCAGCGGGTCCTTGGCCACCCACTCGGCGACTTCGCTGTCCTGGCGGTACCGGGTGGCGTCGTCGGCGTTGGTGTGGGCCTGCATGCGGTAGGTGTGCGCCTCCACCAGCAGCGGGCCGGAGCCTTCCCGGGCGAGCCGGACCGCGCGGCCCAGCACGGCGAGGAGGGCGACGACGTCGTTGCCGTCCACGCGTTCGCCGGCCATGCCGTAGCCCACGGCCTTGTGGGCGAGCGACGGCGCAACGGACTGGTGCGCCAGCGGCACGGAGATGGCGTACTGGTTGTTCTGGACGAAGAACACGACCGGCAGGTGGAACACCGCGGCGAAGTTGAGGGCCTCGTGGAAGTCGCCCTCGCTGGTGGCGCCGTCGCCGCACATGGCCAAGACCACGGTGTCCTCGCCGCGCAGTTTGGCGGCGTGGGCCACACCGACGCCGTGCAGCAGCTGGGTGGTGAGCGGGGTGCACTGGATGCCGACCTTGTGCTGGGAAGGGTCGTAGCCGCCGTGCCAGTCGCCGCGGAAGAGCGTCATGGTCTGGACGGGATCAACACCCCGTGCCATGACGGCCACGGAGTCGCGGTAGGTGGGGAACATCCAGTCGCCTTCGGAGAGGCAGAGTGCGGCGGCGACCTGGCAGGCCTCCTGGCCGTGGCTGGACGGGTAGACGGCCATGCGGCCCTGCCGGACCAGGGCGGAGTTCTGGTCGTTGACGCGACGTCCGACGACCAGCTGCTCGTAGGCGGCCATCAATTCTTCGTCGCCGGGGAGGGCATATTCGTGGCCGGGCTGGGTGCCCTGCTCGGTGTGCGGGTTCAGGGTGCCGTCCGGGCCGACCATCTGGATCTGGTGTCGTGCGGGCAGCATGTAGTCCTCGACAGTGATGCCGAACTTGCGCACCGCCTCGCTGGCGGCGTCTTCCGGGGCAGTGCCCGGTGCGGCAGCGCCGGAGGTCTGATCCTCGGGCGCCGGGTGCTGCGCAGTGTGGTCTGCGGAGATCGTCATTGGTCCGTCCTTCTGTAGCCACTATTGACTCCAAGTATGGCCTGGGGCGATGTTTCGTATCCAGCTCCATAGCGAATCGTGGAGGAGTCTAAATAATTGGCCTATTCTGGAAGACGAATCGTAAGTGTGAGCTGGATTACCGGCGGGGGTGGTGGACAAATGGCAGAGGACGAGGCGGAACAGGCGGCGGTGCCGCTGGATGATGTGGACCGGAACATCATTGCGGAGCTGACCCGGGACGGCCGGATGTCCGTCACACAGGTCGCGGAGAACGTCCATATCTCGCGGGCCCACGCATACACGCGGATTGCCCGGCTGACCGGCGAGGGCGTGCTGACGAAGTTCACCGCACTGGTGGACCCGATCAAGGCCGGACTGAAGTCCTCGGCCTACGTCACGCTCAAGGTCCGGCAGCATTCCTGGCGGGAGCTGCGGGAGCTGCTGCGTGCCATTCCGGAGGTGCACCACATCGCCCTGGTGGGCGGGGACTTCGATGTCATTCTGCTGGTGCGCGCCGTGGACAACATCGACCTGCGCCGGGTGATCTTCGACCAGCTGCAGTCGATGCCTGGGGTGCTGGACACGCAGACGTTTCTGGTGTTCGAGGATCTGGACACCCGGTAGCGGCACCCCGCCGGCCAGCTGTGATATCTATGGGACTCATGCGGATGACAAGCCAGCGGGGCAGGATGCTGTGGGTGTGGCTTCTGGCTGCCTACTTGGCCGCGCTGGCCCTGGTTGGATTCTGGCCGACCCCCGTGGATGCGCCGGCCCAGGGCCCACTTTCCCGGACGCTTGCCCAGCTACAAGCCGCGGGAGTGCCACATTCGTTCGACTACGACACCGTGGAAGCAACTGCCAACATGCTTATATATGTTCCTGTTGGGTTCGCTGTTACGGTCGGCTTTCGCAGCAGCTGGTGGCAGACAGTGGGTGTGGGCGCTTGCACGTCAGCATGCGTGGAGCTGGGTCAGCTTCTATTTCTGCAGCATCGATACCCAAGCCTCATCGACGTTGCGACCAACACGGCAGGCGCCCTGCTGGGATTTCTCCTGGCCCGGACATTCCAGGGCCGCCGAAAGGGCGTGGAAGCTAACTGACAAAGGCCTTCATCCAGGTCTTGAGCTCTTCACCGAATTCCACGCGCTCCGAGGCGATCGAGATGACCGCCTTCAGGTAGCTCAGTTTGTCTCCGGTGTCGTAGCGGCGGCCCTTGAAGACCACCCCGTACACGCCGCCGCCCTCGCAGTCAGAGGTGGCAAGGGTCTGCAGCGCGTCGGTGAGCTGGATTTCGCCGCCGCGGCCGGGCTCCGTTTCCTCCAGGACATCAAAGACCGCCGGGTGGAGCACGTATCGTCCAATGACAGCCAAGTTCGAGGGTGCGTCGGCGATCGAGGGCTTTTCCACCAGCCGGTTGACGCGGACGTGGCCTTCGCCGTCGACGGCTGAAACGTCGGCGCAGCCGTAGGCGCTGATCTCGGCAGGATCCACTTCGATCAGGGCGATGACGGAGCCGCCCGTCCGGGCCTGCACCTCGATCATGGTGCTCAGGAGCTCGTCCCGCTCGTCGATCAGGTCATCGCCCAGCAGGACGGCGAAAGGCTCGTCGCCCACGTGCTGGCGGGCACACAGCACAGCGTGTCCCAGGCCCTTGGGGTCGCCCTGGCGGACGTAATAGAGGGGCCCAAGGGCGGAGGCGTGCTGGACGGCTTCCAGTCTGTCAAGATCACCTTTGAGTTCCAAGGCACGTTCCAGGCTGGGCTCACGGTCAAAGTGGTCCTCAAGCGCACGCTTCTGCCGTCCGGTGATCATCAACAAATCGGTCAGACCTGCGCGGACCGCTTCTTCGACAACGTACTGGATGGCCGACTGGTCGACCACGGGCAGCATTTCCTTCGGCATTGCCTTGGTGGCGGGAAGGAAACGCGTCCCTAGTCCCGCGGCCGGAATGACAGCTTTAGTTACTGGTTTCCCCGAAGTCATAGACGAACCCTACAAGTGCACCTTCAAAATGAGAATGGCTTCAACAAAAGACAAGTACCGGGACAACCAGATCCCGCATTGCCCATTTTGCGGCGCTGCTAGCCCTTGAAAACTGGCTTGCGCTTTTCCTGGAACGCCAGGAACCCTTCCGAATAGTCCTCGGTTTTGCAGAGCCGGGCCTGCTCGGCGTTCTCCTCTTCCATGGACTCCCAGAGGCCCAGCCGCTGGTCCCGGATGTGCGCCACGAGTCCCTTGCTGGCGTTGAAGGCGCCGGTGGCGCCGGTGGCTGCCTTGGCTACGATGGCGCGGGTGTTCTCCAGTAGCTCAGCCGCGGGCATGGCCCGGCTGAACATCCCCTGCGCCACGGCGTCCGCGCCGCTCATCAGCTCGGCGGTGTAGATCAGGTCCAGCGTCCGGTGCATGCCGAGACGTTCGGTGAAGTACCAGTGGCCGCCGGAATCGAGCGTGGCGCCCAGGTTCGCGAAGGGGGACCCGAACTTGGCGTTCTCCGCCACGTAGACGACGTCGGTGGCCAGCAGCAACCCCAGCCCCACGCCCAGGCAGGCGCCCTGGGCCGCCGCGAAGGTGGGGGCGGGGAAAGCACTCATCTTCTTCAGCAGCGGCTGCAGGAGCCCGCCCAGGTAGGCCTGGACGTCGTCCGTCTCCGGCGTCACACCGGCGATGTCCCGTCCCGCGCAGAACGCGCGCCCCTCTCCCCTGAGCAGCAGCGCCCGCACCTCACCGCGCGTCGCGGCGGCTGCGGCGTCGTCGTACGCCTGTGCTAAATCCCGGAGCGCCTGCTCGTCCAGCGAGTTCAGCTTGTGCGGGGCGTCAAGGACGATCTCGGCGATGCCGTCGGCAATGGAGAGGGAAATCATGGGGCTCCTGAGGTCGGGACGGGAAGCGGGGTTTGGACGGTTAGACGTCGAAGTCGACGGTGACCTCCGGCGTCGTGGGGTGGGACTGGCAGGTGAGCACGTAGCCCTTGTCCAGTTCGTCCTGCTCCAGCGCGTAGTTCTCATCCATGGTGACGGCACCGGTGACCACCTTGGCGCGGCAGGTTCCGCAGACGCCGCCGGCACACGCGAACGGCACGTCCGGGCGGACCCGCAGGGCCGCGTTCAGGATAGATTCGCGGGCGTGCGTGGGGCTGGCCACCTCGCCCTGGAGGCCGTCCAGCTTGAAGGTGATCTTGTACGTGGCCTGGGACTCGTCCACAATCACCGGGCGGCCGGCGTTGCCCTCGGGGCGGTCCGGCTTGCCGGTGGTGAACAGTTCGAACCGGACGTGGTCCGGGTTGACGCCGCGCTCGGCTAGGGTGTCCCGGCACAGCTGGACGAGCTCGAACGGGCCGCACAGGAACCACTCGTCGACGTCGTCGGCGTGGATGGCGGTGCCCAGCAGGGCCTGCAGCTTCTCCGCGTCGATCCGGCCGCTGAGCAGCGGGGCGATCCGCTGTTCACGTGAGAGCACGTGGTGCAGGGCCAGCCGGGCCGGGTACTTGTCCTTCAGGTCGGCGAGTTCCTCGAGGAACATCACGTCCATGGCGGCCTTGTTGGCGTAGACCAGGTCGAAGCGGGTTTCCGGGTGCGCCGCGAGCAGCGTGCGGGCGATCGCGATCACCGGGGTGATGCCGGAACCGGCGGCGATCGCAACGAAGGAGCCGGGCTCCCCCGCGAGTTCGCTGGCCATGGCCTCCGGATGGTTCATCGAATTCATCAGGTTCTGCTCTTTGCCGTCCCGGCCGTGCTTGGACACGAACGCGCCCATGGGGCTCATGACGTCCAGGACGTCGCCGGCCTTGAGTTCGGCGTTCGCCCAGGTGGAGAACAGCCCGCCCAGGTCCTTCTTGATGGCGACCCGGATCTCGCTGCTGCCGTCCGCGAAGCTCCGCGGTTCGGCGCAGATGGAGTAGCTGCGCCGGATTTCCTTCGGCTCGCCGGACTCATCCGGCAGGGTGGTGCGCAGGGCGACGTACTGGCCCGGGAGGTAATCGAACTGGCCAGCCAGCTCAGCGGGCACGCCGAAGGTCACCTCGATCGCGTCATCGGTGAGGCGGCGGACCTCGTCCACGGTCATCGGGTGGAAGGACGCGCGGCGGCGGCCGGTGGCTGCAGCCGTTTCAGCGGCGGTCTGGCGGACAACAGTCATGGGTGCACCTGTTCCTTACAAAACTTTGAAGTAGTCGAACGGTTCCTTGCAGTCCTGGCAGACGTACAGCGCCTTGCAGGAGGTGGAACCGAAGCGGGTGAGCTCCTTGGTGTTCAACGATGAACACTGCGGGCACTTAACGGCGAGGGACAGGCGGACCGGCCCGGCGTGCCGCACGGCGGCCGAGTGGCCGGAGGGCGGCGCGATGCCGTATTCCTGCAGCTTGGCCTTGCCGGCCTCGCTCATCCAGTCGGTGGTCCACGCCGGGGAGAGGACCATTTCCACGTTGACGCTGGGGTAGCCCTCGCGGTGGAAGGCGGCCTTGAGGTCGTCGCGGATGGCGTCCATGGCGGGGCAGCCGGAGTACGTCGGCGTGATGGTCACCTGCACTGCGGGGACCATGCCGCCGTCGTCGTAGAGCTGGACGTTGCGCAGGATTCCGAGGTCCTCAATCGTGAGGACCGGGATTTCCGGGTCGCAGACGGTGGCGGCGAGGTCCCAGGCCTTTTGCTCGGGGGTCTTCTGCTCCGCCGGGCGGCCGTCTGCGGCCGTGGGGTGGCTGACGTACATGTCCATGGTGGTTACCAGCTGGCTCCGGGGTACTCGCGGGCGAGCACCTGCATTTCGGCGAGGAGGTAGCCGAGGTGTTCGGAATGCAGTCCCTTGCGTCCGCCGCCGGGGGCGGGCTGGACCTTGGGGACGTCCAGCTCGGCTGCGGCGAGGACCTCGCCGGTGAGGCGGTCGAAGTCGGCGCGCAGGCTGGACGGCTCCACGGCGGCGCCGCTCGCGCTGAGGCGGGCGGTGAGCTCGTCGTCGCGGAACAGCTCGTCCACGTAGGGCCAGATGACCTTGAAGCCGTGGATCATCTTCTCGCGGGACTCGTCCGTGCCCTGGGCCAGGCGCAGCACCCACTGGGCGCTGTGGTCGCGGTGGTAGTCCACTTCCTTGACGGCCTTGGCGGCAATGCCGGCCAGGGTGGCGTCGGTGGAATCCATCAGCCGGCGGTAGAGCTCGAACTGGTAGTAGCTGACCACGAACTGGCGGGCGATGGTGACGGCAAAGTCGCCGTTCGGGAGTTCGAAGATCTCCACGGAACGGAACTCGGGCTCGCGGCGGAAGTACGCGAGGTCATCCTCGCTCCGGCCGTCGAGTCCGCCGGCGTAGCTGAGGAAGGACCGGGCGTGGCCCAGCTGGTCCAGGGCGATGTTGCCGAGGGCAATGTCCTCCTCAAGCTCCGGGGCGCGGGAGATCCAGTGGCCCAGGCGCTGGGCGAGGACCAGGGCGTCATCGCCCAGGCGCAGCGCGAACTCGGCGACGTCCTCGCTCGGCTTGGCGGTGCCGCGGCTCACGGCCAGGGCGATATCCTCGGGACGGAGGGCGTTGCCGGGAGTGATGCGGGTGGCGCTGGCCGTGGCCTCGCCGCTGTTGCCGGATCCCTTGACGCCGACATTGATGTCGCCGTGGCCGCCGGTTTCTTCTGCGGGGGCCGCAGCTGCCGCAGTTTCGGGTGAGGTGCTCACAGGTGCTTCACGCCCTCGCTCTTGGTGTAGTACGTTGCGTGCCGGTAGTCCTTGCCCTGGGGCGACTCGAAGAACGAGCCCTTGGCATCCGGATCGCTCGAGGCGATGGCGTCAGCCGGGACAACCCAGATGGACACGCCTTCGTTGCGGCGCGTGTAGAGGTCGCGGGCGTTGCGCAGGGCCATGGCGGCGTCCGGCGCGTGCAGGGAGCCGGCGTGGACGTGGGAAAGGCCGCGGCTGGAGCGGACGAAGACTTCCCAGATGGGCCAGACGTTTCCTGCGTGCGGTTCGGGGGTGGTCATGCTGCGGATTCCTTCTCTGCTTGCTTGCGGCTCTGTTTCTCCGCGTAGGCGGCGGCGGCTTCGCGGACCCAGGTGCCGTTGTGGTGTGCTTCGCGGCGCCGTTCCAGGCGCTGGGCGTTGCAGGGGCCGCGGCCGGCGAGGACTTCGTGGAATTCGTCCCAGTCCAGGGGGCCGTGCTCCCACTTCTTGGTTTCTTCGTTGAAACGGATGTCCTTGTCCGGAAGGGTGAGCTCCAGGACCTTGACCTGCTCCATCATCATGCCGACAAAGCGGTTGCGCAGTTCATCGTTGCTGAAGCGCTTGATGTTCCAGGCCATGGACTGCTTGGAGTTGGGTGAATCGTCATCCGGCGGGCCGAACATCATCAGGGCCGGGGCGTACCAGCGGTTCACCGCGTCCTGGGCCATCTGCTTCTGCTCGGGCGTGCCGTGGGAGAGTTCCAGCAGGATTTCGAAGCCCTGGCGCTGGTGGAAGGATTCTTCCTTGCAGACGCGGACCATGGCGCGGCCGTAGGGGCCGAAGGATGCGCGGCAGAGCGGCACCTGGTTGGCGATAGCGGCGCCGTCGACCATCCAGCCGATGGCACCCATGTCAGCCCAGGTGCGCGCGGGGTAGTTGAAGATGGAGGAGTACTTGGCCTTGCCGTCCATCAGGTCCTGGTTCATCTGATCGCGCGGCTGGCCGAGGGTCTCGGCGGCGGAGTAGAGGTACAGTCCGTGGCCGGCCTCGTCCTGGACCTTGGCCATCAGGATGGCCTTGCGCTTGAGGCTGGGGGCGCGGGAGATCCAGTTGGCTTCCGGCTGCATGCCGATGATCTCCGAGTGTGCGTGCTGGGAGATCTGGCGCAGCAGGGTTTTGCGGTATGCCGGGGGCATCCAGTCGCGGGGTTCGATCCGCGAATCTTCCGCCATGACTTTGTCGAAGTATGCCTGGCCTTCAGCGTCACGCCGGGCCACATCTTCGAGGCTCTGTTCGTGCCGTGCCGCTGTTGGCTCTCCGGGCACTGACTGCAGGGTCTGCGATGCCATGGTTGCTCCTATGCATTTCCGATAAATAATTACCGACCGTTCGTTCAGGATATGCGGAAGGCGGGAGATGCGTCAAGCACCCTAACTCCCTCCGTTCGGGTGTTAGACGGCACGGCCATCTTCCCGTGTTACGTAGGAGCCCGCTGATCACGACGATCTGCCAGCCACCGCGAAAGAGTCTCCCCTTGGAGGTGCCCCATCCCGTCCGGATCCTGACGGTCTGCACCGGCAACATCTGCCGGTCGCCGAGCGCCTGCTGCAGACCGGCCTGGACCAGGTCCAGCCCGGAGCCTTCGTAGTGCGCAGCGCCGGCACACGCGCCATGGTGGGCGATCCGATCCAGCCGCCCTCCGCGGACATCATCAGGACCTACGGCGGGACCCCGGACGGTTTTGCGGCACGGCTGCTGACGCCAAAGATGCTTAGGGAGTCCGACCTGGTGCTGGCGATGACCGCCAAACACCGCGGCGCCGTGATGCAGATGGACGCGTCCTTGCTGAAGCGGACCTTCACCATCCGCGAATTTGCCCGCATGTTGCAGGTACTGGAACAGCGCGACGCACCGTCCGACGCCGCAGACCTCCCCGCGTTCTGGCGGGGACTCCCGGCCCGGGCGGCCGAGCTGGCTCCGGCCATCCTCACCATCCTGCGGTTCGCCCGCCAGCACAGCTGAGCTATTAACATCTGCGCCGCCCGCATCTTTTGACGGAGCGCGGTGGTAATGTCCGGCCATGGGAACGTCGCCGGAACCAGCAGATTCAGCCGCAGGCCCCGCCGCGGCACTGGGCGGAACGAACCGCCGCCGCACCATTGCCATCGCCGTCATCGCCGGGCTGGTGGTGATCGCCGTCGCCGCCGCCGTGTTCCTGCTGAACCGGCCGCGCACCGAAACCGCGGCCCCGGCGCAGACCACCGCCCCGGCACCGGAAACATCCACGCCTGAACCCACCCTGGAACCGACACCGACCCCCACCCCGGATCCGCCGCCCGCCGCGCTCAACATCCTGCTGGTAGGCAGCGACAGCCGCGTCAACGAACGGGCCGTCGCGGCGTCCGGCGCCACGTCCGACCAGCGGGGGGACGCACTGATCCTCCTCCATCTCCCGGCCGACCGGCAGAACATCTACGGCATCTCGATCATGCGCGACCTCTGGGTGGACATCCCGGGCCACGGCGCGGCTAAGGTCAACGCCGGGCTGGAACTGGGCGGGGTGCCCCTCATGACGCAGACCGTGGAAGCCCTGCTGGGCCAGCCCATCAACCACACCGTCATGGCGGACTTCCAGGGCTTCGCCGCCATGACCGATGCCCTCGGCGGGGTGGACGTGAACATCACGCAGTCCTTTCAGGGGACCGTCGACGACTTCGTGTATTTCCCGCCCGGGGTGAACCGGCTCAACGGGCTGCAGGCGCTGGCCTTTGTCCGCGAGCGCCACGCCTTCGCCGACGGCGACTACCAGCGGGTCCGGAACCAGCAGACCTTCCTCAAAGCCATGATGGCCAAGATGGCCGCCGAGGGCTCACTGACGGACCGGACCACCGTGAAGCAGCTGGTGTCCACCGTCCTCCCCCACGTCACGGTGTCCCCGGGCCTCACGGTGGAGACACTGGAACAGCTCGCCTTCAGCCTGCGCAGCACTCCCCCGGGCAACGGCCAGTTCTTCACCCTCCCCACCGCCGGCGCGGGATTCAGCCGGGACGGCCAGTCCATCATCCTGCAGAACCCCGCCGCCACCGCTGCCGTGTCCGCCGCACTGGCCTCCGGGACCCTGGGTGATTACATCGCCGCCAACGGGCTGCAGGGCGGGAACTGACACCCCGCCGGAGCGGTGACCGGGCGGCCCGGCGGGCGGCCCCGCTTGTGGCGGACTGCCCGTGCCCGGGCGGTAGATTGGAGCCATGACCCAGACTCCCGTGCAGCCGAACCCGCAGCCCCCGGTTGCCAAGAAGATCCCCGCCCTCCGCACGCACCACGGTGATGCCTTCGAGGACAACTACGAGTGGCTGCGGGACAAGGAATCCGCCGAGGTCGTGGAGCTGCTCAAGGCCGAGAACTCCTACCAGGAGGCCGTGACCGCCCACCAGGAGCCGCTGCGCGAGGCCATCTTCCAGGAGATCAAGGGCCGCACCCAGGAAACGGATCTCTCCGTGCCCAACCGCAAGGACGGCTGGTGGTACTACACCCGCTCGGTGGAGGGCAAGGAATACGGCATCCAGTGCCGCGTCCGCGCCCAGGACACCGGGGACCGCGTCGCCGACTGGACGCCCCCCGCCGTCGAGGTCGGCATCGAGATGCCCGGCGAGGAAATCCTGCTGGACGGCAACGTCGAGGCAGAGGGCAAGCCGTTCTTCGCCGTCGGTGGCGCCGCCGTGACCATCGACGGGAACCTCTACGCCTACGCCGTGGACAACGCCGGCGACGAGCGGTTCACGCTGCGCATCAAGGACCTGCGGACCGGGGAACTCCTTCCCGACGTCATCGAGAACGTCTTCTACGGCATCTCCTTCTCCCCCGACGGCACCCGGATCTTCTACACCGTGGTGGACGACTCCTGGCGGCCCTACCAGGTCAAGTCCCACGTGCTGGGCACGCCCGTCGCCAATGATGAGCTCATCTACCAGGAGGACGACGTCGCCATGTGGCTGGGCTTCGAGCTCTCCGGCGACCGGCGCCACCTGGTGCTGAGCATCGGCTGCTCCGAGTTCAGCGAGACCCGGCTGCTGCGCTTCGACGCGCTCGACGCCGGACTGAGCACCGTGATATCCCGGGACGAACGCATCCTCTACGAGGCGGAGACGTTCCTGCTGGCGGATGCATCGGGCGAGCAGTCCGAGGCGATCGTCCTGACCCACAACAGGGACGCCATCAACTCCATGGTCTCCCTGTTGGACCCGGCCGAGCTCGCCAAGCCGCTGGCCGAGCAGCACTGGACCACCGTCGTCGAGCACTCCGACCAGGTGCGCGTCAACGGCGCCGGCGTCACCTCGACGCACCTGGTGGTCTCCGTCCGCAAGGACACGATTGAGCGCGTGCAGGTCCTGCCGCTGGCCGGGCTGGGCACGCCGGAGCAGGGCGCGCCGGTGGAGCCCGCCTTCGAGGAGGAGCTCTACACCGCAGGGGTGGCCGGCTCCGACTACGAGGCCCCCGTGATCCGGATGGGCTACACCTCCTACTTCACGCCGTCCCGGGTCTACGACTTTGTGCTGCCCACCGCGGAGCAGCCCGCCGGCGAGCTGCTGCTGCGCAAGGAAAGCCCGGTGCTGGGCGGCTACTCCGCCACGGACTACGTCGCCACCCGCAAGTGGGCGGTGGCTGCCGACGGGACCCGCATCCCGCTGTCCGTGCTGCGGCACGTCTCCGTGAAGCAGGACTCGACGGCGCCCGGCCTGGTCTACGGCTACGGCTCCTACGAGCTGAGCATGGATCCCGGCTTCGGCATCCCCCGGCTGTCCCTGCTGGACCGCGGCATCGTGTTTGTGATCGCCCACATCCGCGGCGGCGGGGAACTGGGCCGGCACTGGTACGACACCGGCAAGAAGCTGCAGAAGAAGAACACCTTCACGGACTTCATCGCGGCCACCGACTGGCTGGCGCAGTCCGGCTGGGTGGACCCGGCCCGGATCGCGGCCATGGGCGGCTCGGCCGGCGGCCTGCTGATGGGCGCCGTCGCCAACCTGGCACCGGAGAAGTACGCGGCGATTGTGGCCGCCGTCCCGTTCGTGGACGCCCTGACCACCATCCTGGACCCCGAACTGCCGCTCTCCGCGCTGGAGTGGGAGGAATGGGGCAATCCGATCACCGACCGCGCCGTGTACGAGTACATGAAGTCCTACACGCCGTACGAGAACGTCCGCGCGGTGGCCTACCCGAAGATCGCGGCGGTCACCTCGTTTAATGACACCCGGGTGCTCTACGTGGAGCCCGCCAAGTGGGTGCAGCGGCTGCGCGAACTCAACACCGGCAGCGAGCCGATCGTGATGAAGATTGAGATGGAGGGCGGCCACGGCGGCGGCTCGGGCCGTTACGTGCAGTGGAAGGAACGGGCCTGGGACTACGCCTTCGTCGCCGACTCCCTGGGCGCCACGGAGCTGCTGCCGGGCGCCGGGCTGAAGTAGGCCCCACCCTCTCCCCCGTCGAGTGCTCCGTAACCGCCCTTTTGGACCTCCAGAAGGGCGGTTGCGGAGCAACCGATGGTCTTGGCTGGCGACTTTCGGGAGCCGCCTACCGGATACCGCAACGGTCGGCGGAAGGCCTCGGCGCAGATCCTGCAGTGCTCGCGTGGTCAGGAAGCGTCGGCGGGGCGGAACGTGACTCCGCCGTCGGTGGAGATGACGACCCCGCTGGCGGTGGCGGCCCAGATCGATGGGTTTGCCTCCGCCCCCATGACTGCCGCCACAGCCTGGACTGTGTCCTGGATTTTGCCCTTCCGGGTCCACGTCGCGCCGGCGTCCGCCGAGACGTGGACTGTCCCGTCGGGTTCGACTCCGACCGCCTCGGCAGGGCTGGCGAAAGCGGCGAACTGGACCACTGGCCCGGAGTCCACCGTGGTCCAGGTCTTACCGCCGTCCGTTGAGCGGCGGATCCCCTGTGGGGTGGTTGCCAGGACAGTGTCGCTGGCGGGGTTTCCGGCGAGGGCGGCCGGGACGAAATCCACGGCCGCCGTGTTCCAGGCTTTCCCGTCCGGGCTGGTGCGCAGTGCGCCGTCGAAGCCGACGATTCCGGATTTGGTCGCGGTGAGTGCGTGGAAGTCGGATTCGCCCTGACGGGAGAGCTTTTCCCAGGTTTTGCCGGCGTCGGTGGATCTGATCAGCCCGAGCGGGTTGGCCAGGTCGGAGCCCTCTCCGGGGTGTCCGGAAGCGTAGAGGACTCCGTGGTCGGTGCCGCCGGTGAAACCCATCAGGTCATTGGTGGGGCCGACTTTGACAGCGGGCTGTTTCGTGATGTCGAACAGGCCATCGTGGGTGGCCAGGAGCACCTGGCCGGTTGTGCTGCTGACACTCAGCCCGTGAACGTGGGCGTCCGGCAAGGAGCTAGCGGTGCTGCCTGCGGGGGCGGAGCCCGCCGGGATGGAGGACGGGCTGCATGCAGACAGGGCAAGGACGAGGCCGGCGCCGGCTGCCAGAACAGCTGTGGCGCGGACCCGGGGGCGGGAAGGATGGGACATGGGGGGCTCCAGGGATTCAGGTGGGGCATGCAGGGGAGGTGCGCCGGCCCGTGAGGGGCCGGCGCCTTGGGACACCGGTCAGAGGGTGGCCAGCAGGTCCTGCATTTCCTTGATTTCGGCTTCCTGGGCGGTCACGATGTCTTTGCTGAGGGTGATCGCGTCAGCGTTCTTGCCTTGGGAAATTTCGGTCTGGGCCATCACGACGGCGCCTTGGTGGTGTGCCACCATCTGCGTCAGGAAGAGCTTGGCCGCCTCGGTGCCCTGGGCGGCCTCGAGCTGCCTCATGTCGTCCGCGCCCATCATGCCGTCCTTGTTATGGCCGGCACCCATAGTCGGGGATTCGTTCCAGGTATTGAGCCAGCCGGTCATCGTTTCGATCTCCGGTGCCTGGGTTGCTTTGATCCGTGTGGCCAGGTCGGTGACCGATGCGGGGATGTCCTTCTTCTGGAGCATCGTCTCGCTCATTTCCACGGCCTGTTCGTGGTGGGGGATCATTCTCTGGGCGAAGATGGTGTCGGCTTCGTTGTGTTCGGCTGCGGCGGCCGGTGCACTGCTGGACATCATCCCGGGGCCCTCGCCCATCCCCGGCATCGAGCCGGAGGAAATCGGGCTGCCGGAGGAAGTGGGGCTGCTGGAGGTGGCGGACGGTGCGGAGGGGCCGGTTGAGCAGCCGGCGAGGGCGAGTGCCGCGGCGATGGCGGTCGCGGAAAGGGTCAGAATCTTCTTGTTGTTCATGGCGGTTTAGGTCGTTCAAAACATTGGGGGGCGCGTGGGCGCCAGAGGGTGTGTGCATCAGTGATGCGCCCGGCTCAGAGGATGAGAGTCAGGAAGGGACGGGCGCCGGTCAGGTCACAGCGCGGGGCACCGTTTTACGTTCGGCTGATGCAGAGCTCGCCCGGTGAAGGGCTGCCGGGGAGATAGGACCACAGCGCGCTGATCGTGCTCTGCGTCCCCGTGCTGGTGGTCCGGGCGATGATTAAGGTGCCCGGCAGCGGTGCGGCGAGAGAGCCCGTCTTCGCCGACGGGGTGCACGCCGCGGACATGGACTGCATGCTGGTGCATTTATTCGAGTCCGCGCACTGCACGGTCCGGGCACCCGCTTCGTCCTGTGCCGCGTGCACGACCCGGGCGGAGGATGGTCCGGCAGGAGCTTCTCCCGCGTGGCCGGCAGTGGATGAGTCGTGATGGGCGCCGGCGGTCGCTGCCGCCGTGGCCGGGGAATGCAGGGCATGGGTGGCGGTCATGACGTGCATACCGAAAATCCCGGCGATAAGGGCCAGGACCGCCGTAAACAGGCCCGCACGGCGAAGGAACGCGATCGCGGGGGCGTGTGCCGGTCCGGTCATGACGGTTCTCTCTTCCTGGCGGGCTATCTGTTTCAAGGCTACCGCCCTGCGGCAGGGCACTGACCGGTACAACGATCCCGAAAGGGACTTTGTTTCAGGCGCCGGCCGGTGGACGGGGTCGGGATGTTCGATCTTGCGGGTAAACCCCTGCGGGGACCAAACTAAGGGCAATAGTTGCGGGACTTGGCGGAGGGCGGCGCTCATGGGCGGCGACGGGGCATTAAGTATCGTGGCCGGGGTGGACGGTTTTGCCCCGTCGCGAAAGCAGCGCCCGTGACCGGTGACCACTCCTCCGACCTGCATCCGCCGGTAGGGCCCGACGGCGGGACCGTCCCGGGGCGGACCGTCCGCGGCAGGCTCCATGCGCTGTGGCACACGGTGGTCGGAGCGGTGGGCCTGATCATGGGCCTCCTTCCACACGTCCTGCACCACATCGGGCTGCTCGCCGGGACCGCCTTGGTGGCCGGATCCGGCGGCACCGCACTGTTCGGGGTACTCGGGCTTCTGGCATCCATTCCCATGCTTGTCCGCCTTTACCGTCGGTTCGGCAGCTGGATCGCACCGGCGCTGGGACTGCTGGTCTTCACCGTCATGTTCTCCCTGTCAGCGTTTGTCATCGGCCCGGCCATCAGCGGCACCGGAGGCGACGTGACCCCCGGCCCCGTACCCACCCCGGGCCATACAAGCGAGCACACCGGAGGCCACTGAACACCCAGGAGATCCCTGGACATCCGGGGCCAGGGGGCCAAGGGGCCGTGGAAATGCTACTTCGCGCCGGTCAGGACGTAGCCGGAGGAGCGCACGGCCTCAATCAGTGCCTCCTGGTCGGCAGTGCCGGTGACACTGAGGCGCGACGTGCCGCCCGGGACCAGGTCTACGGCCGCTGACTGGACCCCGGATACCCGGGACACGGCCTTTTCGACGGCCTGGACGCAGTGCCCGCAGGTCAGCCCTTCCAAGGCGTACTGCGCGCCGGACGCCTGAGCCTCCGACGTTCCGGCGGCCGCAGCCTGCGTTTCGGCCGCGGGGGCGCAGCAGCTGCAACCGTGTTCCGCAGTGGAGGCAAGGGGGAGCTGGGTTCGTGTTTCGGTTGTTCCGCACATGTCAGTTTTCCTTCGAAGCGAGGGATGAAGGGGGCTGTTGTGGTTGAACGGCTGTAGCGGACTGGGGCCCGGACAAACCACGTCACTGACAACACTAAAAGGATACCCCCTGGGGGTATGAGCCGCAAGAGTCACGCGCCCGGGGCTACATCCCGATAGGGCGCCAGGGACGCCCAACCTCATCCGCCGCCATGCCAGGGAAGAACCATTGACGCATACCCCTCGGGGGTATATGTTCAGCTTAACCGGCAAACGACGTCCCGGGCGGAAGCCTTCCGACCCCAATCCCGCACGCGATCACCCACCGGCACCGGCCACCAGCCGCAGCCTGTCTGCTGATCGGGCCGTCCCGCCGGGCAGCACCGGCGCCGAAGGAGGAGCAGTGACCACGCATCTGAAACACACCATCGTGGAAGTCCGCGGCCTGCAATGGGCCACCTCCAAAACGGTCGTCGAACACGTACTGCTTCAGCGGCCCGGAGTCGCCGCCGTCGACGCGAACCCGGTCGCCCAGACCGCGACCGTGAGCTATGACCCGTCCGTGACCTCCGTGCAGCAGATCTCCGGATGGATCCGGGACTGCGGATACCACTGCCGGGGCGAAGCGGTCCCCGACCACGTCTGCTACCCGATGGAAGACACAGGGCGCCCCGGGCTTACACCGAAAACGGCGGAACCCCACCCCGGGCATGCCCACCCTCCGGAGGACAGCCATGCCGGCCACGGTACTGGCCCGCACGGTGCGATGCCCCGGACCCCACAGGACATGATGGGCCACGGCGGACACCACGCCGGAATGTCGATGGATGACATGGTCAAGGACATGCGCAACCGGTTCCTGGTCGCGGCCATCCTGTCGGTGGGCGTGACGCTGTGGTCCCCGATGGGCCGGGACATGTTCGGCTTCACAGCGCCGACCCCGTTCGGGCTTCGTGACGACGTCATGGCCCTGATCCTGTCCCTTCCGGTTATTTTCTACTCGGCCTGGATCTTCTTCGACGGCGCCTACCGGGCGCTGAAGGCCCGCACCCTGGACATGATGGTCCTGGTCGCGATCGCCGTGGGCACCGGATGGCTTTACAGCGTCTGGGTCACCTTCACCGGCGGCGGTGAAGTGTTCTACGAAGCCGCCACCGTCCTGACTTCCTTCGTGCTGCTGGGCCACTGGTTCGAGATGCGCGCACGCGGCGGGGCAAACGAGGCCATCCGCACCCTGCTCGAACTCGCCCCGCCGGTCGCGGTCGTGATCCGCGACGGCGACACCGTCGAGATCCCCACCTCCGAAGTCCAGACCGGGGACCTGCTGCTGATCCGGCCGGGATCGAAAATCCCGGTGGACGGGGAAGTCGAGGACGGCCAGTCGGAGGTCGACGAGTCCATGGTCACGGGCGAGAGCCTTCCGGTGACCAAGACCATCGGCTCGGAGGTCATCGGCGCGTCCATCAACACCACCGGCACGATGCGGGTCCGGGCCACCAAGGTCGGAGCCGACACCGCCCTGGCGCAAATCGTGGCCCTCGTCCAGGAAGCCCAGAACTCCAAGGCACCAGGCCAGCGGCTGGCCGACCGGGCCGCGTTCTGGCTGGTCCTGGTCGCCCTCATCGGCGGAACCCTGACGTTCGCCGCCTGGCTCGCCCTCGGCGCCGGAGTCCAGACGGCCCTGCTGTTCGCGATCACCGTTGTCGTGATCACCTGCCCCGACGCGCTGGGCCTTGCCACGCCGACGGCGATCATGGTGGGCACCGGCCTCGGCGCCAAACGCGGCGTTCTGTTCAAGAAC
Organism: Arthrobacter sp.; assembly: GCA_034376805.1. GTDB lineage: Bacteria > Actinomycetota > Actinomycetes > Actinomycetales > Micrococcaceae > Arthrobacter. Next base: position 336,203 of record JAXMJF010000040.1, read on the forward strand.
GCCACCGCCCTGGAAGTCTCCGCCAGGATCGACACCGTCGTGATGGACAAAACCGGCACCCTGACCAAGGGTGAACCGGAAGTGACCGACGTCGTCGTCGAGGGAATCGGCGAAAACGAACTCCTGGCGCTCGTTGCCGCGGTGGAGCAGGAATCCGAACACCCGCTCGCCGCGGCAGTGGTCCGGCACGCCCGCGAAAACGGCGCACCCGTCCTGGCGGCCTCGGATTTCCTCAACGTTCCCGGGCACGGCGCCGGCGCGACCGTGGATGGGCGCCGGGTGCTGGTCGGCAACCGCAAACTCATGGCCAACGAAGGCATCGACCTCGGCCCGCTGGCCGGAGTCCGCGATGAGCTGGCCGCCACCGGACGGACCGCCGTCCTCGTCGCCGTCGACGGCAAGGCCGCCGCGGTGATCGCGATGGCCGACGCCGCGAGGGAAACCGCGGCCGCCGCCGTCGCGGCCCTGCACGAGGCCGGGATCGAGGTCGTCATGCTCACCGGAGACAACGAAGCGACCGCCCGGAGGATCGCCGGCCAGCTGGGCATCGACACCGTCATCGCCGAGGTGCTCCCAGGAGACAAATCGGCCAAGGTAGCCCAGCTTCAACAGGCGGGGAAAAAAGTCGCCATGGTCGGCGACGGCGTCAACGACGCCCCGGCCTTGGCCCAGGCCGACCTCGGCATCGCGATCGGCGCCGGCACCGACGTGGCCATCGAAACGGCCGACGTCGTCCTGATGCGCTCGGACCCGCTGGATGTCCCGATCGCCTTGAGGATCGGCAAAGGCACCCTGCGCAAGATGCGCCAGAACCTGGGCTGGGCCGTTGGATACAACGCGATAGCCCTGCCCATCGCAGCAGGGGTCTTCGCCTTCGCCGGCTTTGTTCTCAGCCCCGAAATCGCGGCCCTCTCGATGTCCGGATCCAGTTTCCTGGTCGCCGTCAACGCCCTGCTGCTCAAGAGGCTCAGGCTGCCCCGGCCCGAAACACCCGAGGCCACCACCGCCCATGCTGACCGGCCGCTGGCCCCGGCCGGGAACCGCTAGACAACCCGGCCATGGACCTCCGCCTCATCACCCGGGTGCTGTTCCTGCGGGCCGCATGGCGGAGACGGGACCACTGGGATGCAGCCCGGATCACAGCCCACCAGGACCGCGCCCTGCGCGAGCTGCGCCGCGCAACCTACGCCGGTTCCGAGTTCTACCGGCGCCATCACGCCGGCTTGCACGATGCCCCTCTGGACCAGCTGCCTCCCGTGACGAAAGCGGACCTGATGGCCCACTTCGACGAGGCCGTCACGACGCCGGACCTGAGCCTGGCGGATCTGGAGAACCATCTGCGGTCCCTGACGCAAAGCGGTGGAGACCCCGGGCGTCCGTGGAAGGGCCGGTGGTGGGCTGCGGCGACGGCCGGAACCACCGGCCGGCGCGGGACCTTCATCTGGAACCGCTCCGAATGGGGCATGATCCTGGCCTCCTACGCACGCGCCAACGACTGGGCCGGGATCTCCGCCGGCCTGACCCGTCCCCTGAAAATGGCATTGGTGAGTTCCCGCGTCCCCACGCACCAGTCCGCCGTCGTCGGTGCATCCCTGGGTTCCGGACTCGTCCGCACCCTCCGCCTTGACGTCTCGGCTCCCATGGATGAGACGGTCGTCGCGCTGAACAGGTTCCAGCCCAGGATCCTCGTCGGCTACGCCTCAGCACTGAAACCACTGGCGGCAGAGCAGCGGGCCGGCCGGCTGCGCATCGCCCCGCGGGGCGTGATGTCCGCCTCCGAAGTGCTCAGCCCACACACCGCGTCGGAACTGGAGACGGCATGGGGAAGTGCCCCCTTCGATGTTTACGCCGCCACCGAAACGGCCGGGATCGCCTCCCCCTGCACCTACCGGAACCGCCATGTCTACGAGGACCTGCTGATCATCGAACCCGTGGACCAGAACGGAAACCCCGTGCCTGCGGGAACGACCGGAGCCAAGCTCCTCGTCACAGTCCTGTTCTCCCGCACCCTTCCACTGATCCGCTACGAACTCTCCGACACCGTGAGACTGGGCGGACGGGGCTGCCCCTGCGGGCGCTCCTTCACCGTTCTGGAGGACATCGAAGGGCGCATCGAAGACGTCCTGCAGCTGCCAGGCCGGACAGGCAATATAAGTGTCCATCCGATCGTGTTCCACCATGTCCTCGATGAAGCCGGGAGTGCGGGGTGGCAGGTCATCCAGAGGCCTTCCGGGCTTCGCGTGCTCCTCGCTGGACTCGCACCCGGAGCCTCAACCGACGGGGTTCGGACTGCCGTAGCCGGCGCGCTCAAGGAAGCCGGCGTAGTAGACACCCCGGTGGAGGTGCACGTTGTTGAACGCGTCGAACGGACCGCTTTGGGGAAAGCACCCTTCGTACGGGGTTTGACGGGCCGCCTGTGACCTCACTTGTGGAGGCCTCGAAGCCGCAGCGCAGGACCCGTAGACTGACGGAAGGTGAGCCGGGAAGTCTGGTCGGCAGTTTATTTGTCGACTTAACTTTGAGGACTCCTTCATGAGCCAGAAACTCGCGTCCGCCTGGAAAACCAGGCCATGACGTCGCAATCCACCGGCACAGACCACACCGGCACGGAACCCGTGCCGTGGCACGCCCTTGGTGCGGACGACGTCTTTGCCCGGCTGTCGTCCGGGCCGGGCGGGCTCAGTACCGCCGAGGCCGCCCGGCGGCTGACCGACACCGGGCCCAACGAGCTGAGCTTCGCCGGAGCCACCCCCTGGTGGCGGGTCCTGCTCCGCCAGTTCATCAGCCCCCTGATCGGGATCCTGCTGGCCGCCGCCGTGGTGACCCTGGTCCAGCAGCACTGGGTGGACTCGGGCGCGATCTTCCTGGTCCTCTGCATCAACGCCGCCCTGGGATTCGTTCAGGAGCGCAAAGCCGAGGCGGACGTGCGGGCGCTCCAATCGCTCTCCACCCCGCTGTGCCGGGCGCTGCGGGACGGCGCCGAACAGGTGGTGCCCGGGCGCGACGTCGTCCCCGGCGACGTGGTGCTGCTGGAGAGCGGTGAACGCGTCCCGGCCGACCTCCGGCTTTTCGAAGCCAACGGCCTGCAGCTGGATGAGTCCATGCTCACCGGTGAGCCGTTCGCTGCCACCAAGCAAACGGAACCGCTTCCGGCCGACACCGGCGACGCGGACCGGGCAAACATTGCTTTCAGCGGCACGTTCGTGGGCAGCGGCCGGGCCAAGGGCATTGTCATTGCCACCGGAGCCGGCACTGCGCTGGGTGAAATCAACGCCCTCGTCCAGGGCCCGCCCGGCAAGTCGCCGCTGCAGGAGCTCACCCACAGCCTGGAACGGCGGATCGGCCTGATCATCCTCGCCGCCTTGGTCTTCATCTTCATCGCCGGACTGGTGCTCGGCAACGACGTGTCCACCATGTTCCGCACGGCCGTCGGACTCGCGGTGGCCACCATCCCGGAATCACTGCCCATCGTCCTGACCGTCGCGCTCAGCCTCGGCGTCTCCCGGATGGCGAAGCGCAACGCGATTATCCGCACCCTTCCCGCCGTCGAGACCTTGGGCTCCACCAACGTCATCGGCTCCGACAAAACCGGGACGCTAACCGAGAACCGGCTGACGGTGGAGCGAATCTGGACCACCGCCGGCCTGCTGGACATCACTGCCGGGGACGACGACGGCGGCTCCGCGGACCCGCCGCTGGTCCGGGCTGTGCTGCGGGCCGGCGCCCTGACCAACGAGGCGACGCTCTCCTCCGAGGACGAGGATCTGGAGTACTCCGGGGACGCCGTCGACGCGGCCATGGCCAAGACCGCCGTGGCCCGGGGCGCCGTCAGTGAACGGGACCGCACTGCGGAGCCCCTAGCCCACCAGCCCTACGAACCCCACCTCCGGTACTCGCAGACGGTCCACACCGATGCCCGCGGGCGGCGGACCCTGTATGTCAAGGGGTCCCCGGAAGCAGTCATCAGCGCCGCCGGCACCATGGCCCGGGAGGATGGCGAGGGACCGCTGGACCCGGCGCTGATCCATGCGGCCAACGAGGAGATGGGCCGGGACGGCCTGCGCGTCATCGCCACCGGATCCCGGATCCTGGATCCTGATGAAGAACTGCCCGCACCCCTGCCTCCCCCGTCCGGACTCACGTTCCTGGGCATGGAAGGAATGACCGACCCGCCGCGGGCCGGGGTCGCCGACGCCATCGCCAGGTGCCGGCGGGCCGGGATCAAAGTCATGATGATCACCGGAGACCACCCGGTGACCGCGACGGCCATCGCCGGCCGGTTGGGCCTGCCAACCGACAAACCCGCCCTCACCGGCACCGAGATGGCGGACCTGGATGACCACATGCTCGCGGCGCGCCTCGAACAGACGTCCGTCGCGGCCCGGGTCTCCCCGGTCGACAAGCTCAGGATCGTGCACGCGCTGCAGAGCACCGGGAAGGTGGTTGCCGTCACCGGTGACGGCGTCAATGATGCACCGGCGCTCAAGGCCGCCGCGATCGGCGTCGCGATGGGCAAATCCGGCACTGACGTCGCCCGGGAGGCGGCCGACGTCGTGCTGACCGACGACAACTTCGTCACCATCGTGCACGCGGTCGAGGAAGGGCGGGTCACCTTCGCCGCGATCCGCAAGACCACCTACTTCCTGCTCTCCACCGGCGCCGCTGCCCTGGTGGCCGTGACCCTGAGCGTCTTCGCCGAGACGCCCCTGCTGTTCCTGCCGGTCCAGATGCTGTGGATGAACGTGGTGACCAACGGCGTCCAGGACATCGCCCTGGCCTTCGAACCGGGCGAGGGCGATGAACTCACCAGGCCGCCCCGGCCCCCGTCCGACGGCATCCTCTCCCGCACGCTCTGGTTCCGGGCCGGAATCACCGGCGCCTGGATGGCCCTGGCCGTGATCCTGAGCTTCATCGTGGCCCTGCACGCCGGCTCATCCGAAATCCATGCCCGGACGCTCGCGCTGACCATGTTCGTGATGCTCAGTTTCTTCCAGGTGTTCAGCTCCCGGGCCGAGAACAAATCCCTCTTCCAGCTCAGGCTGCTGGCGAACAAGCCGCTGCTCTACACCTCGCTGGCCGCCCTGGCCCTGCACTGGGCCGTCATGACCTGGCCCGTCTCCGCCGGCCTGCTGGAGCTCACGCCGCTGACCGCGTGGGAATGGCTCCTGTGCTCGGCCGTCGGCTCGACGGTGCTGATCATCGTCGAGGCCGAGAAGGCCGTCCGGCGCTGGTCCCACCGCAACGACGCTCCCGTGGAAGGACCCCGATGACTTCTGCAGCATCGATTGCTCCGTAACCGCGCTCTTGGAGCCCCATAAGGGCGTTTACGGAGCAATTGATGGTCCGCGGCGGGGATTTTCGGGAGTCGTCTACCGGATAAATGCTCATCATGCTTACTATTGACTCGCATCAGGCACATCGGTCTGGAAACTGCTCACTGGGGGCAGCAGAAACCGTGCCGGAACTGGAGTTTTTCGTGAGCACTGAACAGGATCTGACCCCGCTGAGCGACGATGAGCTGATGGCGGAGGCAGGCACCGCGCTTCCGGACAAGGAAGTGGCGTCCGTCCTGGACCTCAACGCGGACCTGGACCTCGGCCTCAACGCGGCCGCGCCGATCGACCTCGCCGTTGCGGCCAACGCGAACGTCGCCGCCCCGATCGACGCCGCAGCCTCGGCGAACATCCTGTCCTTCGGTTCCGACGCCCAGGCCCTCGCCGACCAGGGCGTCGTCATTAACCAGAACATCGAGGCGGACGCTTCGGCCGATTCCACGCAGGACAGCACGATCGAGCAGGAATCCGGCAGCACCGACGGCAGCGACACCGGCGAAACCGACGTCACGGTCGAGGAGGGCGCGCTGCCGACCGACGTCGCCGGCGCCCTGAATTCCAACCTGCTCAACGTCAACGTGGACCTGGACGCCTCCGCCGACCTCGCCGCCCCGATCAACGGTGCCGTGGCCGCCAATGCCAACGTCGCCGCCCCGATCGACGCCGCCGTCGCCGCGAACATCGGCTCCATCGACAGCAACGCCTTCGCCGTGGCGCAGCAGGACGCGATCATCAACCAGAACATTGAGGGCGAAGCCACGGCCACGGCCGACCAGCAGTCCGACCTCCGGCAGTAGTTTCCCGGATGAGTACAACGCACGGCGGGCCGTCCCTCACGGACGGCCCGCCGGTTTCCCCTGCGCCGGCTGCCACTAGGACGGCTGCCGGCACGCTGCCGGTTCCGGTCCGGGCCGACGGCGTCCAGCTCCTCGGCGAGACCCAGGGCTCCGGCTACCGCGAGGCGCCCTCCCTGGTCCGCCGCGCCGACGGCCAGACGCTCCAGCTCACCCGGCTGCTGTACCTGGTCCTCGAGGCGATCGACGGTACCCGCGGCGCCGAGGAAATCGCCAGCCACGCCAGCGCCGGGTTCGGCCGGCTGGTCAGCGCCGACAACGTCCGGACGCTGATCGACTCCCAGCTGCTGCCCCTGGGCCTTTTGCAGCTGGCCGACGGCTCCCAGCCCGAGGTCCGCAAGGCCGACCCGCTGCTGGGCATGAAGTTCCGCTACACCGTCACCGACCCGGAGCGGACCCGACGGATCACGGCCCCCTTCGCGGCGCTCTTCAACCCCTTCATCGTGGTCCTCGTGACCGTGGCCTTCCTCGCCGCCTGCTGGTGGATCTTCATGGTCAAGGGCCTGGCGTCGGCCACGCACGAGGCCTTCGCCAACCCCGGCCTGGTGCTGCTGATCCTGGCCGTGACCGTGCTCTCCGCCGGGTTCCACGAGTTCGGGCACGCGGCGGCCGCCCGCCGCGGCGGCGCCACCCCGGGGGCCATGGGCACCGGGCTCTACCTGATCTGGCCCGCGTTCTTCACGGACGTCACCGATTCCTACCGGCTGGGCCGCGCCGGCCGCATCCGGACCGACCTCGGCGGGCTGTACTTCAACGCGATCGTCGCCGTCGCCATCATGGGCATCTGGTGGGCCACCGGGTTCGACGCGGTGCTGCTGGTGGTGGTGACCCAGGTGCTGCAGATGGTCCGGCAGCTGCTGCCGCTGGTCCGCTTCGACGGGTACCACATCCTGGCCGACGCCACCGGGGTTCCGGACCTGTTCCAGCGGATCAAACCCACCCTGCTGAGCCTGCTGCCGTGGCGCCGGAAGGACCCGGAGGCGCAGGTCCTCAAGCCCTGGGCCCGGGCCGTGGTCACCGCCTGGGTGCTCATCACCGTCCCGCTGCTGCTCTTCAGCCTGGTCCTGATGGTGCTGTCCCTGCCGCGTCTCCTCGGCACCGCGTGGGACAGCGGGCAGAAGCAGTACGCCATGTTCAACAGCGCCCTCGCCGACGGGGACATCCTCGACGCCGCCGTGCGGATCCTGGCGATCGCCGCCGTCGCGCTTCCGGTCCTGGGGATCTTCTACATCCTGTTCCGGCTGGGCCGCCAAGTCATTACAGCCCTGTGGCAGAAGACCCGGGGCAAGGCGCTCCAGCGCGGCACGGCCCTCGCCGTGATCGCGGCCGTGACCGCCGGCCTCGCCTGGGCCTGGTGGCCCGGCGCCGAGAGCTACCGGCCCGTCCAGCCCTATGAGCGCGGCACCCTGGCCGACGCCACCACCGCGATCTTCCCGGCCGGTTCCACCACCGGACTGCGGGAGGGCCGGACCGGCCGGACCGTGGCGCTCTGGCCCGCCGGCGCGGAGAAGCCCACCCGGGAGGATCCGCAGCTCAGCATGGTTCTGGTCCCGCGCGACTCCGGAACTGCCGGCACGACGGCACCCGCCTGGGTGTTCCCCTTCGACCAGCCGGCCGCGCCCGGGGAGGACGGCAACCAGTCACTCGCCGTCAACACCACGGACGGATCCGTTGTCTACGACGTCGCCTTCGCACTGGTCTGGGCCGACGACGGCGGGGACATCACCACCCGCAACGAGGCCTACGCCTTCGCCAGCTGCGCGGACTGCGCCGCCGTCGCGGTGGGCTTCCAGGTGGTGCTGATCGTGGGCCAGACCGACGTGATCGTCCCGGAGAACCTCTCGGCCGCCGCGAACTACAACTGCGTGCGGTGCCTGACCTACGCCCTGGCGAGCCAGCTGGTCCTCACCCTGGACGGGCCGCTGAGCTCCGACGGCATGACGAAGCTCAATGAGCTCTGGCAGCAGATCGCGGAGTACGGCCGGAACCTGCAAAACGTGCCGCTCTCGGAAATCCAGGGGCGCCTGGACGCGTTCAAGGCCCAGATCATGGAGGTCATCAAGTCCGACCCCAGCGCCACGCCGGGTGGTTCATCCGGCACGGCTCCTGCCACACCGGGTGCCACCCCGTCTGGCACTCCGGGCGCGACGCCCTCAGCCACAACGGGTGCGACACCCGGTGCCACGGGGACAGCGCCGGCGGCTACGTCCACGGCCACCGCGCCCGCAGGTCCGCAGCCCACGGAGTCCGCGGGGACGGCCACCGCACCGGCGTCGACCACGCCGTCGACCTCCCAGACGGCCACGGCCCCGCCGGCGCCGTAGAGCCCCACCCACACTCCGTTGCGCTATCACATTTGGGTTCCATTAAAGGC